>JBBJLW010000031.1:0-42990 GCA_037720595.1 Gaiellaceae bacterium | reverse complement strand
CTCGTTTCAGAATGACGCTTCGCCGGCGGGGTGTGCTGGGTGGTGCGAGCGCAAGGACGCAGGGAGCCTCGATAGTGCAGCTATCGAGGCGACTGAGGACGCCGCGATCGTGCCGCACAGTGCGGCCCGACGGCTCAAGGCTTCATTCTGAAAGGCACTCCTAGAAGACGAACAGCTCGACGCCGCCGCTGACGTTCAGCTCGATCCCGGTGATGTAGCTCGCCAGGTCGGAGCAGAGGAAGCAGATCGCGTTGGCGATGTCCTCCGGCTCGCCCGGCCGCTTCAGCACCGTCCGATTGACGATCCGCTCGTTCATCGCGGGGTTGGCGAAGTTGAACGCCTCGGTTCCGATCACGCCTGGAACGATCGCATTGGCGGTGATCCCGTGCCTGCCGCCCTCCATCGCAAGCGTCCGCGTCAGACCGAGGATGCCCGCCTTCGTGGTCGAATAGCTCGCCTGGCCGAAGCCGCCGAGCGTGCCCGCCACCGAGGCCATGTTCACGATCCGACCCCACTCGCGCTCCTTCATGTGCGGCCACACCGCCTGGGCGCAGTTGAAGCCGCCGGAGAGGTTGACGCGCAGGTCGCGGTCCCAGAGCTCGGGGCTCTGATCGGGGAACTGGGCCGCGTGGTCGAGCGTGCCGGCGTTGTTGATCAGGATGTCGACCGACCCGAACTCGGCCACGACCCGGTCGACCGTCTCCCGCACCTGCTCGCGATCTGTCACGTCGCACTTGATCGCGGCCGATCGGCGGCCCATCCCCTGGATCTCCCTCGCCGTCGCCTCGGTGTAGACGATCCCTTGCGCCTTCGCGACTTGGGCCAGCACGCCGTAGCGCTCGGCGGTCTCGGTCGACTCGTCCGACTCGACCTGGATATCCGCGATCACGACGTCGGCACCCGCGCGAGCGAGCGCGAGCGCGTCCGCGCGGCCCAGCCCGCGGGAGCCGCCCGTGACGAGGGCGACACGCCCGGAGAGATCGATCTCGATCGCCATCAGCCACCCCTCGGCAGGAAGATCTCTTTCGCGATCACGAGGCGCTGGATCTGCGAGGTGCCCTCGTAGATCTGGAAGAGCTTCGCGTCGCGCATCAGCTTCTCGACGGGATACTCCTTCATGTAGCCGTAGCCGCCGAAGACCTGGACGGCGTCGGTCGTCACCTTCATCGCCGTGTCGGCCGAGAAGCGCTTTGCGAACGAGGACTGGAGTGTCGCCCGCTCGCCGCGGTCGTGCAGCCAAGCTGCCTGCCAGCACAGCAGCCTCGCCGCCTCGATCTCGGTCGCCATGTCGGCGATCATGAAGCTGACGCCCTGGTGCATCGCGATCGGGACGTCGAAGGTGACGCGCTGCTTCGCGTACTCGACCGCGTACTCGAACGCCGCCTGCGCGACGCCCACGGCCCCCGCTGCGGTACCCGGGCGCGTGAAGTCGAGCGTCTGCATCGCGATCTTGAAGCCCTCACCCTCCTCGCCGAGCCGGTTCGCGGCAGGGATCACGACATCGGTCAGGGCGAATGCGGAGGTGTCAGTCGAGCGCTGGCCCATCTTGTCCAGGTGCTTCTCGAGTTCGACGCCGGGCGTGTCCATCGGGACGACGAAGGCGGAGATGCCCTTGTGTCCCTTGCCGGGATCGGTCTTCGCGAAGATCACCGTCCAGGCCGCATGGCCGGCATTCGTGATGAACGTCTTCGAGCCGTTCAGGACGTACTCGTCGCCGCGGCGCTGCGCCGTCGTCTTCAGCTTGACGACGTCCGAGCCCGCCTCCGGCTCCGAGAGCCCAAATGAGCACAGGATTGGCTCCTCGAGGAGCGGTGGCAGCCAGGTCGCCTGCTGCTCCTCGGTGCCCGCGATGATCACGGGACCGGCGCCGAGGCCGTTCGCGCCGATCGAGGTCCCGATTCCCGAGCAGCCCCAGTTCAGCTCCTCGCCGACGAGGATTCCCTCGAAGGTCGAGAGCCCGAGTCCGCCGAGCGACTCCGGTACGTGCACGTTCATCAGGCCGAGCTCGTGCGCCTTCGCGACCAGGTCGGCCGGATGGGTCTGGTGCTCGTCGTACTCGGCCGCTTTCGGCCGGATCTCCTTGGCGGCGAACTCGCGCGCCAGCGCGCGCAGCGAGCGCTGCTCGTCGGTGAGGGCGAACGAGACGCCCGTACCGACCGACTCGATGGTGGCCATCACTCTCTCCCTCGCCGGTCTGATTGAACAGTCAGTCAACAGTGTACGGGCTCTCCGTCGAAACGTCGACACCGGTCCGTTACGCTCGCGCGAGATGGCGATCGCCGTGGAGGAGTGGCTCGAGCGCTACCGACGAGCCTGGGAAACCGCCGATGCAGACGCCGTTGTCGAGCTGTTCGCCGACAACGCTTCCTACCGCTCGAGCATCTTCGCCGAGGCCCATGTGGGTCGCGAGGCGATCCGCGCCTACTGGGAGCGTGCGACCGCGGCTCAGAAGGCACTTGCCGTGCAGGTCGGCCGGCCGTTCGTCGACGCCGACCGAGTTGCTGCCGAGTGGTGGACGACGATGGAGGACGAAGGCGCGGAGATCACCTTGCCGGGATGCCTCCTGCGGAGGTTCGATGCGGAGGGCCGCCGCCAGGAGCTGCGCGAGTACTGGCAGGTCGAACAAGGCCGGCTCGCGCCGCCGGACGACTGGGGAACGTAGTGCCGCGAGCCCCTGTCAGGGAGCTCCGAGCGAGCGCCGGTACTTCACGACCCTGACGACCTTCGCATCGAGTGCTCCCGCCTGCGCGAGGGGGACGAGCGCGTCGACCATCCTCGCCGCGTCGCGCGCGCTCGTCGTCAGGACGAGATCGGCGCCGGCCTGGATCGCGAGACGCGCCCAGTAGGGAGCGTAGGGGCTGCCGAGGACGCCGAGCGAGTCGGTGATCGCGACCCCGCGGAAACCGAGACTGCGCAGGAGCCGGTAGGTCGCCGGCTCAAGCGAGGCACGCCGCAGCCCGAGCCGCGGGTAGATCGCGTGCGAGATCATCACGCACGGTACGCCCGCTCGAATCGCTGCGCGGAAGGGAGCGAGATCCTGCGCTCGGAGGACGCCGTAGACCCTGGCCTCGTCCGTCGACTTCGGGGTCGAGCCGAGCCCCGGAAAGTGCTTGGCGCACGCCGCCTTGCCGAGACCCCGCGTAAACGCAACCCCGTACTCGGGCCGAGCGAAGTGGCGCGAGCCGAGCGGGCCGTCCGGAAGGTCGAGCACGGGGGCGAAGTCGGCATGCACCCCGGCCAGCCGGAGCGCCGCCGCCGTCTCGCGGCCCGCAGCGAACGCCTCGGCGGCGCTGCGATAGCTCGACGCGGCGCCCGACGGGGCGATCCCCGCGAACGTCTTCACGAGTCCCCCCTCCTGGTCGGCGAAGACGAGCGAGCCGCGCGGGCGCGGGAGCGCCGTGTTCCACCGGCGCACGAGCACACCGCCGAAACCGGCCGGCGCGGGCATCCCTGCGACCACGACCGCCTGCGCCTTCTCGCGCGGGGTCATCGCGGCAACCTCCGCCTCCGCCGAGCCGGCAAGGAGGAGGGCGAGCGCCGATGCGACGGCAGCGAACACGCGGGCAGTGTGCCCGCCTCCGTCGCGGGCCGTCGCTTGGACTTTGTGTTGTTTCAACACAAGTGCTCTTGGCGCCGGAGGCCAACGGCCTGGCTGCGCGAAAAGCGCCGCGAGGGACGAAGCGCTTGTGTTGATTCAACACAAAGGTCTCCTTTCTCTAGGATTGCGGGATGGCTGTCACCAGCACGAAGCCCGCCCTCGACCCGCTGGACTTCCTCGGTCTCGACGCACTCCTCGACGACGAGGAGCGGGCGATTCGCGACACCGTCCGCCAGTTCGTCCGCGAACGCGTGCTGCCCGAGGTCGGCGACTGGTTCGAGCAGGGCATCCTCCCGCGCGAGCTGATCGCGGAGCTCGGCAAGCTCGGCCTCTTCGGGATGCACCTCGACGGCTACGGCCTCCCCGGCGCGAGCGCAGTCGCCTACGGTCTCGCCTGCTTGGAGCTCGAAGCGGGCGACTCGGGCGTCCGCAGCGCGGTCTCCGTCCAGGGCTCGCTCGCGATGTTCTCGATCTGGCGGTGGGGTTCCGAGGAGCAGAAAGAGCGCTGGCTGCCCGCGATGCACCGGCGAGGCGATCGGCTGCTTCGGGCTGACCGAACCCGACGCCGGCTCAGATCCCGGCTCGATGCGCACGCACGCGAGGCGCGACGGTTCCGACTGGATCCTGAACGGCGCCAAGATGTGGATCACGAACGGGACGATCGCCGACGTCGCAACCGTCTGGGCACGCACGGACGACGGCGCGATCCGCGGCTTCCTCGTCGAGAAGGGAACGCCCGGCTTCTCGGCGCCCGAGATCCACAAGAAGCTCTCGCTGCGGGCCTCGGTTACGTCGGAGCTCGTGCTCCAGGATGTCCGCGTGCCCGACGAGGCCGTCTTTCCGGACGTGACGACGCTGCGCGGACCGCTCTCGTGTCTGAACGAGGCGCGGTACGGGATCGTCTGGGGCGCGGTGGGCGCCGGCCGCGCCTGCTTCGAGTCGGCGCTCGAGTACGCGAAGGAGCGAGTCGTCTTCGACAAGCCGATCTCGGCCTATCAGCTCACCCAGCAAAAGCTCGCCGAGATGGCCCTCGAGCTCAACCGGGGGGCGCTCGTCGCACTTCACATCGGCCGCATGAAGGACAACGGGACGCTCCGCCAGGAGCACGTCTCGCTTGGCAAGATGGGCAACGTGCGCGGCGCGATCGAGGTCGCACGGAGCGCCCGCACGATCCTCGGTGCGAACGGCGTCACGCTCGAGTACCCGGTGATCCGCCACCAGAACAACCTCGAGTCGGTGCTCACCTACGAGGGCACGCACGAGGTGCACACGCTCGTCGTCGGCCAGGCGCTGACCGGCGAGAACGCGTTCAGGTGAGCTAGAGCTCGCCCTCGAAGTAGTCGACGGCAGAGCCGCGCACGAAGAGGTGCGTGTCGTCCTTGTTCCCCGGATAGACGCCGATCTTGTCGCTGTCCGGGTACACCGAGATATCAGGCTTGTTCCTCGTCGAGAGCATCAGCACGCGTACGAGCTCGTCGGCACCGTTCGTCACCTTGTGAGCGCCGTCCGGCCCCTCACGGAAGCAGACGACATCGCCGGGCTCCAGCTCGCGCTCGCCCGCCGGCGTTCGCAGCGTCGGCCGTCCGGAAAGGACGACCAGCCACTCCTCGTTCCCGTACTCGTAGTGATAGGGACAGATGGACTGGCCGGCCGGCAGCTCGTAGACCGTGCCGCCGATTCCGGCCGCTCCGAGGTGGTCGGCCAAGCGGACGTAGCCTGGGCCGTATCCCGGCGGATCGTCCTCGTCGTGGGCGCACTCGATCCGGAACAGGTTGACGGGCTCCACACGCCTATTCTTTCAGCGTGCGACTCGCACTGCTCATCGCAACCGCAATCCTGGCTCTGCCGGCGCCGGCGACCTCGGCCCCGCCGACCGCAGGCGTCCTCGTTCCCGGCAGAAGCCTCGGCGCACTTCGGCTCGGGATCGGGAAAGCTCAGGTCGAGCGTGCCTGGGGCCGCGCCTACGGAATCTGCGGCAACTGCTCGCGAGAGACGTGGTACTTCAACTATTTCGCCTTCCAGCCGCGCGGCGTGGGCGTCGAGTTCAGAGCGGGACGCGCCGTCGCCCTCTTCACGCTCCACTCTCCGACCGGCTGGCACACCCCGAAGGGCCTTACGGTCGGCGACGGGGCGGCCGAGGTGACGGCGCTCTACGGCCCTCTGCAACGGATCGGCTGCGACGGGTATTACGCGCTCGTGCTCGAGCGCCGCGGCTCCCGAACCGCGTTCTACGTCCTGCGCGAGCGCCTTTGGGCGTTCGGCCTCAGCCGGACCGCCGTGCCTATCTGTCGTCGGTAGGGCCTCTCCGGAAGGTCACTTTTCGGACGGGTCGTGCCCCGGACGAACCAGTCCGGCTTCGTAGGCGAAGATCACCGCCTGCACGCGGTCGCGCAGGCTGAGTTTGCCGAGCACCCGCGCGACGTGGGTCTTTGCGGTGCCATCGCTGATCACGAGCGTCGCGGCGATCTCTGCGTTCGAGAGACCGCCGGCGAGGAGCTCTAGCACCTCGCGCTCTCGCGCCGTCAGCTCGTCGAGCTCCGCCGGCGCCTCCGGCTCAGGCCCCGGAAGCCCGGCGAAACGCTCGATCACCCGTCTTGTGACGGCGGGCGCGAGCAGTCCTTCACCCCCGGACACGATGCGGACGGCCGCGATCAGATCCTCGGGCGGCGCATCCTTCAGCATGAATCCGCTGGCGCCGGCCCGCAGCGCCTCGTAGACGTACTCGTCGAGGTCGAATGTCGTCAGGATCAGGATCCGCTCGCCACCCCCCTCCGCGGTCAGGCGCCTCGTCGCCTCCAGCCCGTCGAGCACCGGCATCCGAATGTCCATGACGACGATGTCCGGCTGGAGCCGCCGCGCGCTCTCCACCGCAGCCAGTCCGTCCGGCGCCTCGCCGACGATCTCGAGCTCCGGGTCGGCGTCGAAGATCTTGCGCAGGCCGGCGCGGACGAGCGGCTGGTCGTCGACGATCAGAACACGGGTCACGCGCGTCCAAGCGGGAAGCTGGCACGCACGGCGAAGCCGCCGCCAGGACGGGAGCCGACCTCGAGCTCGCCGCCGTGGAGTGCGATCCGCTCCCGCATCCCGACGAGCCCATGCCCGTTTCCTTCGAAGACAGAGTCGCCCGCGCCATCGTCTGCGACCTCGACCTCGAGCCGTCGCCGGCCGTAGCGCACGTGGACGGACGCGCGGGCCGGGCCGGCGTGCTTGAGCGTGTTCGTGAGCGCCTCTTGCACGATCCGGTACGCCGAGACGTCGATACCCGGAGCGAGCTCGGCAGGTGCGCCCTCGACGGTTAGCTCGACCTGCAGACCCGCCTGCCGAACGTGCTCGATCAGCTCGTCCAGGCGGTCGAGGCTCGGCTGCGGGGCGAGCTCGAGCGCCTCGTCGCCGCGGCGCAGCACACCGACGAGTCGGCGCATCTCGACAAGCGCTTCGCGACCGGTCCGCTCGATCCCGAGCAGCACATCCGTGGTCGCCGGACGCTCCTTTCCCAGCGTCATCCGCTCGGCGCCTGCCTGCACCACGATCACGCTGACGCTGTGCGCGACCACGTCATGAAGCTCGCGAGCGATCCGCACCCGCTCGTGCGCGATCGCAAGCCTGGCGTTCTCCGCCTGCTCGCGCTCAAGGACTCCCGTCAGCTCGACGAGCCGCTGAGCCTGGAGGCTGTGGGAACGGACGAGCCGGCCCACAAGCCAGGTCCCAACGAGCAGCGGGCCAAGGACGAAGAAATCGTCCGCCTGATTCGCGAGGACGCCGCCGAGCACGATCGCGAGACCGACGAGGGCAGGGGTTCGAGCGGCGTATGCCCCGACCGAGAGCGTCGCTAGCAGCACGGCGAGCAGCGTGATCTGCGGCTCCTGCACCTCGCTGAGAGCGTCGAGCGCGATCAGCGCCGCCATGACGATCCCGGCCATGGCGACCGGAGCGCGCCGGCGCACGGCCAGCGGGAGCGTCGTGGCCAGCCCGAGCAGCACAAGCGCCAGCGTCGGCCCGCTGACGTCGGAGGCCAGGATCTCCAGCTCCACGAGCAGGGCGAGCACCGCCGCGAGCAGCGCATCCCGGATCGCGGGCTGCTCGGGGTGGAGCGGCCGCTTCATGGCTCGACGGTAGTGGATCGTCGAGCCGGCGTCATCCTCCGCCCAGCCGATCCGGAATACCCCGCTCGGCAGAGCGAAAGACACCCCGGACGGCAGACGACGAACACGGGCGAGCGCCGTATCGTCGGCGACATGAACACACAACGCTTCCTCACGTATGCAGCGGTCGCAGGCGGGCTCACCTGGCTCACCAAGCTCGTGGTCTTGGCGGCGACGGATGGCGCGGAGAGCGCCGCGGTCGCCACGTGCTACGTCTCGGGCCTTTGCCTGCTGGCGGTCGGCTCGATCGGCATCGCCCTCAAGCTCCTCGAGCGCCGTCCGCGCTGGCTGCGCGTCAGCGGCGCCGTACTCGCCCCGTTCGCGTTCCTGATCATCTTTCTCTTCCTCGACGGCGTGCTCGTCCCGCCGACAAGGGATCACGTGCCCAACTGGGCGGAGGTCGAAGCCGGCGTCTTCACCGCTGCGGTGATCTGGCTGGCGGCCGGCACGTGGGCGCTTCGCCGAGGCCCGGGGGCCCGAACGCAGTTGGCCCGCTAGCTGCGGACGGAAGCGTTCGCCGCGAGGCCGGCGCGGAGGACGTCGACGACTGTGCGCTCGGCCCGGTCGACCTCCTCGTCCCCGTCGGGGAGCTGCCCGAGCACCCAGCCCGTCAGCACCTCCTCGAGCCCCCCGTAGAAGATCCAGCTCGCCAGACGAGCGTCGATCTCGGAACGCAGGGAGCCGTCGGCCTGGCCGCGCTCGATCACGCGCTGGATGATCTGGAAGCCCTCCCGGATCTCGTCGACCTGGCCCTGGAGCTGCTGGCTGCGCGCCACCTCCCGCACCATCACGCTGACGAGATCTGGATCGTTCCGCCATGACCGGAGCAGGATCTTGGCGATCCCCTCGAGTTGCTCGAGCGGCGGCTCGTCCGAGGCCTCGACGCGCCGGAACGACTCGATCAGCTGGCTCCAGTTCTCGCGGAAGACCGTCTCGAGCACCTCTTCCTTGGAGCCGAAGTAGTGGTAGAGAAGCCCGTGCGCGATCCCGGCCTCCTCGGCGATGTCCCCGACGCGCGAGGTGTGGTAGCCCTTGCGCGCGAAGACCCGGACAGACGCCTCCAGGATCAGGCGGCGCTTCTCCTCCTGAGGTGTTGAACGCCCGGTCAACGCCGTCGCACTGTAGAGCTATTCTCGCGCGACGTGCAACCGCCCCTGCAACCGCTCAGCGGCCTGCTCGTGGTCGACCTGACCCGGTACCTGCCGGGGGCGTACGCATCCCGGGAGCTCCTTCGGCTCGGAGCGCGCGTCGTCCGGGTCGAGGCGCCCGAAGGCGATCCGATGCGACACGTGGCGCCCGCCTGGGACGAGGCGCTCGGCGCCGGCAAGGAGTCGGTCGTCTGCGACCTGAAGACGGAGCCCGAGCTAGCGCGTGCTCTCTGCGCCCGCGCCGACGTCGTGCTCGAGGGCTTCCGCCCAGGCGTCGCAGCGCGCCTCGGGATCGGTCCCGACGACGTCCCCGCGCGGACGGTCTACTGCTCGATCACCGGCTTCGGGGTCGAAGGGCCGCACGCCGATCGCGTCGGCCACGACGTCAACTACCTCGGCTGGGCCGGCGTGCTCGAGGACACAGCGCCGGATCTGCCGCCGCTTCAGCCCGCCGACCTCGCCGCGGGAGCGCTTGCCGCGACGGCGGAGATCCTGGCGGCCCTGCTCGACCGCCAGCGCACGGGTGTCGGCGCGCGCCTGACGATCTCGATGACCCACGGCGCCCACCGGCTCGTCGCGCACCGGCTCGGCGGCGATCCCCTGCCGCGCTTCCTGACGGGTGGGATCGCGTGCTACCGGATCTACGCTGCCGCGGACGGGCGTCACCTGACGGTCGGCGCGCTCGAGCCGAAGTTCTTCGGCCGGCTCTGCGAGGTCGTCGGCAGGCCTGAGCTCGCCGAGCTGCACCTCGACGGCGAACGGCAGGAGGAGCTCGCCGAAGAGCTGGCTGCCGTCTTCGCCACGCGCCCGCTCGCCAGCTGGCTCGAGCTCTTCGATGGCGAGGACGTCGCAGTCGGGCCAGTCGCGACCCTCGCCGAGGCAGCGGCGGAGTTCGCGCCACCGAGAATCGGGGCGAGCGCTCCCGCGATCGGCGAGCAGACGGCCGCCTGGCGAGCAGAGCTCGATCTCGGCGCTGGAGCTCGGTGAGGACTTCATGATCCGGCAGCCGAGCTCGGCTGACGCCGGCTAGTAGCCCGGGAGGCCGAGCGCGGCCGGCAGCGCGAGCAGCGTTTCGAGCCGTCCCGGCTCGTCCGGGTAGCGACCGTCGCGGTCGAGGAGGAAGGCCTGAATCCCGAGCGCGCGGGCGCCCTCGATGTCGTCCTCGTAGGAGTCGCCGACCATGGCTGTCTCCTCGGCCTCCACCTCGAGCAGCGTGAGCGCGCGGCGGAAGATGTCCGGGTGCGGCTTCGTCCGGCCGAAGGCACGCGATCCGACCGCGCAGTCGACGTCAAGCGCGTGGTGCCTGACGAACTCGTCCAGGTCGCGGCTGCCGTTCGAGATCAGTCCGAGCTTGAGCCCGTGCCCGCGCAACTCCTCGAGCACACGCGGCACGTCGTCGTAGAGCGTGAACTTGTCGTGCTGCTCCCAGAAGGCCACGATCTCCACCGCGCACTCGTAGGCGCCGGCCGCGTCACCGCCCATCCCACGCACGATCCGCTCGGTGAACGCGACCCAGACCTCGTCGTCGTGCTCGAGCTCCGGGTGGTGTTGGAGCGAGGCGATCGCGGCTTGTCGCGCGACGTCGTAGCGAGCAGAGTCGAGCGAGAGCCCGTGCCGCTCGCCCAGCTTGCGATAGCCCTCGGCGCCGAGCTCGGGTCCCGGCAGGGCAAGCGTGAAATCGACATCGAAGAGCACCGCCCGAACCATCGGCCGAGGATAGCCTTGGCCCATGCGTACCCCCGCGGAGATCCTGCGGAACGCTCGGACGATCGCGATGGTCGGCGCCTCCCCGAAGCCCGACCGGCCGAGTCACGGCGTCATGCGCTATCTGCTGGCCCAGGGCTACGACGTGATCCCCGTCCGCCCGGCCGGCTGCGACGAGGTGCTCGGCGTCCCGTGCGTACGCACGCTCGCCGAGATCGACCGGCCGATCGACATCGTCGACGTCTTCCGCCGGGCCGAGTTCACCCCGGAGGTCGCTCGTGAAACAGTCGCCGTCGGCGCCGGAGCTCTCTGGCTCCAGCTCGGTGTCGTCTCCGCGGAGTCGCGCCGGATCGCCGAGGAGGCGGGGCTGGAGTACGTCGAGGACGCCTGCACCGCCGTCGTGCACCGCTTCGAGATCCGCGAGACGGCGTAAGCTCCCCGGCGTGGAATACGGCCTGCTTCTGCTCCGGATCGTCGTTGGCTTCGCGTTCGCCGCGCACGGCGCCCAGAAGCTCTTCGGTTGGTTTGGCGGCGGCGGCCCTTCCGGCACGACCGGCTTCCTCGCCTCGCTCGGCTACCGCGCGCCCGCGCTGATGGCGCTCCTCGTGGGGCTCGCCGAGCTTGGCGGCGGCCTGCTCTTCGCCGCGGGTCTCGCGACGCCGCTCGCTGCGCTCGCGATCGCGACGGTGATGCTGAACGCGATCGTCACGGTGAAGTGGCGGGACGGTTTCCTCTCCGGCTACGAGCTCGAAGCGACCTACCTCACGATCGCCGTCGCAATCGCGGCGACCGGCCCCGGCCGGCTCTCGCTCGACCGCGCGATCGGCTGGGACGACAACATCACCGGCACGGCCTGGGGCTCTGTCGTCCTCGTCGGCGCGATCGTGCTCGCCGTAGTGACGACGACGCTCGGCCGCGCCCGGGCTGATACCGGAGAGATGGCCGCCTAGATGATTGATGCCGCCTTTCCCTCGAATGGGGGATCGAGCGAGCCGCGCTTGCCGCCGAGAGAGCTGCTGTGGCGGTCCGCGGCGGGCCGCTTCGACGAAAGGGAAGCGGCCCCCTTGACTGCGCCAATCGAACTCCATCTCCGTGCTTGGGCCGACCTCGGCGACGCTCGCGAGCAGACCCAAGCGCCGGCCAAGGCGCCGCTCGAGCACGGCCGGAACGGCTCTCGGAGCGAGACGAACCTCCGCCGGGCTCGGGCCGGCTTGCGCTCGCGCTTCGCGCGCCGCCGCAAACGCATTCTCTGATCGGACACTCATGAGGAAAGCCCCGCTCCGGCGGGGCTTTCTTCGTGTGCGCGAGTATCGGGGTGCGGAGATTTGAACTCCGGACCTCTCCGACCCGAACGGAGCGCGCTACCAGGCTGCGCCACACCCCGAGCGAAGATCAGCGTAGCGAGGATCGTCCGGAGCCGTCTCTGGACTCGGGCGGATGACGGAGCCGGGGGCATGGGGTCGACTCTTCGTAGAATCGCCGGGTGGCCCACCGAGACGAGATCGTGCGCTACGCAGATGAGCTGCTCGAGGTCGAGCGGTTTCCGGAGTTCGGGCCGCCGGGCCTCCAGGTGCTCGGCGCGGCCGAGGTGACGAAGCTCGCCTGCGGGGTCTCCGCCTCGCGCGAGCTCTTCGAGCGCGCTGCGGCCATCGACGCACAGCTCGTGCTCGTCCATCACGGCATCTTCTGGCGGAACGAGCCGCTCGTCGTCGATCGACGCCAGCGCGGCCGACTCGAGGCACTCTTCGCCGGCGACCTGACGCTCGTCGCCTACCACCTCGCGCTCGACGCTCACCCGGAACTCGGCAACAGCGCTCAGCTCGCAACCGCTCTCGGCATCGAGCGCGAAGGCGAGTTCGGCCCGGTCGGCCTCGCCGGACGACTAGACCCGCCGCTGGGAATCGACGAGCTCGTCGCGCGCGTCGCCGACGCTGTCGAGCGCGAGCCGCTCGTCTTCTCCCACGGGCCGAAGCGGATCGGGCGCGTCGCGATCTCGACGGGGGCAGCCGGTTACGACCTGATCCAGGCCGCGCACGAGGGCTTCGACCTCCTCCTCACGGGCGAGCCGGAGGAGCCGAGCCTGCACACCGCACGCGAGTTCGGGATCCACTTCGTCGCGGCGGGTCACTACGCGACCGAGCGACTCGGCGTCCAGGCCCTCGCGCGACACCTCGCCGAGCGCTTCGAGCTCGAGTGGGAGTTCCTCGAGCTGCCGAATCCCGTCTAGAAAGCCTTCTTCATCTCGACGGAGATCTCGCCGAAGCTGAGCGATCGGTAGAGCGAGCGGGCGATCTCGTTCCCGCCCCAGACGTTCAGCCCGAGCCGATCGAACCCGAGCGCCCTCACCTCGTGCTCGAGTGCGAGCATCGCCGCCCGTCCGAGCCCGCGGCCCCGCTGCGCTTCGTCGATCGTGATGTCGAAGAGCCAGGCGCCGCCACCCCGTACACCGAGGAAGACCGAGCCGACGCTGCGTCCGCCCTCGTCCTCGACGACCCAGAGATGCGTGCCCTCGGTCGCGACACCCTGCGGCAGCACCGCGGCGACGTCGTGGGCCGCCTTGAGCTCTGCCTGCTCTCGAGGCATGTCCGCAAAGGCGATCATCCCTTCGGCGTAGCCGCGGATGTGCTCCGCTGCCCAAGCCTCGAACTCGTCCTCGCGAAGCGGTCTGAAGCTGACGGCGGCCACGTCGCGATCCTACGAGCGGGCGAGCGCGTCGAGGGCGTCGAGGCAGGCCTCCGCTCGCTCGCCGATCACGAGATGGCCGCAGTCGGCCACCACGCGGAGCCTCGCCTGAAGTCGTCGGGCGTACTCGAAGGCGTCGTCGAGCGGAAGCTGCAGATCGCGAGCGCCCCAGAGGACGATCGCCGGGCAGCGGACGTACTCGAGGTCGAGGCGCGGGTCGTCGGCCAGCATCGCCCGGGCAGCCGTCCGGGTATCGACGTGCTCGAGCGGGCCATCCAGGAAGCCGACGGTCGCTCGCGCCGAGAATGCGAGCGGATCGGCCACGAACCAGCGCTGGAAGAGCGCGCGGCGATACCAGACCCGCTCCGCATAGCGGTACCGGAACGGCGCGACCCAGCGTCCGGGCCGCAGCAGCGCCGCGACGAGGACTGCCCGCTGCGCCGCGCGAGTCCTCGTCGTGATCCCGGCTGGCGCTGCCAGCAGGAGGCCCCGGACGAGGTCGGGTCGCCGGTGCGCGAGCCGCAGCGCCACGAGACCGCCGAAGGAATGGCCCGCGACGAGGGTCGGCCCGGCCTGCTCGTACTCGATCAGGCCGGCAACCACGTCGGCAAACTCACTCATCCCGGCTCGCGGCCCCAGCCTGCCGGAGCCGCCGTGGCCGGGAAGGTCGGGAACCAGCACGCGGTAGCGGTCCAATGCCTCGGCGAGGAGCTCGACCCAGTTCGCCGCCGAGCCGCCGAGCCCGTGGAGAAGCAGGAGCGAGTCGCCCTCGCCCCCCGTGAAATAGCGCACGTCGATTCCATCCACGCTGGCGCGACGCGGCTCTAGCCCGAGGGTGTGCGTTGCAGACGTCATCCCGGCAACGTATCCTGGGGCAATGAAGCATTCTGGGGAGCGGGCCCGTTGATTCCCGCAGACACGACGAGCGAGCGGTGGAGCAAGCCCGCCTGAGCGCAAACGTCTCTCGATCACGTGATCGGGAGACATCGGCGCCAGCGGGCTTTTTCATTGCCCGAAGGAGGATCGAGACGACATGGCGAACCACCTCACACCGGACGAGCTCTCGAAGGAGCTCGGGATCGAACGGCAGGAAGTGATCCGCGTCTGTATCGAGGAAGGCGTGCCGATCTATCAGGGCAAGATCGACAAGACGCTCTTCGCGGCCCAGCTACAGGCGCTCGGCGCCGTGCAGCAGACGCACTAGCTTTCGCTACTTGCGCGCGGCCGTTCGCTTCTTGGCGGGCGGCCGCGCCGCAGACTTCTCGGCGGCGCCGTTCGACTTGGCCTTCGACTTGCCCTTCGCCTCTTCGACGCTGCGTCGCAGAGCCTCCATCAGGTCGATCTCGGGCGCTTCGGCGACCGGCTCCGGCACGGCGATCTCCTCGCCCGCGAGCTTCGCCTCGAGCATCGCGCGCAGGTTGCCGCGGTACTCGCTCTGAAGCTCGGCTGGATCGAAGTCGCCGGCGAGGCTCGAGATCACCTGGCGCGCGAGCGCGAGCTCGGGCTTCTTGACGGCGGTCTCCTCGACCACCTCCTCGATCTCGGCCTGCGAGTAGACGTCCGCCGAGACGTAGAGCGTCTCGAGTGCGAGCGCGTCGCCCTTCGGTCGGATCAGGCAGAACTTCTCCTTGCCCTGCTGCACGAAGCGGCCGAGCGCGGCCATCCCCGACTCGCTCATCGCGTTCAGGAGCAGCACGTACGGTCGGCGGGCGGCAGCGGCCGCAGCGGGCACGAGGAAGTAGGTGCGATCGAAGAAGATCGGGTCCACCTGTGCGGCGTCGACGAAGCGCGTGATCTCGATCGAGCGCGAGTCGTCGTGCTGGGTGAGCGCCTCGAGCTCGGCCTCCTCAACCAGGACGTACTGACCCTTCGCGACCTCCCAGCCCTTTACGATCTCGTCGGGGCCGAGCTCGCGATCGTGGACGGGGCAGAAGCGCTTCTGCTTGATCGGTGTCGAGCATTCGCGGTGCAGCAGTCGGAACGAGACGTCCGACGCGCGCGCGGCCGGCTTCGTCGCCGGCGCCAGCCCCACGGGGATGCTGACGAGGCCGAAGCTGAGGGAGCCGTTCCAGGTCGTGCGCATCGCTCTCCAATTCTAGAGGGACCGTGAGGTTTCCCTCCGAAGGCGCTGTTTCCTGCGTCCAGCCGGCGCGCGAGTAGAGTGAGCGCATGAGCGGCAAGCGGACGATCGCACGCCTCTGGCGCGATGCGGTGGCGGCCGGGCGCACGACACCCGCCTATCTCGAGCAGGACGGCGACGACTGGCGGGAGATCTCCTGGGCCGACGCATCCGAGCGGGTCGATGCCTACGCAAACGGGCTGCTCGCGCTCGGTGTCCGCAAGGGCGACGCATTCGCGATCCTCGCGACGACGCGCGTGGAGTGGGCGCTTTTCGACTTCGCGCTCGGGCAGATCGGCGCGATCGGGGCCGCGATCTACGCGAACAGCTCGCCGAAGGACGTCGGCTACATCCTCGAGCACTCTAACTCGATCGGGATCCTCTGCGAGGACGAGACGCAGCGCGCCAAGGTCGAGTCGGTGCGGGGCGGGATCGCCGGTCTGCACCACGTCCTCACCTTCGCCGGGCTCGACGAGCTGGCGGCGCAGGGCCGCACCTTTGCAACCGAGCACCCGGACGCGCTCGCCGAGGCGTCCGAGGCCGTGGAGGAGGACGATCTCTTCACCTACATCTACACGTCGGGAACCACCGGCCCGCCCAAGGGCTGCATGATCTCGAACCGCAATTACTACGCGATGGTGGCCGTCGTCGACGACCTGGAGAGCTTCACGGGGCCCGAGGACACGATGCTGCTCTACCTGCCGCTCGCCCATAACTTCGGCCGACTGATGCATCTCTCCGGCCCCTATGTCGGTTACGCGATCGCCTTCCTGCCCGATCCCTTGCAGGCGGCCGCGGCGCTCCAGTCCGTCAAGCCGACCGTCTTCCCGAGCGTGCCGCGCGTCTACGAGAAGATCCACACCGCGGTCGTGGCGAGGTTCGACGAGGCGACGGGAGCGCGGCGGAAGCTGATCGACTGGGCGCTAACCGTCGGCCGCCGCGTCAGCACGCTCCGCCGCGCCGGCCGCCCGATCCCGCGCTCGCTCGCCCTTCAGTATCGGCTGGCCGACAAACTCGTGTACGCCAAGGTCAAGGACCGGCTCGGCGGCAGACTGCGAACGGCGATCTCGGGCGGGGCGCCGCTCGCTCCGGAGATCGCGGAGTTCTTCCACGCGCTCGACATCCTGCTCGTCGAGGGATACGGGCTGACCGAGTGCACAACCGCTGCGACGACGAACACGCACGGAGCGTTTCGCTTCGGCACGGTGGGCCGGGCGCTCCCCGGCTTCGAGCTGAAGCTGGCCGACGACGGCGAGCTGCTCGTTCGCAGCGAGACCATCTTCCAGGGCTACTACAAAGACCCGGACGCGACGGCCGAGGTGCTCACGTCCGACGGCTGGCTGCTCACCGGCGACATCGCCGAGATCGACTCGGACGGCTACGTCACGATCACCGACCGCAAGAAGGACATCATCGTCACGGCCGGCGGCAAGAATGTCGCCCCGCAGAACCTCGAGAACGACCTGAAGGGCTCGAAGTACGTCTCGCAGGCGCTCGTCGTCGGCGATCGCAAGCCCTACATCGCTGCGCTCCTCACCCTCGATGCCGAGGAGATCGGGAAGTGGGCCGCAGCGCAGGGCCTCGCGGGTGGGCTGCCCGAGCTCTCGCGGGAGGAGCGGGTGCACGAGCTCGTCCAGGGCATCGTCGACGCTGTCAACGCAGACCGTTCGCGCTACGAGCAGGTGCGTCGCTTCTCGATCCTCCCGCGCGATTTCACGATGGAGGACGGCGAGCTGACACCGACGCTGAAGCTGAAGCGCCGCACGTGCAAGGAGCATTTCGCGGCCGAGCTCGACGACCTCTACGCGGGCGAGACGCTGAACCAGACCGCCGGCGTCTAGAGCCGGCGGGCGCCGACCCAGGTTTGCGCATACCAGGAGTCGCTGAGATTCGAGATCTTGACGACGTCGCCGCTGTGGGGCGCGTGGATGAAGCTGCCGCCGCCGATGTACATACCGTTGTGCCCGAGGCCGTTGAAGAAGACGAGGTCGCCCGGCTGAAGCTGATCTTTCGAGACAGGGCTTCCGAGTCCATATTGCATCGCCGCGTTGTGGGGAAGCGAGACACCGACCTTCGAATAGACGTACATCAGGAAGCCGGAGCAGTCGAAGCCGGATGGATCCGCGCCACCCCAGCGGTACGGGACGCCGAGATACTGCATGGCGATTCCGACGGCGCCGCCGTATCGGGCTGCTGGAGCGGCCACCGGCGTAGCTTCGGCCGGCCCAGCTTCGGTCGGCGCGGCTTCGGTCGGCGCGGCTTCGGTCGCCCGGGCTACATCCGGAGCGGTTGCCGCTTCCGACGGGCCTGCGACGGCCCGAACCCGCGGCTGTCGCGAGGCCGCCGCCAGCCGAGCCCGGGCTTGCGCCTCGAGCTGGATCTGCCGGCGCGCCTCGGCGGCCTCGAGCTGCGCGATCTGCCCCTTGATCGAGCTCAGCATCCCCTGGCGCTCGCGGAGCTGCCCTTCGATCGAATTGCGCTGGCTCGCCCGCTCGGCGACGATCGTCGACTGCGCCTTGCGCGCGAGCTCGAGCCGCTGCTTGCGCGAGCGTACCTCGGCCTTGAACGCCTTGACCTCCCGCAGCACACGCGTGTCCTGATCGGAGACGCGCTCGACGGCGTCGAGCCGATTCAGCAGATCGTCGAGCGACTGAGCTCCGAGCAGCACCTCGACAGTCGAGGTCTGGCCGCCGCTCACGTAGAGCGCGACGAGTCGCTCTGAGAGATGCTTCTCTGCGCTCTCGAGGCTCGAGCGAGCGATCACGAGATGCCGCCCGTTCGTCTTCAGGTCGGCCTCGGTCCGGCCTAGCTCGAGGGTCGCCAGGTTATAGGCCTCGGCCGCGTGCCCGAGCTGACCGTCGATCTCGCGAATCTGGTCGAGGACGTCCTGCGCCTCGGCTCGTTTGGCCTCGACGCGCGGATCGGCCGACGCCGATCTTGCGGAACCGCCGACGACAACCACGAGGACTGCGAAAAGCGCGACGAACATCGGTGCCTGCCTGACGCTCGAACTAATACGTCTCTCCGACCACGAGACGACGGTGTTCGAGCTTCGGCGACACTCGCTGGGGGGCGAGGGGCGTCACAAGCAGGGCACCCTAGCAGGCCCTCCGGACGATCGCAACCAGCAGGCAAGCCAAAAATCGACCGAGCACGGCACTCTCCACAGAGCACAAACCCCGACTCGGGAAGGGATCCTCTGCTACGGTCCTCGCCTCGTGAGGAGGCTATCCACGAGCGGCACGACCCGATGTGCGGTCGCGATCGCAAGTCTCGCCGTCGTTGTGGCGGTTCCAGTCGCGCTCGGCGCAGACTCGTCGAGCCTCCACGCGCGCGCAGCCGAGCTACACGCGGAAGAGGCGTCCGCGGGTGCGCAGGCCAGTGCCGCCGTGCGGACCCTGTACGCGCTCGAGGCCGAGCTGTCGCGAGCCCGCGCGGAGGTCGCCGCAACCGAGAGCCGGCGCCTCGAGGTCGTCGACAAGCGTGCCTCGACCCGTCGCCAGCTCGCGTTGGCGCAGAGCTCGATGCGCGTCTCCGAGCGCCGGCTCGCCGAGCTCGTGCGAACGAGCTACAAGCAGAACGAGGCAGACCCGCTCGTGATCCTGCTCGGCGCCGCCTCGCTCGACGAGGCACTGACCGGACTCGAGAATCTCGACCGTGTGGCCGGCGAGAACCGCCGCGTGCTCGAGAGCGCACGGGCTGCCCGCGCTCGGCTCTTGCAGGTCGACGCCAGGCTCGACGCACGGGAGGCGGAGCTACGTCGCGCTTCGGAGGCGGCTCAGGGTCGGTTGCGGTCGCTCGAGGCGAAGGTGGCGGAGCGCGCGGCGTATATCGACTCGCTGAGGCAGGCCCAGCGCCTGTCCGCGCGGAGGGTCGCGACTCTCGAGGCGCAGGCCCGCGCCGCCGAACGGCGCAGCGCAGAGCTCCAGGTCTCCTCGCGCCGGCTTCCTGCTGCGCCCCTCGCAGAAGAGGCGGCTGCACCGATCACCGCATCGCCCGCCGCGCCGACAGGCGGACGAAGGTTGACGGTCGCGTCGCTCGGCTACAGCCTTCGAGGCCGGACCGCCTCCGGCTTGCCCGTCGGAACCGGGATCGTGGCCGTCGACCCGAACGTGATTCCGCTCGGCACGCGGATGGTCGTCCCCGGTTATGGCGAAGCCGTCGCCGCGGATACCGGCAGCGCGATTCGGGGTGCCATGATCGACCTCTGGTTCCCGACTGTCGCAGCGGCGCGTCAGTGGGGGCGACGAACCGTCGTGATCACGCTGAAGTAACCGCCGCGGAGCAGGTTTCCACCGGATCAGACCGAATCGAGACCTTCTAGACTTTCCCGGCCGCCTGCCACCATCGCCACCACCATGCCCGGGGGAACCGATGAACGAGACCGTACCGATCACGGACGACGAGCCGCACGACGCGCGCGTCCTGCTGGTCGACGACCACCACCTGTTTCGAACCGGGCTGCGGAACCTGCTCGAGGGCCAGGGAGTCCACATCGTCGGCGAGGCAGCAAGCGGGTCGGAGGCACTCCAGATCGTCCGCGAGACAGCTCCGGATGTCGTCGTGATGGATCTCAACATGCCGGGGATGACGGGCGTCGAGGCGACGCGGCACATGAGTCGCGACGCACCGCTGACCCGCGTGATCGTGCTCACCATCTCCGACCAGGAGCAGGACGTGATGGACGCGATCCTCGCGGGAGCGTGCGGCTACCTGCTCAAGGACGCTTCGATCCAGGACCTCATGCTGGGGATCGAATCCGCAGCGGTCGGCGAATCCCTGATCTCGCCTCACATCGCAGGCAAGGTGCTGCAGCACGTGCGGGCGACGACGGCGTCCCCGGACGCGGCTGCGACGATCCGCGCCGAGCTCTCCGACCGCGAGATTCAGGTGCTGAAGCTGATCGCGAACGGCAAGGACAACGCCGTGATCGCCGGCGAGCTCCACATCAGCCCGAAGACGGTCAAGAATCACATCTCGAACATCCTGATGAAGCTGCAGATGGAGAACAGGATCCAAGCAGCGGTCTACGCCGTCCGCTCCGGGATCGTCTAGTGGCGAGGCGCTAGAGCGCGTGCGTCCGCAGCGCGCTGAGCAACCGGCGAAGCCCTGCGAGCTCACGGTCGAGATCCGCGAGGGCGTCGGTCAGCTCCGAGATCTGCGCCTCATCCCGCTTGGGGGCGCGCAGGAGCGTGCGCAGGCGCCCCTCGACGCCCAGGCGCTCACCTCCGAGCTGCAGCGCGTGAGCGTATCCATCGGTGAGCGTGTTCTCGACGAAGGCGCGCGCCGGCCGGCCGCCGACGGGGGGTCGAGCAGGGACCGGATCTCGGTCAGGACCGTGGGAAGATGCTGGCTCAGGCGGATGCTCCACGCCCGATTATTGGGACGGCTCGCACGGGCGAGCATGGGCCGTCGGGCCCATTTTCGGGCGGTTCTCGGCCCATCTCTCCTGCTCGTCCTCGCGGCGGTCACGCTCGCATCTGCAAACCTCGCGCGCGCCGCGGATCCGACCCTCCCGACGAGGCTTGCGAAGGCCCTCGCGGTGCCCCATGTCGACCCATCGCGCACCGCGGCGCTCGCGATCGACCTGCGTTCCAGCACGGTCGTCTTCTCGCGAAATCCTGCGCTCTCCCTCCAGCCGGCGTCGAACGAGAAGCTGCCGATCGCATACGCGGCGCTCGTGCTGCTCGGCACCGGGTATCGCTTCCACACCGAGGTCGTCGGCACCGGCGCGCTCGTCGGCAACGTGTGGCACGGAGATCTCTTCCTGCGGGGATACGGCGATCCGACCCTCACGCCCGCCGATCTCGACGCGCTCGCGGTCGACGTCGCCTCGTGGGGGATCAAGCACGTCGACGGCGCGGTGATCGGCGACGAGTCGTGGTTCGACACGCGCAGGACCGGGCCGGGCTGGAAACCCAGTTTCTACATCGGCCAGTCGCCCCCGCTCTCGGCGCTCGTCGTCGATCGAGGCTGGTTCCGCGGGAGCACCTCTGCGACGCCGGCGCTCGCAGCGGCATCGCTCTTCCGGCAAGCCCTCGTCGCGAACGGCGTCGCTGTGCGCCGCGCCGCCCGCACGGCGGTATTGACGACGCGCGGGTTACCGCTGGCGCAGGACGTCTCCGACCCGCTGGCGGAGATCGTGCGGTTCATGGGCCGCGAGAGCGACAACTACACCGCCGAGGTGCTGCTCAAGCACCTCGGAGCGCTCTACGCCGACAAAGGCTCGACAGCCGCGGGAGCGCGCGTCGTCCGCGACTCCCTCGCCGCAGCACAGATTCCGCTGATCGGCGTCCGCATCGCCGACGGCTCGGGGCTCTCGAACCTCGATCGCATGACGGCGAGCGCGCTCGTCGCTCTGCTCGTTGCCGGGATCGCCGACCCGGCGATTCGCGACGCATTTCTCGGCTCGCTCGCGGTCGCGGGCGTGGACGGCACCCTCGCGAGCCGGCTCGAGTCGCGGCCCGCCCGAGGACGCGTGATCGCGAAGACCGGATCGACGAGCGTCGCCTCGGCTCTCTCGGGTTTCGTCCGCGACCGCTACGTCTTCGCGATCCTCCAGAACGGCGCCCCGGTCTCGTCCTACTGGGCCCGCCGAGCCCAGGATCGATTCGCAACGGCGCTCGCGGCCTCAGGCTGAGCGACCGCCTCTAGCGTCGGCGGGGCGGCGGTGCGATCCCGGCCGGCGCTGTTGCCGGCGCGTCTTTGACGAGCTCGCGCAGATCGACTTCGGAGAGGATCGGCACGCCCGCCTTCTCTCCCTTCGCCGCTTTCGAGCCTGGGTTCTCGCCGACGATCACACCGGTTGTCTTCTTGGAGACGTTGTCGGAAACCTTCGCTCCGAGCGAGGCGAGCGCCGCAGCCGCCTCCTCGCGCGTGAACCCTTCGAGGGTGCCCGTGAGGACGTACTGCGATCCCGAGAGCGGTCCGTCGACCCGCTTCTCGGCCACCCCGGACTCGAACGTCAGCCCGAGCTCGCGCAACTCCTGCACGAGCGCCCGGTTCTGCTCGTCGGAGAACCACTCCGCGATCGACTCGGCGCGATCCGGACCGATCCCGTCCACCTCCTGGATCTCCTCCTGGCTCGCGTCGAGCAACCCGTCGACCGCGCCGAAGTGGCGGGCGAGATTCTGGGCCGTCACCCAGCCGACGTCCGGGATGTTCAAGCCGAAGAGGACACGAGAGAACGGTTGCTGCTTCGACGCGTCGATCGAGCGCAGCACGTTCGTCGCCGATTTCTCCTGGAAGCCGTCCAGCTCGAGTAGTCCTTCGAGCGTCAGCCGGTAGAGGTCGGGCATGGAGCGCAGCAACTCCAGCTCCCAGAGCCGCCTCACGAACTGCTCGCCGACGCCTTCGATGTCCATCGCCGCGCTGACCCAATTGATCAGCGTCTCGAGCCCGCGGGAGGGGCACGCGCGGTTGGGGCAGCGGTGCATCACCTCTCCCTCGGGCTTCACCACCTCCGTCCCGCACAGCGGGCAATGGCTCGGCATCCGAAACTCCTTCGTGCCTTTCCGATGCCTGCCGGCCGGCCCGACCACCTGCGGGATCACGTCGCCGGCGCGCTGCACGATCACGAGGTCGCCTTCGCGGATCCGCTTGCGATTGATGTCCTCCTCGTTGTGCAGCGTCGCGCGCGAGACGGTGACGCCGCCGACCTCGACCGGCTCGAGGATCCCCCACGGGTTGAGGGCGCCCGTTCGCCCGACGCGGATCGCGATCTGCTCGAGCGTCGTTTGGGCGGTCATCGGCGCCCACTTGAACGCGCGAGCCCAGCGCGGGCGGTCGTGGAGGGCGCCGAGGCGGGCCTGCTGGTCGAGCGAGTCGACCTTGATCACGATCCCGTCGATCTCGTAATCGAGCTCAACTCGGCGTCGCTCCCACTCTAGGCAGCGCTGCGCGACGTCCTCGATCGCGTCCAGCCTCTCCGCGAACGGGTTCGTGCGGAAACCGCGCTCGCGCAGCCACTGAAGCTGCTCCCACTGGCTCTCGAACGCGACGCCGTCGCGGTGGCCGGTCCCGTAAGCCCAGTTGGAGAGCGGCATGCGCCGCGTCACCTGCGAGTTCTTCTGCCGCACCGAGCCGGCGGCGGCGTTCCGCGGGTTGGGGGTGGGCTTCTTGCCCTCCTCGACGAGTCGCTCGTTCAGCTTTCGGAAGCCGGAGAGCGGCATGTAGACCTCGCCGCGCACCTCGAGCGCCGCGGGCGGATCGTCGCCGCGCAACGACAGCGGGATCGCGTCGATGGTGCGCAGATTCACGGTTACGTCTTCGCCGCGGAGCCCGTCGCCGCGCGTGGCGCCGCGGACGTAGACGCCGTGCTCGTAGAGCAGGCTGACTGCAAGCCCGTCGATCTTCGGTTCGAGCACATACGCGACCGGCTCGTCCGAGTCGAGCCGTTTCCGTACGTCATCAGCCCATTTCTGCAGCGCCTCGTCGGTCGTCACCTTGTCCAGGGAGCCCATCGGGGTGAGGTGCGTGACCTTCTTGAAGCCCTCCGAAGGCGGCGCTCCGACGCGACGGCTCGGCGAGTCGGGCGGGATCTCGCCCTCCGGAAGGCTGCTCTCGAGCTCGAGCAGTTCGTCGAAGAGCCGGTCGTACTCGGCGTCCGAGACTTCAGGGTCGTCGAGGACGTGGTAGGCGTAGCCGTAGCGCTTGAGCAGCTCGCGGAGCTCGCCGGCCCGCTTAGAGGGCGGCAAGAAGCTCCTCCGTGTCGCTCACGATCGCGTCGGGCTCCTCCCCCTCCAGGAGCTCGCGGCGATGGATGCCGCCCCACGTGACTGCGACCGCCCGGACACCGGCAGCCTTCGCGGCGCGGACGTCGAACGGTGAGTCGCCGACGTACGCAGCGGTCTCGGCGCTAGCACCGAGCCGCTCGAGCGCGTAGAGGAGCGGCGCCGGATCCGGTTTGTGCCGCTCGGTGTCGTCTGCGCCGACCACGATCTCGAAGAACGCCTCGAGCGGCAGGTACCGGAAGGCGATATCGACGGTCGCCCGCCGCTTGGCGGTGACGATCCCGAGACGCCGCCCCTCTCCTTTCAGGATGGTCAGAGCGTCGGTCATCCCGGCACACTCGGCGAGTTCGGAGTGGAGCGGCTCGTTATGGTCGCGGTAGCACGCGACGAGCTCGTCGACTCGGTCCGCATCGAGAAGGCGCATCTGCTCGACGAGCCCCGGCCCGCCCACTGCGGCCACGAGCTGCGCGTCGGGTACGTCACGCCCGAGCACGGTCTTCGCGGCATGCCGCATCGAGGCGATGATGATCGAGCCGGAATCGATCACCGTGCCGTCGAGGTCGAAGAGAACGACCGGGTAGCGCATGTGCTCGATGCTAGTCGTAGGCGACGTACTCGAGATACAGGCCCCAGGGCGGCGCCGTCGCGCCTCCTTCGCTTCGCGGTCGACCCGCGAGCAGCGTCGCCAGGTCATCCGGGGTACGCTCGAGCATCGTGCCCACGAGTGTCCGCACCATGTGGCGAAGGAAGCTGTCGGCCGTGATCGTGAAGTGGAGCTCGTCGCCCAGCCGCTCCCACCCGGCGGCGCGAACCGTGCGACGCAGGATCGTGTGTTGGGTCTCTGCCGGTGTGAACGCCGTGAAGTCGTGCTCGCCCGGGAGGAGCGCCGCAGCGTCCGCAAGCTCCTCCTCGTCCAGCGGACGCGGCCACCACAAGGTCCGCCGCGCTTCGAACGGCGAGCGCACCCGCCGGCGCAGGATCCGATAGCGGTAGCTCCGCCGTTGCGCCGAATAGCGGGCGCTGAAGGCCGCGTCGACCTCGACGGCCCGGACGACGGCCACGTCTTCCGGCAGCTGGGCGTTCATCGCGCGCGGCACGCGCTCAGGGGGTGGGCCGCCCTCGACCTCGACGCTGATCACCTGGCCGAGAGCATGAACGCCTGTATCCGTCCGTCCGGCGACGGCAAGATCGGACCAGGCCGGAAAGAGCGCATCGCAGGCCTCGCGCACGGCGTTCTCGACCGTTCGGGCGCCGGGTTGGCGCGCCCAGCCGCCGAAACTGGTGCCGTCGTACTCGAGGGTCAGCTTGAGCTTCACGGCGGCTCGACGACGAGGGTGAGCTTCTCTACCGCGATGACCTCCACGACCGCGCCCTCGTCGGCACCGTCCTCACAACTGGCTTGCCAGAGCTCGCCGTGCACGCGGACCCAGCCGAGCGGGCGGCACGGCGAGTCGACAACGGCTCGGGCACCGATCAGCGCCTCTGCACCGACGGCAGGCGCACGCCGATGCGACCACCGCCAGAGGAGCCCGGCCTCGACCAGCTCCGCGGCTCCACCGGCCGCGACTGCGACGACCCCCCAGGGCGATGGAAGCACGAAGATCGCGAACGCGAGGGCGACAAGGAAGATCACGCGGCGCTAGATCCGGCGGTCGAGCAGCTCGAAGACACGCCGTCGGACGCGCGGAAGTGCCGGTAGCGGTGCTCGTCGTTCTGTTGGAGCTCGCCGTCGGGCTCGATCCCAAGCGTCGAGAGCTCAGCCGTCGCGGCGTCGACGTCGTCGACCAGGAAGCCGAGGTTCGTGTCCGACGGCGGCGCGACCCAGTCCGGCGGGACGACCGCGATCGTGGAACCATTCGGGAAGACGAACCGGGTAGAGCCGTCATCCTCCACGCGCTCCACATCGAAAACCTCGGCGAAGAAGCGAGCGAGGCCGGCTGGATCCGCACTGGCGATCCCCGCGAAGACGAGCCCCTCGATCCTCATCCACCGAGCCTAGATGATTGATGCCAACGTGCCCCAAGGGGCAGTGCAGCCCCCTGAGGTCAGCTTAGACGACGAAGGCGCGCAGAATCTGCGCGCCTTCGTGCCGGAACTGTGAACTTCTTCGGCGCGGGTACTTCTCCGACGCTGCGTCAGGCGGAGCGCTGCGGGCCCGCGGCGAACGCCGTCTCGGGCTCGTAGTCCACGAGTTCGAGGTACACCATCTCGGCCGCGTCGCCCTGACGCGCCCCGAGCTTGATGATCCGCGTGTATCCGCCCGGGCGATCTGCGAAGCGCGGCGCGACCTCGGTGAAGAGATGGCTGACGATGTCCGGTGAGCGAAGCTCGGCGAGCGCCTTGCGCCGCGCGGAGAGGTCGCCGCGCTTGCCGAGCGTGATCATCTTCTCCGCGAACGGCTTGACCGCCTTGGCCTTCGCCTCGGTCGTCTGGATCCGGCCGTGCTCGAGCAGCGCACCCGCGAGGTTCGAATACAGGGCCTTCCGGTGCGCGGAATCGCGTCCCAGTTTCTTGCCTGCGCGGGCGTGCCTCACTCGTCTCCTCGGAGGTTGAGGCCGTGGGACTGGAGCGTCTCCTTGACCTCTTCGATCGACTTCTTGCCGAAGTTCGGGATCGCGGCCAGCTCGTTCTCCGACTTGGTCACGAGGTCGCCGATCGTCTCGATCCCGACCCGCTTCAGGCAGTTGTACGAGCGAACTCCGAGCTCGAGCTCCTCGATCGGGAAATTCTCCATCCCGTGTGCCGCCGGCGCTTCGATCCCCGATTCGGCGGCAGCAGCCTCGCCGAAACCCTCCATCCGCTCGAGGTCGGTGAAGATCGCGAGCTGCCGGATCAGGATCTCGGCGGCCTGCCCGATCGCGTCGCGTGGCTCGAGCGAACCGTCTGTCGTCACGTCCAGGGTGAGCTTGTCGTAGTCCGTCCGCTGCCCGACCCGGGCGGCCTCGACGTCGTACGAGACGCGCCGAACCGGCGAGAAGATCGAGTCGATCGGAATCACACCGATCGGCTGCTCGGGCCCGCGGTTGAGCTCGGCCGGGACGTAGCCGCGACCGCGGCCGATCGTCAGCGTCATCTCCAGCTTGCCCTTGTCGGAAAGGTGGGCGATAACGAGCTCCGGATTGAGGATCTCGAGGTCGGCAGGCGCCTGGATGTCGGCGGCGGTGACGGCGCCGGAGCCCTTCTTCGCGATGTGCACCTCGACCTCGGGCGACTCGCCGTGGAGGAGGCAGATCAGGTTCTTCAGGTTGAGGATGACGTCGGTGACGTCCTCCTTGACTCCCGGCAGCGTCGTGAACTCGTGCGCGACGCCCTCGATCTTGACGGCAGTCACGGCGGCGCCCTCGAGCGACGAGAGCAGCACGCGGCGCAGGGAGTTGCCGAACGTGTAGCCGAAGCCGCGGTCGAGCGGCTCGATCACGAAGATCCCGCGGTTCTCGTTGATCTCCTCGTGGACGATCTTCGGGACCTGGAAGTCCATCAAGCTGGTGCGTGTAGCCAAGACAATCCCTTCTGTTTCCTTGAGTAGTGCCTTACTTGGAGTAGAGCTCGACGATGAGAGATTCCTGCACCGGCGTGTCGATCTCGGCGCGCTCGGGCCACTTCAGCACTTTGCCCGTGAGTCCCTCGTGGTCGGCCTGGAGCCACGGCGCCACCGAAGCGGTCAGGTCCGTGGCGTCGCGAATCGTCGGTTCGGCCGCGCTGCCCGACTTCATGGTGACGATGTCGTTCGGGCGGACCCCGTAGCTCGGGATGTTGACCCGGCGGCCGTTGACCGTGAAGTGGCCGTGGCGGACGAGCTGGCGGGCCTGCGCCCGCGAGCCGGCGAATCCGAGCCGGTAGACGACGTTGTCGAGCCGCGTCTCGAGCATGCGGAGCAGGTTCTCGCCCGGGGCGCCGGTGCCTCGGGTCGCCTTGTCGTAGTAGTTGCGGAACTGCTTCTCGAGCAGACCGTAGTACCGGCGCGCCTTCTGCTTCTCGCGGAGCTGCAGCAGATACTCGCTCTGCTTGATCCGGCCGCGGCCATGCTCGCCCGGCGGATACGAGCGGCGCTCGATCGCGCACTTCTCGGTCAGGCATCGCTCGCCCTTGAGGAAGAGCTTGATCCCCTCGCGTCGGCAGATCCGGCACTTGGCTCCGAGATCCCTTGCCATCTAGACGCGCCTCCGCTTTCGGGGGCGAACCCCGTTGTGGGCCTGCGGGGTGACGTCCTTGACCACCAGGATCTCGAGTCCGGCAGCCTGGAGGGAGCGGATCGCGGTCTCGCGGCCGGAGCCCGGACCCTTGACGAAGACCTCGACCTTCTGAAGGCCGTGCTCCATGCCCTTGCGGGCACACGAGTCGGCGGTGACCTGCGCGGCGAAGGGGGTCGACTTGCGCGAGCCCTTGAATCCGGCGGAGCCGGCGGACTCCCATGCGATGACGTTGCCTTCCTTGTCGGTCAGGGCGACGATCGTGTTGTTGAACGACGTCTTGATGTGTGCCTGACCGATCGCGATGTTCTTGCGGACACGGCGACGCGTGCGGCCGCGAGCGGCCGCCGCCTTGCGAGGAGGAGCCATTACTTCGCCTTCTTCCCGCGGCCGACGGTCTTCTTCGGCCCCTTGCGCGTCCGCGCGTTGGTCTTCGTCCGCTGCCCGTTCACCGGCAACCCGCGCCGGTGGCGAACTCCGCGGTAGCAGCCGATCTCGGACAGGCGCTTGATCGCCTGGGAGCGCTCGCGGCGGAGGTCGCCCTCCACCTGCAGCTCACCGTCGATGTAGGCGCGAAGCTTGTTGATCTCGTCGTCCGTGAGATCCTTGACCTTCTCGTTCGGATCGAGCTCGAGCGAGCCGCAGATCTTCTGCGCGGACGACTGCCCGATCCCGTAGATGTACGTCAGCCCGATCTCCAGACGCTTCTGGTTCGGGAGGTTGACGCCTGCGATTCGTGCCACGTTAGTGGGCCTCCTGGTGACGGTTTCGCGTCTCTGGCGTGCGAGACGCAAGCAGTGCAAGGACGCAGGGAGCGTTCATGCCCGAAGGCATGGACGCGACTAAGGACGCAGCAATGCGCCGCGGATCGCGCGTCAGAGGTGCCCTAACTGTTACCGGGAGTCCCACTCTTTACCCCTGCCTTTGCTTGTGCCGTGGGTTGGTGCAGATGACCATGGTGCGCCCGTGCCGTTTGATCACACGGCAGCGTTCACACCTGGGCTTGACGGACGGGCGAACCTTCATCAGAAATTTCCTTAGCGGTTGCGGAACGTGATTCTGCCGCGATTCAAGTCGTAGGGAGAGAGCTCGACCTTGACACGGTCGCCCGGAGCGATGCGGATGTAGTGCTTCCGCATCTTTCCCGAAATCGTGGCGAGAACGGCGTGCCCGCCGTCGATCTGCACCCGGAACATCGTGCTCGGGAGCGCCTCGACAACCTCGCCTTCGACCTCGATCTTCTCTTCCTTGACTGCCATGTACTCCGTGGTAGTTGTTGCGCGCAGCAAAACGCGGCCGGGCCGCGCGAGTCGCCTACTTTAGCAAAGACGGCTCTCGATCGCCCGCCCCCGTGAGGAGGCGCGGGCCCGCTGCCGTGATCGCGACGGTGTGCTCGAAGTGGCAAGCGAGCGAGCCGTCCTCGGTCGAGATCGACCAGTCATCGTCGTGGACGTAGACACCCGCGCCGCCGGCGGTGATCATCGGCTCGATCGCGAGCGTCATTCCCTCCGAGAGCTGCGGTCCGCGGCCGCGCTCCCCGAAGTTCGGGATGTGCGGATCCTCGTGGTAGGAGCGTCCGACACCGTGGCCGACGAGGCTGCGGACGACGGAGAAGCGGTTCGACTCGACGACAGCTTGCACTGCCGCCGAGATGTCGCCGACGCGATTCCCAGGACGGGCCTCGGCGATCCCGGCTGCGAGCGCCTCGCGGCCCACGTCGAGCAGCCGCTGCGACGCGGCCGGGAGCTCACCGACCCCGAAGGTAAAGGCGCTGTCGGCGATGTAGCCGTCCAGCGTAACCCCGACGTCGATCGTGACGAGATCACCGTCGCGGACGACATAGGCGCCCGGGATCCCGTGGACGACCATCGCGTTCGGCGAGATGCAGATCGCTTTCGGGTAGCCGCGATACCCCTTCGAGGTCGGGACGCCGCCGCGCGCTGCGATGAACTCATCCGCGAGTCGATCGAGCTCGCCGGTCGTGATCCCCGGCTCGAGCTGCTCGCCGACGTGCGCGATCGTGTCCGCGACGATGCTGCCCGCCGAGGCCATCTTCTCGATCTCCTGGGCTGATTTGCGGATGATCAACGGACTGCTACCTGCTCGAGGGCCTGCTGGATCTCCGCGTGCACCTCACCGACCTCACGATCTGCATGAAGGGGCACGAGCCGGCCCGTCGCTCGATAGTGATGAACGACCGGCTCGGTCTGCTCGTGATAGATGGCAAGACGCCGTCCAATCGTCTCGGGTGTGTCGTCCGCGCGTCCTTCCTCGTGGGCGCGCCCGAGCGCTCGCTCGCGGGCGATCTCGTCGGGCAGGTCGAAGAAGAGGATCGCGTCGAGGCGACGCCCGATCACGGCGAGCATGGCATCGAGGGCCTCCGCCTGGGCGAGGTTGCGTGGGAAGCCGTCGAGGATGAATCCTTCGAGCGCGTCGTCCTCCGAGAGGCGCTCCTCGATCATCCGGATCGTCAGCTCGTCGGGGACGAGGTAGCCACGCTCCATGATCGCGTCGACTTCGCGACCGAGCTCCGTCGTCGCGTCGAGCGCCCGGAACATGTCTCCCGTCGAGATATGCGGGACACCGTGGTCCTCGACGATCTTCTTCGCCTGGGTGCCCTTGCCGGACCCCTGCGGGCCCAGGAGCAGCAGATTCACGCCACCTACTTGAGGAAGCCTTCGTAGGAGCGCGCCATCATCTGCGACTCCATCTGGCGCATCGTGTCGAGCGCCACGCCGACCGCGATCAGCACCGAGGTCCCTCCGAGCGCACCGGCCGTGGCCTGCGAGAAGCCGCCGTAACGAATGAAGAGCGTCGGCAGCGTCGCCACGAGCGCGAGATAGATCGCGCCCGGGAGCGTTAACCGGGTGAGGACGCGGTCGAGATACTGGGCGGTGGGTGGCCCCGGTCGCAGGCCCGGGATGTAGCCGCCGTAGCGCCGAAGGTTGTCCGCCTGGTCGACCGGATTGAACTGGACGGCCGTGTAGAAGTAGGTGAAGACCACGATCAGGAAGCCCTGGAGGAGCATGTAGCCGACGTTCGTGGGCAGGAAGTGCTCGTTGACGAAGCCCTGCGTCTGGGGGAAGTACTGGCCGATCGTCGGCGGGAACGCCATCACCGCGGCGGCGAAGATCACCGGAATCACGCCGGCCATGTTCACCCGCAGAGGCATGTAGGTCGAACCGCCTGCGGTCATGCGACGGCCGACCATCCGCTTCGCGTACTGGATCGGAATCCGGCGCTGGCCCTCCTGGATGAAGACGATCGCGGCCACGATCGCAAGTGCGATCAGGGGGAAGAAAAGCTTCTCCATCGGGCCGCCGTTCCACCAGGCCGCGACACCGATCGGCGCGCCTGTGAGGATCGAGGCAAAGATCAGGAGCGAGATCCCGTTGCCGATTCCGCGCTTCGTGATCAGCTCACCCATCCACATCAGCAGGGTGCAGCCGACGGTGAGGGTGATGATGATCAGCGTCATCCGGCCGAGGTTCGCGTCGAGGACGCCCTGACGGCGGAAGAGAAACGCATAGCCGGTCGACTGCGCCGCCGCGAGGATGATCGTCAGGTAACGCGTGTACTGGTTGATCTTGGCGTAGCCCGCCTCGCCCTCCTTCTGCAGCTCGGCAAGCCGCGGGATCACGACCGTCATCAGCTGGAGGATGATCGAGGCCGTGACGTACGGCATGATCCCGAGCGCGAAGATCGAGAACTGGGAGAGCGCGCCGCCCGAGAAGAGGTTGAGCAGGCCGAGAATCGTGCCGCCGCGGCTGTCGAAGTAGCTGTCGATCGCATCCGAGTCGACACCCGGAGCCGGCATCCACGAGCCGAGCCGGTAGAGCGCCAGGATCATCGCCGTGAAGAGGACGCGCCGACGAAGCTCGGGGACGCGCCACGCATTGCCGAGCCACGAGAACACGCGCTAGTGCTCCGTGCCCGACACGTCGTCCGTGGGCGTCTCTGCGACCTCGGGCTCCGTCGCGGCGACAGGCTTCGCCTTGCTTTTCGTCTTCCGCGGATCCTTCGGCGCCTTCAGCGCGGTAGCGCTGCCGCCCGCTGCGATGATCTTTTCGCGTGCGGTCGCCGAGAACGAATGGGCGGTGACGGAGAGCTTCTTCGTCAATTCACCGGAGCCGAGAATCTTCACGTCCGCCTTCGTGTTCTTGACGAGGCCCTTCTCCACGAGCGTCTCGATGTTGACGGTGTCGCCGTCGACGCACACGCGCTCGAGATCGCGGAGATTGACGGGGTGGGAGTACGTGCGGAAGGGGCCGATCGGCATCGCGTCCGCGGAGGTGTTGCCGCGCTGCTTGGGCATGCGCATGTCGAGCGGCATCTGACCGCCCTCGAAGCCCGCCTTCAGCTTGTGCGAGCCCGCGCGCGACTTCTGACCCTTGATCCCGCGGCCCGAGTAGCGCCCCTTGCCCGAGCCGAGGCCGCGGCCCACGCGCTTGCGATCGGTGCGCGGCTGCGCAGGCTGCAACGTGTGGAGGTTCAGCTCCGTGGTGGGGGGCGAATCAGGGGTCATCGCTAGGCGTCCTCGACCTTGACGAGGTGGGCGACCTTCCTCAGCATACCGGCGGCCTCGAGCGTGTCCTTGAGCTCGTTGGACTTCCCGATCCGGCCGAGCCCGAGCGCGCGCAACGTTCCGCGATGACGCTCGCTCTGGCCAATCTGACTCCTGATCTGGGTGACCTTCAACGTCGTCACGACGCAGCCGCCTCCGCCCGCTCTGCTCCCAGCTCGGCAATCCTCGCGGCCGACTGCGGCAGGATCTCCGAGATCGTCTTCCCGCGCATCCGGGCGACGTCCTCTGGCCGTCGCAGGGCTTTCAGGCCGGCAACTGTCGCCTTCGCCATGTTGATCGGGTTCGTCGTGCCAAGGCTCTTGGCGAGCACGTCGCGGATTCCCGCGAGCTCGAGCACGGCGCGGACGCCGCCGCCGGCGATCACGCCGGTTCCCTCGGAGGCGGGACGGATGAAGACCCGCGCCGCCCCGAACACGCCCATGATCTCGTGCGTCACGGTGGTGCCGTGCTTCGGCACGGTGAAGAGGTTCTTCTTCGCGTCGTCGACGGCCTTCGAGATCGCGAGCGGGACCTCTCGCGCCTTCCCGTAGCCGACGCCGACACGGTCCACCTCGTCGCCGATCACGACGAGCGCCGTGAACGAGAAGCGGCGGCCGCCCTTGACGACCTTCGCGACGCGATTGATCTCGATCACGCGCTCCTTGAGCTCGCGCACTTCCTCGCGGGCGATCACTTCACGCTCGACTGTGCTCATAGCTCCACCGAGCCTACGCCGATGCTCATAGCTCCACCGCCGGCAAAGCCGGCGCCATCCGCTCTATTCGGCTCCACCGAGCCTACGCCGATGCTCAAAACTTCAGTCCTCCCTCGCGCGCGCCGTCGGCGAGCGCCTTGACGCGTCCGTGGTACAGGTAACCGCCGCGATCGAACACGACGGACTCGATTCCGGCCTTCTTCGCGACATCTGCGAGCGTCTTGCCCACCTCGGCCGCCTGCTCGGTCTTGGTTCCCTTGAACGAGCTCTTGACCCCGAGCCAGCTCGCGCCGGCAATCGTGCGGCCGCTCTGGTCGTCGACGAGCTGGGCGAAGATGCCCTTGTTCGAGCGGAAGACTGCGAGACGAGGCCGCTCTGCGGTCCCGGCGACCTTGCCGCGGATCCGGCGATGGCGGCGCTCGCGTGCCTGTCGTGTCGTGAGAGTGCTCATCGGTCTCCTCCAGTCCAGATCGTGCGGGCTGGCCGCGAAAAGCAAGCCAGGCTAGGACGCAGGGAGTGTTCGTAGCCAGAGGCTACGGACACGACCGAGGACGACGCATGGCGCCGCTTTGCAGCGCGCCAGAACGCGCGAGATGGGCTGGAGGCGACCGATATCAAGCGCGCTTCCCGACCTTTCTCCGCACGACCTCGTCGCGATAGCGGATCCCCTTGCCCTTGTACGGCTCGGGCTTGCGGACGGCGCGGATCTCGGCGGCCGTCTGGCCGACCTGCTGCTTGTCGGTGCCCTTGACGATCACCTGCGTCGGCACGGGAACCTCGAACGTGATCCCTGGACGGGGCTTCAGCACGACCGAGTGCGAGTAGCCGACGTTCAGCTCGAGGTCGGTGCCGCGCAACGAGGCTCGGTAGCCGACCCCCTGGATCTCCAGGTGCTTCTCGAAACCCTTGGTGACTCCCTCGACCATGTTCGCGATCAACGAGCGCGTCAGCCCGTGCAGCGCCCGATCCGGGCCGCGCTCGGTCGGCCGAGTGACGCGAATCTCGCCGTCGCCCTGCTCGACCTGCATTCGCAGCGGCACCTGCTGCGAGAGCTCCCCGAGAGGGCCGTTCACCTGGACGCGCCCAGGCGAGAGCGCCACGGCGACCGTCGAGGGGATTTCGATGGGCTGTCTTCCGATCCGGCTCATCGCGCTACCAGACGAAGGCGATCACTTCGCCGCCGATGCCGCGCTCGGCGGCCTGGCGGCTCGTGACGAGCCCGGTCGAGGTGGACAGGATGGCCGTGCCAAGACCGCCGAGCACGCGCGGCAGACGATCCTTGCGGGCGTAGACGCGGCGACCGGGGCGCGAAACGCGCTTGACGCCGCTGATCACGCGCTGGCGGTTCTTGCCGAACTTGAGCTCGACGACGAGCGTCGAGTACGGCTGCCCCTCCACCTCCACGACCCGGAAGTCCTTGATGTAGCCCTCGTCCTTGAGCACGCGGGCAATCTCCTGCTTGATCCGGGAGGTCGGCATCTGCGCGGTGTCCTGCATCGCCTTGTTGGCGTTGCGGATCCGGGTGAGCATGTCAGCGATCGGGTCTGTCAGCATCTCTTCTCTCCCTACCAGCTGCTCTTCGTCATGCCGGGGATCGCGCCTTGGTGGGCGAGCTCGCGCAGGCAGATCCGGCAGAGGCCGAACTTCTTGAACACCGCCCGCGGGCGGCCGCAGCGGTTGCAACGCGAATACTGTCGCACCTTGTACTTCTGGGTACGCTTCTGCTTGACGACGAGCGACGTTTTGGCCATGTCCTAAATGTCCCTTCCAGGCTCGCTGCCCGCGAACGGAAGGCCGAGGCTCTTGAGGAGAGCGAGGGCCTGCTCGTCCGTCCGGGCGGTGGTCGTAATGGTGACGTCGAAGCCCCGGACGGACTGGACGCTGTCGTAGTCGATCTCCGGAAAGATGATCTGCTCGCGGACGCCGAGCGAGAAATTGCCCCGCCCGTCGAACGACCTCGGGTTGAGGCCGCGAAAGTCGCGGATCCGCGGCAGCGCGACCGAGACGAGCCGGTCGAGAAACTCGTACATGCGGGCGCCGCGCAGTGTCACTTTCGCACCGACGGCCATGCCTTCGCGCAGCTTGAAGCTCGCGATCGACTTGGTCGCCTTGCGCACCTGGGCGCGCTGGGCGGCGATCGTGGTCAGCTCCTCGATCGCGGAGTCGAGCGCCTTCGCGTCCGTCTTCGCGTCGCCGACGCCCATGTTGAGCGTGATCTTCGTGATCCGCGGGACCTCCATGATCGACTTCAGGCCGAGATCCTCTTGGAGCTGCGGGCGCAACTCCTCGTACTGATCCTTCAGCCGCGGGCTGTACTGCTCTGATCGTTTCTGAGCCGTCGCCATCACTTGGTGTCGATCTCCTGGCCGCAACCCATGCGTTTGCAGACGCGCACGCGGACCTGTTCGCCCTTGACGGTCTTCTCCTTGATCCCGATCCGCGTCGGCAGCCCGCAGGTCGGGCAGACGAGCATCACGTTCGAGACGTCGACCGGCGCGGCCTTCTCGATCCGGCCGCCGGGCGCCATCTGGACGCCGCCCATCCGGCTCGAGTCGCGCAGCGGCTTCGGCCGGGTGTGCCGCGTGATCACGTTCAGGTTCTCCACGATCACGCGCCCGTCGCCGGGGCGTGCCTCGAGGATCCGCCCCTGCTTCCCGCGGTCCTTGCCGGCGAGAATCTGGACGAGATCCCCCTTCTTGATCTTCAGCTTCACTGTCATTTCTGCTCAGAGCACCTCGGGAGCCAGGGACACGATCTTCATGAAGTTCTTCTCGCGCAGCTCGCGGGCGACGGGCCCGAAGATGCGGGTGCCGCGCGGGTTGCGGGCGGCGTCGATGATCACGGCAGCATTCTCGTCGAACGCGATCTGCGTGCCGTCGTCGCGACCGTAGGGCTTCTTCGTCCGGACGACCACGGCCTTCACGACCTCGCCCTTCTTGACCGCGCCCTGCGGTGTCGCCGACTTCACGGTACCGACGATGATGTCGCCGACCCGCGCGTACCGACGCTTGGATCCGCCCATCACCCGGATGCAGAGTAGCTCGCGCGCACCGGTGTTGTCCGCGACGCGCAGCCTCGATTCTTGTTGAATCATTTGGCGACCTCGACGATCTCGGCGAGGCGCCAGTTCTTCGACTTCGAGAGCGGACGGGTCTCGACGATCCGGACGACGTCCCCGAGCTTCGCCTGGTTCGTCTCGTCGTGGGCGTGGAACTTCTTCGATTGCCGGATCACTTTCTTGTAGCGCCGGTGCATCCCGATCGTGTCGACCTTGACGACGATCGTCTTGTCCATCGCGTCCGACACGACGGTGCCCTGGCGTTCCTGGCGGCGACCGAGCTCCTGCTCCGGCTTCGGGAGACGGACGATCGGCTTGCGTTCGCTTGCCTTATCGCGCTTCCGGCGCGTTCGTTGGGGGCGAAGCGACCGCGGCAGGCGCTTGCGCTTCGGCTTCGGCCCCGACTGCTGGACGGGGGCTGCGGGAGCTTCGGCGGCGGGCGCTTTCGGCGCAGGCTCCTCGCCGGTCGGCTCGTCGGCGACGACTTCTGCCTCGGCGACGACTTCTGCCTCGGCGACGACTTCTGCCTCGGCGACAGGCTCCTCGGCAACGGGCTCCTCGGCAACGGGCTCCTCGGCAACAGCCTCGGGCTCCACGGCCGGCTCGGGCTCGCCGACTGCCGCCGGCGCTTCCACGGGCTCGCCGTCGTCAGGCTGGACTGGCTCGGGGGTCGCCTCGGGCTCGTCCTCTGCCGCCTTCGCGGCCTCGGTCTCGGGCTGAGCGCCGGCGGCAGGAGACTCCTGCTCGGGCACGGCAACCATCGCCTCGTCGGCGGGCGGCACCTCGTCGGCGACGACCGCGCCGGCCGCCGGCTCCTCGACTTCAGCCGGCTCAGCCACCGCCTCCGTCGACTCGATCGGGGCGCCTTCGTCGACGGCAGCGCTGGCGGCTCCGGTCTCCTCGACCGGGGTCTCGTCTGCGTTCTGCTCGGTTTTCTTCTCAGCCATCTCTAGTTCACCTTCAGTTTCTGTCGGGCCTCGCGCTCGTGACGGACGGTCAGGATGCGGGCTATCTCGCGCTTCGCGGAGCGAAGTCGCGCGCTGTTCTCGAGCGCTCCGGTCGCCGACTGGAAGCGGAGGTTGAAGAGCTCCTGGCGGGTCTCCGCCATCTTCCGGTCGAGCTCGTCGTCGGTGAGGTCGCGCAAGGCTCTAGCTTTCAAAGAGATCAGCCTCTCTGCGGACGAACTTGGTCTTCACAGGCAGCTTCTGGCCGGCGAGACGCAGAGCCTCCTTGGCCAGCGGCTCGGGCACCCCCGCGAGCTCGAACATCACGCGACCCGGCTTGACGACGGCGACCCAGTGCTCCGGAGAGCCTTTGCCCGAGCCCATCCGCGTCTCGGCGGGCTTCTGCGTGACGGACTTGTCCGGGAAGACGTTGATCCAGACCTTGCCACCGCGCTTGATCTTGCGCGTCATCGCGATCCGGGCGGCCTCGATCTGGCGGTTCGTAAGCCAGCCGTTCTCGAGCGCCTTGATCCCGTAGTCGCCGAACTGAACCTCGCTCTGGCCGCGCGAGACTCCGCGGCGGCGGCCGCGATGCACCTTGCGGAACTTGACCTTCTTCGGCAGCAGCATCAGCCCTTGCCACCTGACTCGTCGAGCTTCGTCTTGTCCTCGGTCTGCACCTTCGGGGTCGTCGTGTCCGGCGCGTCCGCGACCGGTGCCGGGGTGGTCGCTACCTCCGGCGTGATGACCGGCTGCTCGCGCCCCGCGGCCGACACTCCCTGCTCGTCGGTACGTGGCTTCTCGACGGTCTCCTGCGGACGCTCGGCCGGGCGGTTCTGCGGACGAGGACGGCTCGTACCCTGGCCTCGTCCACTGGGCCGGCCGCCGGAGCGCGGGGCTCCGCCACCTCCGGGGCCACCTCCGGGGCCACCTCCGGGGCCGCCTGCGGCACCAGGTCCGCCGGGACGACCGCCGCCGGGACGGCGCGGCTTCTTGACGAGGCCGAGGCCCTCACGGTCCTGGCTGCGGCCGCGACTGCTCTCGCGCGAGGCCCCAAGGCCCTCCGCAGCGCCACCGCGGCGCCTGCGGGCCTGATCCTGATCCCCGAGCCGGGTGTCCTTGCCGGTCGTGACGCCTTCGAAGCCCTCGGGCATGATCTCGCCCTTGTTGATCCAGACCTTGACGCCGATCCGGCCGTAGGTCGTCTTCGCCTCGGCGAAGCCGTAGTCGATGTCGGCTCGGATCGTGTGCAGCGGGATCCGGCCCTCGGTGTAGCGCTCCGAGCGGCTCATCTCGCCGCCGCCGAGCCGGCCGCCGCACTGGATCTTGATCCCCTGCGCGCCCGAGCGCATCGCCGAGGCGAGCGAGCGCTTCATCGCGCGGCGGAAGCTGACGCGATTCTGCAGCTGCTCCGCGATCGACTGCGCAACGAGCTTCGCATCGAGCTCGGGGCGCTTGATCTCGTTGATGTTGATGTGGACGTTCTTGCCCGTGATCGAGTGCAGCTCCTTGCGGAGCGCATCCACCTCGACGCCGGACTTGCCGATCACGATCCCCGGGCGCGCGGTGTAGATGTCGACCGTGATCCGCTGCTTGTCCTTACGGATCAGGATGTCCGACAGGCCGGCGTGGCCGAGCTTGCCGTTGATGTGAGCCCGGATCTGGACGTCCTCGAGGATGTACTGGGGGAACTCCTTCTTCCCCACGTACCAGTTGGACTTCCAGTCGTGGATGACGCCGACCCGCAGACCGCCGGGATGGACTTTTTGACCCATCAGCGCTTGACTCCGTTGCAGATCGTGGTTTCCGGCCGCGAAACGCAAGCCCGACTAGGACGCAGGGAGTGTTCGTAGCCAGAGGCTACGGACACGACGAGGACGACGCATGGCGCCGCGTTGCAGCGTGCCGGAGGCCGCGAGCTGCGGCGGAGGTAAGCGCAGTCATGCAACCGCCTCCTTCTTCTTCGCGCGAGCCGCGCGCTTTGGCTTCTCTGCGGCAACGGCGGACGCCGGCGCCTCCGTCGTGGCGGGAGCTACCTGGCGGCGCCTCGGCCGCTGCTCCGCCTTCGGATCTTCGCCGAGCACCACCGTGATGTGACAGGTGCGCTTGCGGATCCGGTTGACCCGGCCGCGAGCGCGGGCACGCCAGCGCTTCAGTGTCGGGCCTTCGTCGGCGTAGGCGGCCGCGACGACGAGCTCGTCGCCGATCAGCCCGTGGTTGGCCTCGGCGTTCGAGACGGCCGAGTGCAGCACCTTCTCGATCTCCATCGCCGCGTGACGCTGCGTGAAGCGGAGGATCGTCCGTGCCTCCGGCACGGTGCGACCGCGGATGTGCTCGAGCACGATCCGCGCCTTGCGCGCCGAGAGACGAACCCACCTGGCCTCGGCCTTGACCGTCACCGTCGGAAGTGCCGGCTTCGACGTTGCCACTAGCGCTTCACCTTCGCCTGGCGATCGCCGGCGTGACCGCGGAACGTCCGCGTGGGAGCGAACTCGCCGAGCTTGTGCCCGACCATCTGCTCGCTGACGAAGACCGGCACGTGCTTGCGGCCGTCGTGGACCGCGATCGTATGCCCGACCATGTCGGGGAAGATCGTGGACGACCGCGACCAGGTGCGGATCATCCGCTTCTCGTTCGTGGCGTTCATCGACTCGATCCGGCTCAGCAGCCGTGCCTCGATGAAGGGGCCCTTTTTCGATGACCTCGACACTTAACGCTTGTCCTTTCCGCGACGCCGACCGCGCACGATCAAGTTGTTGGATTCCTTGTGCTTCGCCCTTGTGCGCTTGCCGAGCGTCGGCACGCCCCACGGGGTGACCGGATGGCGGCCGCCTTTCGACTTGCCCTCGCCGCCGCCGTGCGGGTGGTCGACTGGGTTCATAGCCGAGCCGCGCACGCCGGGCCGCTTGCCCAGCCAGCGGTTGCGACCCGCCTTGCCGATCGACTGGTTCTCGTGGTCGGCGTTCCCGACCTGGCCGACGGTGGCGCGACAGGTGAGCGGGACGCGACGCATCTCGCCGGATGGCACGCGCAGCACCGCGTAACCGGCGTCCTTGGCGACGAGCTGGACGCTCGAGCCGGCGGAGCGCGCCATCTTGGCGCCCTGGCCTGGCTTCAGCTCGACGTTGTGCACCATCGTGCCGGTCGGGATGTTCTCGAGGGGGAGCGCATTCCCCGGCTTGATGTCGGCGGTCGGGCCCGACTCGACCGTTGCCCCAACCTTGATCCGTGCCGGCGCGATGATGTAGGACTTCGCGCCGTCCGCGTAGTGAAGGAGCGCGATCCGGGCCGACCGGTTCGGGTCGTACTCGATCGCGGCCACCTTGGCCGGCACGCCGTCCTTCGTGCGCTTGAAGTCGATCACGCGATAGCGGCGCTTGTGACCCCCACCTTGATGGCGCGTCGTGATCCGGCCGTTCGAGTTCCGTCCGCCGGTCTTCTTCAGCGGCTCCGTCAGGCTCTTCTCGGGCCGTGTCTTCGTGACCTCCTCGAAGCTCGAGACGGACATGAAGCGACGGCCGGGGCTCGTCGGCTTGTACTTCTTGAGGGCCATCAGTGGGTCTCCTGGTGACGGTTTCGCGCCTCTGGCGTGTGAGCCGCAAGCAGTGCAAGGACGCAGGGAGCGTTCATGCCTGAAGGCATGGACGCGACTGAGGACGCAGCAGTGCGCCGCGGATCGCGCGTCAGAGGCGCCCTAACTGTTGCCAGGAGGCCCACTAGACTTGTGCTCCTTCGAAGATCTCGATCGTGTGCCCCTCGCGCAATTGGACGATCGCCTTCTTCCACCCCGGCCGCTTGCCCACGGAGATCCCGCGGCGCTTCGGCTTGGCCTGGACCTTGACGATGTTCACGGCCTGGACCTTGACCTCGAAGAGCTCCTCGACGGCCTGGCGGACCTGCGTCTTGTGCGCGTCCTTGTGCACCTTGAACGTGTACTTGCGATCGCTGATCAGGCTGTAGCTCTTCTCCGAGACGACCGGAGCGAGCAGCACCTCGTTGGGATGAAGGCTCACGTAGCCCTCCCCTGGACGAGCGGGAGCGCGCTCTCGGTGATGAGGAGCGAGCGGGCCCAGACCACCGAGGCGACCTCGAGCTCGGACGGAACCGTGATCAGCGTCCTCGGGAGGTTGCGGAACGACTTGATCAGTGTCTCCTCCTCCTCGGTGACGACGAGCAGGAGCGGCGCATCCTTGCCCCAACCTTCGACGAGCGCCTTTGCCCGCTTCGTCGAAGGTGCGTCGAAGGCGTCGGCAGCGACGAGCCCAAGCGTCCCGTTCGAAGCGTGACTCGAGAGCGCGCCACGAAGCGCCGAGCGACGCGCTTTGCGGTTCACCTTCTGGTCGAAGACGCGACTGACGGCGAACGTGACACCGCCGCCCGTGAACTGCGGGGCTCGGATCGTGCCCGCGCGGGCGCGGCCGGTGCCCTTCTGGCGCCACGGCTTCGCACGGCCACCGGAGACGAGGCCGCGGGACTTGACCCCGCGCGTGCCCGCACGTCGGGCGTTCAGCTCGGCACGGACCGTCTCGTGGACAACGTGCGGCTTCAGCTCTGCGCCGAAGATGTCGGCCTCGAGGGTGACATCCGTCTTGGCCGAACCCCCGAGGAGCGGTGCTTTGGGAGCGGCCATTACCTGGCCTCCCTGATCTCGACGATCCCGCTCGTCGGACCCGGGATCGAGCCCTTCACGAGCAGGAGGTTCTGCTCGACGTCGACATCGTGAATCACGAGCCCAGGCTGGGTGATGCGCTTGCCACCCATCCGTCCGGCCATCTTCTGGCCTTTGAAGACACGCGCCGGCGTCGCCGACGCGCCGATCGAGCCGGGCTTGCGCACGTTGTGCGAGCCGTGCGATACGGGGCCGCGAGCGAAATTGTGCCGCTTGATCGTCCCCTGGAAGCCCTTTCCGATCGAGATCCCGGCGATCTTGACCGCCTCTCCCGGCTCGAAGGCCTCGACTGTGACGGTCTCTCCGACCTGCAGCTCGCTCTGACCGCGGAGCTCGACGAGATGACGGTGCGCGGTCGCACCGGCTTTCGCGAGGTGCCCGAGCTCCGGCTTCGAGAGCTTGCGGTCGACCACCGGCTCGTAGGCGATCTGAACCGCCTCGTAACCGTCGATCTCCATGGTCTTCACCTGGACGACGGGACACGGCCCGGCCTGGATCACGGTGACAGGGGTGACCTGCCCGCTCTCCCGATCGAAGATCTGCGTCATGCCGAGCTTTCTGCCGAGAATGCCTTTCATCGCTACCGGCCTCCGACCTTGCAGATCGCGCTCTCGGCCGGCGAAAAGCACGCGCCGCGAGTGCGAGATGTGAGGTCGGCGGCCGCCATCACAGCTTGATCTCGATGTCGACGCCGGCGGGAAGGTCGAGGCGCATCAGCGAGTCCA
>JBBJLW010000086.1:0-4143 GCA_037720595.1 Gaiellaceae bacterium | reverse complement strand
CGCGCATCTCCCACCTCACCGGCATCGAGCGGACACAGGTCGTGCGCCTCCGCCGCCGTCAGGCTCGCCGCACGCTGGTGGGCAGGCGCGTTCCCTGACGGTAGACCCGCCCCAGGCTCGATTGGCCGACCCCCAGGAGCACCGCAACAACGTGGACTCCGTCAGTCGGTCTCGATCACGGCGAAGAGTTCCCGCTCTCCCTCAAAGCTCGCCGAGTCGACGAAGGCGGGCGCGTCGGAGAGTGGGCGCGCGTCGGCGCGCTCTCGGCGCAGCACCGCCTCCCAGTCTTCGACGCTCCCGGTCAGGCAAAACGGACCTACGGGAACCTCGATCTCCTGATTCTCCGGCTCCGTCGAAACTGTCTCTGGTCCGATCTCCAGGGAGCTAGCCAACTGGCTCCTGGCGTCGGCGATGAAGCGCTCCAGATCCTCGAGCTGCGTGACTGCGACGAAGCGCTCGCCGTCTCGATCCGCCTCGAAGAGCAGGCGCGGCCTCGATCCGTCGTAGAGCGTCACGCTCACCGCTTGTTCACTGCCGACCGTCGCCCCAGACGTCTCCGTCACGAACGCCGGTCGGTAGCCATCGAGCAAATCCGTGATTGCGGTCGCGAGAAGCCGCCGGCGCTCGCTCAGAAACTCGCGGTAGTCATCCGCGGCCCGTAGCCTTCCGTCGAGGGGTACGAAGTGTGGGGTGAGCTCGTCGAGCTTTTCGAGTTCGGGGAAGTAGTCGCTCGGCGAGCGATCGCTGATCTTCTTGTTGGCTTTCGCGCTGATGAACGCCAGGTTTGCGAGATCGTTGATCTCACCCTTCGAGTAGATGCCCTGAAGCGTTTTCCGGGGGTGTATGTGGTGGTACTCGATCGCGAACGAGGTCCCGCTTGCTGTTTCGCTGATCTCGACGCCGTGCCACCAGTCGCGTGCCCCACGCTCTTTAGCTACCAAGTAGCTGAGCAGGAAGAAGGGACTTCCCGCGCCCTTGCCGATCAGCTGCTGCTCCGAGATAGCCAGGGGAGTACCGAGCAGACCCGCGTTCTTGTATAGCCCAGTGACCGGGTCCTCCGAACGGGCTGCGAGCGAGTCCTGGGCGATCTTCGTATCGCCGGCCGCGCTGTAGCGCGCCGTGATGAACGCCCCGAACAACCAGTAGATCAGCCATTCAGGGTTAGCGAGCTTCTCGCCCCTTCGCACCCCGAGTAGGACGACAAGTGGGATTAGGGCGTTCATGGATGGGATAAGCGTGCTCGAGCGAATACCCGCGTTCTCGCGAAGAAGTTGAAGCAAGTGTTCGAGTCCGAAGCGGACGCGCTCCCAGGACTCCTCGAGGGCCTGCTCGCTCACGCCACGCAGTTGAGGCAAGGTGGCTGTCTCGGTGGCAATCGCCGCGAGCGCGCGGACCAAGAAGGCAGCGTCAATCTTCGGCCAGAACTGCTTCCACCGGTCCATCTCGACTTCAATCCTCTCGACGACTCCCGGCCATTGGGCCGAGAGCGTGGCCAGGGCGAGATCGACGGTTTTCAGCGGCCGGCCGCCAGAGTTCACGCGGACGAATATCTGCGAGACCTCCTCGTAGGCCATGTCGCTCAAGATCTCGAGGTAGTACTCGTACTCCTTGATCTGTTTCACCGCCGCCAGCCGCTCCTCGACGTCGTCCTCATCTAGATCAGGGGCAGCTTCGAGCACCTTCTTGCGGATGACGCTGATCCTCTCAGCATTGAGGACTTCGGCCACTCGGACCCAGCGACGGTTCTTGGCGGTGGCTGCGCTCTGGATCTGGAACCGCTCTTCCTCGATATGAAAGACGACGTTCGTGTCCTCATGGCTGTTGAAGACGCGGTGGAGCGAGGTCAGGCGCTGCTGCCCATCGAGCAGGTACAGCGGCACGGAAAGTGGTGCGTGACTCGGAGGACCCGTCTTCAAGTGGCGCTCGACTACATCGTCGACTGGGCGCCACAGAAGCATGGCCCCTGAGGGATAGCGCCGGTAAAGCGAGTCGAATAGGTGCGCGACCTGGTGCGGCTTCCAGACGTAAGCGCGCTGGATCTCTGGCAGCTTGATCTCTCCGTGGTTGATCCGGTCGACCAGCGCGCGGATCGATACGTGAGTGCGCTCCATTAGCGGACAGTTTCCCTGATTCGTTCGTATCGCGATACAGCACTTGGGTCTCGAGGCCAACCGTCGGCTGCGGCGCGGCTCCTTCGATTCCGCGAGCCGCGCTCGGTGGCGAGCGCGAAGCGAGTGCTCCGCCTATGCCTGCTGCGCGCCCGGGTGCGGCTAGGCCCAACGATCGCTGACGTACTCGTCCGCCTGTTCCTCCGGCAGCGAGCGGGTGCTGTTGTTCATTCTCACCCAGAAGACCTCGCTCCCGTCGCTCATCCGGGCTCTTACCGGCGCCGAGGAGCGAGCCACGTCGACGCGGCAGATCTCGACGGAGTCGACCTGATCGATCCGCATGCGGGTCCGCATCACCGCGGGGTGTCGCAGCGCAGCTACCAAGTGTGTCGTCAACCAGTTGACCAGGCCGTCGGCGCTCGCCGGCTTGACGAGCACCACGTCATGAGACAGGCCGATCGGCTGCCGCTCGTCGCTGACCCCGATGAGCAGCGTCCCGCCGTCGGTGTTGAGGAAGCCCGCCACCGTCTTGACCACGGCGTCCTCCATCCGCTTATCCTTGCGCTGCTCACGGAGATTCCAACGCGCCGTCGACTTGAACTCGACCTCGAAGGTTTCGTCGCCCGCGATCAGCTCCTCGCTTGGGATGGCGAAGAACGCCTTGTCGCCCCTGAGCTTCTCAGCGACGGACTCGGCGGATCGCGCCTGATCTGCTCGACGACGGTGCTGGTGATCGTCTCCACGTCCACGGTCGCCGCGGGCGATGGTTCGGGCAGCACTACGACCGCACCCTCCTCATAAGCGCTACCGCCGTCGTCGTAGAAGCTGGCGAAGATGTGGTTGAAGACGATCTCGGCCTTGCGCTCCCAAGTGGAAGGGTCGTAGGCCTCGGGGAGCTCTTCGAGGATGTCCTTGACCAATCCACGCGCAGCCTCGCGTGTCTGGGCCCGTTTGCGCCAGTCGAGCACGAGCCGCTCCTCGATGTGTTCCATCAGCTTGCGAGCGACCGCCTTGACCTCTTCGCGCTGCTCGGCGCTGAGCACCGGGTCGGGCTGGGTGAGCAGGTCGAAGACCGCGAGCTCCGGCTCCGACAGGCCCTCTCGCACGGTGCGCTGCTCCTCCTCTGAGAGCTGCTGCGAGAGCGCCTGCAACCGGCGCAGCATCTCGTCGACGTTGAGGCTGCCGGCGTTGTAGGCGTCGATCAGCGCGCGCAGCCGCTCGACGAGCGTCAGCCTCGTCGGGTTGCGCCGGGCCGCGCCTTCGACTCGCTCGGTGAGATCGGCCGCGATCCGCTTGGCCGAGGAACGCTTCTTGCCGGCCACCCGCGCGGCGAGCGCCTCGAAGTCGATCGCGTTGAGGTCGATCAGCGTCTCGGCGTCCGCGCCGTCGGCGGCCGCTCGGATCACGTACTCCTCCGCACCGACCGAGCGGTCGAGCAGCTCGCGTACGGCTCCGGCCACCTGCGACAGGTCGGGCGGCTCGTCCAGCGACCGGATCCGCTCGGCGAGGTTGCGCGCCACGCCGACCACGCGTACGTACGCGCTCGCCGCCGGGTCGGGCAGGATCGCCGCGAACAGCCGTCGAACGCGGTCGGAGCGCTCGAGGTAGCCGCGCCGCGTCACGTCCTCGACCAGCAGGGCCTCCATCGACGCGTCGCGGAGGGCGATGAACTCGAACCCGTCGGCGCGCGCGAGCGCCTCGAGATCGACGTCCCAGCGGTCCGAGTACTCGACCAGCTCGGCGATCGTCTCCTCGAGCTCGCCGACGAGCTCGGACTTGTCGCGAATGATGTCGCTGCCGTCACTGCCGTCCGGCCCCGAGGCGTAGACCGCGAGCGCCGCCTCGAGGTGGCGGAACACCCCGACGTAGTCGACGATCAGGCCGTTCTCCTTCTCGGGGAAGACGCGGTTGGCCCGGGCGATCGTCTGCATGAGGGTGTGGCCGCGCATCGGGCGGTCGAGGTAGATCGTCGAGCACGACGGCACGTCGAAGCCCGTCATCCACATCGCGCACACGAACACGAGCCGGAAGCGGT
>JBBJLW010000085.1:0-4266 GCA_037720595.1 Gaiellaceae bacterium | reverse complement strand
GGATCCAGCGGAGAAGGAAGCGGGGATCGAACAAGGTGTACGTCTACAGCTGGCCTGAGCCGGACCGAGTTCCACGGAGACCGTGTTACTTGGGTTCGACGGTGATCAAGGTAGCGGTTGGAGCGGCGGGATCGAGCGCAGCGAGCCCGTAGGGCGAGCGGAGCGAGGTCCCGCCGGCGCGATCATCGACCGGGCCGACGGCGAGGTGGGCCTGCTCGAACTCGACCGGCGGGACGTCGCCGAGCTCGCCGTGCAGGCGGGTGTGGTTGTACCAGCCGACCCACTCGACGATCTCGAGCTCGAGCTGGGAGCGCGTGCGCCGGATGCGGTCTGCGATCAGCTCCGTCTTGAACGTGTCGACGAACGATTCGGCCATCGCGTTGTCGTAGCAGTCGCCGCTCGAGCCGACCGACCCCAGCACGCCGTGGTCGCCCATGACATCGCCGAACTCGGCGCTCGTGTACTGGCTGCCGCGGTCGGAGTGGTGCACGAGCTCGACGTGCTCGACCCGCTCGCGGGTGCCGAGTCCCATCTGCAGCGCGTCGACGACGAGCTCTGAGCGCTGGTGGCCGGCGAGATGCCAGCCGACGACCATGCGGCTGAAGACGTCGAGCACGAACGCGAAGAACACCACTCCCTCCCAGCAGCGCACATGCGTGTAGTCAGCGACCCACAGCTCTCCGGGCCGCGAGGCCGTGAAGTCGCGCTCGACGAGGTCCGGTCGCCGCTGGGCGTCGGGATCCGGCTTCGTCGTGCGCCACGGCCGCCCGCGCCGCTTCGCGCCCTCGATCCCGTGCTCTGCCATCAGCCGCTGCACCTGGCAGCGCGGGACGCGCTCGCCGCGGCGGTGAAGCTCCTTCCACATCCGCCGGTACCCGTATGCCTCGTAATTGTCGGCGTGGACCTCGCGGATCAGCGCGAGCAGCCGCTCGTCGCAGAGCTCCCTGGCCGAGCGCTCGCCGCTTGCTCGCTCGTAGTGGGCGGACGCCGACACGCCCAGGGTCCGGCAGATGGGCTCGACCCCGAAGTCAGCGCGCCGCTCCTCGATGAACGCGCTCACCTCGGTCGGGTCGGGTCGAGCTCCTTGGCGAAAAAAACCGAGGCGGCCTTGAGGATCTCGTTCGCGCGGCGCAGCTCCTTGATCTCGCCGCGCAGGTGCTTCAGCTCCTCACGCTCGCCGCTGGTCAACCTGTCGGCGCGCTCGCCGGCGTCGGCCTCGGCCTGGCGCACCCACGAGCGCAGCGACTCCGGGCCGACGCCGAGATCCTTCGCTACCTGCGCGATCGGCCGGCCCGACTCGAACACGAGCCGCACCGCGCGTTCACGCAACTCCTCGGGGTACCTCTTCTGCGTAGACATCGGGCGAGGGTCTCCTCTCCCCAGGACGGAACCTGGGATCGAGGTCTCCGTCAAACCCGGTCTGGCTCAGAGCTCCCGCCAGTCAGGATGGTCGATCAGAACTGGAGCAAGCACTCCCAGCATCGAAGCGAGGTCGTCCACTGGGTAAAGCGGCGCGCGGTCGAGCCCGTGCGTCAGCTCCATCCAAGCCGCCATGGCAGCGTTTAGATCGACGAGGAACTCGGCCGGTACGGCTTGGGCGCTTGGCTCGACAATAAGCTCGTCGTTCTCGTCGATCCACCCCCGCATGTCGGGGAGGTCGGTCGTTTCCTCTGACTCCGCGAGACGGTGAGGATCGGGTTGAATGTTCAGATGACCGAGTGTGGACAGCAGGCGGGCTCGTCGATTGGGCGGTGGAAGGCCGTTTAGAAGCTCACCTACGCGGGCTCGGAGTCGGTCGCCGATCTCGACGAGCTCCTCTACCCGAAGTGTGGTCCGTCCCCGAGCCTTCGCCCCTAGCGCGTACATGAGAAGCGTGCTCGCTTCCTGTAGCCGGTCGGCGCTTTCTTCGCCGTCAAGGTCCGCGAAGTATGCCCGCACCAATTCGTCGGTCGGTCTCAGATCGCCTTGGCCCCGAAGCACGGCAACCGCCACCTCGTAGCGTGCCCGCTGGCGCACCGGGGGTGGGTTTGCCGGGTCAGCGAGCGGTCGCACGAGATCTAGCCAGAAAGGAAGGTCGTGTCGGGCATGCTCGTGGAAGGTGGCTCGCCGTAGCCCATCCTTGGGTCCAGCACATCCCCCGGAGTGGCGCACGGCTCGCGGCTGCGCCATCGCTCGCGATCCTCGAGGTACCAACCGGGTGCTCGCGTGTCCTCAGCCGTCGGCTCCTCGGGGGCCACTTCCTCGGGTGCGTCGAGGTACCGTCTGGCGACCCAGTAGAGGTCAGGCTCGGATAGCTGCTCGGCCAGGTACGTGGCGTCGTGAATAACGAGTTCAACGCCGTGCTTCTTAGCGACCTCCTTGATGGCCTTCTCTCGCTGCGACTTAGAAATGCTTCCGCCGACGAAAGCGTGGATGCGCGCGACCTCGGATCCGGTCGCCATCACCTTGTCCACGTCATCGACGATCTTCGCGCGCAGACCCGACCTCTGAATAGTGCAAACGAAGGCCAGTGGCTTGGTCGAGGTGCGCGCGAGAAAATGCCCGTGAGGACCTAGCTCGGTCGGCAGTTCCGTCGGATGGGTTTCGAAGTCTCGCCCCTGATCGCCCCCACCGCTGACGGGGCCGGTCGAAGGCAACACGTTCGCGGCGATTCTGGAGCCGGTGACCCGACGACAAATGTGTTCGAACTCGTGATGGGCGTTTCGCTCGGCAAGTGTGTCGAGCTGGAACCGGATGTAGCGCGCGTTCCTCGGGCGAAGCCATCGCTTGATTTTACGGACGTCCCTGGACATTGACCTCCACCTCGCGAGCACCGACTCGAGCGCGTTTGATTGGCCGGCCTTCCGCCCACACCCTCGCGCTGGCCGCGCGGTCACCGCCACCTGCACGCGTTCATTCTTCATTCACGGGCGACTCCGCAGCCGCTTTGCCTCGACGATCTTTCGAAGGGTGTCCCAGTGACGCGCATGGGGAATTCGCTTTCCAAGACGGACGAGTGAGCAGTAGTGCTCGGAAAGCCCCGTGGCGTCCACGAGCTCCTTGGTAGAGAGCTGGCTCACTCTCTGCGATAGCTCGTACACGAACAGCGCGCGATCCGGCTGATCTCGGTGAGAGTTCCATTCCCTAACCCTGGCTTGGTGCGCTCGGTTTTTCTGCCCGCGTCTCCGAGCGGCATCGCCACCATGAGCGGGATCGCGGCCTTCGTCTCGCAGCTGAGCGAGAGCCCGCCGCCGGCCGACCCGCCCTACCAGCTTCAATCGCGCGATCTCGTCGGCACCCATCGCACACCCGCCGACGACGGTCGGGGAGCTCGCCACCACACCCGCGGCACGTTGCTGGCAGGGAGAGATCGCCCGAAGATGAGCGCTTCGGTCGGCGGCGTCTTCCATCCACGCTTGTCTGCGGGCCGCACCCGTGAGCTGAGTGGCGGGCGCGCCCTGGCCTGCAGCCATGGCGAGCATGCTCGCTACCCGCTCTGCCACGGGGGCGACATGCTTGCGCCACGCTGGCGCAGTGACCGCGAGCTCTTTCGCGAGACCGGGCAGGAGGCGACATACGCCCCGACGAGTCTCGATGAAGTCGCGCCTGCGGAGGATTCTCTGCTGAAGCAGTGCGAGGAGGTAGGCATCGACCGCCGGCCGACAAGCCTCCATGACATCGAGGGCAAGAGAGTTCCGAGACTTCCGGTCGCGATGGAACACTCCAAGCCCAGGATCAAGGCCTACTGCCTGGCACGCGAGCGTGGCCTCGGCCTCAAGAAGCGAGTAGAGGTAGTTGAGGATCGCGTTTGCCGGGTTCGCCGCGAGCCGTGGCGAACTCGTGAGCGGAGAGTGGCGCTGGCCAAAGGTGAGCCAGTGCGTCGGTGCGCCGGCCCTGTCTCGAGCGCCGAAGCGAACGTCGAGATCTCGCCACGCCTCCCAGTACGCGAGACGTCATCGACGAGGTCCTCGGTCTGCCGGTTGAGCGCCGTCCGTGGCACGACCATCCGGTGGTCGGTCGGGTTCCGGTGACCTCTTGGGAGCTGCTCAGGAGCTTTGAGGCCTACAACCGCGCCCACCCCGACGCGCCGGTCCGTCCCTTCAACTTCGTATCAGCCGCCTACCTGAAGCCTCTCTGTCGGGAGGAGCCCTTGCGGCTCTTCGCCCCGTTCGTGTCCGAGCCGGCGCAGGCGCTCGAGGCGGAGTGGTACGAGCACAACACGGGCAAACGGGTAGCGATCACCACCGAGGACCCGATGGGCGAGGTCGTCGACGGCATCGTCGCGGT
>JBBJLW010000084.1:0-4348 GCA_037720595.1 Gaiellaceae bacterium | reverse complement strand
GTCGCGGTGGCGCCCCGGGGGGGGGCCGCCGCGGGCGGCCGCCACGCTGGTGCCTGTGCCGTACGCGGTGGCATCGAGCACGCCCGGACGTCCGCCTGGGCTCGCGAAGCGGACGCCCGGCGGGCGCTGGCTCGGCGGAACGCTCGCGAGTGGGGGGCGCCCTTCGAGTTTGGGCTCGAGCCGAAGGAGCTGGCGGCCGCCGGGAAGCAGCAGGTCCGGCTTGACTGCCCGTCGCACACCGGGGCCGAGCGCGCTCACGACATTCGGGAGTGCGCGGTCGACGATCGGCTCGATCCGGTCGTCGCCCGCGGGGAGGTTCGAGCCGTCGGCGTGCGCGGCCCCGACCGTGAGCGCGTTGACCGATTCGGCGGGCGAGAGCAGGCCGCGAAGTGCCGCGCTGCGAAGCACAGCGCAGAGAACCTCGTGCTGGAGTTCGCGTGGTTCGTCGATGGCGGCGCCCGCTGCGAGTCCTAGATCGACCAGGTGATTTCCGGCGGAGACGAGAAACAAAACTCCGTAGCGGAACGAGAGCCAGTCCAGGAGGCGAGCGAGCGGACTGACGAAGCGATCGAACTGTGCGACCGCGTCGCCGACCGCCAGCACTATGGCCGTCACGTCAGGCGCCACGGCCGGCCCCTCGTAGAGCCGGGTGACCGCCTCGTGGATGACGTCGACGGGCAGCCTGTCACGCGGTAGCTCCTCGCGCGTGTCGCGCACCCAGTCCGGGGCCTGCGCACTGAGAATCGGCCGTAGGTAGAGGGGCCGGGTGTGCGGCACGGCACGCACGTCCAAGTCGCCGCGGACGACGATCGAGGCCATTGCCGTCCCGTGAAATCTCCGCCCGCTCGGCGCGAGCGCATCGAGCCCGTCGGGGTCGTCGATGACCAAGCGACCGGCGAGCAACCCATGCCCCCCGAGGGGCACCCCGTCAAGCAGCGCGATGCGGGGCGCCCCGCCAGGAGCCAGGTCCGGCGCGCCCGGGCCCGACGCGCTCTCCCCATCCTCGGGCGCGACCGCAGCGATCTGGCCCGCGGCGCGGAAGAAGCGGACGTACTCTGTCTTTAGCCAACGCACCTGGTGATGGGCGACAGCGTCGAGGAGCAGGCGGGCGGGCGCGGCGCCGACGACGCCGTGGTAGCCGATCTCCTCGTGCACCGACTCCGCGACGAGGTCGCCGCCAGTCTCTTCGAGATCGGCACGCAGGTCGGCGACCGCTTGCTCGCGCCGGCGCGCGTTGCGTCGCAGCCACAGTTCAATCTCGAACTCCACAAGCTCCTCGCTCAGCTCACCGAGTTCGCGCTCCCAGGCGTCGAGCGCTCCGGTGCGCTCGAGTCGATCGGCATCGTTCCAGGCGCGTAGCGAGCGCAAGCGGCTGAACAGGTCGCGAAAAGCGGTCAAGCCGTGCGGGAACTGCTCGTTGCGCTGGAAGCGCTGCCAGAGGCGGAGGAGCTGCTGCCACGCGGTCGCGTCGCTCGCCATAAGGAAGAGCTGGCGGGTGTAAGGATGCCGCTTTCCCTCACGGTCGACGGCCGCGAACTCCTCGTCGGCCGCGAGCTTGTCCTCGGCTTCGTCCGCGAGGAACTCAAGACCAGGGATCCGTCGTACCGCGCGTGCGAAGTCTTTGAGCTCGCCGGCAATCTCAAGCACGAGGACCTGCTCGGGAGCAAGCGCGGCCGGCTCGTCCGCCACGGCCAGCCGTCCTTGCTCAAAGGCGCGCGTAAGTCGCGCGAGGTCCGGACCGAGGCGCCGCTGCTGTGCCGCCGCGCCTGGCCCCATGAGCTTCGGCCGAGGAGAGCTCCTGGTGGTGCGGCTCCGGACCTGCGGTGCTCCCAACGGCAGCGCCGGAAGGTCAGGCATGCGCCTCCAGTGCGCTCACCTCTCGCCACCGCCGAATCCGCTCCGGAACGAGTCGTCGGAGCGACGTACCGGGCTCCAGCGCGCGTCGGCGCTTAATGTCGTCGGCCAAGTCCTGCAGCTGCGAGAAACTCGCGCCGGTCGTGCGTCGCGCGAGCGTGTCGGCATTCAGGCCCACCGGCTCGGCGAGTTCCGAGAGCAGTCGTTCGAACCACGCCACCCGCGCCACCCTGCCGGGCACCGACAGCTCGAGACGCAGCTCGAAGCGGCGGTGCGCAGCGCGATCGAGCAGCTCTGGGTGGTTCGAAGCGGCGACGACAATCGCGTGGCTAGGCAGCGCGTCAACCTGCATTAACAGCGAGCTGACGACGCGCTTGATCTCACCGGTCTCGTGCTCGTCCCCACGTTCCTTCGCCACCGCGTCAAACTCGTCGAAGAAGAGGACGCAGCGCCGGGTGCGCACAAACGCGAACACCGCGGCAAGCCGTGACGCGGTTTCGCCCAGGTAGCTCCCTACCACCTCCTCGTAGCGGACGATGATCAACGGTAAGAGCAGGGCCTCGGCGATCGCCTCGGCGAGCGAGGTCTTGCCGTTTCCCGGCGGACCGGTGAGCAGCACGCGGTGGCGCGGCTCGAGGCCGTGTACTCGAAGGACCTCGGTGCGTTGCTGCTCCTCGATCAGCTCCTCCACCGCGGCTCGCGAGGAGTCGGGCAGGACGAGTTCGTCGAGCCGGCGGCGCGGCGTAAGCACACCGAAGCCGGCCGCAGCGTCCACGTGCTGGCCGCTATTCTCGACGGGCGCGGCGGCGCGGAGGGCGTCCTCGAGCCGCTCGGCGAGCACGTGGTGGTGCTTGTCGCGCTCCTCTGCGACCATAGACTCGACTGTCCGACGCAGCTCGCCCTCGTCCCGCTCGCGGGCGGCGCGCACAAGGTGGATGAGGAGATCAGCGCGCGCCACCCCCCAAGCATGACGGCTACGGAGGCGTCACGACGAACTCGGCCCTGCTGACCCGGGGTTCCCTCCAGCCGAGCGGCGTAGTTGCTGCCGACGCGCCTGCCCGCGCACGAGCACTCCTGGCTCATTGCTGGAGGGACATGCCGACCGTGAGGCGAAGCCGAGCTGCCTGACCGGGCGAAACGGCGTTTCCGCTTCCGCGTGAAGGCGACACTGCGGCCGCCAGCCTGCGTTCAGCCAACACTCCGACCGCGACTCCTATTCCAGGCCCGCGCCACGAACTGAAATACCGGCGGTCTTTTGAGGCTCTTAGTTCAGTCCGCGACGATGACGGGGCCTCCCGAGGCTCGCGCGACGATGACGGGGCCTCCCGAGGCTCGCGCCACGAGGCGAGCCTCACGCCGCTCTAGGATCAGCGCCTTGAGGACCGCACAGTGAGCGTTCGACTCGAGTGGGAGGGCAAGCCGACGCACGTCGAGCGACTCACCCTCCCGTTCCAGACGGTCGAGACGATCAACGAGTCGCGGGCGACCCGAGAGCGCGACCACGGGTCTCTTCTCGTGAGCGACGCTTCCGCGGCGACGGAACGCAACCTGCTTGTCTGGGGCGACAACAGGCTCGTCATGAGCAGCCTGCTCAGTGACTACGCCGGAAAAGTCAAGCTCGCCTACATCGACCCTCCCTTCGACACGGGCGCCGATTTCTCCCATCGCGTGGCCGTTGGGGAGGGCACCGTGGAGAAGCTGCCGTCGATCCTGGAGGAGCATGCCTACCGCGATACGTGGGGAGCAGGGCACCAGTCGTACTTGTCGATGATGTACGAACGGCTGGTCCTCATCCACGAGCTCCTTACCCACGACGGAAGCATTTACCTCCACTGCGACTGGCGAGTGAGCAGTTTTCTGCGGCTTGTCCTCGACGAAATTTTCGGTGCCGACTGTTTTCAGAATGAGATCGCTTGGTGTTATAGGGAAGCCATCAACTCCACGAAGCGTTGGAACCGAAAGCACGACACGATTCTCTTCTACAGCAAGGATCCGGAGCACTGGTGCTTCAACGCAAATCAGGTTCTACAGCCGCATTCGCCTAATACGATCAAGAAGTACAAGCATGCTGATCAGCAGGGGCGTTACCGTCTAATGGGTCGAGGCATCGTCGATAGTCCCATCCGCTCAGCTCGAGACGTTGCTCCGGAGTGGGAAAGAACGCACCCGGAGCTTGTCTATCGTCACTACCTAAGAGCTGGCACATACGGAGTCGACTATTGGAACATCGACGTCATCAATCAGGCCTCGCACGAACGGGTCGGCTATGCGACACAGAAGCCCGAGGAGCTCGTGGAGCGCATTATCAAGGCATCTTCCAACGAAGAGGACATCGTGGCAGATTTCTTCATCGGCTCAGGCACGACGGCCGTGGTAGCCGAAAAGCTCAACCGCCGCTGGATCGGCTGCGACCTCGGTCGCTTCGCCATCCACACCACGCGCAAGCGCCTCCTGAACATCCCCGACTGCCGTCCCTTCGACATCAAGAACCTCG
>JBBJLW010000030.1:0-45368 GCA_037720595.1 Gaiellaceae bacterium | reverse complement strand
CCGTGGAACCGGCGCAGCGCCGGCTGACTCCTCCGAAACGGCGGCAGGCCGCCTCGGCGGCGCTGACGGGTCCGCTCCGCCTGGCGGAACTCCGGCTCCCGCCGGCAGCTCTTCCGCGAGTACATCGACCCGCGTGCCCTGGTGTTCGCGGTGCTCGCGTTCGGGGGCGTGCCGCTCGTGCTTCTGAGTGCGCCGCCCGGCGGCGATGCCTCGCTGGACGGGAACGTCTTCGGGGTGCTGGCGATGCTGCTGCGTCAGCGTCCCCGCTCCACCGGCTCGCGCGGGTTCCGTCTCGAGCCGCTCGGCCCGCACGGCGCGGCCCTGAGGGCAGCCTAGAATCCTGGTGTGGGAAACGACCTCGACTTCGGCTACTCGGGCGGCTTCTTCGCGTGGCCTGTCGGCATCGCAATCGCGATCGCCGTCCTCGTCTGGGTGTTCTGGATCGCCGTGATCGGGGTCGTCTGCGTCGTTCTCTGGATCGCGCTCGACCAAGCGTGGCTCGCCTGGCGACGACGACGACAGCGGCTGTCCGCGCGCGCCTAGCCGAGGCACTCGGGTCGCAGCACCGTCTCCCTCAGTAGGCGCATGACGTCGGCCGCGTCGACACGCTGGCCGGTGGTCCGGCGTAGCTCTTTCCGAACGGCCTCCGTCACCGCCGGCGAAAGCAGCACAGCCGCGAGCGAGTGCGGAGAGGTAGCGCGCCTCGCTTTCCACAGCTCGTCGATCTGGCGACGCTTCAGGGATTCCCGTGAGAGGTAGAAAAGCTGAGCTGCCCGCTGCCCCGGCGTCTCCTCGCCGAGAAGATTCACGTCGAGTGCAAGGTCAATCTCTACCGGCAGGCCGCCCGTCAGGTGGTAGGCGCGCCACTCCGCCCCGTTGGTGAGGATCACCCACTCCACGCCCTCGTTGACGGCGTACATCTCGACCTGCCGGAGGTGCTTCGCTCCCAGCTTCGTCCCGATCCGCTTCACCTCGACGAACGCGACAAGGTCCCGGTCGATCCGGATTCCGTAGTCGGCGAACTCGCCCTTGACCTGGTATTCCGTCGTCAGGTCATTGAACTCGTCATAGCCGAGAACGTCCGTCAGGATCCTATTCACAACCATCCGCGTATCACCCTCGTTCGCGTCGCGCGCCACGAGGTCATTCAACGGCTTCGCGAACCTGCGGACACCGGCTCGCACCCGTTCGCGGGCGTCCGCCTCCCACTTCGGCAAGCTCGCCTGCTTCGACTTCGGCGGTATGTCCACGATCGCAGGGCGATCGTCCTCTACCACGACGACAGGTGGCGGCGCGGACGATTCCGGTTGATTCTCCGACATGGGGCGTCTCCTCTATGGGTGGACCGAGAAGCGTGATGCTAATAGCCTCACGGCCGCGAGCTTCGACGTCGTGTCACTTCTTTGAGGTGCCGCCTGCTATCCCCCCTCTCCCCTGTTTCGCGCAAAAACGTCGGGGTAGTTGAGCCGCATGGCTGATCTTCGTCAGGCGATTGCGACAGCCATCGCCCAAAGAGTCAAGCTCCTAGCTAGGAGAGAGTTAGCCGTCCCGTTTCGGGATTCACGGTACAACCAACGCCGGTCGCGTTCTTGAACGCCTGCCAATCGTAGATCCACGTCGAGTAGTCACTTCCCTCTCGGAAGCCTCCCTCGACCGGCGAGCCGTCCCGGTAGATCGCCTGCAGCCACGCGCCCGTTGACGAGATGATCGTGATCAACGTCGAGTCGGGGAAATCCTGCGCTGTGCTCACGGCGCAATCAAGAGTCCCGCCGCCCGAGCGCGCGAATGATCGCTTCAGGCTGGCGCTCTGCTCGTTGAACGCGGCCACTTCCGCACGGACGAAGGCGTCATCAAATCCCGACGATGAGCCGTCGTCAATGCCTGGGATGGCGTCGGGGTCAACCTCTACTGTTTGCCCGAACAAAGTCGTCGTGTAACTGCGGTCAGGCTGCGGCTGAAACATCGGGGTTGTCGTGGCCGGCGGTGGAGCCTCGACCGTCTCGCTCGACCCGCCACCGCAGCCCGCGAGCGCGAGCGCCCCGAGCAGAACTGGTGTCCGCATCACCACTCGCCTCTTCATCCGCACAAGCTAGCGCGCCTCAGAGCCATCCGAGCAGTCGCACCGGTTCGGCCTCGTACTGTGCTCGGTCGACCGCGATCGCCAACGCCACGGTGGCGTCGATCTGGGCGTCGTGGGTGCTCTTGTCGAGTCGCCAGCCGCGCCCGGTGCGTTTCGCGATGGCGGCGGCGACCTGCGCGGCAGCTCGGGATTTCCGTGGTGACGACGACTGCTCCATTACATGCCGATGCGTCGTCGCCCCTCTCGGGCGGTAATAGCGGAAGAAGCGTCAGGCGGCCTTGAGCGCCGCGATCAGATCCAGTTCGGCCTGATCCTGCAGCGGCTCGGGAACCACGCGGTCGAACAGGTCGATGATCACATCTGTCATCTTTTGAATGTCGATCTCTGTCCGCGTTGCTCGAGCGGTAGACGGGAGGATGCCCGCGATTCGGAGCAGATCCTCCCGTCGCGTCATTGCGTCGAGTCGTGCCTTGATCGAGCCAAGCCGCACCGGATCGTTCGTGGTTGTCTCCGCCAGCAGAGCGAGATCTTCGATTGCTGCGTCGTATTGGGCGACCGCCTCGCGGAGTGCTTCTCTCGGATCGTCGGGCCCGAGCGGCTGTTCGCGGAGGTGGTCGTTCCAGATCGACCGGCACATCCGCTCGGAGAGATCACGGCGTTCGGCGATCGTAATCCAGCTAAAGCCGTGAGCGCGGTCGGCGATCACGCCGGCGTCGCGACGTGGCTTCTCCTCAGAAGTGACGCGAGGCACGCTGACAGTGTGCCGCTCGGCTCGGACGGTGATAGAGCGGATCACCTCCGTCGTTCCGCGTCAACGGGTGTCGCCGTTCAGCCCTCGCAACCGACGCCATCGTTGTCGCGGCCGTCGAACCCGTGTGGGTCGCTGCCGACCACACGGATGTCTCTGAAGGAGACGTCGGCGCAATCGAGGTCGCCCACCTGATCGTAGGGCGGGATGCAGACGTCTGGGTACGACGAATCGCAGTTCGAACGCGGCGGTGTCGGCGACTTCAGCGGGATCGGCACGCTCGTCGCTCCGCAGCGCCAGACGCTCTGGCCTAACTTACGTCCGGTCGCTTCTGCGGCCCGGTAGGCGGTGACGCGCTGGAACTCGCGCCTGAAAACGTAGACCTTTGCGAAGCCGCCGGCGATCATCTGATAGCCGAAGTCTTTGCCGTGCGGGAGCCATACGTAGGCGAGCAGTCGTCCGTAGCGGTCGCGGGTGTCCTGCGTCGGATCTCCTTTCAGGACGACGCGCTGCCCGTCTGCGAGGCGCTTTGCCGCTTCGGTGGCCGAGCTCGCATAGCAGCCGCCACGCTCGGGGGTGTCGATCCCAATGACCCGGATTCGCTCGGTCTTCAAGCCGATACGCACATCGAGCGTGTCACCATCGACGACGTATGTCACCGTCCCGCTGTAGGTGAAGCTGCCAGACGTGGCCGCGCTTGCAACGGCGACGACGATCATCGCAGCCGCAACCGTGGCGACGATGAATCGGCCTCTCACGCGCCCCGAATCGGTTCTAGCGTTTGCAGAGGTAGGCCCGACCGCTGTAGAGGACGCGCATCTTGAAGCTCGCGTTGCGATTCTCCGAGGTCGGCTTCACGCAGAGCAGATGCTGCGGCCCCCACCGGTAGGTCGCATGATCGCTCGGGCACTCATGCTTCAGGTGGCAGTAGGCCCGATGCGCCGAGGCGGGTTCGGCCGCGTACCCGAACGCGAACGCCGAAACGGCCAGGCAGACGAGCACGACACACACGACCCCAATACGCTGCACCGCTTCTCCCAGTGACGGTAGGTCTGTACTGACCTACGCTCCTTCACCCTAGGTGGCGTCCAGCACCAGTTCAATGGGGCGTGTAGCCCGTTTCGCTAGGACCGTATGAGCCAGGCGCGGAAGCGGCGGCAGCGCGTCGAATAAGACGGACATGAACGACCGCAGCACGAGAATCGCCCGCCGCTTCGAGCTACCGATGCTCGTCGCCGCGCTGCTCGTCATCCCCGTCATCGCCGTGGAGCAGTCCGACGCCGGCGAACCCTGGCGGACGATCGCGGGCGTCCTGAACTGGACGATCTGGATTGCCTTCGCCGTAGAGCTCGTCGTCATGCTCGCCCTCGTCCCTGACCGCTGGCGCTGGCTGAGGTCGCATCCGCTCGAGGTCGTGATCGTCCTCCTCACCCCGCCGTTTCTGCCGTCGAGCTTGCAGGCGCTTCGTGCTCTCCGGGTGCTTCGTCTGCTCCGTCTGCTCCGTCTCGCGCAGCTTGCTCGCAGGACGTTCTCCCTCGACGGGCTCCGCTATGCCGCGATCCTTGCCGCGCTCACAGCCGTTGGCGGCGGTTACGCTTACTCGGCCGCTGAGACAGCGCAAGACCCGCCGCCGAGCGTCTGGGACGGCGTCTGGTGGGCGGTGACGACGATGACGACAGTCGGCTACGGCGACGAGTACCCGCTGACGACGCTTGGACGGGTGTACGCGGTCGCGCTGATGCTCGTCGGGATCGGCTTCATTGCGATCCTGACCGGCGCCATCGCCGAACGTTTCCTTGCCGGCCAGGTCGAGGAGGTTGTGGAGGCGGCTGAGGAGACTGTGGCGACCGAAGCCGACCTGCTCTCAGAGTTGCGCGAGATCAGATCGCGACTGGATCGGCTCGAAAGCCTGCTAGGACGAACTACTCGGTGACACGGCGTCGGCCATGAACGAGGGCTCTCCTGCAGCACATGCTCCCTCCTGGGAGGCCGATGCCGTGCCACGCGGATGGACTAGGGCGGCGATCGCTGCCCCAACAGCCGGCTCGCGAAGTCCACAATCTCGTCGTGCCGTGCGACGACGGCGCGCCACTCCTCGGGGATGCCCAACGGCTGGCGGCTAACAGTTGTTAGTTCGGGGTTGGAATCGGGGAGGGGGTCCTGATGCTACGCGATTATTGGCGCGACCCCCATTTTTGGGCATGGTGGTGGCGACATCGAGTCTCGGCCGGGGCTAAGATCGTCTCGGCCGTTGTGGCGATTAGCCTGCTTGGCTTTGGGGGCTACGCTGCCGCAGGGGGCCTGAACAGTACGGTTACGGCATCCTCGAGCGAACCGCTATTGGCGCAGGTGACGACTGTGGAGCGGCTTGTGACTCTCCGTGAAACCGGACGAGTCGTGACCAGGCCGATCCGAATCGTCCGGACTATTCCTGGGCGGGGGAGCACCTCCTATGAGACGCAGGTGCGCCTGAACACTGTGACGACGCCGGGAAACACCGCAGTCGTGATTCGGCGGGATGTTCGGACAGTGCCTGTGGTTCAGCAGGTCGTGGTGACGCGCGACGGCCGCGTCCGGACGGTTGTCCAGAACCGGCCGGGGGTCACGCAAGTCCGGACGTCTCTTGTTACCGACAGAAGGACCGTAACCAATGAGCGTGTTCTGACGAATGAGCGGGTCGTGACGAGCGAGCGGGTTGTCACTGAGCCGGTGACCACGACGCGGGTCGTGACGAGCGAGCGGGTTATCACCCAGCCGGTGACGACCACGCGCATCGTCACGGAGACGTTTCCGGTAACCCTGCGATCAACGGACACGATCTTCAGAACGGAAACGGAAACGAAGACGGAGACAGTGCCGGTGACCGTCGTGGAGACGCTACCGGTGACAGTCACGGTCACAGTCCGGAAGCCCTAAGCAGCACGGCAAGGCGGGCGTTCCCCGGCCGTTTTCTTGTGATGCCGCGCCGCACTTGATGCCGCAGGCTCTAGCGTCACGTTCGGTTCTGCTGGAAGACTTGTCCTGTTGTTGTAGTCAGTTCCCCGGCCGAACGGGAGCATGGCGTACGTCGGGATCTTGGGGATGGGATACGGTTTCGGAGTCCGGTGGCTGCCGTTGCCCCAACGTGCGAGGACTGTCAGATGATCGTCTCGGCACTCCGTTCGCCGCGGCGACGGGCTGCGGGATCGGCCCTAAAGGTGCGAGGGGAAAACGCCGACGGCTCTCCCTGTAGCCGTTGAACTTGGGGAGTCGCCGCCGGCGCGGTCTTACGTTCGGCGCACCAGCGGCGACTCCTAGTCCAGTTCCGAGACGTTCCGGAGCTTCCCGCACACGGGGCACGTTCGCGGCCAGCGTGGCGACTCGTCGGCGCCGCTCATCCCGCAGGCGCTTCAAATCCCTCCCCTCCGTCACAGCGCTCGTCCAGACGATCGGAGCGAGCGCTGGGGTGACTGCGATCTCCCGCCCACTCAACGCACACGATGATTGGGCGCGCGCGCCTCGGAGCGGACTGTGCAAACCCGAAGTTGCCCGCATTTCGCCGAGCCGGTGAATAGTCAGCTCTCCGGTTGCGCGCTAGCCCGCCAGGCGGCAAGAAGGGCGATCTGCGCACTCAGATCAAGCAGATAGACGGCGCTGATGCGCCTGCGGATGACCTCGACCAGATCGATTCCCGCGAACCCGACGGACGATGCGATTGCGGTGGCTCTCAGGTCGGCAGACACCTCCGAGCCTTCACGCGAGCCGGCGTAGAGCCCAAGTCCGATTGAAGCGGCTAGAAGGCCGACGGTGCGGACGAGCCAGTAGTCATGTTTGCGCCCTGTGACAGCCTCGAAGCTCGATCTATGAAGAACCGGCCAGATCCCTGTCGCGAGGTAGTAGCCCGCCTGGAGTTTCGCGACGGAGGGCATGACCGGTTTCTTACACGCGGATGCCGCTCAGAAACACGGTGTCCGTCTTCGGCGCGGCTGCGGCCAGCCAGAGTTCGGGGAAACTAGGGCCAGCGCCGACGCCGACCCCGGATGAGGCACGGGACGGACACGGAACTACGCGAGGGGATCATCGTCGAGCTGGCGGAGCGGATCGGCTGAGGGCTCCGGCCGGCCGCCGACACGGCGTTAGCACCCAGGGCTGCGCCAGCGTTGCTCCTATGTCAAGGCGGGGATCGCTTTGAGGGTGTTGAAGACGGTGCGGGCGAGTTGTCGTTTGAGGCAGCGGATGGCTTCGCGACGGCTCTTTCCCTCAGCCTGTTTGCGCTCCAGGTAGGCGCGCGCGGGCGGATGCACACGCGCCTGGGTGATCGCGATTCGATGAAGAGCGCAGTTGAGCTGGCGGTTGCCGCCGCGGTCGAGCCGGTGGCGCTGGTGCTTGCCTGAGCTCGCTTCGAGCGGAGCAACGCCGGCATGACGGGCGAGCTGGGCGTCGGTGTCGAAGCGTTCGATCGGGCCGATCTCGCCGAGCAGCTTCGCGGCGCTCAAGGCGCCGCAGCCGGGCAGGGCGAGCAGGCTTGGCGCCGTTTCGCTTGTCTGCGCGCCGAGTTCGCGGTCGAGGGCGAGGATGGTGCGGGTGAGGCTGCGGCAGCGGCCGACGAGCTCCCGGCAGATCCGCACCTGCACCGTCTGCTCCTGCCGTGCGAGCCGACGGCCGATGCGGTCGAGCCAGATCGGCCGGTCGAGCGCACCCGGCGGGACCGCAAGCTGCGGGTCGAGGTCGTGCAGGTGCCAGCGCAGCCGTTGCTGGGCGCGCCGGCGCTCATCGACGAGGTCGTCGCGATGGTCGACGAGCAGCTTCAGCTCACGCAGCCGATCCTCGCCAGGACGCGGAAAGTCGAGCCGCGGCTCCCGCAACGCCGCCCTGGCGACGGCGAGAGCATCGATCGGGTCGGACTTCCCGCGCATCCGTCCGGCCCGCCGCTCCGGCGCCATCAGCTTCGGCGGCACCCGCACCAACCGCTCACCCGCAGCGACCAGTATCCGCTCGAGCGCACGGGTCAGCTGGCGACAGTCCTCGAGCGCCCACAGTCGTTCCGACCCGAGCGAGGCGGCCCAGCTGAGCAGCTCGCCACCCGAGCCCGCCGTTAACTCCGCCAGCGCACGGCCAGCCTCGTCCACGGCGACCGCGGTCAGCGACTGCTTGTGCACATCCACTCCAACAACGATCATTCAGATCGCCTCCTTCAACGCGGGGGCGACCGACGAGCGGACAGGCCTCAATCGGGGCGAAGCCACGCTCCTATCAGGTCACACTCGACGGTCTCGGGAAGGCGGCGGCGACACAACGCTGGCAAGTCAACCCTCCGGGGGCGACATCCGGGAATAGAGTCAGCCGCCGCCCACCCGAGTCTCCACCGTCAGACGCCACCACAGCAAGACGATGACATTGAGTCCGGGAATGATGCTCCTATGACTTGTCAAGTCATCAGCGGCTCCTGGTTTTGCAGCAGCCGGTAGAGGTGGCGGGCGAGGTAGCGCTTGAGCAGACGGACGGTCTCACGGCCGCTCTTGCCTTCGGAGACTCTGCGTGCGATGTAGGCCTTCGTCGCCGGGTCGTGTTGGCGGCGGTGGAGGATGACGGTGTGGAGGGCCCGGTTGAGTTGGCGATCACCGCCGCGGCTGAGGCGGTGACGGTTTGTTTGTCCGCTGGAGGCGGGGATCGGTGCGACGCCCGCGAGTCGTGCGAAGGCGGCCTCAGAGCGGACACGTCCCTGGTGGGACCAGGCAACGATCAGCTGCGCGGCGACGATCGGGCCGACGCCCGCTTCGTCGAGTAGCTGCGGTGCGAGCGCCCGGACGTGCGCGAGCATCTCTGCCTCCAGCTCGGCGGCCTCCGCCGTTGCCGCCTCGATCCGACGCGCGAGGCTACGCAGGACAAGGATCGTGGCGAGCTCGTCGGGTGTGCGTGAGCTCGAGCGGCGAAGACGGCTGCAGCGCTGGATCAGCCGCCCGGCGGGCAGTCCGCGTAGCTGCTCGCGGAGACCGTCGGGGGCGGTCACGATCACACTGCGCAGCTGCGCGAGCGCCTCGCGGCGGACATCGACAGCACTGCGACGAGCAAGCAGCAGCAGCCGCAACGCCTCGCGCCGTTGGCCGGCCCGCGGCAGGCTGAGCGTCTCGCTTGCAAGCGCCGTGCGTGCCGCACGGGTCGCGTCGAGCGAGTCGTCTTTGCCACGCAACCTGCGCTCGTCGCGCGGGCCGCGGCCGATCTCACACACCGCCTCGCCGTGGCCGCTCAGATAGCGGGCGAGCCCGACACCGTAGTGGCCTGCACCTTCGACCGCCCAGACACGCGTACCGTCTGCGTGCTCTTCGGCGAAACGCAGCGCCTGCGCGTAGCCGCGTGCGCTTGCACGCACCGAGCGTTGCGCGACGATCGCCCCTGTCGGTGCGACAACCACAGCGAGCACGTGCTCGTCGCGGTGCGTGTCCACACCGACCACGTAATCCACCTGATCTGCAAGCATCCCCTCTGATCCTCCGGCTTCACTCGTAGGGTCCGGTAGCGCCGGTCTGGGTGCAGAGAAACCGCGCGGCAGGACTGTGATGAGTCACGCCCACCAGGGCGGACAGGCTCCTGATCAAGCCAGCGACGGGCACCAGGCCGGCGTCGCCGCGCACACACAGACAGATCATTCCGAAGGCACGCACAAAGCGGCCAGTCACCCGAAGAGTCACATGCGGCACGACGAACACCAGGCTGGCGACGGTCCCAGACAGACCGACCCGCCGAGTCTCACAGATGCTCCTATGACTCGAGTGCTCGTGAGGCTATGGCGGCCGTCGGCCATAGGTCAGGCCACGGGGGGTTGGCAGCGCATCTCGGTTGGGCGAGCGCGCTCTCGCCTGAGGCAGCCTCGACGGCTCTAAGTGGTCGGCGTCCGCGGCCTGCCCACGCCGATCAAGAGCCCCGGACAGAGGCCGTCGAAGCATGACCGACGCGCGCGATCGCCCTCGACCCGAGCGTCCAGAGTCTGGGCAGCAGGAGGGCAGCAAACGCCGTGAAGCGAGCCTGTGCAATCGTTGCCGTCATGGCCCACCGGCGCGGCGATCACTCGCTGCCGCCCTGAGCGGCCGGCCGCGCGAGAAGCCTGTCCGCGAAGTCGACGATCTCGTGGCGTCGGGCGACGACCGCGCACCACTTGTCCGGGACGCCCTCTTCCCCGTAGAACGCGCCGGCAAGCTGCCCATACACCGCTCCGGTCGTGTCGGCGTCGTCGCCCAGATTGACCGCGAGCAGCGCCCCCTCCCGGAAGCTGCCGCTGCGTTCGAACGCCCAGAGGGCGGCCTCGAGCGAGCGGACGACGTAGCCGCTCCCCGTGCATCTCCGGTGGCTCCCGCCGCTTGAACGACCCGGACGCGATCTCGTCGATCTCCGGCGCGAGCGGCTCCTGCTCCCAGAGTCCCGGCAGCGGCGACCAGCGAGGTGAGAGCAGCGTCTCCTTCGGCACCCCCTTGAGCGCACCGATGATCAGGCCGGCGAGGTAGCGGCAGGCATCGACGGCGGTCGCCGCGCCGTGGGTGGTGCGCGAGCTCTCGGCCGCACGGCGGATCGCCTCGGCCGGATCGGCCGCGAAGAACAGGGGCACGGGGGCGAGCCGCATGATGCTCCCGTTTCCGGCGCTGTGCGGGTCGGTCGAGCCCGCGACCGGTTCTCCCGTCCGTTCGAAACTCCCGAGTGCGGTCGAGACGGTGATCCCGATGTCGAAGCAGCTCCCGGTGCTGCTCAGATGACCTTCACGCCACCAGCGCAGGTAACGCTCCATCTGGTCGCGCGCGTCGAAGCCGTTTCGGGCGAGGAGCGATTCGGCGAGGCAGAGCGCCATGCTCGTGTCATCGGTCCATTCACCCGGTCGCAGGCCAAAGGGACCGCCTCCGACCATGTCCGTGATCGGCTCGAAGCTCCCCGGTGAGCGGAACTCGAGGGTCGTTCCGAGGGCATCACCCACGGCTAGCCCCAGAAGCGAACCCCGATACCGCGAGAGCGTTAGTTGCGAGTGCATGACGTCCTGCTTTCGTAGTCGCAGTGATCGGGACGTGGAGACGGTGAGTCTGACCATCAACACGACTGTGTTGACTGAGGCGACATTCGATGCCGATCCCAGACTCCGCGTCGAGATACGCTTAGAGCGATGCAAGGGCAGGCTCGTGATGCTGCGCGGGTGCTACGGGCGATCGTTGCTGCGCTGCCTACCTCTCGAGCGGCAAGCACGTACCTTCGCGGTTACGCGGACGGCCTTGAGCGTCGCCGTCATCCTCCATCTGCCGACGTTGGCCCCTCCACGCAACGCAAGAAGCGGCAGGAAGGCGACTTGTAAAATATAGCAGTCCTGACTGCTATATTCCAGGGATGGGATTAGCCGCTTATTCGAGAGTCTCCACGGCCGGTCAAGCCCATAGCGGACTGGGTATTGAGGCGCAGCGTAAGTCGATCACCGACTACGCTCAGGCGCAGGGACTCGAAGTCTCGGCATGGCACGAGGACGCCGGCCGATCGGGAGCGACCCTTCGTGGGCGTGCTGGGCTTGCCGCCGCACTTGCTGATGTGAAAGCAGGGCGAGCCGAAGGGGTAATCGTCGCCAAGATCGATCGATTGGGGCGCTCCACCCACGACGTCTCCGGGATCGTCGAGCGGGCCTGGCGCGATGGCTGGCGGGTAATCGCGGTGGACGTCGGGCTCGATACCGCCACGCCCACGGGCGAGATGGTTGCGACGGCTTTGATGATGGCCGCACGATTCGAGTGGCATCGGACCTCGGATCGGCAACGAGAGAAGCATGACGCGCTCCGCCGTGCCCGACGGCCACGCGGTCGGGCCAGCGCCCCCCGTGAACTTGCCGACCGGCTCGCCGACCTGCGAACCCAGGGCTCGACGTTTTCTGCCATCGCCAACCTGCTTAACGAGGAAGGAACGGCGACCCCGCAAGGAGGCCGCCTTTGGTATCCCGCCAGTGTTCGGAGCGTTCTCCGAACCCGCGAGCGCGAAGTCGAGGCGGGCAGCGAGTGAAAGACGATCCCCTCACATCCAACCTGCCCGCGACCGGATTTGAAAGCGGGTATCCGATTCCGAAGATCCCGACCTACGCCCTGCCTCCCTTCGTCAAGTCGGACGAGGATCGAGAGCGGTGGGAGCTGGTCGTCGCCGTAGCTGAGGAGCTCTCGAGGCAGAACGAGCCGTCAGGCGTGCCGGACTCGCAGTTCGTCTGGCAGTACAGCAGAACGCTTTTCCACTCCGACGTTCCGACTGGCAGCGCCGACGAACCGCTGGTCATACCCGATTGTGGCTGATCAGTGAGTCAGCATGAGCTGGCGTGGGCCGCTCACCGCGCACGGGGCGCACCTCTGGACGCGACCACCCGCTTCCATGCGCCCACGCTCAAGAACTTTCGTAACGCGGAAGCCATCTCCGAGATCGCTGATCTGCCGAGGGAGTATCCGAATGAGGTCGGTGTCCGAGGCTGTACCGTCGCGCTGCGAGGTGAGCATCAGGTTCGACCAGCGGTCTTCCCCAGGACGAGACGCGGACTAGACCTCCGCCTTCGGGTGCCTGGGAGGGCTCGCCAAACACGTTTCGCAGCGGCAATGGAATACTTCTTTCATGCTAGGTCAGCCTGACCTGAAAGATGGGTCTCTCGGCATACTGCGATCCATCCAGTTGTCGGCTACGTTGCCTGAGCGGATATCCCGGTGTCAGCGCGACTGCCTTCGCCATCGACCACCTCAAGTTAGGACGGGAACATGATTCTGATCAGACTGCTCGCGCTTGCCTTAGTGATGGTTGCGTTCGCTGGCGGTGTCACCGCTGCTCAAGCCCAAACTGACGTAAGTCGGCCGGCAGCCGCAACGGTGATCGTCCCGAATGTTGTTGGGATGCGGATGGACCGTGCGACGAGGACTTTGCGGTCGGCCGGACTGCGCGTGAACGAGGAGTGCAGCGGCCTGTTCGGCTGCATCGTCAAGTCGCAGTGGTGGGTCTGCAGCCAGACGCCGCGCCGTGGTGCACGACTCGCCAGATACCGGGTCGTCGTGATCTACGCGGAGCGGAGAGGCGAGTGCTAGGGCGCAGGCGCTGGGTAGCTGACAACCCGCGATGCCGTACGGCGACGCCGAACGTAATCGGCGAATGACGAGCGGACATCGACGAATGACGATTCGAGCACTTCTCGCGACCCTCGCCGTCTCACTAACGGTGGCAGGCGGGGCAGCGGCCGATCCGGTAATCGTCACGACGTTGTTGGGATCCTGCGACAGCTCGCAGGAATCGCTTGCGATTCCGACGATCGGGGGGAGCCACAGCAACACGATGGTGCGAGTGTCGGGCACGTCCGCCTCGGGGTTCTTGGACATCGGCCGTCATTTCTTAGGCGGCTTCGCGATCGATGCAGGCGTCGTGAAATGGCACAGGTTGGGTTCTGTGGCGGATGGCTTCAACGCCTTTGCCACCTTTTCTTGTCCCTTACCGACGGCGTTTCGGCTCGACCTGGCTTCGGTGCCACCGACGCCGACGTCCTATAGCGGTGTCGCGTCGCCGAACGACGAGCCGTCTGAGATCGTGTTCATCGCTTCCTCAGAGGCTAGGTACGTGGCGACGTTGACACTGACGCAGGGTGCGATCACGCTCAACGGTGGGTCGGTAGCGTCGTCGGGAAGGTTCGATCTCGGTTTCCTTAGTCGTGGATACCACACCATCACGCTTGGAGCGAAGGACGGCCCCTATGCGGTGTGGACGCTCTCGATTGCGGCTGTCCCGGTGGCGATCGAGAACACGGTGTTCTTCGTGCCGCTTTCGAGGCCGGGCGTCGTCGTAGACGCCCATTATTCGACGACCGGTGCGGGCGTGGTCCGCGCCGTCATCTTGAACCCCGGCGGTCAGGTGGTAAGGGTGCTTGCGGAGAAGCTGAACGTCGGCCGAGGCGGTCATGCGTTGAGCTGGGACGGGCTGAGCGGGAATGGCGCACCGGTCCCTGACGGCCACTACCGGCTCCGTCTCGAGCTGACGGACGCGACGGGCGGTTCCACGACAGGTGATGCGCAGATCACCATCGACGGAAGGCCACCTACTGTGCTCGTCCCGAGGTTTCTGACTCCACGTCGCGGGCTCGTCATTGTCGCCCGCGACGCCACGAGCGGCGTCAGGGCAACGACAGTTCGCGCTGGCGGCAAGACAGTTCGCGGAATCAGCGGGGTCGTGCTTCTCCCCCGGAACGGGTGGAAGCGCGGCTACTCCTACCCCGTGCAGATCGTGTCGGTGGACAAGGCCGGGAACCGGGTAGTTGTGGCGAAAGTGCTGAAGGTTCGCTAGATGACGAGCCCGGGAGTCGCAGTGCATCGGGCGCCGGCCATGCTCCGATGGAGCCTCGCGACCGTTGGGGCGGTTGCTGCGGCGCTTGTAATGGCCATTACCGTGCACGCTGCGTCCTCGCCTCCGCCCTACAAGCTCGCGAAGCTGACCGCGTCGCTCTTCTACGCCGAGTCGGGGAGGTTTTCACCTGACATCCCGAAGAACGCGCCTCTTTGGAACACGATCATCGGGGAAGGCTGGGCGAAGGAGAACTCTGACGCCACGCTGATTCGCGTCACGGTAACCGGGGCGCGCGGCTCCTACGCGCCCGCGAGAGCCGTGAAGGTGAGTGTTCGCAAAGGTCGCACGACCTCGTCCGGATATGCCTGGGGTGCGGTCGCTCTCCGCCGCTCGCAGCCGCTTGGCGTCTTTTCAGGAACCGGGAAGACAGTAGTGGCCGCATGGCTCTACGACACGGGTTGCGTTCCTTTACAGGTGACGGCGACGCTGGTGGGTCAGACGCCCTCGCCTCCTCTGGTTCGCGTCATCCCGTTCGCGTGTGGCGAGTAGCGTGCAGAGATCGATAGGCAAGGCGACGGGCGAAGGAAAGACTTCGCCAGCGTGGGTCTTACGCGGATAAGCGAGCTCCTCTAAGCTACTTGTGCCGTGCTAGCCCCGCGCCCAACACAAGCCCTGAGTACGTCAAAGTTGCCGCATGAAGCACGGATCTTAAGGTGACGCGAGCCGGTTTACTGGCTGCGGGCATAGCCTTGATCGTCGGAGTGTGGACTTGTGTGTCGTGGGCCGGCACAGCAGAAAGGCCGCCGAGGATTGTCTCTCACAGCATGGACCTCGGCCTCGGGTTCAGCATCACCGCCCAGCTTCGTGTCTGCGACGACTCGGGAGGATCGATCGGCTTCCTCGTCAGCGAGACGCGCTTCCGCGACGGTAAGAAGACTGCGAGAGAGCCGTCGTTCACCCTCGTTCGGGCCGGCACTGACTCCTGTCGCTCCTACGTCCTCAGGTGGAAGGCAAAGCTCGGACCCTTCCGCTACGGCGACTACTACCTCGTTGCGGTCGCAGCCGTTGACAAGAGTCGCCTCAACAGCAACGCCGTCACCGAGTACTGGTCGATTCTCGACTGACGCTGACCTCAGTGTCGGCGATTCGGGCCCGTGTCTGCGGCTCTGACAACGACAGGCATGTTGTCGTGCTCTAACTGCGGCCGGCAGGTGCCTGTAGCCGAGGCGAAGGACGCTGGCTGGCGCTACTGGTCAGACGGGGTCGCTCCTCGGTCGCGGCCCACAGACGCAACGCGGCCGGCAACATCTGGTTCGCGTTCTCCCCGTAGTCCACGAGCTACAACGGTTCTCTTGGCTAGCCGTGCTCGCGCTTCCACTCCAAGTACCTCGCGAACTCATCTGCTCTCGGGTGGGCGCTGCAGGACGCGAGATCGTCCCAGGTGAGCCAGGCCACGGTGACCGGTCGTGAGGTGGAGACATCCGTCTCACCGTAGACGTTGAGGTCAAGAACGACGTTCGAGACGCCGGCAACAACGAAGCTGCGAGCGTCACCCGCAAGCGTCGGATCCTTCCTCAGCGTCGCGACGAAGGACGATTTGATCGTCACGAATACCTTCGTCTGCGCCCTTGCCGGTGCCGATGTCGGCATCCCACTTCGCCTCGACATAGATAAGCGCAACGCGGGGATCGTCGATCCGAACATCTAGATGTGGCCCATTCCGGCTATCAGGCGCATTGGGGTGATAGACCCGCATCCACTGCTCAATCACTGGGTCAGCCGCCGTCAGTCCAAGCTGTAGTCGGTCGTAGAGCCACTGCACCGCTTCCCGGCGGTCGTCGGGATGTGCGCACGCCAGCGTCCCGAACCACGACCACGTGATCGCGTCCTCCGAACGGAGAGACTGCATCTTGCTGATGTGGCCGAGATGCGCTGCGAGGGCTTCTGCGTCCTCCGGTGCGAACCAGTCGGCGCGCGCTCGGAAGCCGTTGACTTCTCGCAGGAGTGATGCCAGCCAATCCTGCTTCCCGGGAGGGGCAAGAACATTGTCCTCGAGGTTGTCCCGTAGCTCGTAGAACTTGACGGCGGTCCCTCCGGCCGCGTCTGCTCCGCTGGGGAGCGTACGAGGCGATCCGTCCAAGATCGAAGGAGGAACCGCCGTGAAGGAGAGAACCGTACTGGTCGCGCAGGCCGGGTGAATTTGAACCGCGGGTGTGTCGCAGCCTGAGTTCGCCGCCGCGCTGATTCATGATGATGCTATGCGGGGCGACCTCCCTTCCGGCACCGTCACCTTCCTCTTCACCGATGTGGAGGGCTCGACCAAGCTTTTGCACGAGCTCGGGCCCGAGGGGTATGCGGCTGCGCTGGCCGAGCACCGGCGTGTCTTGAGGGACGCCTTCACGCGCCACGGCGGCGTCGAGGTCGACACGCAGGGGGACGCCTTCTTCGTCGCCTTCCGCACAGCGCCGGGCGCGATCGCCGCTGCGCTCGAGGCCCAACACGAGCTGGCAGTGCCGGTGCGCATGGCCATCCACACCGGCACGCCGCACCTGGCCGAGGAGGGCTACGTCGGGCCAGACGTCAACCGCGCCGCACGCATCGCCGCCTGCGGCCACGGTGGGCAGGTACTCGTCTCGGCCTCGACCGCCCAGCTCGTCGAGCTCGAGCTTCGAGATCTGGGCGAGCACCGCTTCAAGGACCTCGCCGCTCCCGAGCGTGTGTACCAGCTCGCCGGCGGCGACTTCCCTCCCCTCAAGTCGCTCTACCGAACGAACCTTCCGGTCCCTGCGGCCCCCTTCCTCGGTCGCGAGCGCGAGCTAGCCGAGCCGGCGCGAGCGCGCAGCCCTTCAGAAGCGGTTGCGCACGCTCGCCTCGTAGTTCGCGTCCGAAGGGAGGAAACGAAGGGCCGCCCGGAGGCGGCCCTTCGTGCTTGGACTGGCCCTCTGCTCAGCCGCCGCCGACTCCGAGACCCTGAGAGATCCCGAAGATGGTGTCCGGCGTCGTCTGACGCAGGAGCGGGTTCGTGCTCGGCCCCGCCTGTCCGAGGTTCGGGAAGCGACCGTCCGCCCAGATCTGGACGAACTGGTTGAACCCAAGCAGCTCGCTCGAGTTGTAGTCGCCGAAGTTCGGCCGTGCGTCCGCCCGGGCAAACCACGAGGTGGCGACGTCGGACTCGGTGACGTTGTGCCCGAACGCAGCGCCCTGGCTCTTCGAGACCGCTGCCCAGGTCTCATTGAGGACGTTCGTCGGGTCGTTCCGCCGGTCGATCCAGCCGACGTAGACATCTCCGTGCTTGTTGGCCTGGACGCTCGGGAACACGTGCACCGTGTTCGTCGCGTCGTCGTTCACCTGCACCGGCGGCCCGAAGCTCGTGCCGTTGTTGGTGGAGGTGCTGACGAAGATGTCAGCCGCCTTCGTCACGCTGCCCAGCGGCGTCTTGCCGCTGAAGTAGGTGATGTAGACATTGTTGAACCCGCCCCGCGAGGACTCCGTCCGGCTCGTGACACCGTCGTCCTCACCCTTGTCCACCGTGATGTAGGGCGCGTTCAGGATAGTCGTCCGGCCGCGGTTGTAGCCGAGCGGCTCGCCCTGCGGGTTGACCTGAGTGATCAGCTGCTCAGGCGTGAATGTCGCCGCGTCGTTGTCCGAGTAGGCGTACTCGATCCGCTGATCCGACTCCGCGAACCCGGGGCCGTCGAAGCTGCGGGCAAACCAGGTGACGATCACGCGACCGGTGTTGGTCGTGTACGGCTGCGTCGCCTGGTTGAACTCCGTCGCCTCGTTGGGGACGATCACGGTCGGCGGCCCGAACATGCCGGTCGTGAAGGTCGGGCTGTTGGCGCAGCCGGTGCACTTCGAGATCTCGATCGGCGTCGAGCCGTCGGCGCCGAAGCGCGTGTAGGTGACGTAGATCGTGCCCGTCTTTTGGTCGACGTACATCCACTCCTTGTCGAGGAAGTCGCCGTTCATCAGGCTCGCCGACGTCACGACCTGAACGGGCGGCTCCCAGATGATCCGCTCGCGGTTCGCCTGCGGCGAGTCAGGAATCCCGAACTCGCTGAAGTCGTTCGCGCAGCGGGTGTTCGAGATGCTCTCCACGTCCTGCGCCGGGGCGTCCATGAAGCGGCCGCGGTTGACGCTGAGCGTGAAGACGCCCTGGGGCGTCTGGTAGATCGACGCGTAGTAGAACGTCTGCGAGGCGTGGTGGACGACGATGACCGGATCGCCGAAGTAGCGATCCGGGTTGGTTCCGGTGTGACCCGGGACGGCCGGTGGCAGACCGCCGCCGTCGATCCAGGTATTACCGCCGTTCGTCGAGTAGCCGTAGCCGCTGAGGCCCTCTTCGCGGTCGTAGAATCCGAAAGAGTCGTTCCAGCCGGCCACCATCTTCTTGCCCATCGAGCCCGCGGTGTTGAGCACCGCGATCTCAGTCTCGCTCTGCACCGTCCGGCGACGCCGCTCGGGCTCCGGCGCCGTTGGCGGCGGATCGAGGCATGGGTCGTTCACGAACGTGTTCCCTCCGCGGCCGTTGTCGTGGGCGCCGCGCATCAGCTCGCCGTTCGACTGGTCGAAGCCACCCGGCAGATCCGGGTCGGGCGCGAACAGCGACGTGTCGTCGAAGGGCGACTTTGGCCCAGGACTCGATCCCGGCGGCTTGACCGCTGCGGCCGACGACGCGAGTACGCCGAAGACCATGAGCACCAGCAAGACCGGGAGTGCCCTCATGCGTGTCTTCACGCAGGTCCCCTTTCCCTTACCTGATGGCGCCTCCCCCCTTGGCGGCGCCTGGACGGCGACTGTAACAAGGTCCCGGCGGCGCTGCGCACATCTGCAACAATGTGCTTCGTGAATCGTCTTCTGGTCACGCTAACCGTCCTGCTCGCGACACTCTCGTTCGCGGTCGGCGCGAACGCGGTCTCCGGGAAGACACCGGCCCTGCGCGTCGCCTCCGCGTCTCCACTCACGGTGCGCGGAACCGGGTTCAAGCGGCTCGAGCCGGTTCGCGTCACGGCGGTCGGACGCGAGCGCACATGGACACGCAACGTACGGGCGAGCGGGACGGGTATGTTCTTGGCAACCTTCGCCGCGATCGAGAGCCGATGCGCGGTCGTGTCGTTCCGCGCCGTCGGCTCCTACGCAAGCCGCGCTCAGTTGAAGCTCGTCCAGCCGGGGTGCCCGGAGCCGATCCCGTAGGGTTCCGCGCGTGGCGCGCCGTTTCCTCGTCCTCCTGGCCTGTGTCGCTCTCGCCGGCTGCGGCAGGGACGATCGCCTGAGCGGGGACGAATACCGGCGGAAGGCCGCTCCTCCGGTCCGGGATGCGGCCGACGCGATCGTGAAGCTCGGAATCGCGATCTCGCGCGCGCCAGCGCCCGAGCTCGCCGCGAATAGGCTCGAGCTGCTTCGACGCAGGCTCGGGGATGCGTCGTCGGCGCTCGGTGAGCTCTCCGCACCGAAGGAGATCGACGACGCCCACGGCGCCCTCGTCGACGCGCTGGCCGACCTCTCGGAAGAGGTGGCGAACTACGAGGACGAGGTCGACCTCGAGCTCGAGGACTACGAACAGCTGACGACGTTCAGCCAAGAGCTCTCGGCCACCGCCCCTGCAAAGCAGATCACCGAAGCCCTTCGGGAGCTCGACGAGGCCGGTTACCCGCTGCTCCGCTGAGGCCCTGCCAAGTGCCTAGGTTCCGTACGGCTGCGCCATCGCCCGGTAGTCCAGCGCGGTGTCGAGCGTCTCGTCGTCGACACCCGCCTCGCGGGCGACCTCGCGCAGCGGGCGTCCACTCGACGCGGCCTTCTTGACGATCTCCGACGCCCGGTCGTAGCCGATGTGGGGGTTCAGCGCGGTCGCAGCCGAGAGCGTCAGCTCGGCGTAGCGCTCGCACTGGTCGCGGTTCGCTTCGATCCCGCCGACACACCTCTCCGCGAGCAGCCGCGACGCCGATGCCAGGAGCTTGATCGAGTCGAGGAGGTTCCGGGCGATCATCGGGACGAAGACGTTCAGCTCGAAGTGACCCTGCAGTCCGCCGACCGTGATCGCCTGGTCGTTCCCGATCACCTGCGCAGCGACCTGCGTAACGACCTCGGGAATGACCGGGACTCGCCCTACAGGCCGCGGCGGAGGCCTCCGAGTCCTTCCCGGACGGCATCTTCTGGGTGCCGCTCGCGCCGCTGCGCAATCCCGAGCTCGTCCTCTCGTCGCTCGCGCAGACGCTCGCGGTCAAGGAAGAGCCCGATCGCCCGCTCGAAGACACGCTCGGCGCGCACCTGGCGGGCAAGCGCCTGCTGCTCGTGCTCGACAACCTCGAGCACCTGCTGCCACAGGCGGCCGCACCGATCGCAGCACTGCGCGACGCCAACGGGTCCTCCCTGCTGGTGACGAGCCGCGAGCGGCTGCGGATCGGCGGCGAGCAGACCTGGCCCGTGCCGCCGCTCGCAGACGAAGACGGGAGGGCGCTGTTCACCGCGCGTGCCCGCGCCGTCGACCCCTCGTTCAGCCATACGCCGGCAGTCGACGAGCTCTGCGCGCGCCTGGACGAGCTTCCGCTCGCGATCGAGCTCGCCGCCGCCCGCACCGCGGTCTTCTCGAGCGAGCAGCTGCTCGAGCGCCTTTCTCAGCGGCTCGACCTGCTCAAGGCCGGCCGCGGCGTCGACCCGCGCCAGCAGACGCTGCGGGCGACGATCGAGTGGAGCCACCAGCTGCTCGCACCCGAGGAGCAGCAGCTCCTCGCTCGCTGTCCGTCTTCCGCGGCGGCTGCACGCTGGAGGCGGCGGAGGAGGTGTGCGAGGCAGAGCTCGACACCCTGCAGTCGCTCGTCGACAAAAGCCTCGTCCGCGTCCGCGACGGCGAGCGCTTCTGGATGCTGGAAACGATCCGCGAATACGCCGCCGAGCGGCTCGAGCAGTCGGACGAGGGCGAGGAGTTGTGGCGGCGGCACGCGGAGCATTTGCTCGAGCTGGCACGCGAGCTGCCGCCCCCCGCGCCGGTGGAGAAGGAGTGGCTGGACAACCTTGATCGCGAGCACGACAACATCCGAGCGGCGCTCGACCGCCTGCCCGCTCAGGGCGGCCAGAACTCGCGCTCGACCTGGCGGAGTCGGTCTGGCGCTTCTGGAAGATGCGCGGCCACCAGCCAGAGGGACGGCGCCGATTGGAGACGCTGCTCGCGGCCGTCCCGAGCGCGACCCCGGCCCGCGGCCACGCGCTGAACGCGGCGGCGGCAATGGCCGTCGATACCGCCGACTACGCAGCCGGCCGACGGTACGCAGAGGAAGCGCACGCGATCCATCGTCAGCACGACGACGCGTGGGGCATCGCGCGTTCCCTGTACATGCTCGGCTACTCCGCAATCGAGTCAGGAGACTTCCAGGCAGCGGCGCCGCTCTTCGAGGAGACCTGTCAGCGCATGAGCGCGCTCGGGCACGGACACTACGCCGGTATGGCGACCTTCAATCTCGCCTGGGCATACGGAGAGCTCGGCCAGACGGAGCGGGCCAGCTCGCCACGGAGAACCTGCGCCGAGCACAGGCGATCGGCAGTCCGAATCTCGAGGCAGCGGCGCTCGACACGCTTGCGCACCACGAGCAGGACGACGGAAGACTCGAGAGCGCGCTCGAGCTGAAGCGGCGGAGCCTACGACTGTCGCGGGAGCTCGGAGACGTTCAGCACGTCCTCGACAGCCTCAGCCGAATTGCCCATAGCCACGCCCACGCAGGTCGCGCCGAACTGGCTGCCCGCCTTCTCTCGGCGTCGCTCGCGCTCCATCAGGAAGCCGCGCTGTCGGTTCCGCTCTACCAGGAGCGGGAACACGACGAGATCCTCGACATCCTCCGCAGGCAACTGGACGAGGCGGAGCTCGCTGATGCCTGGGAACGTGGCAAGGAGCTTTCGGTCGACGACGCCCTCGCGCTCGCCCTCGACGCGCTCGACTGAAGGTCGCCACGGACGCGCGGACTAGCCTGGCCGGACCGCGGGGAAACGCTTCGACGCCGCTCACGGTTCGGGGAAGGGGCGGCTAACCGGATACCCTCTTGTGAGAATCACATCACCGGACCGCCGCCGAAATTCCACGGCGAGCGGGACATCCTCTTGTCCTCCCACCGTTCGGTGTAAGCCACACGGCTGCCACGGCTGTAGCGGACCGCTATCGAGGTGTCCTCCCAACCAGGGATCATCACCATGGGGAACCTAGCGAGTCTTTGCAGCGTAAGCGGAAGCCGTACTAACGCTGCGCCCCAGATACCTCCACGGCTCGCGGCTTAGTTGTCAAGCTGACTTTTCTTTTGGGGGGGTCCTTCGAGAAGTGCCTGCAAACGTTCAGTGGACAATCTAACGCTGTTAGCTGAAGTGCCTGCAAATCTCCATGTTTTTCTAGGTGGCCGAGTAGGCTACACGTATCTGGAAATACAACGACCCGCCTGAGGGGCGGGCCGAGGAAGGAGCAGCGATGAGGAAGGCATCGCAGGTTGATCGTAGCTCACACGCACGACGCAAACGGGCGGATCGGCCCGCCGTCGTTAGCGGCGCGATGCGCGTTGTCGCTTACTACCGTGTCAGTACCAGCGAGCAGGCCCGCCACGGGCTGTCGCTTGAAACGCAGCGGGACGCGGTGCGGCGGTACGTAACCGCTCGAGGGTGGGTGCTCGTGGGCGAGTATCTGGACGAGGGCGTCAGCGCCTATACCGGCGTCCGGCGGCCGCAGTTCGAGCGGATGCTGGCCGACATACCGGAGTTGAGGGCGGAGCGGGTCGTGGTTACAGCTATCGACCGGCTTGGGCGGAACATGCGGGAGGGTATTGAGGTCGCGTGCAGATTAACCGACGATGAAGGCGTGCATGTCGTCGCGCTAAACGGCGTCGATACGTCAGCTCCCGGCGGCAGACATGCGCTCTTCCTCGCATTGATGATCGCAGATCAGGAGTCTGCACACACCTCCGCACGGGTGAAAGCGAACTATCCCGCCATGCTCAGGAAGCACGGACGGAAGCCCGGCGGCCGTCGTAAGTACGGGCGGAACCCGGACGGATCGATCGTTGCTGCCGAGGCTGACGTAATCCGAACGTTACTCGTGCCTTGGTGCCTCGCGGGGGTGTCGGAGTTGGAGGCGGCGCGGCGGCTGAACGAGAGCGGCATCCGGTCGGCACGTGGCGGGCAATGGCATGGAGCAACGGTTGCAAAGGCTCTGCGCCGACCAGACCTCGCGAATATCCTCAAGATCGAGCACGAGCTAGTCGAGGCCCCTTTGGGCAGCTTGACTCCGATCATCGATCGGGAGCTCTGGGCGCGGGTGCAGGAGGTGTTCGCCAGGCGCACATCCGGACCAGAGACTCGTGGCCGGGGACCGAGGGTTCCTCGATTGATCGGCTCACCGATCGAGGCGACGTGCGGCCACTGCGGCGAGCCGATGCGGTTCCGAACTGGCAAGCAACGCGCCGACGGCTCCGTACAAGCCTCCTATGTGTGCCAAACACGCATCTCAGAACGCGGGCGAGTCTGCCTCGACCCGGTGCCGCGAGAGAAGGCCGAGGCAGTCTTGCTTGCCGTGTTCACAAGCTCGCTGATCGACGAGCAGGCCACCCTTCGCGAGATCAAGCGGGCGCGTCAGACCGTGGTGTCAGGAACCCGCGCCACCCTTAACGCGGCAGAGCGGGAGGTTCTCCGACTCGAAGCGGAAGCGAAGACCGTCAAGCGCCGCTTCCGCGCGGACGAGATCACCGCCAAGGAGTGGCGATCCGAACTGGCCGAAATCGCCGACGACCGTCGCGCGGCCGAGGCTGAAGTCGAGCGGCTTCGCAGCCGGGTGGAGGAAGTGGCCGGCGCGGACGCACTCCACGCGGCGCAAGCAACGCTCGTGGCGCATCTCGCGGATATCCGGCAGCTAGCTCGCGAACTGCCTTTCTCGGGCCGCGATGATGCCGACCTCGTCGCTGCAGTCCGTGATGCCATTTCCCGCGTGGTTGAGGAGGTTGTGTTCGTGGATGCGGATCTCCCCGTCAACGTCAACTGCCTCGGCGCTATTCGGCTCGCCGCCGGCAGCGGCAGGGAGGTCGGCGACGAGGTTCGGGCCTTGCTCAAGCTACACCCACTCGAACACCGCCGGATGGCGGTCGAGCTGGTGCCGCGTCATGACCTCGCGGTCGCATCGACAGTCATTGTCAACGGCGAGGATTACCGCAAGCTAATGCCCACGAAGACGGTCCTGTCACTTGCCGACAATGCCGCCTTCACCTCGCAGAAGACGAGCCGGCGACCGCGCCGGAGGATCAGATCGAGCTCGTTGCCGCCGGCCCAGACGTTCGCACCGAGCACGCGATAGCCGCGCAGCCGGTAGTGGAGCGCGGCGCGGCGCTCGAACCGGTTGCCGACCCTGCGCGTATTCGTGGCGGCGGCGTTCAGGCCGCGGCCACCGTCACCGGCTCGTCGACGAGATAGCAGAGGGCCCGGAACGACCGCCGGTGTTGCTCGCTCGGCCCATGTGCGCGGACCGCGGCTGAATGCCCCGGCGTGATGTAGCCGACGTGACGGGCGAACCCGTAGCGCGGGTAGAGGGCATCGAGCCGGCGCATCACCCGATCGCGGGTCACCTTCGCGACGATCGACGCGGCGGCGATTGCAGCGCTCTTCGTATCGCCGTCGACGACCGCGCGATGATCCGGTGCGGTGGGGCCGAGGCGAAAACCGTCCACGAGACACGCGTCGGCCCGAGGCACGAAGTCGGCGAGCACGGAACGCAAACCCCAGAGATTGGAGCGGTGCAGCCCGTGCCGGTCGATCTCCACCGACGGGATCACTCGGACGCTGATCTGCGCGGCACAGCCCACCACGGCGCGGAAAAGCTCGTCGCGCCCGGCGGGCGAGACCTGCTTCGAATCGTTCAGCAGCGCGAGTGGCCGGACTCGATGGTTGCGCAGGCACTCGTAGTCGAGCAGGACGCCGGCGACGACGAGTGGGCCCGCCAGCGAGCCCCGTCCCGCCTCGTCCGCACCCGCCACGAACCGGACGCCCAGCCTACGGTCGAAGGAGAGGAGCCGTTGACCGCTCATGCGCGCCATGAGGGCGAGGATAGCCGCGAAGGTCGGACGACTTCGTCACGACGCTGTCACGAAAGCGTGTCTCTTGCGACGAAGCTTGCAACCGCCGGGCGGCGACGCGAGCTACTCGGCGGCAGGATTACCGGCGGCGGCGACAGGCGAGTCGACTTCCACCTCGGCCGCTTGCGGCGGTGCGGCCCGAGCCGACTTCTGCGCACGACCCGCGCCGGCAGGCTGCCGCAGCTCGCGGATCCGCGCTTTCTTGCCCACCTTGCCGCGCAGGTAGTAGAGCTTCGCGCGGTTCACGTCGCCGATCGCGCCGACCTCGATCTTCTCGATCTTCGGCGAGTGCACCGGAAACGTCCGCTCCACGCCCACTCCGAACGACTGCTTGCGGACGGTGAACGTCTCGCTGACACCCGAGCCCTGCCGCTTGATCACGACCCCCTCGAAGACCTGGAGGCGCGAGCGCGTCCCCTCGATCACGCGGAAGTGCACGCGCACGGTGTCGCCCGCCTTGAAGAGCGGCACGTCTTGGCGCAGCTGGCGCTGCTCGATGCTCTGGATGATCGTGCTCATGGAGGAAGGCGGCCACTCGGCCGGGGGCGAATGGTAGCGCAAGCTCGCGGTCGGAATCAGCTCAGCGGACGGAGATGCGGGTGGGCGGCCAGTAGGTCGCGAACACCTTGCCGATCAGGTTGTTCCGCGGCACGGTCCCCCATTCGCGCGAGTCGCACGATTGGCTGCGGTTGTCGCCCATCATGAAATACTGCCCCTGGGGGATCGTGAACGTCTCCGGCCCGCGCGAGTCACGCCGGGCCTGTTCGAGGTACGGCTCCGGCAGCTTCTGACCGTCGATGTAGACGAAGCTGAAGCCTCCTTCGGTTCGCAGCTCGAGCCGCTCGCCGGGCAGTCCGATCAGCCGCTTCACGAAGGTTCCGCCGGCGCCACAGCGGGTCTGGGCTGCAGGTGGCGTCTCGAAGACGATGATCTCCCTTCGCTCGGGCTCGCGAAAGTGGTAGATCAGCCGGTTTGCGAGCACGCGGTCGGAGAAGCGTGCCTCGCAGCCGCTCGCGGGCATCGCGCAGTGCAGGGTCTGCTCCATCGAAGAGGACGGAATTCGGTAGGGATTGACCACCCACGCCTTGATCGCGAGCACGATCGCGATCGCGCCGACGATCGTGACGACCCAGTCGATCGTGACGCGCCAGCCGTGCGGCAGGCGGCGCGTGAGCCGGTCGACCGGGTTGCGGGAATGAAACTCGCGCTTCTGGACGCTCGGCCGCGCGTTCGAGCCGACGAGCCAGTCGTCGTAACGGTGCCGGCGCTCCGGGTCGGCGAGCGTCTGGTAGGCGACCTGGAGCTCGAGCCCGCGCTCCTCGCTCCAGCTCGCGTCCGAGGCGCGTCGGAAGGCATCCTCGATCTCCGTCTCCGAGGCATTCCGGGGGAGGCCGAGCGTCGCGTAGTAATCGGTCACAAGACCGCGTTCCGCGCACGGCTCCGCTCACGGCGCCAGCCCTCGATCCGCGCGTGATCGCCCGAGAGCAGGACGTCGGGCACGGACCAGCCCCTGAACTCGGCGGGGCGCGTGTAGTGCGGATACTCGAGCCCGCCCTCGAGCGCGGCGGAGAAGCTCTCGTTCTCGCCCGATCCCTCGGCGAGGGCTCCAGGCAGCCGCCGCGCGATCGCGTCGAGGAGCACCATCGCCGGCAGCTCGCCGCCGGAGAGCACGTACGGGCCGATCGAGATCGCGTCGGAGGCCAGGTGCGTGACGATTCGCTCGTCGAAGCCCTCGAAGCGGGAGGAGAGCAGGGTCAGTTGCGGCTCGAGCGCAAGCTCCTCGACGATCGCCTGCGTCAGCGGCCGGCCCTGAGGAGTCAACGCGATCACGCGTTGGGCCGAGGCGTCCCCGTAAACGGCGTCGAGCGCCGCCGCGACGACGTCAACGCGCAGCACCATCCCGGCACCGCCGCCGTACGGATCGTCGTCGACCTGCCCCGAGCGAAGCGGCGAGGTGTCGCGGTAGTTGAAGAGGCGCAGCTCGAGCACGCCGCCCAAGACGGAGGCGAGCGGGCGTTGCTCGGTCATCCACGCGAAGGCGTGCGGAACCTGGGTGAAGACGTCGAGGAGCACGGCCGAGCAGGTTACTCGTCGTCGGCGAAGCCCCGCGCAACCAGAACGCGGCCCGCTTCGAGGTCGACGTCGAGCACGCAGGCGGCGACGAGCGGCAGGAGCAGCCCGGAGCCCAGCTCGAGGGAGTCGTTCGCAGGCCCGTTGTGGACTTCCACCACAGTCCCGAGCGCGCGGCCTCCGTCCTCTTCGACGGTCAGGCCGACGAGCTGGAAGACGTAGAACGTGTCCTCGTCCGGGTCCGGCAGTGCCTCACGCGGAACCGAGAGCGTCGATCCGCGCACGACGGCGCGGTCGAGCATGAGCACCGGCCTGCCTCCTGAGCCACGCTTCGAAACGACGATCTCCACCTCGAATCCGTCGACCCAGAGCGTCGCGCCACGGGCGAACCTCCCCTCCACCTCGCTCGGCTCCTCGACGAAGAACGAGCCGTCGACTCCGTGCGGACGACCGACGCGGCCGACCGGGACCAGATCGAGGTCACTCAACGATTTCGAGAACGATGCGCCGCCGCGACTTCGCGGAACTGGCGCGCACGATCGTGCGGAGCGCGCGGGCGATCCGGCCCTGACGACCGATCACCTTGCCGCGATCCTCAGGCGCGACGTAGAGCTGCAGGATCGTCGTATCGTCCCGCTCGACCTCCTCGACACGCACCGCGTCGGCGTCGTCGACGAGTTGGCGCGCCAGCCATTCGAGCAGCTCAGCCACCGAGCTCACCCACTCGGCTGGGGCTCCGCTGTCTCGGCTTCGGTCGCCTGAGCCTTCTGGTCGATCTTGATCAGCTTCGCGACGGCGTCGGACGGCTGCGCGCCCTTGCCGATCCACTCCTGGATCCTGTCCTGGTCCAGCTCGATCGTCGAAGGATCGGTCTGCGGGTTGTAGCGACCGACGATCTCGATGAACTTGCCGTCGCGCGGGGAGCGCGAGTCAGCGACGACGACACGGTAGATCGGGTTCTTCTTCGAGCCGACTCGCGTCAGCCTGAGCCTTACTGCCATTCCTACCTCCGGCCTGCTTTGGTCATTTGCTGCGGAAGGGAGGGCATCTTCCCCTTGCCCATCTGCTTCATCATCTTCTCCATCTGCTTTCGTGCGGTGAGGAGCTTATTGACGTCCTGGATCGTCTGCCCGCTCCCCTGCGCGATCCGAAGCCGGCGGGAGCCGTTGATCAGGTGCGGCATTCGCCGCTCCTGCGGGGTCATCGAGAGCACGATCGCCTCGACGCGGGCGAGTTGACGCTCGTCGATGTCGACGTCCTTCAGCTGGTTTCCGAGTCCGGGAATCAGCTTCAGGACACCCTGGATCGGCCCCATCTTCTTCAACATCTTCTGAGCCGAGAGGAAATCGTCGAAGGTGAACTGGCCGGCGCGCATTCGCGCCTCCATCGCCTCCTGCTCGTCCTCCTCGACGGCGGCTTCGGCCTTCTCGATCAGCGTCAGCACGTCGCCCATGCCGAGGATGCGCGAGGCCATCCGCTCGGGGTAGAAGTACTCGAGCTGATCGAGCTTCTCGCCCACCGAGACGAGCTTGATCGGCTTGCCGGTGACCGCTTTCACGGACAGTGCCGCACCGCCGCGGGCGTCGCCGTCGAGCTTCGTCAGGACGACGCCGTCGAAGGCGATTCGCTCGAAGAAGGACTCGGCGACGTTGACGGCCTCCTGGCCGGTCATCGAGTCGAGGACGAGGAGCACGTTCGTCGGCTTCGCGGCGTCGCGGACGCGCGCGAGCTCCTGCATCAGCTCCTCGTCGATGTGCAGGCGACCGGCGGTGTCGAGGATGACGACGTCCTGGCCGGCCGTCTGAGCGGCCTGGATCCCGTACTTCACGACCTCGACGGGGTCCTGCGTGTCCTTGCGGTAGACCGGAATCTGGATCTGGCGCCCGAGCTGCTCGAGCTGGTCGATCGCGGCGGGACGCTGGAGATCGGCGGCGACGAGCGCCGGCTTCCTGCCGTCCTTGCGCAGGAGGAGGGCGAGCTTGGCCGAGGTCGTGGTCTTACCGGAGCCCTGGAGGCCGGCCATCAGGATCACGGTCGGCGGACGTCCGAACGCGAGCCGCGAGTCGCCCGAGCCCATCAAGCTCGTCAGCTCCTCGTGCACGATCTTCACGACCTGCTGGCCGGGCGAAAGGCTCTTCAGCACGTCCTGGCCGGTTGCGCGCTCGCGCACACCGGCGACGAAGCTCTTGACGACCTCGAAGTTGACGTCCGCCTCGAGCAGCGCGAGCCGGATCTCGCGCATCGCCTTGGAGATCGTCTCCTCGTCGAGGCGCCCCTTGCCGCGGAGGTCGCCGAGCGTGGCCTGCAGCTTGTCTGAGAGGGTGTCGAACACGGCCGTCAGTGTAGATGCGGCCTCCAGCGGGCAGGCGAGAGCCCAACAGCTACTGAAGGAGTGGAACATGGCAGGTATTGCGAAGGTCATCACAGTCATCGGCAACTCCCCCGACGGCTTCGCGGAGGCCGCGCAGGTCGCCGTGACGGAAGCCTCGAAGACGCTGCGCGGGATCACCGGCGCCGACGTGCTCTCGATGAGCTGCGAGGTCGAAGGCGACAAGATCACGAGCTACCGCACGACGGTTAACATCGCCTTTGCGATCGAGCGCTAGCTGGAGACGAGGGCGCGGGCGAAGTCCTGCGCGTCGAACGGGCGCAGGTCGTCGAGGCCCTCCCCCACGCCGATCAGCTTGACGGGCAGACCGAGCTCGTAGGCGATCGCGACCGCGATCCCGCCCTTCGCCGAGCCGTCGAGCTTCGTCAGAACGACTCCGGTGACCTGTGCGGCCTCTCCGAAGAGCCGCGCCTGCTGGAGGCCGTTCTGGCCGGTGGTCGCGTCGACGACGAGCAGCGTCTCGTGCGGCGCGCCTTCGAGGCGGCTCTCGATCACCCGCCGTACCTTCGCGAGCTCCTCCATCAGGTTCGACTGCGTGTGCAGCCGCCCGGCGGTGTCGACGATCGCGACATCGTGGCCGCGGGCGCGCGCAGCCTCGACGGCGTCGTAGGCGACCGCGGCCGGGTCGGCGCCGTGCGCCGCGCCGACGAAGTCCGCTTTCGCGCGCTTGGCCCAGATCTCGAGCTGCTCCTCGGCGGCTGCGCGGAAGGTGTCGGCGGCTCCGAGCAGCACCGTGCGTTCGTGCTCGCGCAGCTTCTGCGCCAGCTTGCCGATCGTGGTCGTCTTGCCGGTGCCGTTGACGCCGACAACGAGGATCACGCTCGGCTTCGCCTCGATGTTCAGCGTCGCGGGCTCACCGAGCATGTCCGCGATCTCTTCCGCGAGCGCCTCGCCGAGATCCCCGAGCTCGCCGCGCGCCTCGAGCCGGCGGACGAGCTCGGCGGTCGCCCGGACACCCACGTCGCCCCGGATCAATGCCTCCTCGAGCCGCTCCCAATCCTCCGCGTTGCCCGGGTCGAACGCCGCGGCCGCGAGCTCGCCGGTGAGCGCGCGTCGGCTCTTGCCGAGCGAATCGCGCAGGCGGCCGAGGAAGCCGGCCCGCTGCTCCTCGCTCTCCTGCCGCCCGTCCGCGTCGCCGAGGAGCTCTGCCCACGTCCGTGACATCGCGGCAGGTTAGCCTTCGTCTGTGGCGACGTGGGAACGGGTGGCGGAGCTCGCGCGCGAGCTACCCGAGGTCGAGGAGACGACCTCGTGGGGAAAGCCGTCCTTCAAGGTGCGTGGCAAGTCGTTTGCGGGACTGAGCACGCGGCACAAAGACGCGATGTGGACCCGGTGCGACCGTGACGAGCGCCCGCTCCTCGTCGCGTCGAATCCGGACGCATACCGCCTGACACCGCATTTCGAGAACTCACCCGCTTATCTCCTGATCTGGCTCGAGCACATCGAAGAGGAGGAGGTGCGCGAGCGCCTGATCGACGCGTGGCTGATCCAGGCCCCGAAACGGCTCGCGGCCCAGCACGATTTCGACTAGACGATCGAGGGGACGGACGTTCTCATAAGCTCGCAATCGTGAGCTACGACATCGCTGTTTGGGTAGGAGAGCGGCCTCTTGATGACGACGAGGCGACTCGTGTCTACGAGCGCCTGTACGAGCAAATCCGAAAACACAGACGCAGCGCCTAGCCCGTTGCTTCTCGACTTTATCGGCGCTCTTACGTCGAGATATCCGGATCTGATGGACTTGTCGGAGGATGATTCAGACGGGTCACCGAGGCGGACGGCCCCTTAACCCTCAACGTGGTGGGATCGTTTTTCTACTTCGCGCTCACCTACAGCGGGGCGGAGGAGGCGTTGCCGTTTATCGCGGAAACCGCACGCGCACACGGACTCGTCTGCTTCGACCCACAGCGCCCGGGCCTACTGACCTAGCACGTCCTCAGCCCGCAAGCGCAGCGGATTCGTCGCGCGGAAGCCGGCGCGAGACGACCTGACTGACGCCGTCGCCGCCCATCGTGATCCCGTAGAGGACGTCGGCGGCCTCCATCGTCCGCTTCTGGTGGGTGATCACGACGAACTGGGCGCGGTCGGCGTAACAGCGCAGCAGCTCGACGAAACGGCCGATGTTGGCGTCGTCGAGGGCGGCCTCGACCTCGTCGAGGAGGTAGAACGGGCACGGCTTCGCAAGGAAGAGCGCGAACAGGAACGAGATCGCACCGAGCGCCTTCTCTCCGCCGGAGAGCATCCCGAGGCGCGTGATCTTTTTGCCCGCTGGGCGCAACTCGACCTCCACACCGATCTCGCCGCCTTGCTCGTCAGGCTCGACGAGCCGCAGGCGCCCGTCTCCGCCGGGAAAGAGCGTTTCCGAAACCTCCTCGAAGTGTGCGGCAACGGCTGCGAAGGTCTCGGTGAAGCGGCGCTCGACCGTGTCGGCGAGCTCGGCTCGCAGCTCCTCGAGCTCCTTCAGGCTCGCCTCGAGGTCGGCGCGCTGGGTCTCGAGCTCGGTGAGCCGCTCCTGCTCGAGCGCGTACTCCTCCTTCGCCAGCGGGTTCACCTGGCCGAGCTGGATCCGCCGCGCTTCGAGCCGCTCGACCCGAACTGAAAGCTCGACGCCGTCGTCTCCTTCGGCCGGGTCGGCATCGTTCTCGTCGCGCCGCCGGCGCGCATCGGCAGCGTCCGCCTCGATCCGCGTCAGCTCGATCTCGATCTCGGTCGCCCGCCGGCTTGCTTCCTCGTCGGCCTGGCGCAGCTCGACCTCCGCCGCGCCGAGCTCCCGGAGCCGCCCTCCGAGATCGCCCGCGCGCGTCGCTCCCGCATCGACACGCGCGCGGAGCGGCGCCTCGAAGCGCGACGCCGTAGCCGCGGCCACGGCGAGGGTCTCGTCGAGACGCTCGGCACCCGCGAGGACGCGACGAAGGAGATCGGGATCGACGCTCGGGGTGCGGCGGGCGCCCCCATCCGCTGCGGAGCCTGCCGCGATGCGCGCAGACTCCGACGCCTCGGTCGCTGCTGCCGCAAGCCGCTCGGCCTCTCCGGTCAGCTCGCGCGCCTCACGTTCGACCACATCGCGATCGCTCTCGGCCACCTCGAGCAGACGGATCTGACCGGAGCCGCCGAGACGGGCGCGCGCGAGCTCTGCCGCGGCGGCGCGCTGGTTCGCCTCCGAGGCTGCTCGCCTCGCCTCGTGCTCCAGCGCGGCGGCGCGGGCGAGCTCGGCGCCGAGCGTCCCGGCACGCTCGGCTCCCGCTTCGGCACGCAAGCGGAGCGGCTCCTCCAGTCGCACGGCGACCGCGACCGCTGCGAGCAGCGCCTCGTCGAGCCTGTCGGCGCAGGCACCGAGCCGTCGCAGCAGCACGGGATCGACGAAGCGCAACTCGCGGAGGTGAGCGACCTTTCCGTACGCGGCCTCGGTCTCCTCGGCCCGCTGCGTCGCGCTCGCAGCAGTCGTCTCGGCCTCGGTCGCGGCGCGCGCGAGCTCTGCGACCTCGGTCTCCAGCTCGCGACGGCGCGCCTCGAGCTCGAGAAGGACGGTCTCGGCGGTCTCGCCGACGAACCAGAGCTCACCCCGAGCGGGGTCGTAGCCGAAGCCCTCGGCGGTAACGGCCGGCCCGGTGCTTTCGAGCAGCTCTACAAGCGGCACGACCGGCAAGTCGGCGACGCGATCGGCAGGCGAGCGGCCGATGAGAACGGTGAGAGAGCCGAGACCGGCGTCACGCGCTCGGTGCAAGAGCTCGAGCCCGGCAGTCGGATCGCCGGCGACGAGCGCCGAGGCTTGCCAGCCGAGCGCCGCCGCGACCGAGCGCTCCGAGCCGGCCGCAACGTCGAGCAGAGAGAGCGCGAGCGGCGTTCGCGCGTTCGCGAGCGTCCTGGCTGCCGGCGGAATCCCTTCACGCTCGGCAAGCGAGCGCTGGAGCGCATCCAGGCGTTGCTTCGCGATCGAGGCTCGTCCGGCGAGGTCGTCGCGGACGTGCACCGCCTCACGCGCCGCAGCTCTCGCCTCGTCGGCCGCGAGCTCGAGGTCATCGGGCGTCGGACCGGCGCGGCGGGCCAGCGCCTCGGCCCCGGCGAGCTCGACGCGCAACCGCTCGCGCAGCGTTGCGGAGCTCTCCCGGCGAAGCGCGATCCGCTCGCGGGCGCTGCCGAGCCGGTAGAGCGCGGCGGTGGCGCCCTCACGGCCGCCGGCGACGTCGGCGAGCTCCGTCTCGAGTCCCTGGCGCTCGGTTGCGAGGGCATTCAGTCGTTCCTCGCCGCGAGCCGCGGCAGCGCGCTCAAGCGCGGCGAGGCGCTCCTGCGCCGCGCGCGCACGCTCCGCGCCGGCACCGCTCGCAACCGCGGCCGCTCGCGCCGCAGCAGTCGCGTCCGCCGCTGCCAGCTCGAGTGCCCGCGACGTCTCATCCGTGACCTCGGCGGCAGCCGCGTCGGCCTCCGAGGCGTCGGCCCGCAGTCGCTCGAGCAGGGCATTCGCGCCTTCGCGCCGCAGTGCCAGTCGCTCGGTTGCCGACTGCAGGCGGTACATCGCCTTGAGCGCCGCCTCACGCCGGCCGGCGGCGTCTGCAAGCTCCTCCTCGGCGGCCTGGCGTTCAGCGAGCAGAGCGTGAAGTCTCCCCTGCGCGGCCCGGCGAGCGATGCCCGAGGCCGTCTTCCGCTCGTCGGCGTCCGCACGGCGGGTCTCGGCGGCGGCGAGATCGAGATCGGCGACACGCGCCTTCAGGCCCGCGATCTCGGCCGCGAGCTTTTCGGCGCGCTCGGCAGCGGTCGCCTGGAGTGCAAGCGGACGTAATCGCTTGCGCACTTCGGCTTCGACGTCGAGCGCACGCTCGACCTGGATCCCGACGCGATTGAGCTTCAGCTCCGCGCGATGCTTGCGGCGCTTGAACTTGCCGAGTCCGGCCGCTTCCTCGATCAGCTCGCGCCGCTCCTCCGGCTTCGACGCGAGGACCGCCTCGACCTTGCCTTGGCTGACGATCGAGTGCATCGTCCCGCCGAGGCCGACGTCCGCAAGCAGCTCGACGAGATCGGTGCGGCGGACGTGCGCCCGATTGACGAGGTACTGACCCTCGCCGCCGCGATGGAGCCGTCGTGCGATCGAGACTTCCGAGAACGCGAGCTCAGGGCCGAAGCCGCCGTCCTCGTTGTCGAAGACGAGCTCGACCTCGCAGCTCTCGGCCGGCTTGCGGCCCTCGGCGCCGTTGAAGAGCACGTCGTCGGGCCTGTCGGCGCGCAGCTCGGACGGGGTCAGGGAGCCGGCTGCCCAGACGATCGCGTCGGCGACGTTCGACTTGCCGGATCCGTTCGGGCCGACAACGACGGAGACACCGGGCTCCAGCCTCAGCTCGAGCGTGTCCGGAAACGACTTGAAGCCGCGCAGGCGGAGAGAGCGCAGGTGCACGCAACGAGGCTAGCGTCCGCTGCGGACGGATTGAGAGCGTGGCCGGGCTCGACGCGTACTGGAGCACGCAGCGATCCGACCGGTCGAACCGTCGGGCCCACTGCAGGCGCTATTCGTCCGCGGCCGAGAGTGCTGCCAGAGCCTCGCTGGCAGCCGCCTGCTCGGCGTCCTTCTTCGAGCGGCCGGTGCCCCGCCCGAGCTCCTCCCCGTCGACGAGCGCGGCGCACGCGAAATGGCGATCATGCGGCGGACCCTCGACGCCCAACACCGAATAGGAGACGGAACGACCGGACCTCGCAAGCGCCTCCTGGAGCTCGGTCTTGTGGTCGACGTGGGTCGACGATGCGTAGTCGATCCGGTCGGAGAACGCCGCCACGATGGCGGCTTCGATCGGCTCGTAGCCGTAGACGAGGAAGAGCGCCGCGATCGCCGCCTCGAGCAGCGCCGCGGTGACGTTCGTGCTCTTGACTATCCGGGCCAGCTCGTCGGGTGCGATTCCGCCGGCAACGGCGGCATCGCCGAGCCGCGCACCAAGATCGAGGTCGCGCGCGACGAGGGCGCAACTGGCCCGTGAGACAACGTGCGAGCGGATTTTCGCGAGGCGGCCTTCCGCGGCCTCCGGATAGCGGTTGTAGAGCTCACGCGCAATCGCGAGCTCGAGCACGCTGTCGCCCAGGAACTCCAGCCGCTCGTACGACGCCGCGCGATCGGCGGCCCAGGACGTATGGGTGAAAACGTGCTCGAGCCGCTCCGCGGGAAGCGAGTCGATCAGGCGCCCGAGCTGCTCCGGGTCGCCTGTCGGAACTGCGCTACTGGTGGGTCGAGACGTAGTCGACGGCCTGACCGACGGTCGTGATCTTCTGAGCGTCATCGTCCGAGATCTTGATCCCGAACTGATCCTCGAGCTCCATGATCAGCTCGACGAGATCGAGCGAGTCGGCGTCCAGATCCTCCTGGAACGAGGCCTCCTCGTTGATGTCGGCATCGTCGACGCCGAGCTGCTCGGTCAGGACTTCCTTGACCCGTTCGAAGACTTCTTCACGCGACGCTGCCACATCGACCTCACTTGAATGAATGGGTGGGCTGGAGCGCGCCGATCATACAGTCGTCGCCGAACGGCGTTCCGGCATGCCTGCCGCCAGGCGGCCGACGACGTCGCGGTCGACGCCGCGGGCAGCGAGGCGGATCGCGTTCGCGATCGCCCGGCGGGACGAGTTGCCGTGGGCGATCACCGAAAGACCGCGCACCCCGAGGAGGTACGCGCCGCCGTAGGTGTCGGGGTCGAGCCGCTCCCGCAGGCGCTGCGCCGCGGGGCGGATCAGCAGACCACCGAGTCTGCCGCGTGGGCTCGCCTCGATCTCGCTGCGCAACGACTCGAGCAGGGTTGAGATCGTTCCCTCGAGCAGCTTCAGGGCGATGTTGCCCGTGAAGCCGTCGCAGACGACGACGTCCGCGGCGCCCGCAAGCAGTTCGTTGCTCTCCGCGTTGCCGGCGAAGCCGAGATCGCTCGCGGCAAGGAGCGCGTGCGCCTCGAGGGTCAGCTGATTGCCCTTCTCTGGCTCCTCGCCGATCGAGAGCAGCCGGATCTCGGGGGTCGCGTGGCCGAGGAGCTCGCGCGCGAAGATCGCTCCCATCGCGGCGAACTGGAGCAGGTGCTCGGGACGCGCATCGGCGTTCGCGCCGGCATCCAGCAGGAGCGAAGGGCCCTTCGCGGTCGGGACGACGACGGCGATCGCAGGGCGCATGACGCCGGGGAGCCGCCGCAGGTGGATCAGTCCGGCCACGAGCATAGCGCCGGTGTTGCCCGCCGAGACGACCGCGTCGGCACGGCCGTCGGCGACGGCTCGACACGCCGCCACGAGCGACGAGTCGGGCTTGGCGCGGACAGCTTCCGACGGCTTTTCGTCCATCGCGATCACGTCGGGCGCCTCGACGAGCTCGAGCCCGCCGGTCTCGAGCCCAGCCGGTCCGAAGAGGATCGGCGTCAGTTCGTCAGCAGCGGCGAGGAGCGCACCGGCGACGACTTCCTCCGGCGCACGATCGCCGCCCATGGCGTCGACTGCGATCCTGGTCGGCCTCGTCACGTCGCCAGCTTAGAAGCGAAGCGGCAGAGCCGCCCCGCCTCCAAGCCTTTGGTCTGCCCGGTCGTGTCTCCGCTAGGAAGCGGCGAACTCCGCGCAGACGACGGCGTCGATACCGCCGGCGAAGAACACCCCGTGCGGGCCCGCCAGGAACAACACCTCGCGCGTGTCGAGCGTCATCGTGATCCGTCCGGTGTCCTGCACCACGATGCCCCCACCCCGCTTCGTAGCGAGAAAGACCTTTCCGTTCAACGTGCGCGTGTTCGAGGCGAAGTCCCACACCTCGTGAACCGCACCCTTGAGCGTGAGTGCCTCCCCCGTCGCCGAGCTCGTGTCGATCTCGGAGAATTGGATGTTGAACACGAGCTGGAGCAGTGTCCCGTCGGCCGCGACGACCTCCGTCACCTGAACGTGCTGCGTCCCGCTGACGACGTTGTCGAACGTGTACGGCCCGAAGTCGCCGCACGGAATGGCGAACTCGTAGGAGTCGCTGAACCGGTCGACGACGACTCGGTGCTTGCCTTCCGCGTGAGCGGGTGCCGTCGAGGCGAGCGCGCACACCGCAACCACAACCGCTGATAGCAACTTTCTCATTCGTCCTGTCCTCCCTCGTCGATGAAGAGCACTACGACCTGCTCGTCCGTCACTGCCCCGTCGTCCGCGACGAGGAAGTTGGACGTGATGCGTCCGCGCGTCCCGGTGAGGGGTCCAACTCCCTCGACCGCGAGCACGGCGGTTCCGTGCCGGAGCCCACCGGCGGGCCAGCGGGTGAGCTCGCCGCGACCGAGCGTCGTGAAGTGCAAGGCCCTGCCGTTCTCGAACGTGATCGTTCCCTCCTCGCGGAAGCTCTGCTCCGTCGCGAACGCGAGTTGCGACGCGAGCACCGCGCCTCCACCGAGCGGCGTCTCGTCCTTCGCGGTGAGCTCGACGTCCGCGAGGCCCGGGCCGATCGGGGTGAAGCGGCCCTCGAGCCGCTGGGCATACGTGATCTGTTGCATGGGCGCAGACTCCACGCGGCCGCTCGCAAACGGCTGACACGAGCCTGTCAGCCACCTGACAGGCGCCGGTGATACGGTCGGATCCTGGGTAGGAGCCTGGATTTCCGCCTTCTGGGCCCCCTCGAGGTACATGAAGGAGAGAGGGTGCTGCCGCTCGGCGGCGCGAAGCAGCGCAGCCTCCTCGCGATTCTCCTCCTGCGCGCAGGCGAGGTCGTCTCGGTCGACAGGCTGATCGACGAGCTCTGGGGAGAAGCGCCGCCCGAGGACGCGCCCACCGCCCTGCACAGCACGTCTCGCGGCTGCGCAAGCTGCTCGAGCCGCACGCCGTGCTCGTGACCCGCTCGCCGGGGTACGTGATCGAGCTCGGCGACGGCGAACTCGATCTCCACGTGTTCGAGCGGCTCGTGGAGGAGGGGCGACGGAGCCTGGACGACGGCGACTCGGCGGCCGCCGCGGCAGTGCTTCGACGGGCACTGACGCTCTGGCACGGGCGTCCGCTTGCGGATCTCGAATACGAGCGGTTCGCCGCAGACGCGGTCGCGCGCCTCGACGAGGCGTGGCTCGAGGCACTGGAGCTCCGCGTCGACGCCGACCTCGCACTCGGCCGCCACACCGAGCTCGTCGGCGAGCTGCAGACGCTCGTCCGCAATCATCCGTTGCGCGAGCGGTTGCTGCGACAAATGCTGCTGGCGCTTTACCGCTCGGGCCGTCAGGCCGAGGCACTCGATGCGTACGCCGCCGCCAGACGTCGGCTTGCGGACGACCTGGGTCTCGAGCCGGGCCCGGAGCTTCGGCGACTCGAGCACGCGATCCTGAACCAGGATCCAGTGCTCGATCTCGAGCCGGCACAGACGCGGCCGGGCCGGCAACGCAATCTGGGGCTCGCGGCTGTAGCCGGCGTGCTGGCGGTAGCGCTTGTCGTGGCGGTCTCTGTCGTCCTCGCAGACGGCGACAACTCGGAGAAAGACGAGCCCGCGGCCGGGGGCTTCGGGGGCGAGCTCCTGGCCATCGGGGCGGAGAACGGCCGGATCCAACGCCGTTTTCCGGCTGGACGGACGCCGGCAGCGCTGGCGGCCGGTGCGGGCCAGCTGTGGCTGGTCGACGCAGATGCCAGAACGGTCCTGCGGCTCGAGACGTCGTCGGGCGAGACGGAGACGCTGGCCACCGGAGCGACTCCCGCCGACGTGGCGATCGGCGCCGGGGCCGTGTGGATCGCGAACGGCTCGCCCCTCAGTGCGGCGCAGTTCGTAGGACCGGTCGCGACCGAGATCGTCCGGCTCGACACGCGAACGCGAACCCAGCGTGCGACGGTTGCGCTGCCTCGTGTCCAGGGTGCCGTCTCGAACAGCGCCGAGCAGAGGATCGCCGCCACCGGCAAAGCGATCTGGGCCGTCACCGCCTCGGGCGCGATCGTTCGGATCGATCCACAGACGAATGCGATCACCGCGAAAAATCCCGACGCAGGCGCGATTGCCGTCGCGACCGGCGGGGCCGGCGTCTGGATCCTCCGGAGCGACGGTGTCGCAACCGCGCTGCACGAGCGCACGGCGCGGCCGCGCAAGCGCGTTCGACTGCCGACGGATGCCCCGACTGCGCTCGCGGTCGGTAAGACGACCGCCTGGGCGACCTCGTCGGCCGACGGCACCCTCTGGCGTATCGGGATCGACGGCTCGGTGGGCTCGGTCGCCGTGGGCCGTGGTGTCACCGATGTAGCGGTGGCGAAGTCGCGCGTCTGGGTCGCCAATCCGATCGCGGGCAGCGTGACGGCCGTCGACCCGGCGACGATGCGGATCGCGCGGACGGTGCGGGTCGGCGGAACGCCCCGCTCGCTCGCGGTGGACGGCGAGACGCTCTGGGTTGCGGTCGCCGGCGAGGCGCCTGCGACAAGGGCGACGGCCCAGGGCGTCGAAGCGCTGCCGGAATCGACCTGCGAGCCGGTGATCGCCGGCGCAGACGGCCGGGCCGACGTCCTGATCGCATCCGACCTACCGCTTCAGGGCGGGATCCGGATCACGGCGCTGCAGATGACCCAGGCGATCACCTTCGTGCTGCGCGAGCGGCGCTTCCGAGCCGGCCGCTTCCGAGTCGCGTACCAGTCGTGCGACGACTCGGTCGCGAGAACCGGGCTGTCCGACGAGGCGAAGTGCGCAGGAAACGCACGCTCCTACGCCGAGAACGCCGACGTCGTCGTCGTGATCGGCACGCTCAACTCGCCCTGTGCGGTGGCCGCGCTACCCGAGCTCAACCGCGCCCGAGGGGGCCCGCTGGCGATGATCTCGCCGCTCAACTCCTTCGTCGGCCTGACACGCCAAGCGCCGGGCGTCGCGCCTGAGCTCGAAGGCCTGCTCTACCCGACCGGCAGGCGCAACTACCTCCGCGTCTTTCCGACCGACGACCTCCAGGGCGCTGCGCTCGCGCTGCTCGCGCGCGACCGCGGCCGCAACGCAGTCTTCGTCCTCGACGACGGCGAGCCCGGCTATGGCGTCCTGATGGCGACCGGCTTCACGACCGCCGCCCGCCGGCTGGGGCTCGAAGTGGCGGGTCGCGCGACCTGGAATCCCGGTGCGTCGTCGTACGACGCGCTGGCGAGACGCGTCGCCGACTCGGGCGCAGGCGCCGTCTTCGTCGGTGGGCTCCTTGACACGAACTCCGCACGAGTGATCCGCGACCTCCGCGCTCGCCTTCCCGCCAGCGTCGATCTCCTAGGCCCCGACGGCCTCACCCCCCTACCACTGCTCCGGGAAAAGGCGGGGGCGGCCGCGCTCGGCACCTTCGTAAGTCTGGGGGGCCTCGTTCCCGAGCGGTTGCCAAGGGCGGGCGCCCGGTTCGCGCGTCGATTCGCGCGCACGCAGGCGGGCACGCCAGTCGAGCCCTCAGCCGTCTATGCAGCTCAGGCGACCGAGGTCGTTCTGGCCGCGCTCGCCCGCTCGGAGGGGACGCGGGCGAGCGTGCTCGACGCGCTCTTCCGAGTGCGGATCCGAGACGGACTTCTGGGCGATTTCGGGTTCGACCGCCGAGGCGACATCACCGAGAGCCCCGTGACGATCATGCGGCTGACGGGCGGCGGCTCGTCGACCCGGATCCTGAGCGTCGAGGGCGGCGTGATCGAAAGGGTCTCGCGGCCACGGGCGAGTCTCGTCGCGGAAGCGCGCTAAAAGTTACGGCGCGGGAGTGCGGAGCGGCTCGATCTCGCGCCCCTTGTAGGTCTTGCACGTCGGGCAGACGTGATGCGGCCGCTTCGGCTGATGGCAGGTCGGGCAGACGTTGACCCGCGGCGAGTCGATCCCGTGCTGGGCGCGGCGCTTGTCTCGACGTGCCTTCGAAGTCTTTTTCTTGGGGACTGCCATCGGCGGTTGCCGAGTGTAGCGAAACGTTGCGCCGAGTTGCCCGAGGCGAGAGGATGGAGTCTCCACTAGAGGAGGGGAATCCTTTGTCTCGCACGTTCGTGTTGATCTCGCTGCTCCTGCTCGCATCCCTCGCCGCCGTCTCGGCTGCCGCCAAGAGCGGCGGGGGCCCTTACACGACCGATCACGATCTCTGGCGCGCCTCCGCGAACGGCTTCGCCGCGTGGCACCTGGCGGGCGTCAGCCGTGGTGCTGACGGCGTGCTGCGGCTCGACCCGACGACTGCGCTCACGGAGACCGATCCGTACGCCGCCGGCACCTACCAGGGGCACAACTACTACAACGGCGGCAGCTATCTCGTCGGCGAGGCGACCTCGGCGGAGATCGCCGCGGCGCCCTTCACGGAGGCGATTCCGTCGTGGAACGCCGTGACACCGAACGGCTCATGGGTCGAGATGCAGATCAGAGCGCATGTCGGTGACCACTGGACGAAGTGGTACACCGCCGGGCCCTGGGCATCCGGCACGACGGCGCTCGAGCGTCACTCGGTCAATCTCCAAGCCGACGGCGTCGACGGGACGTTCGCCGTCGACACGCTGATCCTGAACGGGAAGAAGGCGCCACCGGCGGATGCCTACCAGCTGAGGATCCGGCTCTTCAGCACGGCCGGCGCGATCCCCTCGGTGCGCTTCGCCTCCTTGGCGCTCTCGGGCGCAGCTCCGACACGGCCGACGCTTCAGGCCGGCGATCCGGCGAACTGGGGAACGCTCGTCGACCTCCCCGAGTACTCCCAGATGGTCTATCCCGACGGCGGCAACGTTTGGTGCAGCCCGACATCGCTCTCGATGGTGCTCGCGCACTGGCTGGGCTACACCGGGACTCCCGAGCCGCGCGTGCGCCAGACGGTCGGAGGCGTCTTCGACTGGCGCTACGACGGCCACGGGAACTGGCCGTTCAACACCGCCTGGGCGGCTCACGAGGGCATGGAGGCTCAGGTGGCGCGGTTCACGTCGTTCCGGGACGTGGAGCGCTGGGTGAAGGCGGGCGTGCCCGTGATCTTCAGCTTCGCGTGGCGCAAGGGCGACCTGACCGGCTCCGCGATCCCCTCCAGTGACGGTCATCTCGCGGTGATCGTCGGCTTCGACGGCTCGGGGAACCCGATCGTCAACGATCCCGCATCCGCGACGAACGAGGACGTACGACGGACGTACGACCGCGCCGAGCTCGAGACGATCTGGCTCGAAGCGTCGGGTGGAACCGTCTACCTCGTCTATCCGCAGGGGCGCGTGGTTCCGACTCTGGGCTCCTAGAGGGCGACCTCGCGCGTCGGCGCGACGCGCTCGAGAAAGCGGCGGTCGTGGGAGACCACGACCGCCGTTCCCTCGTAGCCCGCGAGCGTGCTCTCGAGCTCCTCGATCGCTTCCAGGTCGAGATGATTCGTCGGCTCGTCGAGAACGAGGCAGTTGACGCCGAGCGCCATCAGCTCGGCCAGCTGGGCACGGGTGCGCTCGCCCGGCGAGAGCGTCTCACAGGCGCGCTCGACGTGATCGGCGCCGAGGTTGAACTTCGCGAGCAGCGTGCGCGCCTCGAGTTGACTGAGCCCCGTCCGCTCCATGAACCGGATGAGGGCAGACGCGGTTCCCTGGTACACCTGGCGACGTTGGTCGAGCGAGCCGATCACGGTCGAACGACCGACGTTGCGGCGGCCGGATGTCAGCGCTAGCTCGCCGAGCAGGAGCGCGAGCAGCGTCGACTTGCCGCTGCCGTTCCGTCCCGTGATCGCGACTCGCTCGCCCGAGGCGAGCTCGAGATCGATCGGGCCGAGCCGGAACTCGCCGCAGACGCCGACGGCGCCCTCGAGCTCGACGATGCGATCGCCGGGGCGCTGCCGCGCCTCCAGCGAGAGCCGGAGCTGCCAGGGCTCGAACGGCTTCTCGACGTCCTCGACCCGCTCGAGAGAGCGCTGCGCCTGGCGCACCTTCCCGGCGAGCGCCTTCGTGCCGCGGCGGTCGGCCATCCCACCGCCGGCGCGCGACTGGTTGCGACGGGCGGTGAGCAGTGCGTGCACTTCCCGACGTCGTTCCTCCGATTCGCCGAATGCCTCGTACTGACGCGCGCGGGCGAGGTCGCGCGCCGCTTCGTAGTCGCTCCAGGTTCCCGCCCACTCCTGGATTCGATGCGTCCAAGGGTCGACCTCGGCGATCCGCTCGATCGTCCGATCGAGGAAAGCGCGATCGTGCGAGACAAGGGCGAGGCCGCCGTCGAAGCCGACGAGGAAGCGCTCGAGCCGCTCCAACCCGTCGAAGTCGAGATCGTTCGTCGGCTCGTCGAGCAGGAGCAGGTCGAAGCGCGAGAGCAGGATCGCGGCGAGCCCGGCCCGCGCCGCCTCGCCGCCCGAGAGCGTCGCGGTCTCCTGCTCGAGCGAGACCACGAGCCCGAGCTCGGCACAGACGGTGCGTGCACGAAGTTCGAGGTCGCCGCCTCCGAGCGCCAGGAAACGCTCGAGCGCCGCTCCGTAGGCATCGGCGTCCCAGACCGTGGTGTACCGCTCGACCGCCTCCTGCGCCTCGGCGACGCCGGTTCGACGAGCGAGGTAGCCGAGCAGTGTCTCGCGCGGCCGGCGGTCGTGCTCTTGCGGGAGGTAGCCGACGGTGAGCGACGCGGGCGACCACTCGACGCTCCCCTCGTCGGGGAGTTCCTCTCCGGCAAGCAATTGGAGCACAGTCGACTTGCCGGCGCCGTTCCGTCCGACGAGCCCGAGCCGCGAGCGCGGACCGAGCGCCAAGTCGACGTGATCGAGAACCATGGTCGCGCCGTACGCCTTGACGACGCCGGCGAGCGAGACCCTCACGGGCACTACCTCCTAAGAAGACGGGAACGAGAGCGAGCGCCTCACCGAGGCGCGGAGGACGTCTTATGACTCGTTCAGTCAGTCATGGGAGAGCGCCGGAGCGCCGCCCGCAGAATATCGGGCCTGGTCACAGTCGGTCGCGTAGGCCCTCGAGGGCCGACCAGCGCGGATCGTTCGAGACGTCGTCGTGGGTGTGGGGCTCCACGTTCAGATCCTTGCCGCAGACCGGGCAAAGGCCGGCGCAGTCCGGGTCGTGGAGAATCTGGTCGGGTAACGCCAGCGCGATCGCGTCTCGCGCCCAGGCCGTCAGCTCGAGCTGATCCTCGACCACATACTCGCTTTCGAGCTCCTCGTCGCCGCCGGCCGCGGCCGCGTGGTACTCCCGCGCTTCGATTCCGATGCCGAGCGCCGCATCCGCAAGGCAGCGCATGCACGGCCCGTGCAGCCGCACCTCGAAGCGCAGCTCGAAGAGGAGCCCGGTCGTCGCCTGCGTGATCTCGAGCTCCGCCTCCACCTCGTGCGGCACGGGCAGGTAGCGCTGGCCGCCCAGCTCGAACGGCTCCAGCTCGATCTCGACCGCGTCGCGCTGGACCTCGCCAGAGCGGAGCCGGAGCCGCCGGAGCGGGAACTTGGCCACGCGTTCGAGCTAGAGGTACGAGCCGTCGTCGTCGAGCTCGCGCGGGCCGACACCCGCGACGACGGTCTCCTGCGAGCGCTCGTGCAGCCGCTCGCGGCCCCGCTTGACGGCGGTGAGGAACTTGTCGAGGTTGACCTCGAGCGTCGAGAGGATCCCGTCAGCCCAGTCCTCCATCTCGAGTCGCGTCTCGCGCGCCTGGCGGCGGGCGTCGTCCACGATCTCCTGGGCCTGGCGCTCCGCAAGCTTGACGATCTCGGTCTGGGAAGCCTCGCGCACTGCCTGCTCGCGCGCCTCGCCGACGAGCCGGTCGGTCTCGCGCTTGGCCTCGGCCAGCATCTCCTGCCGCTCCTTCACGATCCAGCGCGCCTGCTTGATCTCTTCCGGGATCGTCGCGCGCATCTG
>JBBJLW010000029.1:0-45564 GCA_037720595.1 Gaiellaceae bacterium | reverse complement strand
CAACAGGCAGCGCAACGTCAGGTATCCGAGCGACCAGAACAAGAAGGAACTCCTCCAGGTCAGCGGGACGGGACGCCGACCCCACGGGGCAATCAGGATCTGCAGACCCAGAACCGAGTTAACGGACCCCACAGGTTGAATCAACAAGGTCCGGCAGCCGAAGATCTGCGCATGTTGACCAGTTCGCTCCTCATGATCGAGGCGTTCATCCTGAGCGGAGTCGGCGGCGCCTCGGCGCTCCTCGTTCGCGAGGTGCGCAATTCGCGCTGAGTTACGGGCGTTTGTTGCTCCGGCTACTCTCGGCGGCGCATGGAGCCGAGTCAGCGGAGAGAGCTGTTGCGCTGGGCGGAGGCGCTCGAGCGTTCGGACGATCCTGACCTGAAGGCGGCCGGTCGCGGGATCCGTCTGCTCTGCGAAACCGGAAGCGAGCTGCGACAGGGTGTCGTCTTACCTTCGCTGTCCAAGATCGAGAGGCGTGAGCTCGAGAGCTGGGCGAAGGAGTTGGGCGGAGCCACGATCGCCGAGCTCCGGGCGGCAGGTCGGGCGATCCGTTCCCTCTGCACGGAGCTCGATGAGCTCGAGCGCGGACACGCCGCGACAGACGCCGAGGTCGCCCCGAGCGAAGCTCCTTCGCGGACGCGCCGATCGCAGTCGCCACCCCGTGGACACCGAGCGCGGCGTCCGTCGCGGCGGACGGCGTACGCGGCTCTCGGCGCGCTTGGCCTGACCGCGCTCGCGCTAACACTAGCCGCGCTCGCCGCCAGGCCCGAAATCGAGGCCACCGGGCCGGCGGAGGGAGCGATCGTCGGGAAGACCGCGCTCGCCGACCTTTCCTTCTCGTCACCGAGTGACGCCGCCGAGTGGTCGCTCGATGGCAAGTCGGTGCGTCCGTCGAGAACGGGCGGCGAGACCGTCTTTCGCCCGGCCGATCTCGCCGAAGGAGCACACGAGCTCGTGATCCGGAAAGAGGGATCGATCTTCGGCGCCGCCGAGCGCTCGTTTCGGTTCGTCGTCGATACGAGTCCGCCGAAACTCGAGCTGGCCGGCCCTGCGGTCGTCAACCGCGGCAAGCCACTGCGAATCGCCGGCACACTGGAGCCGGGCGCGGCACTCGCTTCCGGAACGAAGACGATCCCCGTGGCAGCCGACGGGACCTTCGAGCTCCATTCCGAGATCGCACCGCGACGGCTCCTGCTGACAGCGACCGATGCTGCAGGGAACTCGAGCCGGTGGCGAGTTCCGGTGACGGTCGTACCGCGCCGACCGAGCAGTCCGATCCGCTCCGTCCACGTCACTGCCTACGGCTGGGCCGACGATTCGCTTCGCGCGGGCGTGATGGAGCTCATTCGCGCCAGGAAGATCAATGCGGTCGAGCTCGACCTGAAGGACGAGTCGGGTGAGGTCGGCTGGCCATCGGGGGTGCCGCTGGCCAAGCAGATGGGCTCCCAACTCGAGATCTACGACCTGAAGCAGGTGACGACGGAGCTGCACCGGCTGGGGGTGCGCGTGATCGGACGGCTGGTCGTCTTCCGAGACCCGATCCATGCGCAGGCTGCCTGGAAGGCGGGCCGGCGCAACGAGGTCGTTCAGAGCCAGGATGGTGCGCCGTACTCCGGCTACGGCGGCTTCACGAATTTCGCCAACCCGGCCGTTCGGAGGTACAACATCGATCTCGCGGTGGCGGCCGCGAAGCTCGGGGTCGACGAGATCCTCTACGACTATGTGCGCCGGCCCGATGGGCCTATCTCGTCGATGGTCTTCCCGGGGATCGACGGGACGCCCGAGCAGGCGATTGTGCGCTTCCTGGCCGAGAGCCGCGCCGCCTTGGCGGACACCGAGACGCTGATTGGAGCGTCCGTGTTCGGTGTCGCAGCCACGCGCCCAGAGGAGGTCGCACAGGACATCCCCGCGATGGCACGGCACCTCGACTACGTCGCGCCGATGCTCTACCCCTCCCACTGGGGCCCCGGGGAGTACGACGTCGCCGACCCGAATGGCCAGCCCTACGAGATCACGCTCGCCTCGTCAAAGGACTTCGTCAAGCAGGTTCGGGGCAGCGGCGCGCGGATCGTGAACTGGCTCCAGGACTTCTCCTACGGCCGCACCTACGGCCCAGCCGAGGTACGCGCGCAGATCAAGGCCTCGCGCGACGCCGGCGTGGACGAGTTCATCCTCTGGGACGCGGCCGTCACCTACACCGCCGACGCGCTCGAGCCCACGGCGCAGCTTCCTGCCCTCGGGATCAGCTTGGAGCCTCCTCGCGACGCGCCGATGCCGGTGCGGCTTCCCAGCGACGCACCCGCGGCGCTGGCGCGAGGTGGCGCGCGCCGGCCGGCGACCGACCCTCGGCCTCAAGCCGGCCTGCCCGCCAACGAGCTCGGCCAGGTCCCCGTCGTGATGCATCACATGATCCGCGCCGATCGTGTCGGCGACTACGACCAGACGCCGCAGGAGTTCCAGGCTGAGCTCGAGTACCTCTGGAAGCACGGCTACACGCCGGTCGCAGTCAGTGACCTCGTCTCCGGGAAGCTCGACGTGCCCCGAGGCACGACCCCGGTCGTGTTCACGTTCGACGATGCGACCACCTACCAGTTCGAGCTCGATTCCAACGGGAGCGTCAAGCCGAAGACCGCGGTCGGAATCATGCTGGAGTTCGCACGCACCCATCCCGGCTTCCGTCCGTCCGGCACCTTCTACGTCAATCGAACGCCGTTCGGGAGCGCCGCCAGGGTAAAGAAGACGCTGCGTTGGCTGACCGAGAACGGCTTCGAGATCGGCAATCACACGCACGACCACATCCCCCTCCGGACGCTCTCGGAAGCGGACGTGCGGAAGCAGGTCGCAACCGGCGCCCAAGTGATCGAGCAGCCTCTTCCCGGCTACAGGATCCGCTCCCTGGCCCTTCCCCTCGGCTCGATGCCCAAGGACGCGGCACTCGCCGTCCGCGGAAGCTGGCAGGGGCGGAGCTACGGACCGTACGCCGTCCTGCTCGTCGGCGCGAATCCAGCCCCTTCGCCCTTCTCGAAAGCCTTCGATCCTGCGGCGATCCCGCGAATCCGCACCTCGCACGCCGGCTGGAACGGCGAGGCAGACTACGGCTTCAGCTACTGGATGCGGCAGTTCGAGGTCAACCCGAAGACGCGATTCATCTCGGACGGCGATCCCGCGACCCTCGTGATTCGTCCCGGCGCTGACCGGGAGGTGAAGCCCCGGTTCGCTGTCCGGGTGCGAACGGCGCCCTAAGAGGGTTTGATGAAAGGACAGGCGCTACGGCCCGCAAGGCCCCGGCGGCGGTCGGCGTGGTCGGCGGGAACCTTTCGCAGGTTCGGTTTCCGAAGCTGCGCTGGACGAGAAGAGGGAAACGGCCGACGATCCTGCTCGCCTTCGACCCGGAGACCGAGGCTTTCACGTATCTCGGCGAAGAGTCGGAAGCCGAGCGCGACTACCTGGCCGAGATCGCCGAACTTCTTGAGGACGGGAAGTGGCGAATCGCGAAGGAGATCGCTGCCCCGGCAAAGTCGGGCGGGATCGGCGCGAACGTCGACACGATCAAGAAGGTGCTCGAGGAGCACCCGGACGTCTTCGAGTCCCGCACGGGTGAAGCAGCGAAGGCGCTCGGCCGGAAGCCGCAAGCGACGGTCTGGCAGCTCCTGAGCGAGGAGCGGGAGCCGTGAGCGGCAGGCACATGAGGGCTAGACCGCCGCTGCTCGTCATCACGATCCCGCTCGAGCAACGCCCGAGCATCCACCTCGTCTGCGCGAATTCGAGCGAGGAAGCCCGCATCCGCGAGCACATCGCCGCCCAACCCGAGCTCTGCGAACTCGTCGAGGCCGCGTTGAGACTGGAGCGGGCGGCGTGAAGACGTGCGAGGACTGCGCCCGGATCTCGAAGCGAAGGGTTTGCGGGCGGTGCAGCTACGTTCGTTCGGGCGGTGTCGTCCGGCCGCCGCGAGCGAAGAAGTGGCAGAGACTCTTGCTTGTCTGCCGCAACCTGGGCCGCCGGTTCGTCGGCTCCGACATCGCCGCGGCAGCCGTCGCGGCAACACGAGCGCGGCTCGAGCGTGAGCGGGAGGCGGCATGACCGACCGGCTCCTCACCGCGGCCGAAATCGCCGCTTTGCTCGCGGTGCCCGTGTCCTGGGTTCGGGAGTCGACGCGTTCGGGTGCGATCCCGGTCGTCGAGCTCGGCCGCTACCGGCGGTATCGCGAGTCGGACGTTCTGGCGTGGCTCGAGTCGTGCTCGAAGCCGGGCCGGCCAGTAGCGCTGCGCAAGGTGCGGGCGTCGTGAGCGGGTGTCTGTCCAGGCCAGAGAGCATGAAGGGCAGCCTGCAACGAATCGTGCTCGCACTCCTCGAAGAGCACCGCGAGAAGGGCGAGCTGCCGACGAACGGCCGGTTCGTCTTCTACGAGCTCGAGCAACGCGGGGTCGTGCGCAAGTCGCGGGCCGGCGAGAGCCGCCGCGGCCGCGTCGCCGACCTTCCGCGCGAACAGGACGTGACGGACGCGCTGACGTGGCTCCGGGCCGCGGGATTCGTGCCCTGGGCGTGGATCGAGGATGAGACGCGGACGCTTCACCAGTGGGAGTACGCGGCCACCGTTGCGGAGTTCGTCGCCGGCCAGGTGGAGTGGGCGCGGATCAACCCGTGGCGCGGGCTGCCGCCGCTACTGCTTGTCGAGCGCCGCTCCCTCGGCGGTGTCCTGCGCTCCCTGGCGGCCGAGTACCTCTGCCCGCTCGCGGCGACGAACGGGCAGGTCGGCGGGTTCCTGCACACCGATATCGTGCCGCTTCTCGACGGGAACGACCGCGAGGTGAAATACCTCGGCGATCTCGATCTTCAGGGCGGACAGATCGAGGGGAACACCCGCGACGTTCTGGAACGTCTGACGGGTGAGCGGGCCTGGACGCGGATCGCGATTACGGCGGAGCAGGTAGCCGAACGCGGCCTCGAGCCCGTCCTAAAGAAAGATCATCGCTACCGGCCCGCCCGCGAGCACGAGGCGTGGGAGACGGAGGCGCTCGGCCAGGGCACCGTGACGGCTCTCGTCCGCGACGCGCTCGACCGGATGTTGCCAGAGCCTCTCCGCGATGTTCAGGAACGCGAGCGGGCCGAGCGCCAGGTTCTCGCGCGGCGGCTACGGGAGCAGGCGTGACCTTGCAGCGGTCCGAGTCGAGGCGTAGGGTGCGGGGGCATGCCGGGTGATAGCGGCATCCCTCACTGCGTTACGGTTTGCGCTGGCCCTGGGCCGCGTGTCTATCACCGCGCGTGCCTGGGGCCGTTGCGCTGAGGAGAGCAACCATGGCTAGGGGCAACGCGGTCGTCCAACGGCACGGCAAGCAGGGCATCACGTTCTCGATCAAGTGGAGAGACCACGACGGGCGCCAATGCTGGGAACGGCTCGGCCGGTCGCCGCAGTGGAACGAGACGAGGGCGCAGCGCGAGCTCGGTAAGCGCCTCGATCAGGTCGAGCGAGAGCAGTGGCGCAAGCCAGGCGGAACCACCTTCGCGGATTTCGCCGCGAGGTTCACGGCCGACTACCTGCCCGGACGGAACCTGAAGCCGTCCACGGTCTCCGACTATGAATCGATCATCACCGGCCGGCTGATTCCGTTCTTCAGCGACACGGACATCTCTCGGGTCGACGCGGTCGCCATCGACGGATACATCTCGCACGCGACCGGCAAAGGGCTGACGCCGAAGACGGTCAGGAACCATCTCGCTCTGCTCCGGGTGATGTTCAAGGTGGCCCGACGCTGGAAGCTGATCCACGCCAACCCGGTCGAGGACGCCGAGATGCCCCGGGTCGACATCCCCGAGATGTCGATCTTGAACGAGTCCGAGATCGCGGGCCTGCTGGCGACCTACCGTCGCCTCGAGCAGGACGCCGAGGGAGACGCCGACTGGTGGCGGCTCGGTCGTCACGTCGTCCAGTTCGCACTCGGAACCGCGATGCGTCGGGGCGAAATCATCGGGCTCCGCTGGCGTGATCTCGAGTTGCTGGAACGCCGTCTGCATGTGCGGGAAACGATCGTGCGCGGGAAGCTCGTGACGCCGAAGAGCAGATCGTCGCGAAGGACGATGGAGATCGGTCCGCGCACCGCAGTCGTCCTCGACGACATCTGGAAGGCGAGCCGGTATCGCGCCGACGACGACCTCGTCTTCGGCCACCCCACGCTCGGCACGGCTATCGACCCGACGAAGCTGTCTAGGGACTACATGCGCCCCGCGCTGAAGGCCGCCGGGATCACGAAGCCGTTTCGGCCCTGGCACGACCTCCGACACACCGCTCTCACCCATGAGGCCGCCGCCGGCAACCCCCACGCCTACGTCCAGGCTAAGGCAGGACACTCGCAGAGCACGATCACCGACCGCTACATCCACGCGGCCCAGGTGCTCTTCCCCGGGGCCGCAGAGAAGGCCGAGGCCAGAATGTTCGGGCCCGTTGGGTAGCAAAACGGGTAGCAAAACCCGAGCGATCGGAACCCTGGAACGAGAAAAGCCCCGTTATGCGGGGCTTTTCGATAGCGGGGGCAGGATTTGAACCTGCGACCTCCGGGTTATGAGCCCGGCGAGCTACCTGACTGCTCCACCCCGCGACGCAACGTCAATTGTAGCACCGCCCGGCCGGCGCTTCGTGTTTCTCGGGATGGTGCCTCGCCCACGCGGCCAGAGCGAAGCCGAGGCCGAGGACCGCCATGCCGGCGATGGCATCGAGCACGAAGTGGATTGCCGGTGACGACGATCGTGAGGACGACGAGCGGCGCGTAGAGCGCCCCTCCGACGCGCACGAGCGACGAGCGCGCGAAACGGACGAGGCCCAGGCCGACCCCGAGCGCGTAGGCCGCGTGCAGAGACGGTACCGCGGCGACCGGGTTCGAGAGCGCCGACGAGGTCGGAGAGCCGATGTCGATCCCCGAGAGCACGAGCAGCGTGTCCTCCAGGCCGACCCCGGCGAGCCGAGGCGGCGCTGTCGGGAAGAGCCAGTGGATCACGACGGCGATCGCGGTGGCTGTGAGGAATCCGTCTCGGAAGACACGGAACCCCTCCCGCGAGCGGCGATAGAGCCAGAGGAAGAAGAGCGCGGTGAAGAGGAAGTGACCGACGAAGTAGAAGACGTTTAGCGCCGAGACCAGGTCGGGGAGCGCGAGAAACGCGCGCTGGAGCGGCTGCTCCCAGGCCAGCCCGGCCACGCGCTCCAGCGACGCGATCCGCCGCGCGTTCGCGAACGCCTGCGCCCAGTTCGGCTCCATCGCGAGCCGCGCCGCCTCGTACACACCGAAGGCGCCGAGCACGACGGCGATCTGCGCGAAGCCGTCCGATTGCGCGAAACGAACCCTGATCCGCGACATCAGGCGCACTCAACCACCGTTGCTAGCATCGTCGCAATGACGCTCTTCTGGCTTGCGCTGGCATTTTTCGTCCTCGTCACCGTCGCGTCCACGATCTTCGTAACGCTTCGCGGACTCGCCTTCTTCCGGGCCTTCAAGCGGCTTTCACGCGAGACCGGCGCCGCGCTCGACCGGATCGCGAGCTCGAGCGCCGAGATCGAGCTTCACCTCCAGGCCGCCGCCACGAGCGGCAGCGCGCTCGAAGCCTCGCTCGCGCGTCTGCACACCTCGCGTTCGGTGCTCGCCGTCCTCACGTCGGCGATCGCCGACGTTCGCGCCTCGGTTGGCCGGATCACGGCCGTCGTGCCGCGCAGCAAGTGAGAGTCGCGGCAGTCGACCTCGGGACGAATTCCACCCGGCTCCTCGTCGCAGACGCGAACGGCGAGCTGACGGAGGTCTTGCGCCGCCTGGCGATCACGCGCCTCGGCCAGGGGGTCGACACGCGCGGCAAGCTGCTGCCTGTACCGATCGCCCGCGTTCGCAATGTGCTCTCGGGGTATCGGCGCGAGCTGGAAGCGCTCGGCGCGGAGCGCACGCTGGTGATCGCGACCAGCGCCGTCCGCGACGCCGACAACGGCGAAGCCTTCCTGGGCGAGGTCGAGTGGAGCTACGGATTCACGACGCGCCTGCTCTCCGGCGATGACGAGGCGGCGATGACCCTGCGCGGGATCGGCGACCTCGCCGACGGCACGCTCGTCGTCGACATCGGCGGCGGCTCGACCGAGCTCCAAGTCGTCGGCACCCCGCTCCGCACGAGCCTCCAGATCGGCTGCGTGCGGCTGAGCGAGCGGTTCGGGGAAGACCTGGACGCGATTCGCGCGTACGTGCGAACCCTCTTGCCCGAGCTCGACGCCGACAGAGCGGTCGGCGTCGCAGGCACGGTGACGACGCTTGCCGCGCTCGACCTCGGCCTCGCCGAGCACGACGCTGAGCGCACCCACGGACACGTGCTCACGCGCGAGGCGGTGACGGAGCAGACCGCGCGGATCGCGTCGCTCCCGCTCGACGAGCGGGCCCAGATAATGGAGCCGGGCCGCGCGCCCGTGATCGTGGCCGGCGCCGCGATCCTCGTCGAGATACTCGAGCGGTACGATCTGGACGGGAACGCGGCGAGCGAGCGCGACATCCTCCACGGCGCCGCGCTCGCAGCCGCCGAGCTGCCGGAGCCGACCGAAGGCGCCGCGCCGCCCGGCGCCTATACCTGCTGCTGATCCTCACCGTCAGGCGGGGGCTCGTCCTCGGCCAGCCGCCGCTGCAGCACCGCCCGTGAGAGGACGCCGACGAGCCTGCCGCTCTCGACGACGGGCACCCGCTCGAGATCTTGCTCCTCGAGAAAGCGGAAGGCCTCGTCGAGCGGCACGTCCGACCCGATTGTGTGGTGTGGCTGCTCGGCGATGCCACGCAGCTCGGTCGAACGCGGATCGAGACCCGCCGCGACCACCTCGCGCACGAGCGTCTTGCGGGTGACGACGCCGAGCAGCCGGCCGTTCTCGCAGACGAAGAGCGCCCGCACCTCGGGCCGGGCGAGCGCCTCCCCGGCCTCCTGCGCGCTCGCGCCGCCCTCGAGCAGCGGCGGATCGGCCACCATCGCATCGCGCACGCGGTCGGTCGTCACGGGTAGAGGCCGCGCGCCTCGAGCGCTCCCGCAACCTCGCGGATCCCGGCCACGAGCGCGGCCGTTCGCAGCGTGATCGCACGCTCGGCCGCAACGTCCCAGACCCGGTCGAAGGCGTCGTCGAGCTTCTCGGCGAGCTTCCGCCTGATCTCGTCGCGATCCCAGAAGAGCCGACCGAGGTCCTGCACCCATTCGAAATAGGAGACGGTGACGCCGCCGGCGTTCGTGAGGATGTCGGGCAGGATCGGGATTCCCCGCTCGGCGAGAATCGCGTCGCCCTCGAACGAGGTGGGGCCGTTCGCGCCCTCGGCGATCAGCCTCGCGCTGATCCGGCCGGCATTTTCCTCGGTCACCTGATCCTCTCGCGCCGCGAGGACCAGGATGTCGCAGGGCAGCTCGAGCAGCTCCTCGTTCGTGATCCGACGGCCGGTCACCCAGGTTTCGAGCGAGCCGTTCGCCGCCGAGAAGACCAGCATCGCGTCGACGTCGAGGCCCTCCTCGTCGAGGACGCCGCCGGAGACGTCGGAGACGGCGATCACGCTCGCCCCCCGCGCGGCCAGCTCGTGCGCGGCGATGCCGCCCACGTTGCCGAAGCCCTGGACGACGCAGCGTTGCTCCGCCAGATTCCAGCCGAGCCGCTCGCACGCGCGGGCGATCACCATCACGACACCCGCACCCGTCGCTTCGTGCCGGAAGACAGAACCGCCGATCGAGATCGGCTTCCCCGTCACGATCTCGGGGACGGCGTGGCCGACCTGCATCGAGTAGGTATCCATCATCCAGGCCATCGTCTGCTCGTTCGTCGCCATGTCCGGCGCGGGGATGTCCTCCTGCGGCCCGATCACCGGCAGGAGCTCGGACGTGAACCGACGTGTCATCCGCTCGAGTTCGGCCTGCGACATCTGACGCGGGTTGCAGCGGACGCCGCCCTTTGCGCCGCCGTACGGGAGCTTGAGGAGTGCGCACTTCCACGTCATCCAGACGGCCAGCGCAGCGCACTCGCCGAGCGTCACCTCGGTGTCGTAGCGGATCCCGCCCTTCGTCGGCCCGAGCACGCTCGAGTGCTGGACGCGGTAGCCGGCGAAGACGACCCGACGCTCGTCGTCGAGCCGCACCGGAACGGAGAGCATGACCGCGCGCTCGGGGTAGCGAAGCCGCTCGGCGACCCCGTCGGAGATACCCGCATAGGGCACCGCCTGCTCGTACTGGGCGATCGCCGTCTGGAAGAGCGGTGTGTCCCACTCGAGGTGAGTGTGGGAGGCGGCTTCCTCGATCTGGACCATCGGGCGGAGTGTATTCAGCCCGCGACGGGCGGCAGAAGCGTCGAACCGCGTGAGCCAGCCCTCCATGAGGGTTGTGCGTGTCCGAGGGTGTGAGCCAGGGACGAGCGGCCCTTCCGGGTGTGAGCCGGAGGTGAATGACCCTTCCGCTGTGTTCGGACGCGAAGCGACTCTTCCGGATGTGAACCGGAAGTGACACGCCCCATCGGGGTGTGGGCGGGCGACGCCACCCTTACCGTATTTACCCGGGGCGACGCGGCCGTTCTGGGTGGGGGCCGGGAGCGAAGCGACCCTTCAGGGGTCTTGGCGGTGCCCGGGCTCTGCCCGGGCACCTGCCGGCAAGAAACAGTGCCGGGGGAGGGAGTCGAACCCTCACGAGCCGAAGCTCACCCGATTTTAAGTCGGGCGCGTCTGACCGGTTCCGCCACCCCGGCGCTCGCGGCCAGTCTAGAAGCCCTATCCCCCGCCCGGGACGAGCTGCTCGACAGGGAGGAGCTCCGGCCCCTTGCCGCGATGCTCCTCGACGAAGGTCGAGAAGGCCTTCTCGTCGAACTCGGTGCACTCGGCCAGGTAGCCGCGGCCGCGATCGGGTGTGCCGCCGGGGGTCGGCTCCGGGACCGTCCACGCGGTGAGGGCGATCTTCGCGCCGAGCTCGGGGAGGGGGGCGACGATCAGCCCGTTCGGATCGTCCTCGTAGAAGCCGCGGATCGCCTCGATCTCGGGCTCCGGAACATCGTTGCCGTAATGGATGACCACGGCGCCGTGCTCGAGGTTGTGCAAGGTCCGGACGAGCGGCACCGGCTCGTCGTACGAGCCGAAGATCGCGGTCTGGCCGAAGTGCGGGCCGCTCGTCGGAGGGAACGAATTCCATTTCGGCTTCGTCTCGAGAGTCGGAACATCGGAGTGGTCCGGCGTGTTCGCCATGGCCTCGTAGCTCTTCAGAGTGCAGCCGGCATCCTGGAGCACTGCCACTTCGCTCTTGCCGCCGCCCCCACCGAGAAACAGCAAGCCGAGGACGACGACGAGGGCCGCGAGGCCCGAGCCGGCGATGATGTAGAGCAGGCGTCGTTGCCGCTCGGCATCGGCCCCGGTCGTCGGGGTCGAACGGCGCTGCGGCGCCTGGACGCGCCGCTTCGGCGGGTTGGGAACGCGGTCTTTGCGGGCCATTGCCGCGGCGACTCTAGCAGCGGCCGCGGGTCCGTCCGACCCGTTCTCTACCGTTCGTCGGCCCGATGGTCATCCTCATCCTCATCCTCGGTCTCGCACTCGGCTTGGTGCTCGGAGGCGCCTGTGTCTGGCTCGTGATGCGGAGTCGTGCGGGCCAGCTCGAGGCCGAGCTCGGGCTCGAACGGCGATCCGCGGCGGAGCGAGAGACGATGGTCGCCGAGGCGCGGGACGCCTTCCGATCGCTCTCCTCCGAAACGCTTCAGCGCACAACGACCACCTTCCTCGAGGTCGCAAAAAGCCAGATCCAGGGCTCTGTCGCACCCCTCAAAGAGTCGCTCGAGCGCATGGACGGCCAGATGCGCGGGATGGAGAAGGTGCGGCAGGAAGCCTACGGCGCCGTCACTCAGCGCTTGACGACGCTCAATGATACCCAGGAGCGGCTCCGCCTCGAGACCGGCAACCTCGTCAAGGCGCTGCGCACGCCGCACGTCCGCGGGCGCTGGGGCGAGGTGCAGCTCCGCAACGTCGTCGAGGCGGCCGGAATGCTCCCTCATTGCGACTTCGAGGAGCAGTCGTCCGTTCGCGACAGCGACGGCGCGCTGCTGCGGCCCGACCTGGTCGTCCGGCTTCCCGGCGGCAAGCAGGTCGTAATCGACGCGAAGGCGCCGCTCGCGGCGTACCTCGACGCGTGCGAGTGCGAGGACGACGCGATCCGGGTCGAGCATCTCGTCGGCCACGCCCGCCAGGTTCGCGACCACGTCGGCAAGCTGGCGCAGAAGGCCTACTGGCGCCAGTTCTCGCCCTCACCCGACTTCGTGATCATGTTCGTCCCCGACGAGACGTTCATCCGGGCGGCCCAGGAGCACGATCCGGGACTGAGCGAGGACGGCTGGCGCAGCGGAGTCATCCTCGCGTCGCCGTCGACGCTGTTCACGCTACTCCGCACCGTTGCTGCGACGTGGCAGCAGGAAACCGTGGCGCAGAGCGCCCGCGAGGTGCATGAGCTCGGGCGAGACCTCTACGCGCGCATCTCGACGATGGCGAAGCATCTCGGCGATGCGGGCAAGGCGCTCGACAACGCAGTCGGCCACTACAACTCGGCGATCGGCTCGCTCGAGACGCGCGTCCTCGTCCAGGCGCGGCGGTTCGAGCAACATGGGATCGAGGGTGAGCTCAAGCCACTGCAGCCGATCGACCGGCAGGCCCGCTCGCTGCAGGCGCCCGAACTCGTCCCCGAGAGCGAATCCACGCTCCGCGCGATCGACGCCGCTTAGATTTCGACTCAGTACGCAAGTGGACATCGCTGACATTCAGCGTCCACTCCGCGGTCGCCGCGGAACAGCCGGGATCTCCGATTCGTTCTCTAAAGTGAGGTTCGCATAAGTGACCAGCGGAGGAATCGAGCAGTGAGCGACGTTCGTGACGTGATCATCATCGGCGGTGGGCCCGCCGGCTACACGGCAGCGCTCTACGCGGCGCGCGCCAACCTGAAGCCGCTCGTGATCGAGGGGTTCCAGTGGGGCGGCCAGCTGATGATCACCAGCGAGGTCGAGAACTATCCGGGCTATCCGGAAGGCGTGATGGGCCCCGCGATGATGAGCGAGTTCCGCGAGCAAGCCGAGCGCTTCGGCACCGAGTTCGTCACGGACAACGTAACCACTGTCGATTTCTCCGAGCGCCCGTTCCGGGTCTCTGTCGAGGACGACGAGTACCGGGCCGAGACGGTGATCGTGGCGACGGGGGCTACCGCCCGCCAGATCGGTCTCGAATCAGAGCGTGCGCTACATGGCCGCGGCGTCACCTACTGCGCCACCTGCGACGGCGCTTTCTACCGGGACCGCGAGGTTGTCGTGGTCGGCGGCGGCGACTCCGCTATGGAAGAGGCGCTCTTCCTGACCAAGTTCGCCTCGAAGGTGACGATCGTGCACCGTCGAGGCGATTTCCGCGCGTCGCAGATCATGGTGGATCGCGCGAAGGCCCACGAGAGGATCGAGATCCTGACCCCGTATGTCGTCGAAGAGGTGCTGGGCGTCGAGAGCGGCAAGCTCTCCGGAGTGCGGCTGCGGCACCTCGAGACGAGCGAGCAACTCGACTACGTCACCGACGGCCTCTTCGTCGCGATCGGCCACGATCCGACGACCAAGCTGTTCGTCGATCAACTCGACCACGACGACGCGGGCTATCTGATCACGAAAGGCAAGTCGACCGAGACGAACGTCCCGGGCGTTTTCGCCGCCGGCGACGTCCAGGATCACGTCTATCGGCAGGCCGTCACCGCAGCGGGCTCCGGCTGCGCGGCGGCGCTCGACGCCGAGCGCTTCCTGGCTGACGCGCACGGACACCTCCCGACGGCCTCGACGGCTCCCCGCGAGCAAACCCAACCCGCTTGAATTCGAGCAAGGTGGCCGGCCGACTCGATCGGTAACCTCGCCCTGTGGCTCGGGGCGTTCGCTGGATCGATCTGCTCGATGCTTCGCGGGACGAGCTGCTGGCCGAGTCTCCCGTCGAGCTCCACTGGAGCGCGCTCGACCAGCTTTTGGCGCCACCGCCCGAGCGCGCGACGGCACGACCGACGTTCGAGGGTCACGGCGACTACGTCTTCGGCGTCCTCCTCCTCCCTGTCGCAGTCCCCGAAGACGACCGGCTCTTCTATCAGGAGGTCGACTTCGTGCTCACGCCCGAGGTCGCGCTCACCGTCCGCAAGACTCCGCCCGGAGAGGAGCCGTTCTCGATCGAGCCGGTTCAGAGCGCCTGCGATGCGCACGGGTCGCCGTCTACCGGGCTCGTCGTCTACTACCTCGTCGACGAGGTGGCCGAGCGGTATCTGCGACTGCTCGACACCGTGAACGACGAGATCGACGAGCTCGAAGCAGGGATCGAGAGCTGGCCGAACGCCCAGATCAGGCGCCGCCTCTCCGACCTCCGCGAGGACGTACTCCAGATCCGGCGTACCCTCGGACCGACGCGCGACGCGGTTCGCCGGATCGTGGACGGCCGCGTCGACGTGGGCAAGGACGAGATCTTCGACCGGCCGCTCGAGCTCAGCTTCTCCGACGCGTACGACAAGTTGTTGCACGCGGTCGAGTCGCTCGATGTCGCCCGCGACCTGATCTCGAGCGCACGCGACTATCACCAGTCGAAGATTGCCCAGGATCAGAACGAGGTCGTCAAGAAGCTGACCGTGATCGCCTCCCTGCTCCTGCTCCCGACCTTCATCGTCGGGGTCTACGGTCAGAACTTCGACCACATGCCCGAGCTCCACTGGCAGCTCGGCTACGCGTTCTCGTGGGCGATCATCGCCCTGACGACGATCGGCCAGCTCGCCTTCTTCCGCTGGAAGCGCTGGATCTAAGCCCATCGCTACGCTGGCTCGATGCCCTTCTTCATCTGCCCGAACTGCAAGGATCGCTCGCTCGACCACGACGGCAGACAGGGCATGCTCGACCAGGCCGTCTCGTGCGAGCGCTGCGGCTTCGGCTTCCTCTTCGAGCTGCTCGACGACTATTACCCAGGCCCGAATGCGGGGCTCGTCGCCTGCGACCGCGGCGGCCGGATCCTCGCCGCAGGTCGTGGGGTCTTCGAGCTGACCGGCTTCCGGGAGTCCGAGCTGATGGGGAAGAACGTGGTGGAGGCGTTCGGGCTCGCCGGGTTCGAGGCCGACCGCGACCCGATCACGCTTGCGCTCGAATGGGGCGTGAGGCGGCTCGACGAGCCGATCGAGCTTCGGTCGCGCGCGGGAAGCGTGAAGGCGGTGACGGTCGATGTCTTTCCAGGCTACGACAGCGACGGGGGTCTACTCGTGTCGCTTTCGCCGCGCCGGGCACCCCGCGCCCCTGCTTGATCAGATCTGCCTGATCAGGGCTGCCTGATCGCACCCGAAGCTTCTCGTTCCCACCCGGAGCAGGCGCCGACCGGCTCCGAAACGGAGCGCCAGTCGGGCCCCCAACGGGGGAGCGAGGCCCCCACTCGAAATGCTAGAGCAGAAGCTCACACGGCGGTGTCAGAGATCTGTGTCGATTCTGTGACAACGACACGGGCCGACGGACAGAGCTCGTTCAGAACGCACACTTCGCAGAGCGGCTTCCGGGCTATACAGACGCGGCGGCCGTGCCAGATCAGGAGATGCGGGAAGTGGCCCCAGTCCCCCCGCGGGACGAGCTTGACGAGATCGCGCTCGATCCGCACCGGATCTTCCTGTCTCGTCAGCCCGAGCCGTTGCGAGAGCCGGCGCACGTGCGTGTCGACGACGATTCCCTGCGGGTCGCCGAGCTCGGCGGCGACCACGTTCGCCGTCTTGCGCGCCACTCCGGGAAGCCGCAGCAGCTCGGGAAGCGTCCGCGGCACGACGCCGCCGAACTCCTCGAGCAGCACGCGCGCCGTCCCGCGCAACGACTTCGCCTTCTGCCGGAAGAATCCGGTCTGGTAGATGTCACGCTCGAGCTCCTCCTGCGGCACGGCCAGATAGTCCTCCGGCCGGTGGTACTTCTCGAACAGCCGCTCGGTGACGCGGTTCACATTCACGTCGGTCGTCTGGGCGGAGAGGATCACGGAGAAGAGCAACTCGAGCTCGGTACGGAAGCGCAGCGCGATCGTCGCGTCCGGATGCTCGCCGGCGAGCAGGCCGATGATCGGGCGGATTCGATCTCGCCTCCGCCCGACGCTCCTGCGAGCCTCGAGGACGTAGCTACGTCGCAATGCTCTCGAAGTACGTGGAGACCTCGTCCGGATCTTCGGGATCGAGGAGCACCGAGCAGAGCTCGTCCGTGCCCGGGTAGCCAGTGGCGCGGATCGCCACGACCGCGGCGTCGAGCGCGTACGGCGTGTGTCGGAGCTCGATCGCTTCGCCCTCGACGAGCGCCCAGAACGCACCCGGCCGACCTTCATACGGCCTTCCCACGCTGCCCGCGTTGACGAAGCGGATTCCGTCGACCTCACGCTCGAATTGAACATGCGTATGGCCCCCGACGACGAGCCTCTCCGAAACGTCCGCGAGCGCCGCCCGAAAGCGCTCGTCGGGCGAGACGCGCGTGAGGATCTCGTCGTCGCTCCGGGGCGAGCCGTGGCAGTAGCGGACTCCGCCGAACGCCACCGATTGGGGCAGCTCGACCAGGAACTCGACCGAACGAGCGTCGAGGCGCTCGGACACCCAGCGAAGCGGTCCTTCTCTCAGCAGACGTTCGGCGTTCCCGCGGACAAAGAGGGCGCCGAGGTCGACGAGCCTCTCGAGGCACTCGCGCGGGAAGGGTCCGGCAGCGACGTCGCCGCCGCAAACGATCCGGTCGACGTCGAGAGCCGCGACTTCGGCGAGCGCGGCTTCGAGCGCCGGGAGATTGCCGTGCACGTCGTTGAGGACGGCGACGCGCATCAGCCCACCGCGGCCAGCGCGGGAGGACGCATCGGCGCGCCGGGAAGCCGCGGCCCGGCGCAGACCACGTCGCGCGCAGGGCAGCCGGCGCACGTGGACTCGCTCGGATTCGGCAGGAATGCGCCCGCGCGAATGCGAGCGATCGCTTCGGAAAGCTCGGCCTCGAGCTCCGGTAGCTCCTCGCGCACGAATGTCCGGGTCACGACGGCATCGGGCCGTTCCAGGAAGTGGTAGACGATCTCGACTTCCTCGGCACCCGCGAGGAAGCAGGCGAGCGCGTAGACGAGCCGTTGCAGTCGGTAGTCGGCCTCGAGGATCTCCTCCGGGCCGTGCTCGGCCAGCGAGTTCGTCTTGTAGTCGAGGACGAGCGCCCGCGTTCCTTGGCGCTGGAGCACGTCGAGCCGGCCGTGGAGGAGCACGCCGTCGTGCTCGAAAGCGAACGGCCGCTCGGGCAACGCGCCGTGAAGCCCGGCGATCCGCCGCGCGAGCGCCGATTCGCAGTAGTTGGCGACGAAGCCCTCGATCCGCGCCAGCTCATCGTCGGTCACTTCCGGATACCAGGCGCGCACCCGCTCGAGGTCGGGCCGCTCGGGAGCGCGGAGGTCGACGAGCTCGAGCAGCCGGTGCGTTGCATCCCCAACCTCAGTAGCCGCGAGGCCGCTGCTGCCGGGCACCGCCACGCTCGCGTCCGCCGGCTGCATCCCGACGACGCGCTCGGCGAAGTAGCGGTAGGAGCAGCGCTCGAAGAGCGCCAGCGCGCTGAAGGAGAGCCGCTTCACGTCGTGCAGCGGCGGCGCGGGCAGCGGCACGATCGGCGCGAGAGCAGGGGCGAGCGGCGGCAACGTCGGCGCGTTCTCCGGTGAGAAGAGCGCTAGCTGCCCGGATTCGTCCGCGAGCGGTAGTTCCGCCGCGCGTGCGGGCTCGGGCTCCGCTGCCGAGCCTCGATCGACGCGGAGCAGGACACGCGTGCCCTCGCGCTCGAGCTCGACCGGCCCTGTGGCGGCCGCCGCGTCGTCGGTGCACTCGAGCCGGTTCAAAACCCAGCCGATCGGCGTCTTCTCGTCGGCCTTACGGTCCGGGTCGATCGAGCCCGAGACGATCAGCCGGTCGATCGCCCGGGTCATTGCCACGTAGTAGAGGCGCAATCGCTCGGCTTCCTCCTCGGCCTTGCGCACCTCACGCACGTCCTCGTAGCCGAACGCGGGATAGCGGATGCCCGTCGCCGGATCCGCGACGCGGAAACCGAAACGCCCGTCGGCGAGACAAAGAATCTCGTCGGCCCCGGGCGCATTCCGGTCGCGGCCCGCGTCGGCGACCACCACGACCTTGAACTCGAGTCCCTTGGCGGAGTGGATCGTGAGCAGCCTGACCGCGTCTGCGCCCTCCTCCTCCGCGGCTGCATCGCGCTCGCCGGCGCCGACCGCCTCCTGCTCGGCGACGAATCGGACGAAGCCCTCGACGTCGGGGCCGCGCAGCTCCTCGTAGGAACGGGCGAGCCGCGCGAGCTTGCGCAGGTTGGCGTACCGGCGGCGACCGTCCCACTGCGCGAGCACCGCCAGGTCGTAGTCGTGATCGGCGACGATGCGCTCGCAGAGCCGCTCGAGCGAGAGCCGCGCCGACGCCGCAACGAGCCGGTCGAAGCGCTGCCGGAATGCGCGCAGCAACCGCTCGTCGCGATCCGTCAATCCCTGCGGGACCGAGCGCTCGATCCCGGTGAAGATCGGCCGCCTGCCCGCCGCCCGGCGGACGAGCAGCAAGGCGTCGTTCGAGACGCCGACGAACGGGGACGCGAGGACGCTGACGAGCGCGTCGTCGTCGTAGCGGTTGTGCAGGAGCCGCAGGTATGAGAGGAGGTCTACAACCTGCTGCTGACCGAAGTAGCCACGACCGGTCGCGCGATACGTGGGCAGGCCGGCCGCGCGTAGCTCCTCCTCGTACCACTCGGCATCGGTGCCGGCGGCGAAGAGGAGCACGATCTCGCCCGCGCTCGCAGCACCGCTCGCAACGATCTCCTGCACCCGCCGGCCGACGTGCTTCGCCTCCGCGCGCCGCCAGTGGACACCGCTGCCCTCGTAGGCGGACTTGTCGGTCACGAGCAGCTCGACGGGGGTACCGAAGACGGGATCGACGAAATCGCCCGAGGCTGCGAGCTCCTGGAACTCGCCGCCGAATTCGGTCGCGAAGAGGTGGTTGACGACTCGCAACACCTCCGGTCGCGAGCGGTAGTTCCGAGTCAGCGGCAGCAGCGTCTCAGCCGCGGCGCGCCTCTCGCGGAAGACCTGGACGTCAGCGTGCCGGAACCCGTAGATTGACTGGAACTCGTCCCCGACGAAGAAGACCTCCGTACCCGGTCCGGTGAGCGCATCGACGAGATCGCACTGGAGCCTGTTCGTGTCCTGGAACTCATCGACCATGATCGAGCGAAAGCGGAGCTGCTCGCGCTCGCGGAGCTCCGGACGCTCGCGCAGGAGCTCGCGGGCGCGGAGCTGGAGATCCTCGAAGTCGAGCGCGGACTCCCGGTCTTTCGCCTCGGTGTACGCTGCCGCGAACCCGCGCAGGAGCTCCTGGAGAAGCTCGCGGTCGCGGAGCGCAAGCTCATCGAGCGCCGCCTGCTCGACGGCCTTGCGCGCCTCCTCGTAACTCGCCGCGCGCTCTCCCTGGGCCCGCAGGCCGCTGAGATCGAGCAGCCGCTCCGGGGGTTGCGGCGCAGACGTCAGGCTGAAGGCCTGCGCGGCCGACGTGCGCGCGAGCTCGGTCGCCTGCGTGTCGTCGGCGAGACAGCGAGCGGCCTCGGCAAGCTCGGCGAGACGCGCATCGAGACCGGGCCGCAACCCAAGCTCGAACTCCAACTCCCGTCCCGCCGATCGCAGGGTCTCGTAGACGCTCGTCAGCATTCGCCGCAGGCCCGAGGCGCCGTAGGTCGCGAGGAGCTGCAACCGCTCCGGCTGCTCGGAGGAGCAGAAAGCGTCGAGCGCCGCCTCGAACGCCTCGCTCCGGATCACGCGGCCCTGGCTCTCGTCGAGGATCCGGAAGCGCGGATCGAGCCCGGCCTCGAAGGGGTGCGCCTTCAAAAGTCTCAGGCAGAACCCATGGATCGTCGAGATCCAGGCGCCGTCGAGCGAGCGAGCGAGATCGTGTCGGCCGAGCTCGTTCAGCCGAGCGCGGATCCGGCCGCGCAGCTCGCCTGCAGCGCGTTCGGTGTAGGTGATGACGAGGAGCGATTCGATGTCGAGCCCGCGGTCGCACACAGCCTCCACGTAGCGCTCGACGAGAACCGTTGTCTTGCCTGTCCCGGCACCGGCCGAGACGAAGACGTGCCCCCGCGCCGCGATCGCCGCGCTCTGCTGCTCGTTCGCCCGCCTCATGTGCAGAGCCTCATGCGCGCTTGATCCGGCACATCCGCCAGAGATCGCACCAGGCCGGACACTCGCCGCCCTTGGGGTCGTGCAGCACGTCGCCCTTCTGGATCCGCTGGGCGAAGCCGCGTGCCAACCCGCGCGCGCCCTCGACGCGGCCCCAAAAAGCCTCCTCGTCGAGATAGTCGTTCTTCGCGAAGCCGGGGATGCCGTCATCCTTCGCCTCCAGGCGAAGGAGCCCACGGGGGCGCCGCTCGCCGGCCCGCGGCCGGTAGAGACCGCCGAGCGGCTCGATCCCGACGAGATCGCGGAGAACGAGCATGTAGAGCGGGATCTGGAGCCGGAGCTCCTTCTCGATCTCGACCGCCGAGTGGCCGGTTCGCCCCGACTTGTAGTCCTGGACGATCCCGCGTGCGCTGCCGGGGTCGACATCGATCCGGTCGATCTTGCCGGAGAGCGAGATTCCGTCGCCGAGGTCGAGCCCGCGCTGGAGCTCCGGGGCCGCGCGCTCGGAGCCGAAGCCGACCTCGAAGCGCCGCGGGACGAGCGGAAGCTCCGACTTGGCCTCGTCGCGGACGAGCTGCTCGAGGTCGCGCCGGAGGCTCTGCTCGAGCTCGCGCCGCTCGAGCTCGGTCATCTCCATCTTCACCCCGGCGAGTGCGCCGTCCAGACACTCGCCGAGGAACTCGAGCGAGCGGCCGAGCCGCGACTCCTCGATGCGATCCGAGCCGACTTCCTTCGGCAGGCCGGCGTAGAAGCGGTGCAGCGTGGTGTGCGCGACCGAGCCGCGAAGCATCGCGTCGACGCGCCGGTCGATCGTGTGCGGATCGATCAGCCGCTCGAAGAACCACGCGGACGAGCAGTCGGCGAAGCGCTCGAGCTCGGTGACGTTGAACGTCGACTTGGCGGAGAGCTCGCCGAGCACGCGCGGATGCACGAGCCGCGTGGACCTCGTGAACGCCCGCTTCGCCCGATCGAGCCTGCGCTCCCAGCCGTTCGCCGACGCGAGCGCATCGGCCTCGAGCGGGTCGCGTGAAGCTAGCTGCGCCAGCGCCCGCAGTCGCTCTCGGTCGGTGGGCGCGTCGTCGATCGACCAGGTGAGCTGGGAAAGCGGTCTGCGCCGCGTCCAGCGTGCGACGTCGTCGGGCTCGAACAGCGCCGCGACCTCGTCCCAGAACGGGCTCGGCTCACGCGGGCTGCCCTCGTCGGTCGCCGCCTCCCGGACGAGCGTGAGCCGCCGGGTCGCGCGAGTGCACGCCGTGTAGAAGAGGTAGCGGTCGCGCGCGACCGGATCGGGTCTCGTCAGCCGGGCCGGCGTTCGGCCGTCGAGCTCCCCGCGCACCTCGTCGTCGAGGAACGGCGATGCGGTGCCGCGCCGCGGCAGGCTTCCCTCCTCGAGGCCGAGGACGAACACCGCATCGAAACGGCGAGTCCTGGCGCGCAGGAGATCGAGCACGGCGACGCGACCCGCCTCCGCTCGCTCGAGGCGCACCTCGGCGCGCTCGAGCGCTGCGACCACCTCGTCGGCGCCGAGCTCGCCGCCCAGCCGGATCCAGCCCTCGAGCTCGTCGAGCAGACGGGCGACCGCGTCGTAGGCGCGAAGATCGTCTCCGGCAGCAACGGTGGCCGGCGGCGCTTCGAGCCCGTGAGCGGCGCGAGCCATCGCGTCGATCAACGCTCGGACGGCCACCGCCGGACTCGACGCCGTTCGCAAGGCCTCCAGCGCGGGAATCGGGTTACCGTCGCGCAGCCGGTTCGTCTCCTCCTCGACGAGCGCGCCCGCGGAGACGGCCCGCCCGCGCAGGCGCCCCTCGAGGAAGTCGACGTTGGAACGGGCGAAGCCCGAGAAGGGGGAACGGAGGTACGCATAGAGGTCGCGGCGGCCGCCGTCCTGCCAGGCGAAGCGGAGAAGCGCGAGCAGCGACTGGCCGAACGGCGTCTGGCCGAGCCGGACACGGCCTTCGACAGCGAAGGGGATCCCGAGCGTGCCGAGAACGGTCTCGACGGGAGCGCGCCAGCGTTCGAGCGCCGGTACGACGAGCGCGATCTCATGCAACGGCGTCCCGGCGGCGGCGAGCTCACGCACCTCTTCGGACACGAGCTCGAGGACGCCGCGCGCTCCCGCGCCCTCGAAGAAGCGGATCGCGCCCGCGAGTTCCGGGCCGGTCGGGGGCTCGTCGGCGAAAAGGAACCGCTCGACATGGGCGAGCGCCGGGTGACCGTGCTCGGCAGAGCGGGAGGGCAGCTCGTCGATCCGCCCGTCGGCGATCGCAGCGAGATCCTCGACCGTCCGCTGAAGGGAGGCGAATACCGCGCGAGCAGGCTCATACGGGAGCGAGACCGTCACTTCCGTCCTGCCGGCGAGAGTCTCGAGCAGCCCCCATTCGGCGCCGGTCAAGTCCTCGAAGCCGTAGGCGAAGACCGGGCGGCCGTCCCAGGCCCCGAGCTCTGTGCGGAGGCGCTCGACAGAGCGTCGACGCAGGGTGCCGCGATCCCACAGGCCGACCGCATCGAGCTCCAGCCGATAGGCGGCGTAGAGCCCGGCCAGGTCGCCGTCGAGCTCTTCCGGATCGAGTAGACCGGATTCGAGCTCGCCGAGCGTCGCCAGCAGAGCATCGGCGAAGCCCCCGAAGCGCGCCGAGCGGCCGAGCCCGTTCAGCCTCGTCCGGTTCAGGGCGCGACGCACGAGCAGCGTCCGCAGCGACTCGCCTGCGACGGGACGAGCGCCGGGCGCTCCGACAGCAAGCTGCCGGAAGAGGTCGTCGAAGGTGCCGATCGAGCCCGAGAGAAGTGCCCCGGTTCTCCTCAACAGGTCGCGCTCGACCCGCTCGATATCCGCCGCGTTCGGCACGATCAGAACAGGGTCGTGCTCGATCGCGTCGAGGTACCCCTCGAGCAGACGAGCGATCTTGCCGACCTTTGCCGGCCCGACGACGAGGGCGAGACCCATCGGCCCATCCTAGTCCGGGCTCGGAAGGCTCTCAGGCTCGGAATCGGGCAAAGAGCGGGGAATTCGAGCGGGCTCGCCCCCGCTCCGAACTCCTCCTCGTCTACGCCGCGGCGGCCTTCGGCCGGCGGCCGCGACGCGCGACCTGACGCCCGCCCAGCTTCTCGGCCTCGCCGTCGGTCACGTCGAGCTCCCGCACGCCCTTCCGGGCGTCGTGAAAGGTGATCCGAATCGTCGCGCCCTTGCCTTCGACGATCTCCGAGCCTGACATGTCGGAAACGAGAACAGTCTTGCGAGCCACGGGTATTCCTCCTTGGATTCCGAAAAGACGCGTGGAACGATACACGGAACGCGGTGCGAAATCACGCCGCCTGTCGGCCCCGGCGTATTCGCCACGAGCGCACAAGGCTGAGGAGTGCCTGCTCCTCGGGGTCTAGACCGATATCGCGCGCCTTCACGACTCGTAAATGACGCGGGCGAAAGTCGGCGATCGTGCGTCCGTCGAGATATTGCTCCACCACCGCTGGGCTTACGTACGACGACCTTGCAACAGCCGGAGTGTTTCCCAGCCGCTCGCCGACCAACCGCATCACCGCAGCGAGCACGCGCGTCTCTTCCTTCGCGTCCTCGACGGGACCGTGCTCCGCAAATCCGATCGCCGCGGTCAGCGTTCCGCCCCAGGTTCGGAAGTCCTTCGCCGTGAACTCCTCGCCCATGAACTCGCGGATGTAGTCGTTCAAGACGTGTCCGGTGAGATTGGAGCGCTCACCCGGTTGTCCGTATCGGAAGAGCCGTGTCCCACCCGGTTGGTTGAGAAGCTCGCGGATTGCCGTCGCGAGCTCGACATCCACGAGCGTCGTTCGTACGAGCAGCTTGTGCTTGGCGCGGAACTTGAAGGCGATCCGGTTTCCGCGAATCGTGACGTGGCTCTTGGAGAGCGTCGTGACACCGTACGTGCGCGAGTTCTTCGCATAGCGGTCCGAGCCGACGCGAAACCACCCCAGGTTGATCAGGCGGATTGCCACTGCGCAGACACGCTCCCGTTCGAACCGCTCGAGCATCATGTGCCCGCCCATTGCCTGACGCAGGTCGGGCAGGCGCTCGGCAAACCGCACGAGCTTGTCGAACTTCGCCTGCTCCTGCTGGGCGCGGAAATCCGGGTGATAGAGGTACTGACGACGGCCTGCCGCGTCGATTCCGGTCGCCTGCAGCTTCGCGCCGCCGCGCGGAGAGATCCAGACATCCCGCCAGGCAGGAGGAATCACGAGCTGCTGGATGCGCTCGATCTTCGCCGGATCGTCGATCCGATTCCCGCGCGCGTCGAGGTAGCGAAAGCGGCCGCGACCCCCGGCACGGCGCCATCCTCCTTTGCGCGCCATCGCGGCCCTGTTCCCACAATCGCGCCAGTAGAATCCGCCGCCGATGGACACGCGGACAATCGTGGTACTCGAGGGCGACGAGACGGGCCAGGAGTTGCTCGAGCAGTCGCTCCGCGTGCTCGCCGCCGACGTGATCGGACTCGAGCTTTCGCTGCCGCGTTTTGACCTCTCGCTCGCGAAGCGTCGCGAAACGCAGAACGGGATCGTCCTCGAAGCGGCGACGGCGATCCGCGAGGCGGGTCTTGGGCTCAAAGCCGCAACGGTGACGCCCGAGAAACGCGACGACGTCGGCTCGCCAAATCGACTCCTGCGCGAGGAGATCGGCGGCCAGGTGATCGTTCGCACGGGCCGGCGCATCCCGGGGATCGTGCCCATCGGCGGCGCCCATGCCCCGATCTCGGTCGTGCGAATGGCCGTCGGCGACGCCTATGGCGCGAAGGAGTGGCGGGAAGGTGAAGGCGAGAGCGAGGTTGCATTTCGCACCGAGCGAATCGAGCGGCGGATCTGCCGCTCGGTCGCCGAGTTCGCGTTCCGGCAGGCAGATCGGATGGGAGCCAAGGTCTTCGGCGGCCCGAAGTACACGGTCAGCCCGACGTACGAGGGGATGCTGAAGGAAGAGATGGATGCGGCAGCCGAGCGGCACCCGGAGGTGCCCTACGAGCCGCAACTGATCGACGCCACGTTCGCGCTCCTGCTCAAGAACACCGGCGCGCCGCTCGTGATTCCCGCGCTTAACCGCGACGGCGACATCCTCTCCGACCTCGTCCTGCCGCTCTTCGGCTCGATCGCGGGGTCGGAGTCGCTCCTCGTCGCCTTCGGCGAGGACTACGTGCCGAAGGCGCTGATGGCCGAGGCGGCGCACGGCACCGCGCCGGCGCTCTTCGGCAAGGACGTGGCAAATCCGATGGCGATGATCCTCGCGGGAGCAGCACTGCTCTCGCACGCGGACGAGACGGCGCAGCAGGCGGGCCGGGCGATCCGGGAGGCGTGCCTCGAGGCGGTCTCGGAGGGTGTGCGCACTGCCGATCTCGGCGGCCACGCGGGCTCAACGGAGTTCACCGACGACGTGATTCGGCGGACGCGGTCGAAGCTCGAGATCTGGGCTTCGCTCTAGAACGACAGCGGGGCGACCCGTAGGCCGCCCCGCGAACGAGCTGTCGTTCTGCTTCGAGCTAGCCGGTGATGAAGCCGGTCTTGCCGACGGCGGTGAGGATCTGGGCCTTGGTCTTCGGCGTGTCGAAGACCAGCGGCGCCGGAGCGACCATGCGGATGTGGCGCATCCACGCGGCGTGCCGCGCCTCGACCGTAACGATCGTCCCGGCCGCCTTGAGGATCGCGGGAGTCTTGATATTCGTCACCTGACCGAGGTAGGCAGTGACGCCCGTGTCCTCGAGCACCTGCGCGGTGGCCTGGAACTTCGCCTGGTTCTGGGTCGTGCCCTTGAAGTTGAAGGTCGGCTTCTTGACCGCGGCGCTGCCGAGTGCCTTCTTCAGGAACGCGACGTGGACGGCCTCGTGCCTGGCCACGACCGAGACGAAGTTGCGCGTGTCACCAACGAAGATGCCGGCGTTCGCCTTCGCCTCGGCGTAGAACGCGGCCTCGAGGTACTCGAGCGTGAGGGCGAAGTTGAGGATCGCGACGTCGCTCGCGGGAGTTGCGCCCTCGGCGATCGAGGGGAGCAGGCCCATCAGGCTGCCGGCGCCGACGACTGCTGCGCCACCGAAAGCGGCCCTACGGAGGAAGCTCGCGCGATCGTCGCCGACGAGCTTGGCGGATGCCTCTTCGAGGGCCCCGTCTTGGTCGAGGTCACCCCACGTGCGGATGGTGTCAGACATGTGTCTCCTTTTCCGGGTGGCCATTGACTGGGCAGCCACCGATCAGGTGGTTCGCACAACTGGCCTCCGCGGTTCATCCTGACTCGTACGCGTATTCGGCCGTCCTGCGTTTGTCCAGGTGTGCCACTGCGGAACAGTTCTGAAACGCCAACGACTATCTCGAATCACAGAGGCTTTCCGCCCCAGCGCGGGTGCACGCGAGCAGCGAAATGTCCGGGCGTGCGCCTGTTCCCTTCTCCGGCCGCGGCGGGCTCCGTAGAGTTGCGCTCGATGCGGATCGCAGTTCCCAGAGAGTCGGCTGCCGGCGAGCGACGCGTGGCCCTCGTCCCCGATGCTGTGACGCGACTCGCGGGAGTCGGTTTCGACGTGACGGTCGAGCAGGGCGCGGGCCTGGAAGCCGGCTTCTCGGACGAGGTCTACGTCGAGGCGGGGGCGTCGGTGGTCGAGCGCGACGAGCTCTACCACGACGTCACGGCGGTCGTCCGCGTGGCGCCGCCGAGCGCCGAGGAGGTCGACGCGCTCGAGCCCGGCACCATCCTGATCGGCTTCCTGAATCCGCTGGGCGATCCGGCCGGAGTCGCGCGCCTGGCCTCAAAGGGCGTGAACGCCTTTGCGATGGAGTCGGTACCGAGGATCACTCGCGCTCAGGCGATGGACGCCCTTTCGTCCCAGAGCACGGTCGCCGGCTACAAGGCCGTCGTCCTCGCCGCCGACCGGCTGCCGCGGCTCTTCCCCCTCCTGATGACGGCGGCCGGAACCGTCGCGCCGGCGAAAGTCCTCGTCCTCGGCGCCGGCGTCGCCGGCCTCCAGGCGATCGCGACCGCGCGGCGGCTCGGCGCAGTCGTGTCCGCGTTCGACACGCGTCCGGTCGTCCAGGAGCAGGTGGAGAGCCTCGGCGCGACCTTCCTCGATCTCGGAGTGCGTGGACGAGAGACGGAAGGTGGCTACGCGGTCGAGCTGACCGCGGAGCAACAGTCGCAGCAGCAGTCGGCGCTCGAAGCCCGGATCGCCGACATGGATGTGGTGGTCACGACGGCGCTCGTCCCCGGCCGGCCCGCGCCACTGCTGATTCCGGCATCGGCAGTGGATCGGATGCGTCCCGGCTCGGTGATCGTCGACCTCGCGGCCGAGACAGGCGGCAATTGCGAGCTGACAGAGCCCGGCTCCGAGATCGTGCGTGGCGGCGTCACGATCGTCGGCCTGACCAACCTGGCCGCGACGATGCCCTACCACGCGAGCCAGCTCTATGCCCGCAACGTCTCTGCGCTCCTGCAGCATCTGGCGCCCGAAGGCGAGCTCGCGCTGGACTTCGCCGACGAGATCACTGCAGGCACCTGCGTGACGCGCAGCGAGGTGGCGGCATGAGTCACAACGCGACGCTCGTGATCGAGCTGACCATCCTTGTGCTCGCGGTCTTCCTCGGCTTCGAGGTGATCTCGAAGGTGCCGACGCTGCTGCACACGCCGTTGATGTCCGGTACGAACGCGATCCACGGGATCGTGATCGTCGGGGCGATGCTCGTGGCCGGGATGGAAGAGGCGGACGGGTTGACGCAGGTCGTCGGGTTCGTCGCCGTCGTGCTCGCCTCCGCGAACGTCGTCGGCGGCTTCGTCGTCACCGACCGGATGCTCGAGATGTTCAAGAAGCGGGAGCCGCGTGAACGAAACCCTGACTGAGCTCCTCTACCTCGTCTCGATCATCAGCTTCATCCTCGCGCTCCGCTTCCTCTCCTCTCCTGCGCACGCCCGACGAGGCAACCAGATCGGGGCGGCAGGGATGTTGCTCGCGATCGTCGTCACGTTCGCTCAATCGGAGGTCGTCGGCTACGGCTTGATCGCGGTCGGGATGGTGCTCGGCGGCCTGCTCGGAGTCGTCGGCGCGCGACGCGTGAAGATGACCGCGATCCCGCAGATGGTGGCGCTCTTCAACGGCGTCGGCGGAGGTGCGGCGGCGCTCGTCTCGCTCGCAGAGTTCCACAACCGGACGTCCGACGACGGACGCCTACCGACCGACGTGGCGATCGCGATCGGACTGTCCGCGCTGATCGGCGCGATCTCCTTCTCGGGCTCGCTCGTCGCATTCGCGAAGTTGCAGGAGTTGATCCAGGGTCGCCCGATCACCTACACAGGGCAACAGTTCGTCAACGCGCTGATCCTTGCGGCTGCGGTCGCTTGCGGAGTTGCGGTCGTCGCCGGAGCCGAGAGCGAATGGCTTCTCGTCGCGCTGATCGCCGGCGCGCTCGCCTTCGGCGCGCTGTTCGTGCTCCCGATCGGCGGTGCGGATATGCCCGTGGTGATCTCGCTCCTGAACGCCTTCACCGGCCTCGCGGCCGCCGCGACCGGCTTCGAGCTCGAGAACAACGTCCTCATCGTCAGCGGCGCGCTCGTCGGCGCCTCCGGCACGCTGCTCACACTCCTGATGGGCAAGGCGATGAACCGCACGATCGGCAACGTCCTCTTCGGCGCGTTCGGGAAGGTGGTCGCAGGCCCTGCGGCAGCGGCCGTGAGCGACGACGGGCGCACGGTTCGTGCGACGACCGCCGACGACGTCGCGATCATGCTCACCTATGCCCGCCGGGTCGTCGTCGTCCCGGGCTACGGGCTCGCGGTGGCGCAGGCCCAGCACGACGTCCGTCAGCTCGCGGATCTGCTCGAGGAGCGCGGCGTCGACGTCCGCTACGCGATCCATCCCGTCGCCGGTCGGATGCCGGGACACATGAACGTGCTCCTCGCAGAGGCGAACGTCCCCTACACGCAACTGCAGGAGATGGAGGAGATCAACCCGGAGTTCGGGAGGACCGATGTCGCGCTCGTGATCGGGGCAAACGACGTCACGAACCCGGCTGCCCGCGATACCCCTTCGAGCCCGATTTTCGGAATGCCGATCCTGGACGTCGATCACGCCTCAGCCGTCGTCGTCCTCAAGCGAGGGATGAGCCCGGGCTTCGCCGGGATCGACAATGCCCTCTATCTCGATCCGAAGACACAGATGCTGTTCGGCGACGCGAAGGACTCGGTTATCAGGCTGACGGCGGCGGTGAAGGCGCTCTAGACCGAGGCTCTCGGCGGCGCGACGCGGTCGCCTCGCAGTTGGTGGTGGGACGAAGACCCGCCACCAACCCCCCACCCTCTTGGGTGGGGCAATGATCGCCGGAGCGCACGCACAGATGTGCAACAGGTCTGGGCCAATTGTGCAATTACCCTTCCACCGATGGTGTCGTTCTTCAGCGGCCGCGACGTCGTTGCGGCCGTGCCGCCCGAGACGGCGTACGCAGCGGTTCGCGAGGCCTTCGTCGCGCACGCGTGTGGCGAATGGACGATGCAGCCGAAGCTCTACGTCACCAACTATCCGGCCGGCGACTTCCGGGCGATGCCGGCGGTCGGTGGCGGACACGCGCTACTCAAGTGGGTTACGTCGTTCCCTGGCAACCCGGCGCTCGGGCTCCCGACCGTGACCGGTCTCGTGGTGCTCTCGAACGCCGACACTGGAATGGTCGAGGCGATTCTCGATGCGGGGGCCGTGACGGCACTCCGGACTGGCGCCGCGGCCGTGATCGCGGCCGACGTGCTCGGCCGGCCGGATGCCGAAACCGCCGCAGTGATCGGCGCCGGTGTCAACGGCAAAGCCGCCGCGCGGACGTTCGTCGCAGTCGGCCGTTCCGTCTCGTTGTGGGACGTCGATCGGCGCCGCGCGGAAGTTGCGGCGGCGGAACTGGGCGCCGACGTGTCCGCTAGTCGCGAGGAGGCCCTGGCCGCCGACCTGCTCGTCACCGTCACGCCTGGCCGCAAGATCGTGGTCGGAGAAGGCGCGCTCCGGCCCGGGCAGCACGTCAGCCTGATGGGCGCGGACGGGCCGGGAAAGGCCGAGATCGCGATCGCCGAGATCGCCCGCGCACACGTCTTTTGCGACGAGTGGGAGCAGGCAAGCCACGGCGGGGAGCTGACTGCCCCGCTCGAGGCTGGAGCAATCGCACGCGGTGATGTCACCGAGCTCGGCGCTGTGCTGATCGGCTCCGCGACGGGTCGAGCATCAGCCGACGAGATTACGGTCTTCGACTCGACCGGGCTGGCGATCCAGGACCTCGCCATAGCAAAGGCCGCGCTCGCGCGCGCGGACGACCTCGACCTGCAACGGCTCCAGCTCTAGCCGAGAATCCGGGCGGGATCGAAGAGCTCGAGCTCGGGCGGGGAGGCGCCGAGGATCGCGGCTGCGACGAGCTCGCCGCACACGAACCCGAGCACGTTGCCGTGTCCCGAGTAGCCGGCCGCTACCCACAGCCCGTCCCGTTTCGGTACCGCACCGGCGAGCGGGCGCCCGTCGGGGCTCGACCCGAAGATCCCTGCCCACCGATGCGTGATCGCCGGGAGTCGGCCAACCAGCTCGACGATGAGCGACTCGAGCCGTTCCTGGATCACCGACGTCAGCGTCTCCTCGCCCGTGTTCTCCGCTTCGTCCGCGTCACGGCGACCGCCGACGACGAGCCGGTGGTCGAGAAGCTGCTGCCAGTAGTCGTATCCGTGCCGCGCGTAGTGCGGGAGCGGAAAGAGCAGCTCGTCGAGCGGTTCCGTAACGACGACCTGATTGCGGATCGGGCCGATCACCGCGTCCAGCTCGGGCACGAGCCCACTCGTATAACCGTCGGTCGCGATCACGATAGTCGGTGCGGTCAAATGGGTCAGTTTCTCGACACGCGAACCTTCCCGAAGCTCCGCGCCCGCTTCGGCTGCGTGCTGGGCGAGCCGTCGCAACCAGCGAGCCGGATGGATCGAGGCGTCCGGAAGATGTCGGACACCCCCCGCGAACCGGCCGAGGTGCGGCGGTAGCTCATCGAGCCATTCGACCGCAAACGCATCCTGCTCGAGCGCCCGAAACTCGGCCTCGAGCTCGACGAGCTCGGAGGTGTCGGAGGCGAGCCGCAGACTGCCGGTCTGACGGAAAGCGTCGCCCGCAAGCTCTCGGATGGACTCCAGCCCGCGCTCGGTCAGCGCCCAGAAGTCTCTCGCCCGCTGCGGCCCGAGCTTCGTGCGCGCGGTGTCGTACGACATCGCGCCGCCGCGCAACGCGAAACCGCCGTTACGCCCGCTGGCGCCGCACGCGATCGTGCGCGTCTCGTGGAGCCGCACGCGCACGCCGGCTCGGGCGAGCGCGAGCGCGCACGAACAGCCCGTGACGCCGCCGCCGACGATCTCGACCTCGGGCGCCCCCTGGAGCTTCCGGACAGGCAGCGCCGGGGCGGGCTCTGCGAGCCAGAACGAGTCGGCCATCCGCCGATGCTAACGCGACGCACGCACGATTCCCTCCTCGACGGTGACTGCTCCGGCGAGCTCCAGCTCGGTCAGGACGCCGGCCAACTCGCCTGCTCCGAGCCCGGTTGCCCGCGCCAGCTCGTCTGCGCTCGTCGCCGCCTCGCGCACACGCTCGAGCACCACAGCAGCGCCGTCTCCGAGCTCGAGCACGGGCTCCTCCAGAGGCGAGAGCCCGTAGCTCTCGAGCACATCGACGCTCCCGGTGCACGGAGTAGCGCCGAGTCGCAGGAGCGCGTTCGACCCGACGGACAGCGTCGAGGTGATCTCCCCTGGGACGGCGAACACCTCGCGGCCCTCCTCGAGAGCAAGGTCGGCCGTGATGAGAGCACCGCTGCGCTCGCGTGCCTCAACAACGAGCGTCGCCGCACAGAGGCCCGCCACGATCCGGTTCCGCGCTGGGAACCGCCAGGGCGCCGGCGCGATCCCCGGCGCATACTCGGAGACGATTACACCAGTCTCGGCAATCTCGCGCGCGAGCGAGCGATGCGCGGAGGGATAGTCGCGATCGATCCCGCAGCCGAGTACTGCAATCGTGAGGCCGCCCGCCTCGAGCGCACCGCGATGAGCCTCGCCGTCGACGCCGCGGGCAAGGCCGCTGACCACGACGAGGCCGGCAGCCGCGAGCTCACGACCCAGGCGCCGCGCCACCTGCCGGCCGTACGGAGAGCAGGCCCGGGCACCCACCACCGCCACCGCCTGCTTGCTCATCAGCTCAACGGCGCCGACACCGCGCAGGAAGAGTCCGGGCGGCGGGTCGTGGATCGCGCGGAGCAGCGGGGGAAAGGCCACGTCAGAACGGGCGAGGAACCGGTAGCCCAGGGCGTCGAGGCGCCGGAGCTCCGCCGCCGCGTCGAAGGACGCCTTGAAACGCGCATAGCGAGTGCTGCGTGGTTCTGCTACGAGATGCGACTCCGTCACCGCCGCGAACGAGGCGAGTGCAAGCTCCTGCATCACCCGGCGAGCTCCTTCGGCGAACGGTAGGCGAGCGCCTCGGCGACATGCTCCGACTCGACAGCGTCCGATCCGGCCAGCGCCGCGGCCGTGCGAGCAACCCGCGCGACGCGGGCGCGGCCGCGGCCCGAGAGCGGTAGTCGCTCGACGGCGCGCGTGAGTAGCTCGTCTGCGGCTTTCGTACGAGCGGGTGCGTCCTTGCGCAGGCGCGCACGGGCCTCGGCGACACGGGCGCGCACCGGGCGAGAGGCCTCGGACGGGCCTGCGGCCAGCTCGCTTGCTCTCGGTCGCGGCACCGTGACCACGAGATCGAAGCGATCGAGCAGAGCACCGGAGAGCTTCCCCCGGAAGGCGGCGAGTCGTTGCGGCGAGCACGAGCACTCTGCCGCAGGATCGCCGCGCCCGGCGCAAGGACACAGGTTCATCGTCGCGACGAGCTGGAAGCGTGCCGGAAACAGCGCCTGGCCGCTCGCGCGTGCAATCGAGATCATCCCGTCCTCGAGCGGCTGGCGCAGCGCCTCGAGCGCGGGCCGCTGAAATTCCGGTAGCTCGTCCAGGAGGAGCACCCCCCGGTGGGCAAGGCTCGCTTCGCCGGGTCGCGGCCCCGGCCCACCACCCACGATCGCGGCGGTCGAGGCGCTGTGATGCGGAGCGCGAAACGGCGCGCGCGAGACGAGCGGCCGCTCGGGCGCGAGCAGGCCTGCGACCGAATGGATCCGCGTTACCTCGAGTGCCTCGGCCGGCGCGAGCAGCGGGAGGATCCCGGGCAGCCTCCGCCCGAGCATCGTCTTGCCGGTGCCGGGCGGACCGGCCAGGAGGAGGTTGTGCCCACCTGCCGCGGCGAGCTCGAGGGCTCGCCGGGCCCGTTCCTGCCCGCGGACGTCGGCGAGATCGGGTGGCTCCGGCTCGAACGGCTCGTCGGGCTGCTCGACCGGGGCAGGCTGCAGCTCGCCCCGCAGATAGGCGACCGCCTCGCCGAGATGTCGGACCGGCACCGCTTGCACACCCGCAAGCTCGGCTTCGGCCGCAGACTCGGGCGCACAGAGGATCAGGTCGAGGCCGAGGCTGCGCGCACCCTCGGCAACGGCGAATGCACCGCGCACCGGCCGAATGCGTCCGTCCAGAGCGAGCTCGCCAACCGCGGCATGCTCCGCAAGGCGCTCCGCCGGCACCTGTCGCGAGGCCGCCAGCACCGCCAGGGCGATCGAGAGGTCGAAGCTCGATCCTTCCTTGCGCAAGCCCGCCGGAGCGAGGTTGACCGTGATCCGACGGTCGAGTGGCCACTCCAGCGAGCTCGACGAGATTCCGCTCCGAACCCGATGTTTCGCCTCCTGGCAGGCACGGTCGGCCAGGCCGACGATCGCGAACCCAGGCACGCCGCGCTCGAGGTGCGCCTCGACCTCCACCCGCCTCGGCTCGAGACCGACGAGAGCGTAGGTGACGGTGCGCGCGAGCACGCTTTCGACGCTACGCCCGAAGCTGTGACCGAAGAGCTACGGCTTCGTCAAGGATGTGTCGCAATCAGGATCGACTCGAAGTACTCGCCCGAACGCCGGCCCGTCCGCCTGTTGACGTGACGTTCGAGCCGGTCTGCGAGCACGAGTCCGGCTCGGCGCAGGATCTCCGGGTAGAGCTCTCGGCGGTCGTTGACGACGATGCAGACCGGCGCCCCCGGGCGGAGTGTCTCCACGGCCCGTTCGAGCACGGTTGCGATCCCTGCGCTGTATTCCTCGATCGCCGCCCGGCTCGTGCCCCTCGCGGCAGCCCCGACCTCGCGCTCGCGCCGGTCGTCCAGGCCGAGGAGCTCGTATGCGTACCGATGCTGCTCGTGGTAGTCGATCAGGCCCGGATACGGCGGCGACGTGACGACCCCGTCGTACGGACCTCCGAGCTCGAGCTCGCGCGCGTCCCCGTGAAGGACGACCGCTGCGCGGTGCTCGTCCCGCACCGCCGAGAATGCGTTCAGTCGCGCCAACGTATCGAGCAGGTAGCGGGAGAGGAACTTGTTCGCGGTCTCAACCGGCCGGCACGTGCGCCGGTGCTTGTGGCACCAGTACTCGCCGACCTGGGGCGCCTTGGGAAAGTCGAGGTCGAAATGGGTCGTGCGCCGGGCGGAACGGGCCGCACGCGCGAGCACGACGCGCAGAACTTCCGCGTGGAAATAGCGTGACAGCTCCGAACGGAAGTGGAGCAGCTCGGCCGCGGCACCCGGAGCGAACCACTTCGCCACGTACCCGCGCGGTCTCGCCCGCGAGCGTCCAAGCCGGGAGTGCGCCTCGAGCACCTCCCCCTCGAGCGCGGCCAGGTCGTAATCCGCCGTCTTCACCCGCATCAGCAGCGCATTGAAAGCCGCAACGTCGACTCCAACCGCGTCATAGCCGGACTCGAGCGCCTGCACGAGCGTCGTGCCCGAGCCGGCGAAAGGGTCGAGAACCCGGCCGCCCGACTTCACGTAGCGCGCGAGAAGGGTCTCCACGAGCTGAGGCACGAACTTGCCGAGATACGGATGGAGCCGGTGCACGTGCTTCGTCCGCTCGCGCTCCGGTAGCTCCCGCTCGGACCACGAGAGCGCGAGATCGACTTGAGGGTAGAGCTGGGTTTGCGTCAGCGCCACGACGACGGATTCGCCGCCGACCGGCAGACCCTTGCAACCGCTCAGCCGACAGGAAGTCGGAACTGCAGCGTCGGACCGAGCGGCACCCCGTCCAGCTTCCACGTCACCCGGTAGGCGCCCGGCTCGCCTCCGGGAAACGTCGGCAGCAGCCTCACAGACCCGTACCACACCTTGCTGCCACGGAAAATCGGAAACGAACCGCACCGGATCCGGGCTGCGGCACCACCCGGTAGTCGAAGCAGAGCGTGTACCGGGCGAAGTAACGGGCGGCCGTCGCGATTCCGAGCCGCACGGTTCCATTCATGACGACTGCGCGGAAACAGACATCGCCGCTCGGGCTGCAGTAGCTCGCGAGCGTCCTCGGAACCGCGGAGGCGCTCGTGGAGGCGGTGCCCCCGGCCATCAGGGCGACGACGATCACGATCACAGCTGCGGCGCCCGCCCGAGGCACTCTCGCTAGCACGCTTCACGGCCGCGGACGTCCGAGTCCGACGGCTCCTCGGGGAGCTCGAGCGCGACGGCATCGCTCCCGAGCGGGCGCCGCGGTGGGCCGGCGGGAACGAGCGCCGGCTCCTCGTCGGGCGGCGTCGAGGGCGGCTCCGACGGGGGCGCGAGCCCGAAGACCCGCTTCAGCCGTTGCCAGAAACCGCCCTTGCGCACGTCTAGTAGTGGATCCCGTTCGCGGCGTCGAGCTCGTGCAGACGGCGGATCCGCTCTTCCATCGGCGGATGCGTCGAGAAGAGCGCCGCCATGCCGACCTTGCGGAGCGGATTCGCGATGTAGAGCGCCTCGGTCGCCGGGTTCACGTTCATCGGCACCGCCTCGGTGCCCTTCTGCAGGGTGCCGAGCGCCTCGGCGAGCGGCCGGCCCTCGCCCAGATACTGCGCCGCGGTCGCGTCGGCGAGGTACTCCCGCTGGCGCGAGACGGCGAGCTGGAGGATCATCGCGGCGATCGGCGCGACGATGATCGCGACGAGCGCGCCGACGATCCCGAGCGGGCTCGAGTCCTCGTCGTCGCCTCCGCCGAAGAGCATCGAGAACTGGAGGATGTTCGCGATCGCGGAGATCGCCGCTCCGATCATCGCCGCGATGGTCATCACGAGGATGTCGCGGTTGGCGATGTGCGCCATCTCGTGCGCGAGCACGCCCTTCACCTGATCTCGCGGGAGGTAGCGGAGCAGACCTTCCGTGACGGCGACGACCGCCTTCTTCGGGCTGCGGCCGGTTGCAAACGCGTTCGGCTGCTCGGATGGGATCAGGTAGACGCGAGGCATCGGTACTCCCGCCCTCCCCGCGATCTCCTCGATGTCGCGGTAGAGCTCCGGTGCCTCGCTGCGGTCGACCGGGCGAGCCTTGCTCGCCTTCAGCGCCAGCTTGTCGGAGAACCAGAACATCACGAGGTTGAAGACAACCGCGATCCCGGCGAAGAGGATGATCCCGTTCGAGCCGCCGACAAGACCCCCGAGCCCGATGAAGAGGGCGGCGAGACCGGCGATGATCACCCACGTTCGGGTCTGGGTGGCAAATCGTGTGCGCGTGATCGACATTGGTGTTCGGTGTTCCTTTCCGGCTGAATGACAGAGATTCGGGATTCAGCCGGAAGTTTCTCCCGCCACCTGCTGGTGGCCGGCGCGCCCGGGCCGAAGCCGTCCTGACGAGTGCGCCCGTTCGGGGATAGTGCCTTCCGGCAGGCATATCGTAGCCGCAGGAGCCGGACAGCCGCATTGCGGCGCGATTAATCCGGAGGCGACGAATCGACGTAGGAGAGCACATGAGAATCGTGCTGGCGATCGGGCTCGCCGCGGCTCTCGTGGGCTGCTTCGGCGCAGGGTGCGCAGGCGAGCCGGCCGCCGAGCCCGAGCCGGTCGTACGACAGTCGGAGCTACGCGGCGCCCAGGCGGTCCGCGAGGTTGTGGCGATCCGGACCGCAGGCGCAAACGCGGGTGTCCTCTCGACGAAGATCTTCGGCACGATCGCAGCGGCAGGCCGGCAATCTCGAGCAGAAGGCGGCCGCCTGCTCCGCCGGGAACTCCCGCCGCTTCTCGCCGCCGCCGCGACGGTCTGGCCGCGCTCCTACCGTGCGATTGCGGCGCAGGCGCCGAGGCGCGAGGCGGCGCGAAGGCAGCGCGCGATCCTGCTCCGGGCCGTACGCAGCGAGCAGGCGTCGCTCGCCCGACTCCGGCGAGAGCTGCGCGGCGCCCGAGACGTCTGGCCGCCGGTCCTGCGCTTCGACGCGCGGAGCGGCGAGCTGCGACGACGACTCGCAGTCGAGATCGACGCGATGATGTCGATGATTCCGGCCAGCGAGAGCGAGGCGTTACGCCGAGCGTTCGCGGGCGGCTGAGGTCAGATCTCCGCGATAACCCGCTCGAGCCTCCTTCCCTGGATCGCAACGACCTCGAAGCGGCAGTCGAGCGTTCGGCACTCGGGATGGCGCGAGAACCAGGTTTCGGCAGCGCGGCGAAGGCGTCGGCGCTTCTCCGGCGTCACCATCTCCAGTGGGTGACCGTAGTCGCCGGTCGCCTTCCCTTTCACCTCTCTCATGGCGGCATTATTCGCACCGCCGAGAACCATCTCTGAGCAGGTACTTTCCGCAAGTTTGTCACAACGGGTGGCGACGTGAGGGGCTTCACGCAGGTTGCGAACTCGGTTCTTCTCGACAACAGCCTGTCGCACGGGGCCCGCTTTACCTACACCCTGCTCCGTCTTTATGCGTGGCAGGACGAGGAGTGTTTTCCCGGCCAGGAGACGCTCGCGCACGCGATGGGCGTCCATGTCCGCACGGTTCGCCGCTACCTCTGCGAACTCCAAGACGCTTGCCTTGTAGAGAGTCTGCAGCAGGGCCACGGCAGGACGAATCGCTACCGGCTCAAGATCAGACCGGACACCAGCGTCCTATCAGACCGGACATCCATGTCCGCTCATGACCGGACACCCATGTCCGGTCCCATAGAGAAGAAGACTCAGGTGAAGAAGACTCAGGTGAAGAAGACTCAGGTGAAGAAGACTCAAAGAACTGCTCCGCAGGGTGCGCGCGCCGCGCACCACCACACATTCACACCTGCGAAGAAGAAGCTCGTGACCGACTTCGTGAATAGCGCACGTGCGGAGGGTCTGGATCCCAATCGTGACCTGATCGGTCGGGTGGGCCGAGAGATCCGGCAGGCGCTCGAGGCCGGCGACCCAGCCGACGCTGTCAGCGTGAAGCTCGACGGGGTGGCAGCGGAGGTGTCCGAAGCCGGCGAGGAAGAGGGGGCAGAAGACTGGCACACCGCGCTCCGTGACGTCTTCGGCTACACGCCCGGGCGAGACTTCAAGCCAACCGTCTGGAAGAGAGACGTCGGATTGACGGCCGAGGACAAGTGGAAGTTGGCACTCCAATCGGAGGAGGCGGGACGGTGAGCGCCCTCCGTCCGTGCCTGACCTGCGGCACCCTCACCCGGACCCGCCCCTACGGCGCCGTACAGCCCGTGAAGCGTCCGTCGCCGAGGTCAAGCTGCCGGCTGCCTCTCTCGTCCGTCCGCGGGTCGAGGAGAGAGGAATGACTGCTCGTATCGGCGTGGACACGATCGAGCTCGTCGAGGAGCTCTACCCTCGATTCAAGCAGGACGACGCGGCGATCGAGCGTTACCGGGCGTCGCTCGAGCAGCTCCCGCCGATTGTGGTGGCGCGCGGAGGGATTCTCGTGGACGGCTTCCACCGCTGGCAGGCGCACCGGAAGGAGGGCGCCACGACGGTCGAGGTCGAGGACCTCGGGGACATTCCGGACGCGGAGATCCTGCGTGAGTCGATCCGGCGGAACGCGACGCACGGCCAGCAGCTCGCGATCGCGGACAAGCGGCGGCTCGCGGGGAAGCTGTGGCTGATGGCGTTCGCTGATCTGCCGGGGCCCGCTCGGATGGCTGAGGTCGCGAGTCTGCTCTCGGTGTCGGAGCGTTCTGTGGAGCGGTGGACGCAGGAGGCGCGGAAGTACGAGAAGCAGTTGCAGCGGGAGCGGGCGTGGGACCTGTGGCTGAACTGCTTCAGCTACCGGCAGATCGCCGAGCAGATCGGCGTCGACGACACGACCGTTGCTGAGTGGTGTGCGGGATTTGCGACGGATGTCGGTAATCCCGCACCGGATCCGCTCCCGCACGCGGACGTGTGGACGTTCGGGAAGGCCGCGGATGAGGGTGATGGCTCTCACTTCGGCCGGATGCCGGCGCAGGCGGTCGAGAACCTGCTCTGGCTCTACACCGAGCCGGGCGAGATCGTGGTCGACCCGTTCGCGGGCGGCGGCACGACGATCGAGGTGGCGAAGCGGATGTGCCGGCGGGTGTGGGCGTCGGACTTGTCCCCTGGGAACCCGCTTCTGCCGATCCACGAGCACGACATCGCCGCCGGCTGGCCGGAGGCGGCCCCGAAGAAGGCGAGCCTGATCCTGCTCGACCCGCCCTACTGGAAGCAGGCGAAGGGGCGCTACTCGAAGAACCCGCGCGACCTGGGGAACATGAGCTACGAAGACTTCCTGGCGGCGTGGGAGGCGACCGTCGCCGCGTGCGTGTCGCATCTCGAGAAGGGCGGCCGGTTGGCGTTCATCGTCGGCTCGACGCTCGAGAAGCAGCGGCCGATCAATCACGCCGACGACATGATCCCGGCCTGCCGGAACGCCGGGCTCGAGGTGCGGCAGCGGATCATCGTCCCGTACACGAGCGAGCAGTTGAACGGGAACCTCGTGACGCTCGCCCGGGACGGTCGCTATCTGCTCGCCACCTACCGTGACCTCGTGGTGCTGGGATGACAGAGGCGGCACATGTGCGGGTACGACGAAAGGAGCGACCCGCCGCGTCGTTTTGCGGATCCCGAGGTAGGTGGCTGGCACCCTCGGCCGGACGACTCGGTGCGCTTCGCGCGCACGCTCAGACGATGCTAGAAAGCGGGGCGCGCCGGGAGCCACCACCCCATCGACCGAGGCTTGGAGCCACGACCGTATCCTCGTCTTCCATGATGCTCGCTGGTATCCCGGTGCCCGCGTCCGCAACGGCGGAACTCTCCGACCTACTCAGAACTGTCGGGGTGGTCGCCGGAGTTCCGACTGCGTTAGTTGAGGCGGTAGACGTGTCCGTCGAAGCTAAGCACGTAGAGCTCGCCGTCGGCTCCCTCCCCGAATGAGGAGAGGAGGTTGGGCGGGCTATACGGCTCGGGCCTCCGATCGACGGTGAGGGGGCGGCCGGCGCCTGCCGCATCCCAGCGCCGGCCGTCCCGACGACGATATGGCTGCGCCTGGCTTCGCTCATCACCCGAACGGGGGGCGGATCCGGAAGGGGCAGGCTGATTGCGGTCGAAGCTGGGGGTGGGCGCGCTTTAGCGACCGTGCCGCCCGAGCTGACCCGTTCCCCGGGGGGCTCGTGGTCGACGATCGTGTTCGAGGAGGCCGGCACTCCTCGGGGCGCGCCCAATCCTCTCCGGGAGCCCGGTGTCTCACAAGGGTTGCGGAAGCAACTCTGGTGGAGTAGAAGTATCTCAGGCGCGCCCCAATGACCCGACTGCCGCCCGAGTTCCAGATCTTCCCCCCTGGGGCTCGTGGGTCGACATCGTGTTCCCCGAGGAGCTCAAGCACTCCTCGGGGGCGCGCCTACAGTTGTTTTTGCAGCGCTCCGGTAGAATGAGAGGACGGCGTCGTGACCCCCGTAAAGCAGCCGCCGCTGGCCCGTCCGACGCCGCCCTCCCGCAGCATGTAGAACGCGGCGGGAGAGACCGAGTTACGCGGTTCCCAAAACGCTTACATCTCACCGATCTCACCGGGCTCCGGCATACCCAACCATGCACCACCCTGTGATTTGCCACAACTGGGACTGCACGGGGGCTCCTCGTCTACGCGCAGAAGACGATTCAGATCGGGACGATCAGGATCCGCAGGTCGCGCAGCCGGCGCTCGCGGTCGTGTGGTCTTTTCTTCTGCTGGGCGAGGGTGATCAACGCCAAGCAGATGATCGGGATCGCGAGCCGCGACCGTAACGGATTCCACCGTTTTGGCGATTACCATGACCGGATGACCACGACTCCTGACCTGATCGACGACGGCATCTGGCGCTGGACCGCTCGCCACCCCGACTGGCATCCGGCAGGGTTCGGGGACGAGGTCGCCAGCTTCGCGCTGAAGACGGATGCCGAGCTGCTGCTGATCGATCCGTTGCTGCCATCCGACCCAGCGCCTGTGCACGAGCTGGTGGACGCGCAGGCCGGTGCGGACGGGATCGCGGTGCTGATCACGATGCCGTACCACGTGCGCGACGCCGAGCGCCTGCGCCGAAAGCACGGCAAGCGCTGCACGATCTGGGGGCACGAGGCCTGTGCGAGCCGTCTCACCAAGCGCGCTGGCTTCCATGCGATCACCCCGGAGACCGAGCTGCCCGCCGGCGCGCGCGCCCACGCGATCGGCAGCCCGCGCCGGCAGGAGCAACCGCTCTGGATCCCGGCGCACAAGGCGCTCGCCTTCGGTGACGCGGTGATCGAGACGGGCGGACGGCTACGCGTCTGGGAGGACGACCTCGACAGCGAGCAACGCACCCGCTGGTTCCGCGACCGCTTCATCCCGACGCTCAAGCCGCTGTTGGAGCTGGACCCCGAGCGAGCCCTCGTGACCCACGGCGAGTCGGTGCTCGGCGACGCCCGGGCGAAGCTCGCCTCGGCGCTGCGCTCGAAACCGTGGAACCGGCGCAGCGCCGGCTGACTCCTCCGAAACGGCGGCAGGCCGCCTCAGCGCCGCTGACGGGTCCGCTCCGCCTGGCGGAACTCCGGCTCCCGCCAGCAGCTCTTCCCGGCCACCGCGGAAGTCCGGCCTGGTGAAGCTGCGCAAGTCCACCGCGAGCACTTCATGATCAGCCCAGCGAGCTAGTTGTGATCGCGCTTGCGTCTGGTGCCAGCGTTGAACCTCGATTGGGCCCGGCAATCGTGACGCGATAACGGGAGCCACGGAGGTTGGATTTCACGAGTAGCCGAAACGTTCCGTCAGCGCGCGGTGCGACTCCACCGAGACGACGCCAGGCTCCCTGCGGGCAGCCAAAGCAGTCGAGAAAGGCAAAGATGCGATAGCGGATGCCCGAGTTCGTGCGTGAATAGCCTGCTACCGGTTTTCCCTGAAACTGCGCACGGCCGACGAGCCGTTCGCTTCCCGACGCAGGTTCGGCGGTCAGAGTCACGGTGGTACGCGTGCCCTTCCAGCGCGAGAAGTGAAGCTCGACCGGCCCAGCCGGCTCAACGCGCCAGGTTTGGAGGGCATAGAGAGTGCCATTTGGGCCGCGACGTATCACTCTCGCAAAGGGAAGCCCGGTGACCGTGGCCGGGCGACTAACGTCCGCAGTCGATAGCCGACCGCCGGGCAGATAGAGACCCACCGCCGGCACAAGCAGGGTGCGTCGTATTCCTCCGGAACTCCAGCTCACCTCCGCGTTTCCGAGCGCATCAATGCGAAGCGCCGGGCGCACGACATTCGTGGCAATCGAGATCGACGCCCGTCCCGACGCGGCAAGACCGAGCAGTCCCGCCGCCATCGAGACTAAGACTACGGTCTGCCTCCGCATCGCCCGATGTGGAATACCCGGCCGCCGGCACACAAAAACGCGGCCCGATGATCCTCCTCGGACGCGGTTCAGAACGGGGACTGGCAGCGGAACCTGAACCGTACGACGCAGCTCAGGCTGCGCCGGAGGAGGTCTCGACGGCCTTGGCTTCGGCGACGAGGCGACAAGTCCAACAGTCGTGGTCGAACGTCGGGATCGAAGCGCCGCCTGCGGGCGGCAGCCTGGCCACTGCGACGCCGGCGCGCGCGAACCGGCGCGGCGGCACTTCGTCTCGCCTTGCCCTGGCCGTCGTCGTCGCGATCGCAGTTGCGCAGGTGATCTGGCTGGGTCTGCTCGGGTATCTCGCGTTCGAGCTCCTCGTTGTGCTTGGGCGATGACGCTCAGTAAGAGGCTGCGGCCGGTGCTGACGGTGGTCTCGGTCGTCGCCGTCGGGGCGCTTCTCCTGACATTTTGGTTTCGTGGGGCTTCCGTCCTGATGCTCGAGCTCAGGCGGCGGTCGACGGTGCAAGATCTGCGTGTAGAAGAGCATCGCGATTCGGCCGCACTTCGGGGTTGACCGGATGAGAACGTCGCTCCTGCAGCCATTCCTCGAGTTCGTCGGCGGACACAGCGCGGTTGAGGTAGAACCCCTGGGCGGTGTCGCAGCCAAGCGTCCTCAGGCGCTCGTAGCTCGCGGCCGTCTCGACGCCTTCGCCGACGACCGTCAGGTCGAGATTGCGGCCAAGCGCGATCATCGACCGCACGATCCCGGCGCTGTTCTTGTCGGTGAGCATGTTCGTGACGAAGCAACGGTCGATCTTGATCTCGCTCACGGGCAGTCGGCTGAGGGACGAGAAGGACGAGTAGCCGGTGCCGAAGTCATCGATCGAGATCCGGATCCCCATCGCGCTCAGCTTCTCGACCGTGGCGGTTGTCCGGGCGGGATCGGCCTGAATCGCTGATTCTGTGATCTCGACGTCGAGTGCTCTTGCGCTGACGCCGTAGCGATCGAGCACGCGCTGGATGTCTCTCGGAAGGTCGGTGTCGAGGAGGTTGCGCATCGACAAGTTCACAGCGACGCGAAGATCGAGCCCCTTCTCGCGCCAAACCGCACACTGATGTACCGCCTCGTCGATGACATGGAGCGCAAGCGGCTTGATCAGGCTCGTCTGCTCCGCGAGCGGGATGAACTCATTCGGCCCGATCAGGCCATGCTCCGGGTGAGCCCACCGTGCCAGAGCCTCTACGGACGTGATGCAGCCTGTCGCCAGATCCGCCTTCGGCTGGTAGTGGACAACGAGCTCTCCGCGCTCGAGCCCGTCCCGAAGGTCCGCCAGGAGCATCAGCCGGCGGCCATGTGATCCCTTGACGTTGCCCCGGTAGATCGCATAGCTCCGACTGCCGTTCTTCGCCTCGTACATGGCGATGTCTGCGTTTCGCAGAATCTCTCCCACGTCCGAGCCGTGCTCTGGGAACACCGCGACCCCGATCGACGACTCGATCGTAAGCGCCACCCCGTCGACGAGCAGCGACCGCTCGAGAACTGCGGTGAGCCTCTTCACCGTCGTCTCGATCTGCCGCAGATCGTTTCTCCTGATGAGGAACCCGAACTCGTCACCACCGAGCCGGGCGACGGTGTCGGACTCGCGGACAGCTCCGCGAAGACGACTTGCAACCTCTGTCAGCAATGTGTCGCCGGCATGATGGCCGAGCGCGTCGTTCACCTCCTTGAACCGGTCGAGATCCATCAGCATCACCGCGAACCTGCTGCCGTAGCGTGAGCCCTCGAGGCTCGCCTGCTCGACCCGATCCGCGAATAACGTCCGGTTCGGCAGACCGGTCAGTGCATCGTGAGCGGCCTGGTGTGTCGTCAGCTCGACCTGCCGCCGGAAGGCGTCCTCTGCGACGATTCGCTCAGCGACGTTCTCTGCAACGAGCGCCCGCAGCACCCGGCGCTCCACCTCGCCACTGTCGCGAATCAACCTCCAGAACGCGCTCCTCGAGAGCACTAACGCGCGGAGCGGCGTACGAGCGGTGACGGTCGTCGAACGGGCCACATCTTCGATTAAGGCGAGCTGCCCGAAGATATCGCCCGCGTCGAGCCCCCGAACGTGGTCGCCCCCGCGAGTTATCTCGGCCGATCCGCTGACGATCATGAAGAACTCGCGCGGACGCTCTCCCTCACGGCACAGCACCTTCCCCGCCGAGAACTCCAGGTCTTCCGTTCCCTGTGCCAGCCGCTCGAGCTCAGCTCTCGGAAGACCAGCGAGCAGCGGCAGCCGCGCAAGCAGCTCCGCCTTCATGTTCCGCCGACGAGACGGAACCGACAGCCGACGGCGCCACCGTTCGGCACCGCGCTCGCCGAAATCGGCAACGGAGACTTGTGATGGCCGCACTACCACATCGACAAATGATCGACACGTATCGAACGGAACATGCTCCCCCGGACGGGGTACGTCGTGCCGCAGCGCGCGCGAGAACGCTCGCCGCAACCAACCAAACGTCGAGCTGAGCGGCCAAGGAGCAGTGTATCGGCGTCCGCAGCCGGAACCCGGTGACGAGCGCGGCGGGGAGATGGGGCCGAGATCGCGTGAAAGCGAGCGAGGCTTTACCCCATAGCTGGCTCGGCTGCGCTGCCCTGAACCAGCTCCTTGAAAGTGGCCTCGTCGCGGATCGGGTCGAAGTCGCTGTCCTCTGCAGCGAGCGACCGGAACGGTTCGTGGCGGTCGACCGCGAGCCTGAGATGCTTGATCGCGTCGTCCGTCCGCCCGGCGAGGCTCTCGCAGCACGCGAGGTTGTAGAGCGGCCCTGCGTACTCAGGAT
>JBBJLW010000028.1:0-45653 GCA_037720595.1 Gaiellaceae bacterium | reverse complement strand
TCGCGACGGCGGTCTTGCCCGTGCCGCGGTCGCCGATGATCAGCTCGCGCTGGCCTCGACCGACGTTCGTCATCGAGTCGATCGCCTTCACACCCGTCTGGAGCGGTTCTTTCACGGGCTGGCGCTCGACGACGCCGGGCGCCTTGAACTCGAGCGGACGGCGCTCGCTCGTGTCGATGTCGCCGGCGCCGTCGAGCGGCTGGCCGAGCGGATCGACCACGCGCCCGAGTAGGGCATCGCCGACGGGGACGCTGACGACGGCGCCCGTACGCCGAACCGGCTCGCCCTCCTTGACCTCCTGCCACTCGCCGAAGAGCGCGACGCCGACGTTGTCCTCCTCGAGGTTGAACGCGATCCCGACGACGCCGTGCTCGAACTCGAGCCGCTCGAGGGCGATGCAGTTCTCGAGCCCGTGGACGCGCGCGATCCCGTCGCCGATCTGGAGGACGGTGCCGACCTCCGAGAGATCGGTCTGGACGTCGAACTGCTCGATCCGCGACTTGAGGATCGAGGTGATCTCTTCCGGGCGTAGCTTCACATCAGCTCCTTGCTGGTTTCAGATGGGTGGGGCGGCGGGTCAGCTGAGCCGGATGATCGCGCAGCTCCGCCCGCTCTCGTTGCCTGCCGCGTCGGTCGCCTGCGCACAGACGGTGAACGTTCCCCGCAGGTCGTTCGGAGCCCGCCAGACGGCCTTCGCGAGCGAGCCGTCGGCGCGGGCGGTGATCGTCGCGGACTTCACCAGGCGGGCCTTGCGCCTGACCGTGAATTCGACCGACACGTTCGCGCCGAGGTTGTCCTTCACCTTCGCCCTGAGTGGCACTGCCGAGCCCGCGGCGCCGCTCCAGCCGAGCGCGCTCACCGTTGGAGGTGCCGTGTCGAGGACCGGCTTCGGGGCAGTGTTCTTCGGGGTGGGCGTCGGAAGATCGAGACTGCCGCACCAGTCGGTGGTGATTCCGTGATCCTCGAAATACTTGCCGGCAAAGATCCGCTTGTCGTCGTCCCGGATGATCGAGACGGTGAAGCTTCCCGACATGAAGTCCTCTCGCCCGTTGAACCGCCCGGTGATCGTCTTCCCGTCGGCTCCGGTCGTGCAGGCGACGAGATCGCCACCTTCGACGTAGCTGCCGCGGAAGAAGATCGTGCTCGGGTCGGTCGAGCAGCCTTCGAAGAGACGGCCGCCGAAGTTCCGGCCGAGCATCGCGACCCCCTCCTCGTGGCGAATCTGACGCCACTCGAGCGTCCCGAGCGGATCCGTGATGGTGCCCCCTTCCATCAGGAAGGCGGGCCACGAGCCCGTCCAGAAGTCGGGCACGGTCGAGCTCGTCGTCGCGCCGGCGGCGGGCACAATGACGAGCGTGACGGTTGCGACGACGAGGACGAGGAGGGCGCGCATGCGGGGGAAGCGTAGCGCCGCTTCATTGCTCTTTGCGGCTGCGCTCGCCGGCTGCGGCGGTGACGGTGAGCCAACGGCGAGCGAGGACGAGGTCGAGCAGGTCCGGAGCTCCATCGTCGGGTTCGGGACGACCCAAGGCGCGCGCTGCGAGGGTGCGGGCGACGCCGAGCTCCGCGGACTCGCGGTCGTCCGCTGCACGTTCGAGGAGGAAGAGGATGTGTCAGGCGTCATGCGTACTCAAGATCGCTGCTACGTGGTGGAGTCCGGTGCAGTTGTAGACGTCACGCGCGAGCTTCCGATAGGGACTTTGCGCTCGTGCACGCTCACCGACTCCTGACGAGGTCGTGGCGGAGCTGTTCGATCCGGCCGCGCACGCTCGCGTCGACGCGCAGGGTGCCGGCCTGGAGGACGATGCCGCCGATCAAGGCCGGATCGACCTTGCGAGTTGCCTCTACCGAACGCCCTGAGGCCTGTTCGATCTTCTTCAGGATCGACGCCGCCTCCTCCTCGGACAGCTCGAAGGCGGTCGTCAGCACGACGTTGAGCCGCTTCTCCTCCGCAGCGACGAGCCGGTCGAGCTCGCGGTAGATCTCCTCGAGCTCGTTCGCGCGCCCCTTCTCGGCGACGAGGAGGACGAAGTTGCGCGTGAGCTCGTCGGCGTCGCCGAGGATCTCGCCGAGCACGTCGGCCTTCGCCCGTGCGGCGAGCTCGGGATTCGAGAGCACGTTTCGGAGCTCGGGCACGGCCGCGATCGCCGCGGCGAAGTCGCCGACCTCTTCGTGCACGGTTGTCAGCTTCCCCTTCTCCTGCGCGGCTTGAAAGAGCGATCGCGCGTACATCCGGTGCGAAACGCCCAAGCTAAACGCGTTCCTGCTCGAGCGCGGAGAAGTCGAGCTCGCCGATCGCGTCCTCGATCAGCTTGCGGTGGTCGTCGCGATCGAGCACCTTGCCGGTGACCTTGCTCGTGGCAACGAGCGTCAGCTCGGCGACCTCGGAGCGGATCTGCTCGAGCGCCCGCGCCGTCTCGGCCTCGATCTGCTTGCGCGTGTCCTCGAGCCGGCGCTGCCGGTCGACCTCGATCTCCTCGCGGGCGCGTTCGCGTTGCGAGTCGGCGACCTTGCGGGCCTCGGTGAGGATCTCCCCGGCCTCGCTCTTCGCCTGCCCGATCAGCGCCTTGTGCTCCTCGAGCAGCTTCCGCGCCTCGGCCCGGGCGTGCTCGGCCTCCTCGACCGAGGAGCGGATGCGCTCGCGCCGCGCGTCGATCATCGTTTGGATGGGGCCGAAGGCGAACTTGCGCAGCACGAAGAACGTGATCGCGAAGCAGACGAGCGTCCAGATCATCAGACCCGGGACGACGTCGATCAATGGTGACGCAGCAACGATCATCGTCAGCTTCTTCTCTAGACCAGCACGTAGGCGAGCAGGCCGCCGATCAAGCCGTAGAAGACGACGGCCTCGGTGAGGGCGAAGCCGAGCCACTGGATGCCCTGGAGCTCACCGCGGAGCTCGGGCTGGCGGGCGACGGCCTGGATCATCGAGCCGAAGATGTTGCCGATCCCGATCCCGGCGCCGAGCGAGCCGAGACCGATGCCGAGCGCGAGCGCGATCGCCTTGCCGGCGTCCACGTTCGAGGCGGCTTCCTGTGCGAGCAAGTTGAACATTGTCCTCCTTTTAGTCTTGTCCGAGAGCCGGTGAGGGGTTTCTCCGAAACCCCTTCTTCAGGGGTCTTAGCCGGTGGATGCGGGCTTTGCCCGCATCCACCCTGGCAAACAATTCAGTGCTCCGGCTCTATTGCGGAGCCGATGTAGATCGCGGAAAGGGCAGCGAAGATGAACGCCTGGATCGAGACGACGATCACGACCTCGAACAGGTAGAACGCCGCGGCCGCCGGAACGGCGACGACGGCGACGGCGAGGCTCTCCAGCACGAAGATCAGGCCGATGAAGGTCAGGATCAGCATGTGGCCGGCGAGCATGTTCGCGTAGAGACGGACGCTGAGACTGATCAGGCGCATGAACTGGCCGAGGATCTCGAGCGGCACGATCAGCGGATAGAGCCCCTTCGGCACGTCCGGGATCCAGCTCTTGAAGTACTTGACCGGCCCGTTGTGGCGGATCCCCTCGACATGTGTGAAGACGAACGTCATCAGAGCGAGCGCGAGCGTGACCGAGATCGACGAGGTCGCCGCGTAGACCGCGAGCGTGGGCAGCTCGACCCCGAAGATGTCGACCTTCTCGTTCGAGAGAGGGAGCGGGATGAAGCCGAGCATGTTCACGACCCAGATGAAGAGCATCAGCGTGGCGACGTAGGGGAACCAGAGCCGGATCGACTTGTGCGGCAGTCCCTGCTCGGCGACCTGCGTCTGGGCGATCTCGTAGACGATCTCGCCGACTGCCTGGCGGCGGCTCGGATCGTTCTTCGGGCCGACCTTGATCCGCATCAGGGCGATCCCGAGCACCATCGTGACGACCGCGCCGAGAATCAGGTAGGCGACCGCCTTGTTGATCGAGAGATCGAGCGGGCCGAGATGGATCGGAATCCACTCGCCGATCTCGAAATCGTGCTCGGGATTGAACTCTTCTTCGGCGCCCTCGGTCGTAGACGCGAGTGCGAGCGAGGGAAGCGCGAGCCACACCGTGAGCGCGAGAGCGGCAACCCTCTTCATGCGGGGTCCGCCGAGAAGTAGAGGGCAAGCGAGACGGCCAGCTCGAGCGTGTAGGCGAGCGCGTACAGCAGAAGGACGGCGAGCGCGAGCCGCGCGTCCGTTGCTGCGAGCGCGACCACGACGACCAGCACCGCGAGCGCTCGAAAGGTCATCCCGAAGCCCATCACTCCTCCGGCGGCGAGGTTACCCGCGGCCGGGACGAGGTGCGTCAGTAGCAGCGCGAGCAGGCGCGAGGCGCCCCAGAGCACCCCACCGACCAGCCACGCGCGAAGCGGCCAGCCAGCCGCGAGGAAAACGGGGAGGGCGAGCGCGATCACGGCGGCGCCGGCCACAAGCGGAATCGTCGGGCTTGGCAGCGGGCGCGGCGTCGAGAAGGCGCCCGTCATTTGAAGGCGTGCCCGTAGCGCTTGTAGGTCATGAAGACGCCGACGGGAATCCCGAGGATCGCGCCGACCAGGAAGCCGTATGCCGCGTTCCCGAGCAGCCAGCCGATTCCCGCGGCGATCGCGATCACGGCGAGCGTCGTCCCGATCAGGACGGAACCGGCGCCCGCGAGGCTGAGGCTCGAGCGAGAGGTGGCGGGCTCCATCCGGGGCCAGCATACCAAAGTGAGGCGGAGATTGTGACAGCGGAAAACGCCATCTTTACGGCTTTCGTGCCAACTTTGTACGATCATCGGATGGAACGGCTGGTCCTCGTCCACGGCTCGGTCACGAACGGCGTGACGACCTGGAGCAGGCAGGCGCCGCTTGCCGGGCGCTTTCGACTCCTCGTGCTGGAACGGCCCGGTTTCCCGCCCGGCCCGCCGGTCGCGCGCGTGGATTTCGAGGAGCATGCCGACTGGGTCGCGGCGCGACTCGAGCCCGGCGACCACCTCGCAGGTCACTCCTACGGCGGCGTGATCGCGCTGCTCGCGGCGGGACGGTTCCGCGAGCTTCGCTCCCTGACCGTGATCGAGCCACCGTGCTTCGACGTCGCCCGCGGTAACCCGGCGGTGGACGCGTTCGTGCGCGAGGCCGTCGCGCTCCGGGAAAAAGGTCCAAGCGAGCCGGAGCAGTACCTGCGGGTGTTCCTCCGGGCGGTCGGATCGTCCTACGATCCTCCCTCCCCACTCCCGCCGGAGCTCGAGCAGGGAGCCCGAACGCTGATGGCCGAGCGCCCGCCGCACGAGGCGAAGATCCCGCTTGCGACGCTGCGGACGCTACCCATCGAAAAGCTCGTCGTCTCGGGCGGGCACCACCCCGCGTTCGACGCGGTCTGCGACTTGCTCGAGCGTGAGCTCGCTGCCGAGCGGGCCGTCCTCCCGGGCGCCGGCCACGCCGTCCAGCGCGCACCCGGCTTCAACGAGCGGCTGCTGACGTTTCTCGCCGGCTGAGGCTACGCCGAGCGCCGGTGGCGCGCGGCTTCCTCGGTGCGACGCACGCGCCGGTTCGTCAGCTTGACGATCTCGAGCAGGTAGACGACGTAGATCGAGAAGCCGAGCGCGACGAGGCCGATCCCGGCGGCGGCGGCCGTCTCCCACAGGTGCCATTCGCCGCCCGCACGGAAGGGGATGAAGCGGGTCGCGAGTGCCGCCACCGCCAGCGTGGCGCACCAGGCCCACATCGTCACGGTCGCCCGGCGCTGCGAGAAGCCGCGGCGGAGGAAGCGAAAGTGCAGGTGGGCCTGATCCGGGGCCGAGAGCCGCTCGCGATGCTTGAGCCGCCTTGCGACGACGAACGAGGTATCGAGGATCGGCACGGCGAGGACGAGGAGCGGGAGGAAGAGCACGATCGTCGACGCGGTCTTGAAAAGCCCCTGCACCGAGACGGCGGCGAGGAGGAACCCGAGCGCGAGCGCGCCCGAGTCGCCCATGAAGATCCGCGCCGGGAAGAAGTTGTGTCGGAGGAAGCCGAGGCACGCGCCCGCGACGATCGCGGAGAGGATCGCCGGATCCGTCTTTCCGAGCGAGAGCGCGAGCACCGCGTAGGTGGCGGCCGAGATCCCGCACACGCCGGCCGCGAGTCCGTCCAGCCCGTCGAGGAAGTTGACCATGTTCATCACAGCGACGATCCAGAGCATCGTCAGCGGCACGCCGACCGTGGCCGGAAGGTCGACGGCGCCGAAGAACGGGAACGTGAAATGGTCGATCCAGACGCCGAAGAAGGGCGGGATCGCGGCGGCGACGACCTGGCCCGCGAGCTTCCGGCCCGGCTTCAGGATTCGGAAGTCGTCGATTGCGCCGACGGTTGTCGCGACCGCGGCGCCGAGCAGGACGCCCCTCGTCTCACGGCCGAGATCGAGGAAGGCGAGCGCCGGCACGAAGATCCCGAAGAAGATCGCGAGTCCGCCGAGGCGCGGAATGGGGTTGAGATTCAGTCGCCGCCGCTCGGGGACGTCGACGACGCCGAGCAGGCGCGCCATCCCGCCCACGGCAGGAGTGAGAAGGATCACGATCACGAGCGCGACCACCGCTCCGTAGAGAACTTCAGGGTTGTCGACCAGCTCGTCGGGCACCGAGCTCTACTTCGTTCCGTAGAGCCGGTCGCCTGCGTCGCCGAGCCCGGGGACGATGTAACCCCGCTCGTTCAGCTCCCGGTCGATCCCCGCGACGACGATGTGCACCTCGGGATGCTCGCGGTGGATCCGTTCGATCCCTTCGGGCGCGGCGATCAGCGCGATCAGCCGGATCGAGGTCGCGCCGGCCTCCTTGACCCTGGCCACCGCAGCCGCGGTCGAGTTGCCTGTCGCGAGCATCGGATCGAGCAGGATCACGTCGCGCTCCGCGATGTCGGCCGGCAGCTTCACGTAGTACTCGACCGGCTCGAGCGTCTCCTCGTTGCGGTAGAGGCCGATGAAGCCGACCCGAGCGCCCGAGATCAGCGAGAGAACGCCGTCGAGCATGCCCATCCCCGCGCGAAGAATCGGGCAGATCGCGACCTTCTTGCCGGAGATCCGCTGCGCGGTCGCGCGCTCGAGCGGCGTCTCGATCTCGACCTCCTCGGTCGCGAGATCCATCGTCGCCTCGTAGGTCAGGAGCAGGGTGAGCTCGTTGACGAGCTGCCGGAACATGTGCGTGTTCGTCGTGACGTCGCGGAGGAGGCCGAGCTTGTGCTGAACCAAGGGGTGCCGGACCTCGGTGAGATTCGTCATGCGTAGGAGCAGTAGCCGCGAAAGCCCTCGTACAGCGGCCGCTTCGCGCAGAGCGTCTCGGTGCGGCCCACGAGCCCGGCCTCGTCGGCGTCTCCGAGCTCGGCGTTCATCAGAGCGACGACGATGATCCGGCCGACCTCGCGGAAATCCTCCTCGTCGAAGCCGCGCATGGTCGCCGCGGGCGTCCCGATCCGCACGCCCGAGGCGACGGTCGGCGGCCGCTCGTCGAAGGGCACCGTATTCCGGTTGACGGTCAGCTTCACCTCGTCGAGCCGCTCCTCCGCGCCCGCGCCCGTCCAGTCGGTCGCCCGTAGGTCGAGCTGGAGCAGATGGGTGTCGGTGCCGCCGGTGAGCACTTCGAGTCCGCCGGACATCAGCTCCTCCGAGAGCGCGTCCGCGTTCGCGCGCACCTGCACCTGGTAGTCCCGGAACGCGTCGGTCGCGGCGATCCGAAAGCACGCTGCTTTGGCGGCGATCGCGTGCTCGAGCGGTCCGCCCTGCATCCCCGGGAAGACTGCCCGGTCGATCGCCTGAGCGTGCTCGGCACGGCAGAGGACGAAGCCGGCGCGCGGGCCTGCAAGCGTCTTGTGGGTCGTCGAGGTGACGACGTCGCAGTGCTCGACCGGATTCGGGTGCAGGCCCGCCGCGACGAGCCCGGAGAAGTGGGCCATGTCGCACATCAGCAGCGCATCCACCTCGTCCGCGATCCTCCGGAACTCGGCCGTGTCGACGGTGCGCGGGTAGGCGGAGCCGCCGCAGACGATCAGGCGCGGGCGATGCTCGCGGGCAAGCTCGAGCACCTCGTCGTAGTCGACGAGGTTCGTCTCGCGGGAGACCCCGTAGTGGACGATCGTGTAGAGCCGGCCCGAGAAGTTGACCTTGAGACCGTGGGTCAGATGGCCGCCGTGGTCGAGGCGCAGCGAGAGAATCGTGTCGCCCGGCGTGAGCAACCCGAAGTACGCGGCCATGTTCGCCTGCGCGCCCGCGTGCGGCTGGACGTTCGCGTGGTCGGCGCCGAACAGCTCTTTCGCGCGGTCGATCGCGAGCTGCTCGATCTCATCCACGACCTCGCAGCCGCCGTAGTAGCGCTTGCCCGGATAGCCCTCCGCGTACTTGTTCGTCGGCACCGACCCGACCGCTTCGAGCACGCTCGGCCAGGTGAAGTTCTCGGAGGCGATCAGCTCGATCTGGTCACGCTGGCGGTCGAGCTCGCGAGCGAGGAGCGACGCGATCTCGGGATCGACATCGGCAAGACCGGCTGCGCGGAGCTGATCGAGCGAATGCTGGGCGATGGCCATCAAGCCTCCTTCGACGACGTCGCTCCCGATGCTAGAGGAGTTGGGCGACGACCCGGAGCGCCTCGGCCGAAGAGGCCGCGCCCTCGCGGAGGACGCGCGGCTCCGCGCCGGTGAAGTCGAGCACGGTTGAGGGAGTGCCCGGCAGAGGGCCGCCGTCGATAAGCACCGCGGCCGCCGCGCGGAGCGCTTCCGGCACCTCCTCCAACGTGCGCGGATCGGCGCCGCCGGTGAGGTTCGCGCTCGTCGCAGCAAACGCACCGATGCGCTCGAGCACCGCGAGCACCGGCCCGACGAGCTTCGGAACCCGGACGCCGATCGTGTCGGGCCGCGACTCCGCCAGCCAGAGGTAGCGCCGCGCCGGATTGGGGAGAACGAGCGTGTACGGCCCCGGCAGGAGCGCGCCGGCGATCGTGGCGCTTCGACCGCGCAGCTCCGGGACGTGCTCCAAGAGCACCTCAAGGTCAGCCGCCACGAGCGCTACCGGCTGCGTGTCCGCGCGTCTCTTGGCGCGAGAGAGCTTCCGGGCGGACGCCTCTGAATCGGCGTTCGCGACGAGGCCGTAGACGGTGTCCATCGGGACGACTGCAAGCGCGCCGGAGCTGAGAGCAGCGACAGCCTCGTCGACCGTCGAGCTCATCGCTGAGCCTCGACGACGCGCTCGCGCCCCGTCAAGTCGCGGGTGATCCTGCCGTCGTCGTACTCCAGCCCCTCGAGCAGCGCCAGTGTCTGCGGAGCCTGCCCGTCCCCCACTTCGAGCACGAACCAGCCGCCGGGGCGAAGCACGGCGCGAGCCGCGCGCGCGATCGCCTCCGTCGCGCCGACCCCGACGAGCGCCAGATGCGGCTCGTACTCGCGCACGTCCGGCATCAGGGCGTCCAGGTCCGCCGGCTCGACGTACGGCGGGTTCGAGACGACGAGGTCGTACGGACCGCCCGGGAGGCCGTCACGCAGATCGTGCTCCAGCAGCTCGACCTCGAGACCGGAGCGCTCTGCGTTTTTCCGGGCAAGCGCGAGGGCGTCGGCGGAGAGATCCATCGCCGTCACGCGCGCTCCGGCGTGCTCGTCGGCGATGGCGAGCGCGATCGCGCCCGAGCCCGTGCCCACGTCGAGCACCTTCGGATCGTCGCGTCCGCGCAACCGCTCGAGGCAGCGCTCGACGACGATCTCGGTCTCGGGCCGGGGGATCAAGGCACGCTCGTCGACGAGCAACATGAGTCGGCGAAACCCCCACTCGCCGAGGATGTACGCGACCGGCTCGTGCCGCGCACGCCGTGCCACGAGCGCGCGATAGGCGGCGAGCTCGCGCTCGTCGAGCGGCCGGTCGAAGTCGGTGTAGAGCTCGATCCGGCTTCGTCCGAGCGCACGGCCGAGCAGGAGCTCCGCGTCGAGCCGGGCCGTCTCGGAGGTTTTCGCCAAGTGCTCCGTCGCGAGGCGGAGCACCTCGCCCAATCTCATCTGCAGATCGTCACGCCGTCGCGGTCTCGAGCGCACGGCGGCGGTCCTCGGCCTGCAACGCGTCGGTGAAGTCGTCGAGTCCGCCGGGCAGCACCTTCTCCAGATTCAGCGTCACCTTGACGCGATGGTCGGTGACACGGCTGTCGGGATAGTTGTAGGTGCGAATCTTCTCGGCACGCTCGCCGGAGCCGATCTGCGACTTGCGGGCGGCCGAGAGCTCGGCCTGCTGCCGCTCGCGCTCCGCCTCGTAGATCCGGGCGCGCAGGACGCGCAGCGCCTTGACCTTGTTCTGGAGCTGCGACTTCTCGTCCTGCATCGCGACGACGATCCCGGTCGGCACGTGCGTGATCCGCACCGCCGAGTCGGTCGTGTTGACGCTCTGGCCACCTGGGCCGGTCGAGCGGTAGACGTCGATCTTGAGATCGTTCTCGTCGAGCTCGACGTCGATCTCCTCCACCTCGGGCATGACCGCGACCGTTGCGGTGGAGGTGTGGATGCGTCCCTGGCTCTCGGTCTCCGGAACGCGCTGGACGCGGTGCGTGCCGCCCTCGTACTTGAAGACGGAGTAGGCGCCGTCGCCCTTGACGGAGAAGACGATCTCCTTGAAGCCGCCCGTCTCGCTCTCGTTCGCGGAGAGGATCTCGATCTTGAACCCGCGACGTTCCGCGTAGCGCGTCAGCATCCGGAAGACGTCGCCGGCCCAGATCGCGGCTTCGTCGCCCCCAACTCCGGAGCGGATCTCGAGGATCACGTCCTTCGCGTCGGCTGGGTCGGTCTCGACGAGCGCGAGCTTCAGTTCCTCCTCCAGCCGCGCGACGTCCGTCACGAGATCGTCCGCCAGCGAAGCGAGCTCCGCGTCTCCGCGCGCCGCGTCGAGGTCGGCGCTCGCCTGGCGCCACTGCTGCGCGAGCTTGTACGCGGCCTCGAGCTCCTTGAGCCGGCGCCCGACCTCGGCCGCCTCCTTGTGATCGTTGTAAACCGACGGATCGGACATGCGGGAGCGCACCTCCTCGTAGGAGCGCTCGAGATCCGCGATGAGCTGGTCGATGGCGGCCACGGGCCGTAGGGTAGTGGAGCGATGACCCTCGAGCAGGTGCTGCGCGCGCCGGCTGCGGCCCGGATCGCCGACGTCGTAGAGCGGATGCAGGCGCTCGACGCCGCCCTTCCTCGCGACGACGGGATCGCGTGCTTCAACCGGCTCTATCTCGCTGTTACCGAGACTGTGGAAGCGCAGGCGCGGCCGAGCGCGTTCGCCGACCCCCGCTTCGTCCGCTGGCTCGACGTCGTCTTCGCGAACCTCTACTTCGCTGCGCTCTCGAACCATGTGCGCGGGCGTGGACGGGTGCCGCGCGCTTGGAAGGCGCTCTTCGAAGCGCGCACCCGGAAAGGTGTCGTCCCGATCCAGTTCGCGCTCGCCGGCATGAACGCGCACATCAACCGCGACCTTCCCGTCGCGCTCGTCTCGACCTGCCGCTCTCGCCGAATCGAGCCTCGGCGCGGCTGCCCGCAACACGCCGACTTCGGCCGGATCGACTCGCTGCTCCTGGAGACGGAGCAGCGAGTGAAGACGGAGCTCTCGCGCGGCCTCGTCGGGGTCGCCGACCCGGCGCTCGGCCGGCTCGACGACGTGCTCGCGATGTGGAACGTCCGGGCAGCGCGGCGCGCGGCCTGGGCGAACGCCGAGGCGCTCTGGGCGCTCGACGGAATCCCGTTCGTCGGCGCGCGCTTCCTCGTCACGCTCGATCGCACGGTCGGCTTCGCCGGGCGCGGGCTCCTCAGGCCGGTTCTATGAGCGTGCGGCGCGCGACCGCAGCGGATTCGGCCGGCGCGGCTGCGGTCGTGCGGGCCGTCTACGCCGAGCAGGGCTTCAGCTGGGACGCGGGTGGCTACCACGCCGACCACGACGATGTTGCCGCCGTTACCACGCCTTCTTCGTCGCCGAGCTCGACGGGGCGATCATCGGCACCGCCGGCCTCAGCGAGCACGGATCGCTCGAGCGGCTGTACGTGCTGCCGCCGGGACGCGGCCAGGGACTTGGCGCTGCGCTCCTGCGCGCCGTCATCGAGGAGGCACGGGAGCGCGGGTTCGTCCGCCTCGAGATTTGGACCGACAAGCTCCTGATCGACGCGCACCGGCTTTACGAGCGCTTCGGCGCGTACCGTGACGGCGAGCGCGTCAACGACGACCCGGACGCGAGTCACGAGTGGCGATACGTCCTCGCTCTCAGCGGAGCCTGCGTTGCGGTGTTCGACGACGAAGGCCGCGTCCTCGTCGTGCGGGAGAACTACGGTCGTCGGCGCTATACGTTTCCGGGAGGAGCGGTCGAGGCGAGCGAGACGCCGGCAGAGGCGGCGGTGCGTGAGGCCCGCGAGGAGATCGGTGCAGAGATCGAGCTCGACCACGTGATCGGCAGCTACGGGCTCGACAACGGGTTCCTCGTCCACCTCTTCCGCGGACACGTGGTAGCGCGGTCGCCGGCGTTGCAGCCGGGAGGAGAGCTCTCCGAACTCCGGTGGGTCTCGTCGGATCTCGTCCCGGAGCCGCAGTCGAACGTCCTCCGCTACGGGCTGCCCGACGCGGTCGCCGGACGCCGCGGCATTGTTCGCGAGAACCTCACCCGCCACTGAAGACTTGTGTTGAAACAACACAAGCCGTTCTTCCGTCGACCGGGAGCTCCACGCGCGAGCGCCCTGGCCAAGCCGGTTGGACGACTGAGGGGAACGGGCGAACCAGCGCTTGTGTTGAAGTAACACAAGCGCTTCCGGCTCGCGAGTCGAGCGCGCGGTGCGGCCTGCTCAGCCGTTGAGCTGAGCGTCGAGCGTGATCTCGCCGACGCCCGCGAGCGCCTGCGAGACCGGGCAGTTCGTCTTTGCGTCTTCGGCCGCAGCGCGGAACCCGTCGGCGTCGAGACCGGGCACGCGGCCGCGAACCATGAGCGCGATCTTCGTGATCCCGGCGCCGGGGACGAACGTCACCGCAGCAGAGCTCGAGAGCCGCTCCGGAGGCGTCCCTGCCTGCGCGAGCCCGTGCGCAAGCGACATCGAGAAGCAGGACGCATGCGCCGCGGCGATCAGCTCCTCGAGGCTCGTCTTGCCACCCGACGCATCCTCCGTCCGGGCGGGCCAGCTCACGTCGAGCGGCCCGAACGCTCCCGAACCGACGCTGTCGATCGTTCCCGACCCGCTCATCAGGTCGCCGTTCCACGTCACGTCCGAGCGCCGCTCGGTCATTGCCCTCTTCGGTCAGGTGTCCAGGTGAGCGCGCACGGTAACCGTTGCGCTGGCCCGAATGAGCGTCGAAAAGGAACAACCGGCGTCGGCCACAGCGACGATTCGCCCGAACGTCTCGGCGTCGATCCCCGGCACGCGGCCACTGACGTCGACCTCGGAGGCGACGATCTGGTGGCCCTTCCCCTCGACCTCGTCCATGATCACCCGGGCCGTTAGCGCGAGCACCTCCGGCGGCGTTCCCGCCCGCGAGAGCTCGCCGGCGACGGAGGTGGCGAGACACCCGGCGTGAGCCGCGGCGAGCAGCTCCTCGGGGCTCGTCTTCCCGTCGGGGTTGCCGATCCGGGAGGGCAGCGAGATCGGCAGCTCGGCGAACGACCCCGTATCGCCCGAAACGTGACCGGTTCCCCGCGCGAGGTTGCCTTCCCACGAGACCTGGGCGCTGCGCTCGATGCGCGGCATCAGCGCCTCGAGGTCATGCCATGACCTCGACCTTGCGCTCCTCGGTCGAGAGCCGGCCCTCGCGGGTCAGCACCTCCTGCAGTGCGCGGATCGAGACCTCGATCTGGTCGAGCGAGGGCTGGCGCGTCGTCAGCCGCTGCAACCACATTCCGGGCGCGAGCAGCGTCATCAGGACACGATTGCCCTGGTGCTTGCCCGCGAAGCGGATCAGCTCGTACGCGATTCCGGCGATCACCGGGAGGAGCAGGATCCGGCTGAGGATCAGGTAGTACCAGGCCGGTTGGCCGACGAAGGCGAAGACGAAGATCCCGATCACCATGACCCATAGCAAAAACGCAGTTCCGCAACGCGGGTGGATCAAGCTGAACGTCTGCACGCGCTCGGGAGTCAGCTCCTCGCCGGCCTCGTAGGCGTTGATCGCCTTGTGCTCGGCAGCGTGGTACTGGAAGACGCGGCGCAGGTCGGGCAACAGCGAGATCAGCGTCAGATAGAGCAGGAAGATGCAGACGCGGATCACGCCCTCGACGACGACGAACGCACCGGTAGTGTCGATCGGGAGCCAGCTGGTGATCAGCGCCGGCGTCACCTTGAAGAGCATCAATGCGAAGCCGATCGCGATCGCGAAGGAGAAGACGATCTGGCCTCGCGTGATCTCAGTCTGCACCTCGTCCGACTCCTCGGCGTTCGCGTCCTGCGCCGCGTAGTTGGCGGAGATCGCGAGCGCGCGGAAGCCGATCGCGAGCGACTCGCCGAGGGCGATCACACCGCGGACCACGGGCAGCCGGAAGATCCGGTTGCGCGCCATCGGCGAGCGAATGTCGGTCACCACCTCGGCGATCTGGCCGTTCGGCTTGCGGACGGCGACGGCCCAGATCGACGGGCTGCGCATCATCACGCCCTCCAGGACGGCCTGGCCCCCGATGTTGTTGCTCAAGGCGAGCTAGCCGCGGCGGGCGCCGCCGGCCTTCTCGAGCCGACGCTGGAAGCGCTCGACACGACCGCCCTGGTCCATCAGCTTCTGCTTGCCCGTGTAGAACGGGTGGCAGGCCGAGCAGATCTCGACGTGCAGCTCAGGACGGGTGGAGCGCGTCTCGAACTCGGCGCCGCAGGAGCAGCGAACGTGAGTGAGGACGTACTCAGGATGGATGCCGGTCTTCATCGCGAAGCCAGGATAGCAGAGGCGGTTTCGGCCACTACGTTTCCGCCTGAGACAACGCAAGCCACTCCGGGACCCGCGATCTTGCCGGCCAGAATTGCCGCCACGCCGAGTGCCGCGGCCGGTTCGCAGGCGAGCTTCGTGCGGGCGTAGAGGAAGCGGAACGCGGTCTCGATCTCGGCTTCTGTCACGAGGATGCTCTCCACCTCGTAGTGGAGCAGGACCTCGAGCGCCCGCTCCCCTGCGAACGGGGCCGAGAGCCCGTCCGCGATCGAATCCGGCTTCACGGACACCGAGCGACCAGCGGCGAGCCCGCTGTGAACGGCGGTCGACCCCTCCGGCTCGACGGCGACGACGCGCCGGTCCGGCGCTGCGGCGGCGATCCCGGCGACGAGCCCGCCGCCGCCTGTCGGGACGAGAATCGTCTCGGTCTCGGGTGCGTCCTCGAGCAGCTCGAGCGCGACGGTTCCGGCACCGGCCTGCACCACCGGATCGTCGAACGGGTGGACGAGGGTCCGTCCCGTCTCGGCGATCAGCGCGGCCAGCCGTTCGAATGCCGCCGCCGGTTCCGCGGCCTCGAGATCGACCTCGGCGCCGTAGCCACGCGTGGCGGCGAGCTTCGCCGCGCTCGCGCTCGCCCACATGACGACGAGACAGTCGATTCCCTCCGTCGCCGCACCCCAGGCGAGCGCCTGCGCGTGATTTCCCGCGGAGATCCCGATCACGCCGCGCGCCTTCTCCTCGGTCGAGAGCGACGCGAGCTTGTTCAGGACGCCGCGCACCTTGAACGAGCCCGTCTTCTGAAAGAGCTCCGCCTTGAGGACGACGCCCTCACCGAGCGTGCGCGAGGTGAACGTCGGCGTGCGGTGGACGCGGCCGTGGATCCGCTCCGCTGCCGCGAGCACGTCGTCGCGTGCGAGCACTTGCACTAGGTGAGCGTGTACTCGGGCCCGGAACCGCCTTCCGGAGGCGTCAGTCTGCCGCCCTTGGCGGTGATCGCGCCGCACTGGACGCAATTCGAGGGCGCCAGGTTCACAGTCACCGTTCCGTCCCCGTCGGCCTCGCCCACCTCGTAGACCTGGGCCGGGCACATATGCACCCACATCTCCGCGAGCTCGCGCGGTACCCGCCGCTCGATCCGGATGTGATTCGGCTGGTCGTCGCGGGTGCGGTTGCCGGAGAGGAAGACCGACGAGAGCTTGTCGAAGGTGAGCTTGCCGTCCGGCGCGGGATAGCTCGACGCACGATTGGCGCTGAGCAGCGAGTGGGCCGCGTTCGGCTCCGAGTGGTAGTCCTTCGGCGGCAGCTTGCCCTTCGTGATCGTCATCGCAGTCGCGAAGGCGCCGCCGAGGAAGAAGCCCTTGTCGAACACCTGGCGCATGTTTCGCACCTCGCGCAGGTCCTTGAGCACGTAGCTCGCGCGCAGCTCCTCGTCATAGGAGTCGAGCGCGCCGGCGCGCGCCGGGCTCTCGCCGCGCTGGAGCGCGCGGAAGGCGGCCTCGGCCGCCATGATCCCCGACTCGATTCCGTAGTGGATCCCCTTCAGCGTCGGCACGTTGACGAGGCCGGCGCCCTCACCGACGAGGAGCAGCCCCGGCGCGTTGAAGCGCTTCGGCAGCGCGTGGAAGCCGCCCTCGGTGATCGTCTTCGCGCCCCAGCCCACCCGCTCGCCGCCGCGCAGGATCTTCCGCACGAGTCTGTGTGTCTTGAACTCCTGGAGCACGTCGTGAACCGAGAACTCGACGTCGCGGTACTCGAGCCCGGCGACGAAGCCGATCGAGACGAGGTCGTCCCCCATCGGATAGACGAACGAGCCGCCGAACTCGCCGTAGCGGGCGCGCTTCCGGAGCGGCCAGCCCATGGTGTGGACGATGCGACCGAGCGGCTTCTCGACCTTCCACACCTCCTTGACCCCGAGCGCCCACACCTGCGGGTCGCTGCCCTCGAGGCCGAACCGCGAGATCGCGGCGCCGGTCAGATGCCCCTGGGCGCCCTCTGCGAGCACCGTGACCTTCGCAACGATGTCGGAGCCGGGCTCGAAGTTGCCGAGCTCCTGTCCTCCCCGGCCGCGCCCCTTGTCGCCGGTGCGAACGCCCTGGACGCGGCCGTCGGCGACGAGCAGCTTCTGCGCGTCGGTCTCGGGAAGAATAGCGGTGCCGATCGCTTCGGCCTGCTCGCCGAGGAAGCGGCCGAGCTGCGCGACGGACGCGATCATGTTGCCGTGGTTGCGCATGGTCGGCGGCGGTGGGATCCGGCTCGCCGTCCCCTTCGTCAGGATGTAGACGGCTTCGCCGTGGACGTCGCCGTAGCTCGGAACCTGTTCGAGCTCAGGCCTGTCCTTGAAGAGTCGCCGCAGAGCCCGTGGATTGACGACCGCACCCGAAAGGAGATGGGAGCCGGGCTGCTTCCCCTTCTCGACGACCGCCACCGGGACGTCTCCGAGGCGCTCGGCCGTCTCCGGCGAATCCTCGAGGAGCTGGCCGAGCCGGATCGCGCACGCGAGGCCGGCGGGGCCCGCGCCGACGACCAGGACTCCGACCTCGATCCGCTCGTCGGCCGGGTCGGTCGGAGCGGCGATCGCCTCGGCCGGGGAGAACGGCGGCGGATAGTCAGCCGGGACGACTCCTCCCCTCGTTTGTTTCGGGCTCATCCCTTTCTGGCCCGGACGAGCTCGGTCAGCTTCGGCACGATAGTGTGCACGTCGCCCACGATTCCGAGATCGGCGAACTCGAAGATCGGAGCGTTCGCATCCTTGTTGATCGCGACGATCACCTTCGAGTTCTGCATTCCGACCTTGTGCTGGATCGCTCCGGAGATCCCGCACGCGACGTAGAGCCCCGGGGAGATGTTCTTGCCGGTCTGCCCGACCTGCGCCGAATAGGGATACCAGCCGGCGTCGACCACGGCGCGCGTGGCGGCGACCGCTCCGCCGAGCGCCTTCGCCAGCTCCTCGATCATCCCGAAGCCCTCGGGTGCACCGAGGCCCCGGCCGCCGGCGACGATGATCTCGGCATCCTCGATCGAGGGGCCGCTCGACTCCTCGTGCGCCTGCTCGAGCATCTCGGCTGCCAGGGAGTGCTCCTCGAAACCGACCTCGAAGCTCTCGACGGTTGCGCTGCCGCCGGTCTCGACAGGGTCGGCGATCCCGGCGCGAAAGAGCGCGAGCCGCGGCGTCGTCGTCCAACCGACGTCGACGAGGACGGAATCGCCGAGAGCGGACTGCTTGCCGACGACCGTCCCGTCCTGCGCGGCGATGTCCACGAGTTGCCAGTTCAGGCCGGCGCCCAGCCGCGCCGCGAGGCCGGCCGCGATGTCCGCGGAGAGGATCGACTGCGCGAAGAGGACGGTCTCGATTCCCTTCTCCTGGACGAGTTGCGCGATCGCATCGACACGAGGCTGCGGCAATGGCGCCTCGAGCTTCGGGTCGTCGACGACGTAGACGGTGGTCGCGCCGAAACGGCCCGCGTCGACGGCGAGCGACTCGACACCCGAGCCGAGCACGACGCCGGCTACGTCGCCGCCGAGCTGAGATGCCTTCGCGAGGATCCCGAGCGCGCCCTTCTGGAGCTCGTCGCCGTGATGCTCGAGAAAGACGAGCGTGCTCACAGGAGCCGCTTCTCCGCGAGGAACTCGACGATCTTCTCGGCGCCGGTGCCGTCATCCTCGAGCTTGCGCGTCTCGCCGCGGGGCGGTGGGTCGGAGAGGGCCAGCACCTCGGTGCGCGAGCCGCTCGCGCCGGCATCCTCCGCCTCGATCCCGAGGTCGGCGAGCGAGAGCACGTCCTGCTGCTTCTTCTTCGCGCCCATGATCCCCTTCAGCGACGGGTAGCGAGGCTGGTTGATCGAGTCGGCGACGGCGACAACGGCCGGCAGCGGCGCCCGAATCACGTCGTAGCCGAACTCGGTCTGGCGCTTGCCGGTGACGGCGCCGCCCTCGAGCGTCAGCTCGGCGGCCTGCGAGATCAACGGCAACCTCAGCCGCTCGGCGACGGCCGCCCAGAGCACGGCCCCGTCGGAGTCCGAGGCCTGCTGGCCGAAGAGGACGAGGTCGGCGCTCTCGCGCTCGAGCGCCTTTGCGAGCAGGAAGCTCGTGGCGACGAGATCCGAGCCTGCGGCCTCCGGATCGGACACGAGGAGCGCGCGGTCGGCTCCCATGGCGAGTCCCTTGCGCACCGAGTCCAGTGCCTTTTCCGGGCCGAGCGAGACGAGCACGACCTCACCGTCGCCGGACGCGTCCCTGATCCGCAGAGCCTCTTCGACGGCATTCGCATCGACCGGATTGAGTGCATCCTCGCCCGAGCGGTCGAGCCGCTTCGTCCCCGGATCGATCCGCTTCGTCGCGGCGGCGTCCGGAACCTGCTTCACGCAAACGGCGATCTTCACGGGGTGTGACTCTAACGACGCGGCACCTGGCGACCCCGAGAGAGCCGTGCGCTTGCGGCGGTTTTAATCCTTTTGACGCAGGATTCGTCTGCCAATGGTGCTAGGCTTGCGCACTTCGAGCGCGAACCGGACCTCGTGATGGCACACCGGACTTCAGCCCGAGGAACTCTCTTCCTCACCCTCGCCGCCCTCTTCTCCCTGGGTTTGGTCACCGCATCGAGTCAGGCGGCATCGTCCGGCAAGGTGCCCCGCCTCGTCTTCCCGATCCTCGGCGAGGCGACCTGGACGGACGATTTCGGCGACGCGCGCGGCCAGGGGTCACACGAGGGGAACGACCTGCTGGCGCCGCGCCGCGCGCTTGCCCTCGCCGCAGAGGCGGGCCGGGTCAAGTTCTGGACAACCTCTGCGCGCGCCGGCTGCATGCTCTATCTCGAGGGCTCGAGCGGCACTCAGTACCTCTACATCCATCTCAACAACGACCTCACGGACGAGAACGACAACCGCGGCACGTGCGTGCCCGGGGTCGCGTACGCCAAGGGGCTCGCGAGCGGGGACAAGGTCGCGGCGGGTGACCCGATCGGATTCGTCGGCGACTCGGGAGACGCCAACGGCACCAGCCCGCACCTCCACTTCGAGGTGCACCCGGACGGCGGCGGCGCCACGAACCCGTTTCCCCACCTGAAGCGGGCGAGCCGACTGCTCTTCGCCGCCGCCCGTGGCACGACGTTCACAGCCGCCGTGACGGGCAAGGTCGTCGCGGCCGCGGCCGACGATCTGCAGGTGTCCGTCGACCAGGTTCGCTGGTGGCCGGGCGGACGCAAGTCCAGGCAGCCGGGGCAGAAGCTGACTGTTTTCGTGCCTGAGACCGCCTCTGTCGAGGGTGTGGCGACGGCCCCGGGCGGGCTTGCGTATCCGACGATCGATCTGCTCCTCCGCGGCAGCACGGTGACAGTTTGGACGGAGCCCGCGAAGGTCACGCTCGCCGCGCAGACGGGTGTCGAGGGCGCGCTCTCGGCCGCCCGCGTCGTCCTCAAGCGCTGATCACCGACGGGATCTAAGGGCTGCGGAGCGGCCGTGTCCGTGGATCGAGCCCGGGAGCGAAGCGACCCTTCAGGGGTCTTCGCGCGCTGAGCATCTGCTTTCGCAGATGCTCAGCTTGCGCCTCATAGATCAGGCAGGGATCTTCGCGCGGAGGAAGTCGACGATCTCGGCCGTGGGCGCACCAGGGGTGAAGACGGCGGAGACGCCTTGCTTCTCGAGCTCGGCCGCGTCGTCGCTCGGGATCGTCCCGCCGACGACGACGAGCACGTCCTCCACCCCGTTCTCCTTCAGTCCGGCGAGAATCCGCGGCACCAGGGTCATATGGGCCCCGGAGAGGATCGAGATCCCGACCGCGTCCGCATCTTCCTGAATCGCGGTCTCGACGATCTGCTCCGGTGTCTGGTGCAAACCGGTGTAGATCACCTCCATTCCGGCATCCCGCAGCGCCCGCGCGATGATCTTTGCGCCACGGTCGTGACCGTCCAGACCGGGCTTCGCGATCACCACTCTGATCTTCCGGGCCATGGCTTCGGCAAGTATAGGCCGGTGCAGCTCGATGTTATCGGCTCCTCTCCGGCCTGGCCGAACCCCGGCGGCGCCTGCTCGGGGTACCTCCTCGAGGGTCGCGTGCTGCTCGATTGCGGGCCGGGCGTGCTCGCGAAGCTCCGCGACCGGCCGGGTGCCGACGGCTGGCCGGACGTCGAGGCGATCGCGATCACGCACCTCCACCTCGACCACTGGGGAGACCTCGTCCCCTGGGTGTGGGGCTCGCTGTTCGGGCCTGGAGCGGCCCATCCCAAACCCGAGCTTCGAGTGCCACCCGGCGCTCTCGCCACCTTGCGCCCGATCCTGGCGCAGCTCGGCGGCGAGGACATGCTCGAGCGGGCGTTCGAGGTCGCCGAGTTCCAGTCCGACCAACGATTCGAGCTGGCGGGCCTGACGGTGACGGCGCTGCCGGTCGTCCACTACACGATGCCGGCGTACGGGTTCCGCGTCGAGGGCGATCGGACGCTGGCGTACTCGGGCGACACGGGGCCGTGCAACGAGATCGTCGAGTTGGCACGGGACGCCGACCTCTTCCTGTGCGAGGCGACGCTCGACAATCCGAAACCGGAAGCGGCGTTGCGCGGACACCTCTCGGCGGAGGAGGCTCGAGCGGCGAGCGACGAGGCCGGCGCGCAGCGACTCGTGCTCACGCATCGCCCGGACGAGCGGACGCCGCCGCCCGGCGCCGAGCTCGCGAGCGACGGCCTCAGGCTGAGCTTCTAGATCTGCCGGGAGGCTTCGTAGGCGCGCTGGGCCCGATGCGAGCGCCAGCGCTCGAGGCCGATAATCGTGAGCGGAACAAGCAGGGCGCCGCAGATCAGGAGCACGATCGGGAAGATCAGCCAACCGGAACCGAGGCTCGAGCTCGTCCGGTCGTTCGGCTGGCCGGAGGCGCCGGCGCTCAGCTCGAACGACGAGCCGTCGGTCTTGCGCACGGTGCCCCGGCCGCCGCTGCCGCCGCGTGGAACCCAGGAATCGACGAGCCAGTGCCGGGTCTCGCCCGAGCCGACCGCCTTCAGCGACATGTTGAACACCATCGGCCGAAGATCCGAGGTCGCCGTCGGGAAGACGAGCACCTGCAGGCCGATCTCGTCCGAGTAGGAGTAGTCGAACTTCCAACGTGCGTCGTCGACCGGGTAGGGGACGACGGGAATGTCGCCCTGCACCCAATGCTTCCTGGTCGTGCCGTTGCGCATGTTCGGGCCGGCGAGCTCGAAGGCCCGCTCGCTGTGCTCGCGCTTGACTGCCGTGTCGACGAAGCGCGAGGCGATCGAGATCACCTCGCGGCGCTCGGAGGCTGCGAAGGTCACCGGGAGTTGGGGCACGTAGACCTGCGCCGGCCGGTTCGAGAGCGGCGTCACCACCGGCTCCGCGGTGTTCCAGTAGAAGATGCTGACGAGCGCTCCCGCCCCGACGACCGCGAGCAGCAGGCCGCCCTTGGCGAGGCGTCGGCGGAATCGGGGCGACGCCAGATAGTGGCGCTCCTCTCCGCGACCCATTAAGTGCTCGTCACCGCGCGCTAGTCACGGGCGTTCGGGATCTGCAGCGGCACGCGCGGCACCCAGTAGCTCACCTTCCATGCGGCCGCCGCGCCCGCGCCGACCTTCTTCAGTCCGATGTAGAAGATCTGCGGCTCGATCTTGACGTTCTTCTTCGGCAGCAGCGCGACCTCGAGGATCGCCTCGTTGGGATACGACTCGTCGACCTTGAAGGTGGCCATCTCGAGTTGGTCGGCAGGGTAGTAGGTGACCGGGATGTTGCCGGTCAGCCATTCCGTGCGCGAGAGCCCCTGGCGGAGTTCCGGGTGGGTGAGCTCGTACGACTCGCCGAGGCTCTTGCGCGCGACGGCGGTGAGGATGAAACGACCGGCGACGCGCCGCGCGTCCTTCTCCAGCGGAATCTGCTTGCGTTGCGTGAAGATGCTCGCCGGCTCGCTCGATTTCGCCGACTCGAGCGACGTGCCGGTGTTGCCGAAGAACGCTATCGTCGCCGCCGCGCCGCCGGCGACAAGGATCAGCAGGCTGACCGCGAAGATCGTGCGGCGACCGCGCCGGGACGCGAGGAACGAGGGTTTCGAGTCTGCGCTCAAGGTCACTCAGGGTAGACGACGCGGTCCGAAGATCGGTTAGGCGACGGTTAAGCGAGCCAACTCGAGCGGCTCAAAAGACAGGCGTCTCGCGCCAGGTGCCCCAGACCTCGCGCCACGCGTCGCACATCTCGCCCATCGTGACGTAGTCGCGCGCGGCGTCGAGAATCGCAGGCATCAGGTTGACCCCCTCGAGCGACGAGACTCGCTTCAGCTCCGAGAGTCGCGCCTGCACGAGCGCCGAGTCGCGCCGCGCCTTCAGCGCCCGCACGCGCTCGATCTGCTGCCCTTCGAGCGCCGCGTCGATCTTCAGGATCTCGAGCGGCGGCTCATCCTCGCGCACGTAGCGGTTGACGCCAACGATGATCCGCTCGCCCCGCTCGACCTCACCCTGATAGCGGAATGCGGCATCCGCGATCTCCTGCTGGGGGAAGTTCTGCTTGATCGCCTCGACCATGCCGCCGAGCTTGTCGATCCGCTCGAAGTACTCGTAGGCCTGCGCCTCGATCTTGTTCGTCAGATCCTCGATGTAGTACGAGCCGCCGAGAGGATCGATCGTGTTGACGACGCCGGTCTCGTGAGCAATCACCTGCTGGGTGCGAAGCGCGATCCTGACCGCGTCCTCGGTCGGGAGCGCCAGGGCTTCGTCGAAGCTGTTCGTGTGCAGCGACTGGGTGCCGCCGAGCACCGCCGCGAGCGCCTCGATCGCCGTCCGGACGATGTTCACCTCGGGCTGCTGCGCGGTCAGCGAGACCCCGGCCGTCTGGGTGTGGAAGCGCATCAGCCAGGAGCGCGGGTTCGTCGCTCCAAACCGCTCGCGCAGCTCCCGCGCCCAGATCCGGCGCGCGGCGCGGTACTTGGCGATCTCCTCGAAGAAGTCGAGATGGGCGTTGAAGAAGAAGGAGAGCCGCGGCGCGAACTCGTCCACGTCCAACCCCCGCTCGACCGCCCACTCGACGTACGTGAAGCCGTCGGCGAGCGTGAACGCGAGCTCCTGCGCCGCGGTCGAGCCCGCTTCCCGAATGTGATAGCCGGAGATCGAGATCGGGTGCCACTTCGGCAGCTCGGTCGAGCAGTACTCGACCATGTCCGTAACGAGCCGCATCGAGGGCTCGGGCGGGAAGATGAACTCCTTCTGGGCGATGTACTCCTTGAGGATGTCCGTCTGGATCGTCCCGCGAAGCTCCTTTGCCGGAACGCCCTGCTGCTCCCCGACAGCGATGTAGAACGCGAGCAGGACCGCCGCGGCCGAGTTGATCGTCATCGAGGTCGAGACCTCGCCGAGCGGGATCCCGGAAAAGAGCGTCTCCATGTCGTCGAGCGAGTCGATCGCGACGCCCTCGCGCCCGACCTCGCCGAGCGAGCGCTCGTGGTCGGAGTCGTAGCCCATCAACGTCGGCATGTCGAACGCGGTCGAAAGCCCCGTCTGCCCGTGCTCGAGCAGGTAGCGGAAGCGCTCGTTCGTCTCGGCGGCGGTGCCGAAACCGGCGAACTGGCGCATCGTCCAGAGCTTGCCGCGGTACATCGAGGGATAGACGCCGCGGGTGAAGGGATAGACGCCCGGATAACCCAGGTCGCGCTCATAGTCGAGCTCGACCGTGTCCGGGGTCGCCAACGGCTCGTTCTCGACGCCCGAGATCGTCGAGAAGAGCTCCCCTTGCCGCTCGGGAGTACGCGCGTGCAACTCCTCGCGCCACGCCTGCGTCGCGTTGAGCGAGCCACGATCCTCGGTCGTCGCCATCGCGCCTGATTGTAGGAGCGGATGCGCGCAGATGTCGGCTTCGGGTAGCGACGGTCTACCGAAAAGGGGTACATCAGCGGGTGCGGCCATGCCGATGGAATGTATGCACCCATGGCGACATCCCACTTCCTCACGCTGGTCTTCGGCGCGACCCTGCTCGCCTGGCTCGGCGTCGCCTCCTACGTCCTGGGCGGAAGAGCCGTTCACGACCTGCGGGAGCGCCGGCTGGCCCGAGCTCGCGATCGGGTCTCGGGCCGGGGCCTGTCCCGGCGCGCGCTCCGGCATGCGGCCGGGTGCCCATCGATGTCACCCCAGATCTCGCTCGCGTTCGCGCTTGAAGCCGGTGTCTCGATCGGAGTCGAACGCCTCGTCGCTCGCGCCGGCTCGCACCGGACGGAGCGCGGCAAGTGGCGGCGGATCGAGGCGCTCCGGATCCTTTCGCTCGTCGACGAGCCCACCGCGCTGCCGCTGCTCGAGCAGGCTCTCCGCGCCGACGAGGACGTTGCGTCGGCCACCGCTTCGATCCTGGGAGGCCTCAGCTCCGAAATGGCAGCCCGGGTGCTGGCGGCGGGCATCGCCGACTCGAACGTGCCGGCCTCGAGGCTCGCGGCCCACCTCGACTCCTACGCCCGGGGTGTTCCCCAGGTCGCGCTGGCTCTCGCGGCCGACGCCTCGGGAGAGCGGCGTTACTGGGGTGTGAGCCTCCTCTCCCGCTACGTCGCCCGCGTGGACGTCCGGCACCGGTTGTGCGCCGCTGCACTCGACCCGGAACCGAACGTGCGAGCCGCCGTCGCCGAGGGGCTCGGCGCCGCGTCTCAGGACGGACTCGCAGAGCTCGATGCCCTCGTCCGCGACGAGATGTGGTTCGTGCGCGCACACGCCGCACGAGCGCTCGGCGCTCGGCGATGCCCGGATCTCGGCGAGGGGGTCGCCCCGCTCCTGACCGACGAGAGCTGGTGGGTCCGCGCCGCCGCCAAGGATGCACTCACGTCCCTCGGCGCCGCCGCGGCTGCCGCGGTCTCGCCCTACCTCCGCTCCGGCGACGAGTTCGCGCGCAACGGGGCTGTCGAGGTGCTCGAGCGGATTGGCCACGTGGACCTTGTGCTCTCGGAGGCGGCAGCCGCGCCTTACGACTCGAGGAAGCGCCAGGCCGCACAGGCGATCGCCTACGCGTCGGAGGCGACGTATCGGACCGCGGTCGAACGGGCCGCGCCCGAGCTCCGCGAGACGCTGCTCGGTCTTGTCGAGCTGGTCGAGCAGGCCGCATGAATGCGGCGCTCGAGGCGGGATTGACCTGGGCCGTCTACATCTGCCTCGGCTACCTGCTGATCGTCGCAACGCTGTACGTGCTCCTCGTCGCGGTCTCCGCGCTCGACAACGCGCTACGCGTGCGCCAGACCCGCGCCGAGGACTTCCGCACGCTCGCGCTCTCCCGCTTCACCGTTCCCGTCAGCGTTGTCGTTGCGGCCTATAACGAGGCGGCTCTGATTCGCGAGTCGGTTCGTTCGCTCCTCGACCTCGACTACCCCGAGCACGAGGTGATCGTCGTCAACGACGGCTCGACCGACGAGACGCTCGCGCTCCTGCGTGACGAGTTCGACCTCGTTTCGCAGCACATCTATGAGCGGCGGGTGTTTCCGACGGAGGAGGTTCGGCAGATCTACCGCAGCCGCCTCGACCCGAGGCTCGTCGTCGTCGACAAGGCGAACGGCGGCAAGGCTGACGCGTTGAACTGCTCGATCAACTTCGCCCGCTACCCGTATGTGTGCGGCGTCGACGGCGACACGCTTCTCTTCCGGGACGCGCTCCTGCGCGCGATGCGACCGGTGCTCCGCGACCCGACGGCGGTCGTCGGCGTCACGAGCCATCTTGCGATCTCGTCGGCGCCCGAGGCAGCGGTCGCGAGACGAGAGGTGCGCGGGGACTACCGACCCTTGCTCGCGTTCCAGCAGATCGACTATCTCCGCGCCTTCATGACGAACCGGCTCGCGTGGAGCCGGCTCAACTTCATGCTCTGCGCCGTCGGCGCCTTCCAGATCTGGCGCCGTGACGTTCTCGAGGAGCTGGGCGGCTTCGCGCGCCACTTCAGCTGCGAGGACATCGAGCTGACCTTTCGCGCTCACGAGCGCTACCTGCGCGAGGGACGGGAGTACAAGATCCTGTCGCTCCCGCATACCGTCGGCGTCACCGAGGGACCCGACCGGATGCGGAGCCTGATCGCGCAACGCGAGCGCTGGCAGCGGGTGATCCTGGAGACCTTCTGGGCCTATCGCGGCATGCTCGGCCGCCCCCGTTACAAGGCGGTCGGACTCGCCGGAATGCCGTTCTACCTCCTCTCCGAGGTGCTCGCGCCGGTCTTCGAGGTTCTCTCCATCCTCGCTCTCGCGGTTGGGGCGGCGACGGGCCATCTGGACTCGACGTCGGCGCTCCTGATCGGCGGGATCCTCGCCTTCGGAACCGGCCTGCTCACGGCCGCCGCCGTCCTGATCTCCGATATCGCCGAGCGGGCGCTGCCGAAACGGCGACTCGCAGCGCTCGTGCTGATCGCGCCGCTCGAGCTCGTCCTCTATCGGCCGGCACTGATCTGGGCTCGGCTCCTCGGCACGGTCCGGTTCCTCCGCGGCGACCGGCAGTGGCACAAGTTCGCGCGCAACAGCCGCCCTGGTCCATCAGGTTCACCGAAGCCCGCCTCGGGCTAGGAGCTCGTTCGAAAATGGAGATTTGCGTCAGTCTGAATGAGCTCTAAGCGGCCTGGAGGGCGAAGGCGGCACCGATGAGGACAAGGACGATGCCGAGCGCGATCCGGAGCAGGTTCTCGTCGATCCTGTCCGTAGCGCCCGCGCCGAGCCAGCCGCCCGGCAGGGCGCCCGCGAGCCCGGCGGCCAGGATCGCCCAGTCGAGATCGAGCTTCGCCGCGTGCGTCGCGAAGCCCGCGATGCCGAGGAGGAAGCCGACGACGAGGTTCGTTCCGGCGGCACGACGGACGTCGAGGCCGACACCGCGGACGAGCGCCGGCATCCGCAGGGTTCCGAGGATCACGCCGACAGCACCACCGAGAACGCCGATCCCGAGGCCGGAGGCAGCGGCGGGCCAGAGCCTCAGCGTCTCACGCCGCCGGGCTCGAACCGGCCGGAACGCCAGGTCGATCCCGCTCCAGACGAGCACGGCCGCGATCGCGGCGTAGAGAACGCGTTCGGAGACGTCGTCGGCGAGGAGCGCCCCCGCGACCGCTCCCACGATCGAAGGTGGCGCCATCCAGCCGACGACGCGCCAGTCGACGCGGCCCTCCCGCAGGTGACGCACCGCACCGGCGCCGGCCGAGGCTGTCGAGATCGCGATGTTCGTTCCTGCCGCCGAGAGCGGGTTCCCGGTGAGCGCGACGATGAGCGGCAGCCGCAGCGTCCCGAGCACGAGTCCGAGCATCGAGCCCAGGTAACCCGCGACGAACGAGCCAGCGAAGGCGATCAGGAGAGACCAGATCACGCTCGAGCCTCGTGCCCCTGGCGCCGCGCTCGCGGTGCAAGGCGACGCCTGCCGGGGACGCGAGGCGCTAGCGCGAGCTCCCAGGCATCCACAGCGGCTCCTCGACGCCCTCACCAGCGTTGGCTGCTCGCGCGAGGATGAAGAGCAGGTCGGAGAGCCGGTTCAGGTATGCGAGCACGAGCGGATTGAGCTCCAGCTCTTGCGACGCGAGCAGCACCTCGCGCTCGGCGCGGCGGCAGACGGTGCGCGCGACGTGGAGGCGCGCGGCCGTCTCGGTCCCACCGGGAAGGATGAAGCTACGCAGCTCGGGCAGCGACGCATTGAAGCGATCGCAGAGCCGCTCGAGCGCGTCGATCGAAGCCTGCTCGACCCGGAGGCGATCGGTGACGCCCCAGGGCACCGAGAGATCGGCGCCGACGTCGAAGAGCTCGTTCTGGATCAGGCTCAGCAGCTCGCGCACCTCCGGGACGACGTTCTCGGCAAGAACGACCCCGAGCGCCGAGTTCAGCTCGTCCACGGTTCCGAAGGCGCCGATCCGGCAGTCGAGCTTGGAGACGCGCGAGCCGTCGCCGAGCGAGGTCTCCCCTGTGTCGCCGCCGCGGGTGTAGATCTTCGTCAGCCGAACCGGCTCGTCGCGCTGTCTCATCGGGTCGGGCTCATTGATTCAGGGCGGGCTCGCGCTGGAGCTCGAGGATGCTGCGTGCGATCACGAGCCGCTGGATCTCGCTCGTGCCCTCGTAGATCTCGGTGATCTTGGCGTCGCGGTAGTAGCGCTCGACCGGAAACTCCTTGGTGTAGCCGTAGCCGCCGAGGATCTGGATCGCCTCGGCGGTCTGCCGCCGCGCCATCTCGGAGGCGAAGAGCTTGGCCTTCGCGCCGGCCTCCGCGTGCGGCTCGCCCTGCTCCTTCAACCAGGCGGCCCGGTAGACGAGGAGCCGTGCCGCGTCGATCTCGGTCGACATGTCGGCGAGCTTCCACTGGATTGCCTGGTGCTCGGCGATCGCCTTCCCGAACGTGCGCCGCTCCTTCGCGTACTCCCGCGCGACGTCATAGGCGGCCTGCGCGATTCCGAGCGCCTGCGCCGCGATCCCGATCCGGCCGCCGTCGAGGGTGGACATCGCGACCGCGAACCCGCGTCCCTCCTCGTGCAGGAGTCGATCGCGGCCGACGTGGGCGCCTTCGATCACGAGGTCGACCGTGGAGGACGAGTTGAGACCGAGCTTCTCCTCCTCGCGCGTCACCCGCACGTGCTCCGCGTCGAGCAGGAACGCCGAGACGCCGCGCGCCCCCTTGTGCTCCTGATCGGTCCGCGCGAAGAGCAGGAACGTCCCCGCGTGGGCGCCGTTCGTGATCCACTGCTTGGCACCGGTGATTCTCCAGCCGTCGGCGTCGGCGTCCGCGCGCGTGCGCAGCGACGCCGCGTCGGAGCCCGACTCGGGCTCGGTGAGCGCGAACGCCCCGATCGTCTCGCCCCGTGCGAGCGGCGGCACGAACCGCTCGCGCTGATCCTCGGTGCCGAAGGTGAGAATCGGCAGCGTGCAGGCGCTCGTGTGCACCGCGACGGTGACGCCGACCCCCGCGTCTGCCCGCGAGAGTTCCTCGAGCACGAGGATGTAGGAGAGGAAATCCGCGCCGGCCCCGCCGAGCTCCTCCGAGACGCAGACTCCCATCAGGCCGAGGTCGGCGAGCTTCCCGAAAAGCTCCACGGGAAAGCGGTGCTCGCGATCCCAGTCGGCGGCGTTCGGCTCGATCTCCGCTTGCGCGAACTCCCGCGTCAGCGTCTGAATCTCCCGCTGATCGCCGGTCAGGGAGAAGTCCATCGCCGCGCGAGTCTAGATGATTGATGCCACGATCTCGCGCGCTCGATGCGCGATCTGGCGTGTCTGGGTCGCTCCCGGACTACCTGAGCGGCCTGGCGGCCGCACAGCCAGCCCGTCCGCTTCGCGTGCTCAGCCCGTCACCGATGCGACCGGCATCGGCAACGGCCTGATCCCGCGCCCCAGAGCTGCCAGCTCGCGCCCCGAGACGGACGATCTCGTGGCATCAATCATCTAGCGGCCGCGTGCCCGCGGGCAGAGCTTGTGTTGTTTCAACACAAGCTCTCGGCTCAGGCCGCGACGAGGAACTCCCGGCGGATCTCGTGCAGGACATGCTCGCGGTCGCGGAAGGCGTCCACCACGTCCGGATCGAACTGCTTGCCACTCTGGGCCAGGATCTCGTGATGGGCGACGCGCCAGCTCCGCGCAGCACGGTAGGGACGGTGATTCGTGATCGCGTCGAGCGCGTCTGCGACGGCGAAGATCCTGGCGCCGATCGGGATCTCCTCGCCGGCGAGGCCGTCCGGATAGCCGCCGCCCTCCCAGCGCTCGTGGTGCGAGCGGACGATCCCGACTCCGGGGCCGTCAAGAAACGCGATTCCGCCGAGCATCTGCGCCCCGAGCAGCGTGTGCCGTCGCATCAGGCGCCACTCGACCTCGTTCAGCGCGGTCGGCTTGGCCAGGATCTCGTCGGGGATTCCGATCTTGCCGATGTCGTGGAGCAGGAAGCCGTACTCGGCCGATTGATCCTCGGCGAGCGAGGGCTCGAGCACCCGGGACAGCTGGATCGCGTAACGCTGCACGCGCTGGGAGTGCTGGCGCGTGCGGGTGTCCTTCGTCTCGAGCGCGCTCGTGAGGGCCGAGACGGTCTGGAGATAGGCGCTCTCGAGCAGCGTGCGCTGGCTGCGCTCGAGCTCGATCAGGTCACGCAGGTCGCGCGCATAGAGCAGGAGCTGCTCCTCCCCCGACTGCGGCTCGGCGGCGCGCGGCGCGACTGTTCTGTGCCCACCCGCAACTCGCTCGACGACGGCGAGCAGCTCGAGCGGGCGAAACGGCTTCAGCAGGATCGCGTCGGCGCCGCCGAGATCGTCCACATCGTCGCGGCCGGTCAGGAGCACGACTCCGATCTCGCGCGTCTCCGGGTCGGCCTTCAGCGTCCGGCAGAACGTGACCCCGTCGGTCACGGGCATGCCGACGTCGAGCACGACGACGTCCGGGCGCTCGTTGCGAATCGCGACCGCCGCCTGCGCGGCGTCGCCGGCCTCGCTCACCTCGACGGCAACCGCCTCGAAGGTCGTTCGGAGCAGCGTCCGGAATCCCTCATCGTCGTCCACGAGCAGCAGGCGCATCGTCATCCCCGGATCGAGTCGTCGAGACGTTCTTCGTCCGCATGCGCCGAAGGGTTGAGCGAGATCTACCCCTTTTGGGGGGACTTGCTCTTCAGCGGGGCTCGTACGCGTAGAAACCGCGGCCGCTCTTCCGGCCGAGCCGGCCGGCCTGGACGTACTGGCGCAGGAGCGGGCAGGGGGCGTACTTCGGGTCGCCGAGGCCGGCGTGCAGAACTTCCATGATCGCCACGCACGTGTCCAGGCCGATCAGGTCGGCGAGCGCGAGCGGCCCCATCGGGTGCGCGAATCCGAGCTTTGCGATCGTGTCGATCGCCTCCGCCTCTGCCACGCCTTCGAAGAGCGCGTAGGCGGCCTCGTTGATGAACGGCATCAGGATCCGGTTCGAGACGAAGCCCGGGAAGTCGTTCGCCTGCGCCGGCACCTTGCCGAGATCCTCGGCGAGCTCGGTGATCGCAGCGGCAGTCTCGTCGGAGGTCTGGACCGCGCGGATCACCTCGACGAGCTTCAGCACCGGCACCGGGTTGAAGAAGTGCATCCCGATCACGCGCTCCGGCCGGCCGGTCGCCGCCGCAAGGGAGGTGATCGGGATCGAGGAGGTGTTGGAGGCGAGGATCGCCTCCGGCGGCATGATCTCGTCGGCGCGGCGGAAGATGTCTCGCTTTGTCTCCGCGTCTTCGATCACTGCCTCGATCAGCAGATCGGCCGCGACGAGATCGTCCACCGCCGCGATCCGCCCGAGCACCTCGTCCGGATCGGCGCCTCCTTTGTCGATCAGCTTCTCGAGGCTCTTGCGAGTCGCGGCGAGTCCGCGCTCGACAGCCCCAGGGGCCGCGTCGTACAACGAAACGCGCCGGCCGGAGGCCGCGACGACCTGGGCGATCCCGGCGCCCATCTGCCCGGCACCGACGACGAGAACGTGCTCGAAGCGCATAGTGGGAACCTAACGGGACCCGTGAGCGCACCAGGCGGTGTGGATAGGTCATGAGGCCGTGCGCGAGCGGCAACACCCTCCTCGTCTTCGGCGGAATCGCGCTGCGGGGATACCGGCTCGACGGCGCCCTCCGCTTCGAGCTGCTCCGGCGCCGCGACACCGCCTACGTTCAAACAGCCGGCCGCTGGGCCTACTTCGGTACCGACAACAGCACCCGCTTCATCGTCGTCGACGTGCGCGCCGGCCGGGTCGTCGGCACCACGCGAAACACCCAGCTCGACGATCGTCCTCGGTTCCTAGGCCTGCCGCCGCCGCAGCTTGCGACGGAGGAAGTAGGCGCCGGCCCCGAGCACGAGCAGTCCGACGACGACCCCGCCCCAGTTGACGATCTGCTCGTCACCCCGCGTCGCCTCGACGAGCTCCGACGGAGTCACCTGGCCGCAGAGCCCGCCGAGCCAGGTGCCGCCCTCGCGATTGAGGAGGATCCCGCTCGCGACGTCGCGTTCGAGCGAGAAGCCGAGTGCCTCCCGGCCGACTCCGCTGCGGACGGAGACGCGCCGGCCGAGATCGCCCTTCACGACCTGGTCGACGACGAAGACGTAGTCGATCCTATCGCGCCTGCCCGTGATCGCGGCCGTCCGCTCGAGCCTGCCGACGAAGGCCGCGTCCGCCGCATCGAGCTTCACCCGAGCCGGCGCCGGTGCGCAAGTGGCCCCGAGCGCAGGGCCCACGAGCATGAGGGCTACTGCACCGGTTGCTGATAGCATAAGTGTTCTCATGTTGAGTGCAGATCTGCTTCGTGAAGCGCGACTCCGCGCCGGCTTGACCCAGGCGGAGCTCGGCAAGCGTGCCGGGAAACCCGGCTCGATGATAAGCCGCTGGGAGCGAGGTAAGGTCGAACCGAGTCTCGAGACGCTGCGTGGCCTCGTGCGGGCCTGCGGGCTCGAGCTCACCTTCAGGCTCGCGAACTACGACGATTCGTACGTTGCAGATATCGAGCAGTTTCTGGATCTCGATCCAGAGACCCGCGTCGACTATGCGTTGCGCCGCGCTGCCGTTTATCGGGAACTCGCAGGCGCGGTGTGAACCAGCCGCTTTTCGATCCCCACCGAATTCTCGAGACCCTCCACCGCCACGGCGTCCGTTTCGTCGTGGTCGGAGCATTCTCCGCTGTGGTGCAGGGGTATCCGCTCGCCACCCACGACATAGACGTGACGCCTGCCCCCGAACGAGAGAACCTCGAACGCATTGCCGCTGCCCTGCTCGAGCTCGGCGCCCGACTCCGAGTGCCCGCCGGTGATGGGATCGCGTTCCCGATCGACGCCAAGATGCTCGGTGAAGCGACGGCGTGGACACTCGTCACGGATGCGGGACCGCTCGATCTCGTCTTTGCTCCGGCGGGCACGACGGGTTATGAGGACGTACTCCGAGACGCGGTTCGGCAAGAGTTGCGCGGCGTCCCGGTACTGCTCGCGTCGATCACGGACGTCATCCGGATGAAGGAGGCCGCAGATCGACCCAAGGATCACGCCACACTGCCGGCGCTGCGGCAAACGCTGGAGGTGATCCGGCGGCGCGAGCGCGAGGGTCGTTAGACCTCGACGAGGAGCGCGTCGCCCTGGCCGCCGCCGGAGCAGATCGCTGCGAGGCCGAGCCCGCCGCCCGACCGGCGCAGCTCGTGGATCAGCGTGCCGACGATCCGGCCGCCGCTCGCACCGACCGGGTGCCCGAGCGAGACGGCGCCGCCGTTGACGTTCACGATCGCCTCGTCGGCGCCGAGGAGCCGGGTCGAGTTGAGCGCGACCGACGAGAAGGCCTCGTTGATCTCGACGCGCTCGACATCGCCGATCGACTTGCCGGCCTTCTCCAGCGCGCGCCGGCCGGCCCGCGCAGGGGTGCGCGCGAGATACGCGAAGTCGTCCGCGACGTACGCCTGCGAGAGGATCGTCCCGAGCACCGTCAGGCCGCGTCGCTGCGCGAACTCCTCGGAGGCGAGGATCACACAGGAGGCGCCGTCGTTCACCCCCGGCGCGTTGCCGGCGGTCGTCGTTCCCTCGGGGTCGAAGACGGGCTTCAGCTTCGCGAGCGACTCCAGCGACGTGTCGCGCCGGATCGCTTCGTCCGCGGTTATATCGTCGACCGCCACGATCTCCTCGTCGTAGCGGCCCGCATCCTGTGCCGCCGCGGCGCGCTGGTGCGAGCGGAAGGCCCACGCGTCCTGCTCCTCGCGAGTGATCCCGAGTTCCCGGGCGACCTTCGAGTTCTGCTCGACCATGTGCAGCTTGTCGAAGGTCGACGTCAGCCCGTCGGAGATCATCGAGTCGATCACGTCGCCGTTCCCGAGCCGGTAGCCGAACCGGGCCTTCTTCAGGAGATAGGGCGCGTTCGACATCGACTCCATCCCGCCGGTGACGACGAGGTCGTGCTCGCCGGCGCGGATCATCGCATCCGCGATCTCGATCGCCCGGATCGAGGAGGCGCAGACCTTGTTGATCGTGTCCGCAGGCGTCTCTTTCGGGAGCCCCGCGCCGATCGCAGCCTGGCGCGCGGGCGCCTGCCCCACTCCGGCCTGCAGCACCTGGCCCATGATCACGTACTCGACCTCGTCGTTCTCGATTCCCACCCGATCGAGCGCCGCCCGAATTGCGAGCGAACCGAGTTGCGTCGCCTCGTACTTCGCGAGCCCTCCGCCGAGCTTGCCGAAGGGCGTCCGCACGGCGCTGACGATGACGGAACGGCTCATGCGCTCACACTACCGAGCGAGGTTCAGACCGGGTTCGAGCAGACGCGCGAAGGCGACGACGAGGCGGATGCAGTTATCGAGATCGGCGAGCTCGACCGTCTCGATCGGCGAGTGCATGTGGCGCAGGGGCAGCGAGACGAGGCCCGTCGCGACACCCTCGCGCGAGAGATACGTGTCGTCGGCGTCGGAGTGCGTGCGCATGCCGGTCTCGACGCTGTACGGGATTCCCTCCGCCTCGGCCGCGCGCACGAGGAGCTCGAACACGTGGGGGTTGACCGCCGGGCCGCGAAAGATCGCGGGGCCTCCGCCGAGCACATGCCGGCCGCTCTCGTTCGGGTCGCCGGACGGAACGTCGCTCGCGTACGTCACGTCGAGAACGAGCGCGAGATCGGGCTCGAGAGCGTGGGTCGCGGGGCCGGCGCCGGACGCGCCGAGCTCCTCGTGTGCGGCAGCGACGATCGAGAGATCGAGCCCCACACCGTCGGCGGCAAGTCGCTTCAGCGCCTCGAGCGCGACGTAAAGGCCGGCGCGATCGTCCAGCGAACGGGAGGCGACGCGCCCGTTCGCGAGCTCGACCGGCGGCGCGACGACGACGATCGGATCGCCCGGGGCGACGAGCGAGCGCGCCTCGTCCGCGTCGCGGGCGCCGATGTCGAGGTAGAGCTGATCCCACTCGACCTTCTCCGCGTCCTTCGTTCTCCGCGCGATCACCCCGGTGACTCGACCGCGGGCGGTGGCGATCTCGACGCGCTGCCCGTAGGCGACGTTCGCGCGCCAGACGCCGAGCGTGTGTACTGAGAGGAGCCCGTCCTCGCCGATGTGCGCCACGGCGAGCCCGACCACGTCGAGGTGGGCATAGAGAGCCAGGTGTAGGCCCTCCCCAGTGCCGCGCCGACGCGCTATCAGGCTGCCGACGGTGTCGCTCTCCACCTCGGCGAGGTCGCCCACGGCTTCGCGGACGACGTCGTAGGCGAGCTGCTCGTGTCCCGTCGGTCCGTGGGCGCGCAGGAGCGCGTCGAGGAGAGGCGGAATCTGCACGCGCGCCAGTATGCACACTTCCTTCTGCCATCCGATGAGCCCGACAGCGACCATCTCGACCGACCTTCTGACGCCACTCGGCGCGTATCTGCGCCTGCGCGAGGACGGGCGGGCGAGCTTCCTGCTCGAGTCCGTCGAGCAGGGGCGACTCGGACGGCACTCGTTCCTCGGCTCGGGCTCGCGCGTCGTCTCCTTCGAGGAGGCGGAGTCGCTTGGCGAGCCCGTCGTCGGCTATCTCGCCTACGACCACGTCGCGAAGCTCGAGCCGACGGTGCGGCTCCCGGACTTCGGCGGCGACCTCCCGGAGAGCCGCTTCGTCGTCGCGGACACGATCGTCCGCTACGACCACGGACGCGGCACGGCGACCGTGGTCGCCGGCGAGCGGGACGAGATCGTGCGGCGGCTCGGAACCGAGCTCGTGTTGAATCGGCACGAAGCCCGCTCGCCGGCCGGGACGACTCGGCGCTTTCCCAACCAGGCTGAGTTCGAGGCCGGCGTGCGGCGAATCCAGGAGTACATCCGCGCCGGGGACGCCTATCAGGTGGTGCTCTCGCAGCGCGCGGAGCGGCCGACCGGCGCCTCGGCGGTCGAGCTCTACCGGGCGCTCCGGCGCGTCAACCCCTCGCCATACCTGTTCCTGCTCGAGCTCGAAGAGCTTGCGCTGATCGGCTCCTCACCGGAAACGCTCGTCAAGTACGAGGGCTCCCGCGCGAGTCTGAACCCGATCGCCGGCACCACTCACCCGGGCGACGGCGACGCCGATCGGCTGCTCGCCTCCGAGAAGGACAGGGCCGAGCACGTGATGCTCGTCGACCTCGGTCGCAACGATCTCTCCCGCGTCTGCCGTGCCGGCAGCGTCCGCGTCGGGCGCTTTCTCGAGCCCGAGCGCTTCTCGCACGTCACGCACCTCGTCTCCGAGGTGACGGGCGAACTCCGCGAGGGCGTCACGCCCTTCGACCTCCTGCGCGCCTGCTTTCCGGCCGGCACCGTCTCGGGCGCGCCGAAGGTGCGTGCGATGCAGATCGTCTCCGAGCTCGAGGGCTGCCGTCGCGGGCCGTACGCCGGCGCGGTCGGCTATGCGCTGCCTCGCCATCCGGGGGCGGATGGCACGCTCGACACGTGCATCGCAATCCGGACGATCGTCCTGCACGACGGGATCGCGCGGCTCCAAGCGGGGGCGGGGATCGTGTCAGACTCCGACCCGGGCGCCGAGCACGAGGAGTGCCTGAACAAGTTGGCCGCGCTGGAAGCGGCCATCGATCTGGCGGAGGCCGAGTTTTGCTCCTGATGGTGGATAACTACGACTCGTTCACCTACAACCTCGTCCACCTGTTCGAGGAGCTCGGGGCCGAGGTGCAGGTCTTTCGGAACGATGCGATCACGGTCGAGGAGGCCGAACGGCTGGCCCCGACGCACCTCGTCATCTCCCCCGGCCCCGGCCGCCCGGCGGACGCGGGAATCTCGGTCGAGCTGATCCGCCGGCTTGGGCCGCGCGTGCCGACGCTCGGAGTCTGCCTCGGTCACCAGGCGGTCGTCGAGGCCTTCGGCGGTACGGTCGGCCAGGCGAAGGCGCTGCTGCACGGAAAGTCCTCTCTCGTCCAGCACGACGGCAAGGGTGTCTTCGCAGGACTGGCGCAGCACCTCGAGGCCGGCCGCTACCACTCGCTCGCGGCCGTCGAGATTCCCGACGAACTCGAGGTCACGGCCCGGACGCCCGACGGCGAGGTGATGGGCGTCCGCCACCTCGAGCTCCCGATCGAAGGCGTCCAGTTCCATCCCGAGTCGGTGCTGACGCCGTCGGGTCCCGAGCTGGGGAGAAACTTCCTCGGCCGATGATCCAGGCGTCGCTCTCCCGACTGCTCGAAGGACATGATCTATCGCGTGCGCAAGCACGCGAGGTCATGCGGGAGGTCATGAGCGGCGAGGCGACGCAGGCGCAGATCGGCGGCTTCCTCGTGGCGCTCCGACTCAAGGGCGAGACAGCCGACGAGATCGCGGGCTGCGCAGAGGCGATGCGCGAGCACGTCCTCCCCGTCAAGCCGCAGCGCGACGACCTCGTCGACACGGCCGGCACCGGCGGCGACGGCGCGAACACATTCAACATCTCGACCGCGGCAGCGCTCGTCGCGGCGGCGGCGGGCGCCGCAGTCGCGAAGCACGGCAATCGCGCCGCATCCTCGACCACGGGCGCCGCGGACGTCCTCGAGGCGCTCGGCTTCACCCTCGAGCTGCCGCCGGAGCGGATCGAGCGCTCGATCGACGAGCTCGGCTTCGGCTTCCTCTTCGCTCAGGCACACCATCCGGCAATGCGCTTCGCGGCGCCGGTCCGGCGCGAGCTCGGAGCGCGGACGGTCTTCAACGTGCTGGGCCCCCTCACGAACCCGGCGGGCGCGCGAGCCCAGGTCGTCGGCGTCTACGCTGCCGACCTCGTGCCGACGCTCGCCGCCACGCTCGTCCAGCTCGACGCGCGTCGCGCCTACGTCGTCCACGGCGCCTTCGGGATCGACGAGCTCTCGCCCGCCGGCCCGAACCTAGTCTGCGAGGTCGACGCGGGCAGCGTCCGCAGCTACGAGCTCGATCCACTCGACCTCGGGATCCTGCGCTGCGATCCGGCCGAGCTGCGCGGCGGCGACCCGGCGACGAATGCGCACGCGCTGCGCGACGTACTGGGAGGCGCGGTCGGTGGTCACCGCTCGGCCGTGCTCCTGAACGCCGCTGCCGCGATCGCGGCAGCCGGGCACGCGGCCGACCTTGTCGAGGGACTTGGAATCGCGCGCGCGACGGTCGATTCCGGCGGCGCCGCTGCCCGCCTGGACGAGCTCGTGAGGTTCTCCGGTGCGGTTTAGGGAGGCGCTCGCCTCGCCCGGCCTCGGCGCGATCGCGGAGATCAAGCGGCGCTCGCCCTCGCTCGGCGAGATCCGCCCCGACGCCGATCCTGCCCGGATCGCCGCCGGCTACGAGCGGGCGGGCGCCACGGCGATCTCGGTGCTCGTGGACGAGCGCTTCGGCGGTGACTGGGAGGACCTCCGCGCGGCGCGCGCGAGCGTGGCGACGCCGCTGCTCGCGAAGGGCTTCTTCTCGACCGAGGAGACACTACGAACGGCGAAGGAGGCCGGCGCTGACGCGGTGCTGCTGCTCCTGCGCGACCTCGACGACGCCCAGACGGCGAGCCTGATGGCGCTCGCGGAAGGGCTCGGGCTCGACACGCTCGTCGAGGCCCACGACGAGGCCGAGCTCGAGCGGGCGATCGCGCTGGGCGCGCCGGTGATCGGCGTCAACGCGCGCGACCTCAGCACCTTCGCAATCGATCGCGGCACCCAACTCGAACTGGTCGCGCGGATCCCCATGGATCGAATAGCGATCGCGGAGAGCGGGATCCACAACCGGGCCCAAGGAGCCGCCGCCGAGCTCGCCGGGGCCGACGCGATCCTCGTCGGCTCGGCCCTGATGCTGGCGCCGGACCCGGCCGAGAAGCTCGCCGAGCTGATCTCCCGCCCGCTCGTCAAGGTCTGTGGGCTGACCCGTGAGGAGGACCTTGCCGCGGCCGCGGAGGCCGGCGCCGACCTAGCCGGCTTCGTGCTCGTGCCCGCAAGTCCGCGCGCGACGAAAGAGGTGCTCGACGTGCCGGAGACGATGCTCTCCGTGGCGGTCTGGGTCGGCGAGGCCGGCGACACGGAAGCCGACCTCGACCAGGTGCATGAGCGCGCCGACGGCGCTGTGCGGGGACGAAACGGCGTGCTGCTCCGGGCCGGCGAGCCTGTCGCCGCGCTGCTCGACCTGCCCTGGCAGGGCGACGATCCGGATCATTGGAACCGCGCTGCGGCAGTCGAAGGCCGGATCGTGCTCGCAGGCGGACTGGCCGCCGACAACGTCCGCGAGGCGATCGAGGTCGTCCGGCCCTGGGCGGTCGACGCAAGCTCGCGGCTCGAGGTCGAGCCGGGGATCAAGGATCACGAGCAGATTCGCGCGTACGTCGAGGCGGCGAGGAGCGCGTGAGCTCGACGTACGGAAGCTACGGCGGCCGCTATGTCCCCGAGACGCTGATCCCGGCGCTCGACGAGCTCACGAACGCGTGGGACGAGGCCCTCGCGGACGACTCCTTCCGAGTCGAACTCGACCACCTCGCACGCACCTACGCCGGTCGGCCGACGCCGCTCACGCTCGCCGAGCGCTTCGCGCCCTCGAAACGGCTCTACCTGAAGCGCGAGGACCTCCTCCACACCGGCGCCCACAAGCTGAACAACGCGCTCGGGCAGGCGGTGCTCGCCCGTCGGCTCGGCAAGCAGCGGATCGTCGCGGAGACGGGCGCCGGCCAACACGGCGTCGCGACGGCGACCGTCTGCGCTCGCTTCGGCCTCGATTGCGTCGTCTACATGGGCTCCGAGGACATGCGCCGGCAGCGCCCGAACGTGGAGCGGATGGGCCTGCTCGGGGCCGAGGTTCGACCGGTCGAGTTCGGCACGAAGACGCTGAAGGAGGCGACGAGCGAGGCGATCCGCGACTGGATCACGAACGTCGAGGACACTCACTACCTGATCGGCTCCTGCGTCGGCCCCGCCCCGTACCCCGAGATCGTGCGCGAGCTCCAGGCCGTGATCGGCCGGGAGACGCGGGAGCAGATCCTCGAGGCTGAGGGGCGGCTGCCCGAGGCCGTGATCGCCTGCGTCGGCGGCGGCTCGAACGCGATCGGGATGTTCGCCGGCTTCCTGGAGGACGTGGAGGTCGAGATCGTCGGCGTCGAGGCGGCGGGAGCCGCCAGTCTCGGCAGCGGCCGCGCCGGCGTCCTCCACGGCTCGCGCTCGTCCGTGCTCGCCGACGAGGACGGACAGATCGCCGACGCCCACTCGATCTCCGCCGGGCTCGACTATCCCGGCGTCGGCCCCGAGCACGCCTTCCTGCGCGACTCCGGCCGCGCACGCTATGTGGGAACGACCGACGAGGAGGCACTGGAAGCCTTCCGCCGGCTGACGCGGACCGAGGGGATCATCCCGGCGCTCGAGCCCTCGCACGCGCTCGCCCGCGTCGAGGAGCTGGACGCGGAGCTCGTCGTCGTCTGCCTCTCCGGCCGCGGCGACAAAGACCTTGCCGAGGTGCTCGCTCGGTGAGCTCGAGGAATCCCGCCGAGCTCTCTTCCTACGCCTTCCCGGAGGAGCTCCGGGTCGACGACCTGATCGTGCGCCCGCCGAACCACGACGACGTCGAGCAGATCGTCCCCGCCTTCGTCGATCCACTCGTCGGCGGCGAGGCGGGGCTGCCGCCGTTCGATTCGGCGACACTCCACGCGTTCGTCGACTCTCAGCTCGAGGCGATGCGGACGGCCGGCTTGCTGGCCCCGTACGTGATCGAGGACTCCCAGAACGGCGAGCTTCTCGGCAGCTGCGCGATGCACCACCTCGACCGGACACGCGACGTCGTCGAGATCGGCTACTGGCTCTTCGTCGGCGCGCGAGGCCGCGGTGTCGCGACTCGGATCGTCCGCGCGCTGTGTGAGCACGCCTTCGCCGGCGGGATCAACCGTGTCGAGGCCGTCGTCCGCCCGGCAAACGCAGCGTCTGTACGGGTGCTTGAGCGTGCCGGCTTCCGCGCGGAAGGAGTTCGTCGTAGCCTCCTCCGCTACGAGGGCGTCCGCGTCGACGCGCGCCTCTTTGCGCGACTGGTCGTCGATTGACGCCCAAGCAGCTCGTGATCTACCTGATGTCCGGGCCGGACACGCCGGCGCTCGCGGAGGCGGCGGTCGAGGGTGGCGCCGATCTCGTCGAACTCGGTTTTCCCTTCTCCGATCCGCTCGCCGACGGACCCGTGATCCGTCGCGCCGCGGAAAAGGCGCTCGCGCAGGGGATGCGGACGCGCGCATGCCTCGACGGGCTCGCCGCGGTCCGGGAGCGCGTCGGCGTGCCGCTCGTGCCGATGACCTACTCCTCCCTGCTCGAGGCCTACGGCTGGGAGCGCTTCGGCGAGGACGCACGCGCCGCGGGGGCGAGCAGCATGATCGTCGCCGACCTACCCGCGGGCGACCGGCCCGAGCTCCGCCGGATCCAGCTCGTCGCCCCCACTTCGACCGACGAGCGGCTCCGCCTCGCCGCCGAGCAGACCGACGGCTGGCTCTATCTCGTGACCGTCACCGGGACGACGGGTTCTCGCACCGAGGTCTCGTCAGCGCTCGGCGGGCTCGCGGAGCGGGCCCGCGCGGTAGCCGGCGGCGTCCCGCTCTACGCCGGCTTCGGGATCTCGACGCCCGAGCAGGCCCGCGCCGCCGCCGACCTGACCGACGGAATCGTCGTTGGCTCGAGAGCGGTCGAAGTCGCGGAACAGGGACCTGCCGCGCTTCGCGAGTACGTCTCCTCGCTCCGGCAATCCCTCGACGCCTGAGGCGGACTGTTGCGATTCGGTTGCCCTAGGCTCGCTTTTCAAGGACTGATCCTTCGCCGTTTCTCGAGCGCTTGTGTTGAAACAACACAAGCGAAGCTCGGTTCCGGGGTAGATTCCGTTCGATGGCCGAGATCACCCTGCGCGGGCGGCTGCTCGTCGCCGCTCCTTCGCTCCGCGACCCGAACTTCGTCCGCAGCGTGATCCTGATCGCCGAGCACGGCGACGGGGGCGCTATGGGGCTCGTGCTCAACCGGCCGTCCGAGACCTCGGTCGGCGAGGCGGTGCCCGAGCTCACCTCGCTCTCCGCCGGCGACGAGCCGGTCTTCGTCGGTGGGCCCGTGGCGATGGGCTCTGTGCTGGCGCTCGCGGAGGTGGACGATCCGGACGACGCCTCAGAGCTCGTGCTGGGAGACGTCGGCTTCGTTCAGGATCCAGACGTGGCCGCCCGCCGCGGCCGGATCTTCGTCGGCTACGCGGGCTGGTCGGCGGGCCAGATCGAGGCGGAGCTCGAGGAGGAGACCTGGATCGTCGTGCCGGCGGAGGCCGACGACGTCTTCAGCGACGAGCCGGACGCGCTCTGGAGCGAGGTGCTCCGCCGCCAGGGCGGCCCGCTTGCCCTACTCGCGACGATGCCGCCCGACCCATCGCTCAACTAATGGTTCAGGAAGCCCGGGCACCAGCCACGGTGTCCCGATCGTCGACGACCGGGGCCACGGCTCGAGGTCCGCAAACTGATCCTGGAGTTCATTCGCGGCCGCACCGCGAGTTGAGCCGACGCCCAACGGTTCACTGTCGGCGTCGCTGCCGCCGATGCAAGACTCGACCACGATGTCCCCGGCCGAGCAGATCGAGATCCGCCGTCTCGGTATGGTCGAGCTGCACGAGCACCTCGACGCGCTCGCGCGCGTCCTCCACGACTGCGTCGCCGGAGGGGCGTCGGTCAGCTATCTGGCGCCGTTCTCGCACGAGCAAGCGCGCAGCGCGTTCGAAGGCCTCGCGGCCGAGGTCGAGCAGGGCCGCCGGCTACTCCTCGCTGCGTTCGCGGGCGGCGAGCTGGTCGGCACCGTGCAGGTGATCCTCGCACTGCCGCCGAACCAACCGCACCGCGGTGAGATCGCAAAGCTCCTCGTTCACCGCTCGGCGCGCAGCCGCGGCATTGCCCAACGGCTAATGGAGCACGCCGAGGCAGACGCCCGAGCGGAGGGCAAGACACTGCTCGTCCTGGACGCCGTGACCGGCGACGACGCCGAGCGCCTCTACGAGCGACTCGGCTGGACGAAGGTCGGAGTGATCCCCGGCTACGCCCTCTACCCCGACGGGCGGCCCTGCGACACGAGCATCTTCTGGAAAGGGCTGTACGAGAATGACCGAGTGCTACGCGGCGCCCTCGCCGGAGGCGAGCTGCGGGTCGGGCCGCGGGTCCTCCACGACCTGCGCCGGCCGGGCCCGGATCAGGAGCACGCCGACGAGCAGGAGCGCCGCCTCGACGACCGTGATCGCCAGCCGATTGAGCACGATCGCACCGAGCGCGACGCCCTCCACGGCGACCGCGAGCAGGAGTCCGTACACCGAGGCCTCGCGGACGCCGAGCCCCGAGGGAGCGAAGATAGCGAGCACCGCGACGATCGCCCCGATCGCGCTCGCGCCGCCGAGAAACGGGATCGACGCGATAGCCGGATCGCCTCCGACCGAGCGAAGCAGGAAGAAGAGTGCTAGCCCACCGAGCGGCCAGGTGCACGCGTAGAACGCGAGCAGCGAGAACGCCGTCCGGCCCGGCAGAGCCGGCACCTCGTGGGCGCCGAACGGCCGGAGCAGACGCGAGGCGACCGTGCGGAAGATCGGCGGATAGAGCAAGACGGCGACGAGCACGCCGAAGGCCGCGATCAGCGGCAGGGGCGCGTCCACCCCGTCCACGAACGCGAGCCCGACGACGAAGACACCCACGCCCGCGAGCGCCGAGAGAGCCGCTTCGAGGAGCACCGACGCGAGGATCAACGGCGTGTCGCGGACGCCGAGCCGGCGCAGTGCTACCACCCGCGCAGCGGGCGTCCAGACGCCGCCGGGGACGTATTTCGCGAGCATCGAGAGCATCTCGGCCTGGAGCGCGACGCGATACGGAATCTGGATCCCGTAGGCGCCGAGGATCCTCATCCAGCCGAGGATGAAGACGAGGTAGTAGCCGGCGAGGACGACGAGTGCGAGGCCCAGGTCGACGAGGTCGGCGTGGCGCAGGCGCGGACCCGCATCGGCCCAGACGTCGCGCAGCGCCCAGCCGAGCGCGCCCAGGAAGATCGCGAGGGCGGTCAGCTCGAGCGCGACCACGAGCCGCCTGTTCGCGGCGAGCTGGGCGAGCCGGCTACGGAGACGAGCCACCGCGCTCAAGCGTACTCACGGGCGAGGAGCCGGAAGATGCCCCCGCGCGGGAGCTCCGCCGCCGGCGTCTCGGTCACATGCCAGCGCTCAGCGGCGCCGTCGAGGAACGCCCGCAGCGCCGGTCGGGCGGGATCGGCGAGCAGCACCTCGGAGGCGACTCGGGGCAGGAGCTCGAGGAGCGGCTCGACGTTCCGCCGCTCGTAGAGCACGTCCGCGGCGAGCACGAGCTGCCATGGGCCGCGCTCGCCGAGCTCGTCTGCGTCAGCCCAAGCGACGAGCGCCGTCTCCAGCTCAGCGCCGTTCCGCTCCGCATTCCGCCGGGCGAAGACGAGTGCGTCAGGCGACCAGTCGGTCGCGAGCACGCGCGCCCCGCCGAGCGCGGCCGCAATCGACGGCAACGCGAGCCCGCAGCCGAGCTCGAGCACGGCGGTGCCCCGCAACCGGCTGCCCGCCACGACCCGCGCCAGCGCCACAGCGCTGGGCCAGAGCTCGGCCCAGTAGGGGAGGAACTCCTCGTGCTCGAATGCCTCCTCGTCGATCAGCTCCACGGCGTCCGGCGGGTGCACGATCGTCAGCCTCCGCCCTCCCAGCTCGACCGTCGATTCGATCACGTCCATGATCAGGAAGTCTCAGTAGTCTCGCGCGACGTCGGCTTCCACGGATGGAGCTCGATGACGAGATGCTGCGTGCGATCGAAAACGTCGCTCGCCGGCACCTGCGTCACGTAGCTACGCGAGCCGCTTCTCGAGGTACGCGGCGAGTCGCGTGAGCGGGAACGAGATTAGGAAGAAGAGGACGGCGACGCCGCCGAAGATCTCGAAAGCGTGGATCTCGCCGAGGCCGATCGGCGGGATCGCGGTCAGCCGCTCGTTCTGGCGCTCCCCGGCCTCGAGGATCTCGAGGCCGCCGATCACCTGCGCGAGGGTCGAGTTCTGGATGATGTTCACGAGCAGGCTCACGAACGGC
>JBBJLW010000083.1:0-4489 GCA_037720595.1 Gaiellaceae bacterium | reverse complement strand
CGACGCGTACTTCCCGCAGCTCGGTCGCAGTGGCCTCAAGCCGGACTTCACCCCGCACGATCTCGTCGCCCACCGCTTCGTCCTCGACGCCAAGAGCTCGACCCAGGACCTCGCCTCGCACGAGCCGCAGATCCGCCGCTACATCGATCAGCGCCAGCTCGAGTACGGGGTGCTCTTCAACCTGCGCGAGGTGCGCGTCTACCGCCGCGGAGAGGCCGGCCACGTGCCGCAGCTCTCGTTTTCGCTGCTCTCGCTGTGGCAGGTCGCGCGGGGGGAGTCTCTCCCGGACGTTGCGGCGATCGCCGGGCTGAACGAGTTCGCCGAGCGCTTCGCATACCGCGAGCTCGGGATGAGCGAGAAGGTCGATCGAATCCGCCGGGCACGCTCGTGGCTCGAGCGCGAGCAGCGCGGAGAGGTGGTCGAGATCGATCTCGACTTTCTGGTGGAGCGGTTGCGTGACCTCTCACGCCTGCTCCAGGAGGACGCGGCCGGCCGCTTCGACGTCCTTGAGCAGGCACTCGCCTTCAACCCAGCTCGCGAGCGGGCGCTGCTGCGCGAGCTCGAGCTGATCGCTCTGGACCTCGCGCCGGGGACCGATCTGAGCGCATTGCCCGAGCGGGTGATCGGCTACCGAGACGACCGCGACCTTGCCGGCCGCGTCTGGCGGCAATACCTGCTGCGAGTCTCCCAACTTGCGCTCACGCGCATCCTGCTCTACCGGTCCTGGGAGGACGTCGAGTTCGTCGACAGTTATCTCTACGACGGCGGCTTCGATCAGTGGTACGCCAAGCTCGACGAAGACCTCCAGCGTGTCCTGCGCGAAGCGTTCGCCCACGGCCGCGAGCGCTACCACTGGCTCTACGGCGCCGACAACAACTACGACTGGTATCGACCGGGCGACGAGGCGCTCATCGAGGTCCTCTACGCGCTGGTTCCCGTCCCCCTCGGCAAGCTCGACGCCGACGTGCTCGGCGGCCTCTACGAGTCCTACGTCGACGAGATCGACCGCGACCGCCTGGGGCAGTTCTACACGCCGCGGTCAGTGGTCCGTTTCATGCTCGACCGCGCCGGGTTCTTCGGCCCCGACGGAGTCTTTAGGATCGAGGGCGACGAGCGCAAGCCGCGGCGCGTGCTCGACTTCGCCACGGGCTCCGGCGGGTTCCTGGTCGAGGCTGCGCGGCGGGTGATCGACGACGCCGGTCTGCGCGAAGACGATCCGCGTGACTCGACGGAGGGCCTGGCGGCGATCGTGCGGGGCTTTCACGGCTGCGAGATCAGTCCGTTCCCGTATTACCTGACCGAGATCAATCTGCTCCTCCAGGTCTCACGGCTGCTCGGCCGCATGCGCGTCGCGCACGCCGAGGTGCCGCCATTCGTGCTCGGCGTGGTGCACGCCGATTCGCTGACGACTCGCCGCCCTCGCGACGACAGCATCGCCGGACTCGACGCCGAGAGCCGTCTCGACCGCGGTGAGCTCGCGCCCGACGAGCGCTTCGGCCTCGTGCCGCTCGACCTCGATAAGCGAGACGCCTTCTCCCGCATGCGCGAAGAGGAGAGCTTCGACCTCGTGGTCGGGAACCCGCCGTATGTTTTCGAGAGCAACAACAAGGTCCTCTTCGACCGGTTGCGCGCGATTCCCGCCTGGCGGGAGGACTACCGCGGCAAGAGCGACTACCTCTACTACTTCCTGGTGCTGGCGGCGGAGAAGGTCGCTCCGGGAGGGCGCCTATGCGTGATCACTCCGGCGGGTTGGATGAACGCGGGCAACGCCGACTGGCTGCGCGATCGACTGGCGGCGACGCTTCGGCTCGACGAGCTCTACCTGTTCGGGTCGCATCGCCTGTTCGCGCCGGATCGAGCGCGGCGAGGAGAGCGCCACCGCGCGCCGACGCCCACCGTGGAGAGCGCGATCCTCGTGGCCACGAAGGCGCAGGTACCGCGAGGACACGAGCTCCGTGTCGTCGCGCTCGAGGACGAGCCGGCGGCCGCGCAGGCGATCTCGGGCGATCCCGAGGCGCGCGTGGTCGACCGTAACGCGCTCCTGGCCGAGATGGCCGACCGGGGTGCGCGGCGCGCGGGGAGACGGCGCGGGATCCATGTACACCGGATGCGACAGAGCGAGCTCGACGCGGCTTTGCCGTGGCCGATTAAGCACGGGGCGAAGGACGTCGCGGCGCAGGTCGTGGCGCATCTCGATTCGCTGCTCACCGGCGCGGATGCTCTGGTCGAGCCGCTCGGGGAGCGCTGGAGCATCTTACGAGGAGTTGAGACGGCTGCGGATGCTTACACACGCCGTATACAGCGGACTTTGCCGCCGGAGATCAAGCGCCGGCTCGAGCTCGACGGACTGAAGACTGGCGACCCGATCCTGGAGCTCCCTGCCGGCGAGGAACAACGCTCGCCGTGGCGAGAAAACCGCCAGCTGCTGGCTCGAAGCCCCGAAGCGCCAGCGATCCTCTACGGCGCGGTAGACGAAACGGACTACTCCAATCTCATCTGGATCGGTCGCAATGACTCTGTCCCAGAGGAAGTCGTCGAGACCCTCGAACATCTGAAGCCCGTCTTGTCCCGGCGCGCGGGTTTCAAGGGCACCGACCGGCGCTGGTTCGAGACCCACCGAACACGCTCGAAACCACAGCTTCGCGGCAGGAAGGTCATGGCCCTCTATCGCACAGACCGTGGCCGCTTTGCGCTTGATGAAACCGGCGAATGGCAACCGTCGAACAAACTGACGATCTGTACGCCGCGAGAGGATGCCCTGTCCGTCGCCTACCTCTGCGGTCTCCTCAACTCCGAGCTGCTCGACCTTTGGTACGGGGTACGAGGCAAGACCCCGAGGGACGTCTGGCGCAACTACGAGCCCAAGCCGATCGCGCGCATCCCTTATCGTCACGTCGAGCGGCCGGCTACGCCCGACGAAGCGCCCCGGCTGCGCGACCTCGCCGACGCGCTCGCCTCCGCAGACGCCGCTCGCGCGCGGGCCATCGCCGAGGCGATCGCGGCCGACCTGGCCGAGGACGGGGCGGTCGCCGGCGAGGCAGCGGGCGCGGTCGAAGCCCTCGTGCGCGCGATCGCCGCGAACCGGCGCGCCCTGCTGCCCCACCGCGAGCTCTTCCCCGAGCTCGGGCGGACCCTGAAGGACCCCTGGCGAACGCGACGGCCGCCGCTCGACCGACGCGCGGCAACCCAGTGCCTGCCCGCCGGCGAGCTCGTCTCGACGCGCCTCGACCCGAGCCTCGAGGTCGAGGTCGCAACCGACGGACCGCTCGGACGAACGGAGATCGACGGCAACCTCATGCGCTTCACTCGTGCTCGCAGGGAAACCGCCCGGGTAGCGGGACCCGCGGAGCGGCTCCGCGTTCTCGACGCGCTGGTGGCGGGCCGGTCGCTCATGCCGCACGAGCTCGACGGGCTGCTCCTTCCCCGCGACCTGGGTGCGTTCGACCGCGATGCGGAAGAGAGAACGCGCGAGGTGGCCGAGCTGCTCGATGAGGGACGCGCGCTCGTCGAAGCCGTCGAACGACTGGTGTGCCGCCTCTATACGTTGCCGCCCGACCTCGAAGAGGCGGTGCTCGCTCACGCCGCGCGGCGTGCGGAGTCTGGCGTCCTTCCCGTCGAGTGACGGGAACCGGCGACTGGTAATCGAGAGCAACGAATGAGTCGAAGAGGATGCCAAGCAGCGCATACCAGTTGGTCGTCGCATTGTCGTTACACGCGGTATGCTTTTCGGTATGGCTCAGCAGATCGCCATCCGCCTGCCCGACGATGACCTGACCGGCATCGACGCCGCGGTCGCCGCGGGGCGCTATCCGAGTCGCGCCGCGGCGGTACGGGCCGGAGTGGACCTGCTCCTGCGCGTCGAGCGCGACCGGCGCATCGCCGACGAGTACCGCCACGCGTACGGCGAGCGCCCCGACGACGCTCGTGTCGGAGAGGCCGGACTGCGCCTCGGAGCCGAGCTGATCTCGGGCGAGGAGCGCGAGCGGCGCGGTCGTCGACGTTGAGCCGCGGCGAGGTCTACGACGTCGAGTGGCCAGGCCTCGGCCGGCGGCCCGCCGTGATCGTCACGCGTAACGTGGCCATACCGTTCCTGCGCAACGTCGTCGTGGCGCTCGTCACCAGGACGATCCGCGGGCTCTCGACGGAGGTTCCACTCGACGAGGCGCAAGGGCTGCGCGAGGAGTCGGTGATCAACTGCGACAACCTTCTCACCGTGCCCAAGGAAGCGCTCGTCGGCCATCGCCGATCGCTCGGGCCGGTCGAGACGGCTCGGCTCAACGACGCGGTTCGGTTCGCTCTCGATCTCGACTGAAAGCCTGCGACCACTCGGACACGGGCTTAGGGCAATAGCGCTCCCCTCGTGCCATGCCCTGCGTCATGTGCCATTCTCCGGCAATGGCAGAGCGCTCCGGTCACTCCGAGGTCAGAGTCGGCCCCCAGGGCCGGATCGTCATCCCCGCGGCGCTTCGGCGCCTCCTCGGCATCGAGC
>JBBJLW010000082.1:0-4517 GCA_037720595.1 Gaiellaceae bacterium | reverse complement strand
ACCAACCTGACAAACGCCCCAGACGGGACAGCCACACACTCACAGTTCGGGAATGTCACCCGACGCCGCTCTCGCTCACCGGCGGGCGACGAACACGTATTCGCGGCTGTTGTCGTCGAGCGGGTCTCTTTCGAAGCTCCCGAAGAGAGCCTCGAGCTCAAGCCCCGCGACATCGAGGAGCCCGAGCCATTCGTTCTTGGTTGCCCACCACAGAGAGCTGGTGGCGCCGTCGTCGAGCGTGATGTCGATTCGGTTGTCGCCGACCGAATACCGATTCGTGTGTGGAACCGGTTCGTCCTGGTGCTCTCCGTCCAGCCGAGCCGCGATCTGATGATCGAACGCGAAGGCGTTCCATGCGAACCATCCGCCGGGACGCAGCGACGCCGCAACACGTTCGAAGGTACGCCGTCGGTCGGCCCAGGTCGGCAGGTGCAGGAGCGCCCGGGCCGGGCAATAGATCAGCGCCGCCTGCTCATCGAGCGCGAGCTCGCGCATGTCACCTTCGCGCAGGTCGAGCTCCACACCCGCCTCGGCGGCACGTGCGCGCGCCTGCTCGAGCATCGGCAGCGAAGAATCGATTCCGACGACTGACCGACCGGTCGCCTGCGCAACGGGAATGGCAACCCGGCCGTTTCCGATAGCAAGCTCGACAAGCGGCCCATCGGCCTGCCGCGCAAGCTCAACATAGAAGGGGACGTCCTCCGTCATATGCGCCGACCACTCGTCGTAGCGACGCGCGAACGCCTCGTCCCAGCTCACAGACCGATACTAGGGCAGCTGACTGACCACGGTCGCGGCCGGACGGACGACCAGCTCGGCGTCAACGTTCGGCTGCGCCAGTGTGCGGGAATGTCGCATGAGCGGCGAGCCATCGTGAGTAGCGTTCTTTGAATGGCGATTGCAGCCCTCTATGACATCCACGGGAACCTCCCCGCCCTGGTTGCGGTGCTCTCAGCAATCGAACGGGAGAACGCTGTGACGGAGGTCGTTGTCGGGGGCGACGTGCTGTGGGGGCCAATGCAATCGGAGTGTTTGGCGGCACTCAAAGATGTGGGGTCGGCGTGTATTGCGGGCAACTGCGAACGCGATGTGCTGCATCCCCACAGCGAGACAGACAGGTGGTGTCGGGAGAGACTTCATGCCGACGATCGAGCGTGGGTCCACGGGTGGCCCCTGACATTCGGCATCCAGGTGGAGGGACTCGGGGCCGTGGCGTTCTACCATGGATCTCCACTTGACATCGAGGGGATCATCACGGCCGCGACACCGGACGAGGACGTCGAGTCGGCGGTCGCCTCCGTCGAGGCGGACGTCGTCGTGTGCGGCCACACGCATGTGCAGTTCGATCGACGGTTGCCGAGCGGCAAAAGGGTGGTCAACCCTGGAAGCGTGGGGCTGCCCTACGAGCACGCAGTAGGTGCATTTTGGGCGCTCCTCGGGCCTGACGTCGAGATGCGCTGCACATGGTACGACGCTGAAAGCGCGCTGAAGAGCTTCGCCGCCACAGAGTTTCGTGATCCTGGTCCGACCGGCGGGTGGTTCGAAGGCATCTTTGGCAGGTCGCTCCGAGGCGAGATCCCGCCCACCGAGGCAACAGCGTTCTTCGAGCGACGCCGGATGGGTCTTCCGGATTCATGACCTCGACCGAGTTCTCCGGCGTGCGCAGTCGGCGCGCCAGTGTTCCGGAATGACCCCTGAGCCGCCGATGGTCTACGACGTGTGCACGGGATAGCGCAGATGCGTGACACCCACACCGGTGACGACTGTCGGATTCCCGAGGACGACCGGTGTGTTCGCGAGGTGGTCGAACAGCCGCACTCCTGCGCCTAGCAACACGGCAGCCAGATCGATGTGGATCTCGTCGAGCAGCCCGCCGTCCAGGCACTGCTGGATCGTTTGGGCGCCGTGTACTCCAACGGACTTCGGGGCGGCAGCCGATTTCGCCCGAGCAACGGCGCTTTCGATGCCGTCGGTGACGAACCGGACTGTCGAGCCGGGCCGTGGCCAGCCGTCGGGCACGTAGTGGGTGACGACGAAGGCGGGCACATCCCACGGGTGCTGGCCGTCCCAGCCGTCGGCACGCTCGAACGTGCGCCGACCGGTGAGCATGGCGCCGACCTCAGCCTGCAAGCCCCTCAGGTGGTCGGCGCTCGGCGCCGAGACGTGGAACGTCATTCCCGATGTCGTGCTCGCTGTGAGGACCTCGACGTCGCCCGCAAAGTACCAGTCGAAAACCTCGGCGACCCCGTCGTTCGCGTCGGCAACGTACCCGTCGAGGGACATGGACATGATCGCGAGTACCTTGGTCATGGTGCATCTCCTTTCCGGGCCGCGGCGCTCGCGTGGCCTCGGGGTCTGTGGCTGTCGCTACTGCTTCAGACGCGACTGCCGCCCGGAACTCATCGGCGCCACGTCAACTAGCCGGTCGCCGGAAGGCCGAGGGCGCTCACTTGCGCGAGTGTGCGGGAATCCCCCGAGCAGAAGGCCGGCGGCGTTCACCGCGACGCGGCCGGCAACTTATACCAGCCGGGTCATGATGAATCGCTGCCGCGGGCACCGCCAGATCTCGTTTTCTACCGTCGCATCCACTAGGCTCGTGAGGGTGGACGAGCAAAAGCGCCGACTTGTCGAGAACGAGGCGCTCTTCCGGGAAGTGAATGAGCGGATAAGGGGGCTCGCTGCCACGCTCCATGGGCCCGGCCCGTTCGGCTTCCTGTGCGAGTGCTCGAACAAGGATTGTGAGACCCGCATACACCTTTCGCTCGAAGATTACGAGGCTGTGCGCGCTCAGAGCGACAGGTTCCTGGTGGCGCCGGGGCATGTCTTTCCTGACATCGAGCGCGTGGTCGAGAAACACGAACATTTCGAGATTGTCGACAAGGACGATGATGTCGAGGCCATCGCCCGCGCTCGAGACCCGCGCGTCCCCCTTCAGTAGCGGACAGCGACTGACGCCGACCAGGGCGAGGAGCAGAGTTTGGCGCCTTCGGGATAGGGCCATCCGTCAAGGTATGGCACGTCTCGACGAGGAGGTGGCGCTCGCTCATGACATCACGATGCTGCGCGGGCTCATCGACCGTCTCCGGGATAACGGCCTTCCGCCCGATGATCTGGGGCTCGTCGCTGCGACAATGCTGCTGAACGAGAAGCTCGAGAGCCTCCAGGCTTTGACGCTCGACCAGGGGAGCTAGACTGCGCTGGCGCGGCCACACCTCGCCCCGTAGGTCGTTGCAATCGACGAGGAAAGCCCCAAGACGCCTAGTAGGCGGCAAGGTCGGACGAGCAGACTCGGGTCAGCGAGCGCCTCGCGACCGGACGCTGAAGAACCACTACCTGTGTTGATCTCCGCTTGGAACTGGCTGCGGCGGAGCGACTAGAGACTCGCATGGGCCAGCGATGCTTCTATGTTTGTCAAGTCGCGATTGGTGCTCCGTGTTCGAGTAGGCGGTAGAGGTTGCGGGCGAGGTAGCGCTTGAGGCAGCGGTTTGCTTCGCGTCGTGTCTTGCCCTCTGCAAGTCGGCGTTCGATGTAGGCGATCGTGGCGGGGTGCGAGCGTTTCCGTGTGACGAGGATCATGTGCAGGGCGCGGTTGAGTTTGCGGTCGCCTGATCGGTCGAGCCGGTAGCGGATGGTCTGTCCGGAGGAGGCGGGGATCGGGGCTGCGCCGGCGAGCCTGGCGAAGGCGGCTTCGGTGGTGATCCGTCCTTGGTGTGACCAGGAGAGGACGAGCTGTGCGGCGGCGTGCGGTCCGACGCCGGGCTGGTCGAGCAGCTGCGGTGCGAGCTTGCGGGTGATCGTCTCGATCTCGCGTGCGAGCTCGCGTTCCTCAACAGTCAGCTGCAGCACGCGCCGGGCGATCGAGCGCAGCGCGAGCATGCTGCCGCGCAGCTCGGGGTCGCGACGGCCGTCAGGCCGAGTTGCTGCGAGGCGTTGCAAAAGTCGCGTCCTGCTCAGCGGCCGCAACTCGCTGCGGAGCGGCTCCGGGGCCGTGATCAACAGGTCTCGCAGCTGGCAGAGGCCTGCCCGTTTGGCGTTGACCGCGCCTTCCCGTGCGGCCACCAATGCCTGCAACGCCTGGCGTTCCCCGCCGGCGCGTGGCGTTGCCGGCCGCTCGCTGGCGAGCGCGCTGCGGGCCGCCCGGATCGCGTCGAGCGCGTCGGTCTTGCCGCCCGTGCGCCGCTCCCGCCGCAAACGGCCGACCTCGAGCACCCGCTCACCACGGCCGGTCAGGAAGCGCGTCAGTCCGGCACCGAAGGAGCCGGTGCCCTCGATCGCGAACGCACGCCGACCCCTCGCATGTTCCTCGGCGAGCCCGAGCGCGTTCGCGTAGCCCTCCATGCTCGCCGCGACAGTCGCCTCGAGCACAACGGCGCCGCTGAGGACGTGCACGACCGCGAGCGCGTGTGAATCGCGGTGCGGGTCGACGCCAACGATGTAGTCCAGCTGATCTGCAAGCATCCGTACCTGACCTCCAGCCGAGAGTTGGGGGACACAACGGTGTCGGTCTGGGGATGCAA
>JBBJLW010000027.1:0-46363 GCA_037720595.1 Gaiellaceae bacterium | reverse complement strand
GCGGACGCGGCGATGGTCGCGCTCCTGACGAAGCAGGGCGGCGAGCAGACGCACCGAGGCAAGCACTACACCGTCGATCACGCGCAGCTCTACACGCTGCCGGAGGAGCCGATCCCGATCGCGGTGGCCGCTGCGAAACCGCTGGCGGCGGAGCTCGCGGGCCGCGTCGGCGATGCGCTCGTGAACGCGGACCCGGATTCCGCGATCGTCGAGCGGTACCACGAGGCTGGCGGCGAAGGGCCCCGCTACGGCCAAGTCAAGCTCTGCTGGGCCGAGAGTGAGGACGACGCGAAGCGGACGGTGTTCGAGCTGTGGCGGCACAGCGGCCTCGAGGGCACGCTCAATCAGGAGCTGCCGCGACCGTCCGACTTCGACGCGGTCGCCGAGAGCGTCACGCTGGAGACGGCGACCGACGGCGTTCCGTGCGGCCCGGACCCCGAGCCGGTGCTGTCCCTCGTCCGCGAGTGGGAGGAGGCGGGCTTTGACCAGATTTGCCTGCACCAGGTGGGCGCCGACCAGGAGGGCTTCTTCCGCTTCTGGAAGCAGGAGCTGCAGCCGAAGCTCGGCTGAGGGACATGTCCGGGCTTTGACCCCGGACGCGTCCTGCGGAGACAGGTGGATTTCGCCGCACCGCCGAACCCGGCTGCTCCGCGCCAGCCTCAGACGTGACCGTTTCGGACATGCCGGGGGTCAAAGCCCGGACGTGTCCACGGAGGCCATGGGCGGCGCGCGTTCGATAGATTCGAGGCGATGGCCGCCGACTCGTTCGCCGCCCGCTCGACCCTCACTGTCGGAGGACAGGACTACGCGATCCACCGGCTCGACGCGCTCCAGTCCCGCTTCGACGTCGCGCGCCTTCCCTACACGCTGCGGATCCTGCTGGAGAACGTCCTGCGCACCGGCGACGACGCCGACGTCGAGGCGGTCGCGACGTGGGTCGCGCACGACGAGCCGAGCCGAGAGATCTCCTTCTCGCCCGCCCGCGTGCTGCTGCAGGACTTCACCGGCGTGCCGGCCGTCGTCGACCTCGCCGCGATGCGCGACGCGATGGCCGACCTCGGCGGCGAGGCCGGGAGGATCAACCCGCTGATCCCCGTCGAGCTCGTGATCGACCACTCCGTCCAGGTCGACGAGTTCGGGACGCGCTTCGCCTTCCGCCACAACGTCGACCGCGAGTTCGAGCGCAACTTCGAGCGCTACGCCTTCCTGCGCTGGGGCCAGGAGGCCTTCCGAGACTTCAAGGTCGTGCCGCCGGGCACCGGGATCGTCCACCAGGTCAACCTCGAGTATCTCGCCCGCGTGATCGAGTCGCGTGACGGCGAAGCCTTCCCGGACACGCTCGTCGGCACCGACTCGCACACGACGATGGTGAACGGCCTCGGCGTCCTCGGCTGGGGCGTGGGCGGGATCGAGGCGGAGGCCGCGATGCTCGGCGAGGCGATCTCGATGCTCGTGCCCCAGGTGGTCGGCTTCCGCCTCTCGGGCGAGCTGCCGGAGGGGGCGACCGCGACCGACCTCGTCCTGACGGTGACGCAGATCCTCCGCGAGACCGGCGTCGTCGGCAAGTTCGTCGAGTATTTCGGTCACGGCCTCGTTGGCCTGCCGCTCGCCGATCGCGCCACGATCGGGAACATGTCACCGGAGTACGGCGCCACCTGCGGCTTCTTCCCGGTCGACGACGAGACGCTGAAGTACCTGCGCCTGACCGGCCGCGACCCGCAGCGGATCGCGCTCGTCGAGGCTTACTGCAAGGAGAACCTGCTCTGGCACGACCCGGCGGAGACCCCGACCTACTCGCAGATCGTCGAGCTCGACCTGACCAGCGTAGAGCCGTCGCTCGCGGGGCCGCGCCGTCCGCAGGACCGCGTGCCGCTGAGAACCGCGAAGCAGTCCTTTGCCGAAGCACTCGGCACGTTCGGCGTCGCCTATCCCGATGGCTCGCTCGACAAGGCGGTCGCGAATTCGTTCCCCGCCTCCGACCCGCCGGCTGAGACGACACCCGGCGCCCAGCCCAGCTCGAACGAGGAGGAAACCCCCGTACACATCGCGGTCGACACCGCATCCGCCGCGATCACCGTCAAAGCGGAGGACGGCTCGAGCTTCGAGCTCGACCACGGCTCCGTCGTGATCGCCGCGATCACCTCCTGCACGAACACCTCCAACCCGGCCGTGATGGTCGCAGCGGGCCTGCTCGCGAAGAAAGCGGTCGAACGCGGCCTCACGCGCAAGCCGTGGGTGAAGTCGAGCCTCGCCCCCGGCTCCAAGGTCGTGACCGACTATTACGACCGCTCCGGCCTGACCCCGTTCCTCGAGGAGCTCGGATTCCACACCGTCGGCTACGGCTGCACGACCTGCATCGGCAACTCCGGCCCACTGCCCGAGTCGATCTCGCGCGCTGTCGAGGACGGCAACCTCGTCGCTTGCGCGGTCCTCTCGGGGAACCGCAACTTCGAGGCGCGGATCCACCCCGAGGTGAAGGCGAACTACCTCGCCTCGCCGCCGCTCGTCGTCGCCTACGCGCTCGCGGGCACAATGGATCTCGACCTGACGACCGAGCCGCTCGGCCAAGACGGGGACGGCAACGACGTCTACCTGGACGACATCTGGCCGTCGGCCCACGAGATCTCGGACACGATCGCAGCCGCGATCGGCGACGACCTCTTCCGCAGCGCCTACGCCGACGTCTTCGCAGGCAGCGACGCGTGGAAGGAGCTTCCCGTCCCCGCAGGCGATCTGTTCGCCTGGGCCGACGACTCGACCTACGTGCGGCAGCCGCCCTACTTCGAGGGTATGAGCCGCGAGCAGGGAACGGTCGAGGACATCAGCGGCGCCCGCTGCCTCGTCCAGATCGGCGACTCCGTGACGACCGACCACATCTCGCCCGCCGGCTCGATCAAGCCGGACAGCCCGGCCGGCCGCTATCTCGTCGAGCACGAGATCGAGCGCAAGGACTTCAACTCGTACGGCTCGCGGCGCGGCAACCACGAGGTGATGGTGCGCGGCACGTTCGCGAACGTACGGCTGCGGAACGAGCTCGTGCCGGGGTCGGAGGGGACGTGGACTGTGCACCTGCCCTCGGGCGACGAGACGACGATCTTCGAGGCGTCCGAGCGGTATCTCGCCGAAGGCGTCCCGCTGATCGTGATCGCCGGCAAGGAGTACGGCTCAGGCTCGTCGCGCGACTGGGCTGCGAAGGGCCCGAATCTGCTCGGTGTGCGGGCCGTGATCGCCGAGAGCTACGAGCGGATCCACCGCTCGAACCTGCTGATGATGGGGATCCTGCCCCTCCAGTTCCAGGACGGCGAGACCCCGGAGAGCCTCGGCATCACTGGACGCGAGCGCTTCTCGATCGAGGGCATCGAGAACGGCGAGGCCCGTGAGGTCATGGTTCGCGCCGACAGGTCGACCTTCGCCGTCCGCGTCCGGCTCGACACCCCGCGCGAGCGTGACTACCTGCGCCACGGCGGGATCCTCCCGTATGTGCTGCGGCGCCTGCTCGCGGCCTAGGGCTTGGCGCGTTCCTCGGCGAGCTTCGCCTTGTGGTAGGCGATCCGATCCCGGAGCCGCTGCCAGACCTGCTGACTCCGGGCGATCTGCTCAGCCGATGGTCTAGTCCTCTTCCGCTTCATCCTCGCCCTCCAGGAACCCGAGAATGCGATCGAGCTTCCAGTTGACGTCGAGCAACGACTCCATGATAGAGACGACATCACCGCGATCGAGCGGAAGCTCCATCTCTCCATAGTGGCCCGCGACAGAACCCACCGCAAGATGACCGATCCGGACCTGCCCCTCCCGGCGCTCTAGGATCCGCGGGTGCGCGGCATGGCGGTGATCGGCAATCTCACGCGCGACGTCGTCGACGGGGGCGCTCCGCGGGTCGGGGGCGCGCCCTACCACGCCGCCCGGGCCCTGCGGCTCCTCGGCGGGCACGCGCGCGTCGTGGCGCGCTGCGCGGAAGCCGACCGGCGGGCTCTCCTTCCTCCGCTCGTCGCGCTCGGGGTACCCGTGCTCTGGCGAGCAGCGGCGAGCACGCCGACGTTCTCGCTGCGCTACCAGGGCGAGGAGCGGACGCTCGAGCTCGACGATCCGGGGTCGCCGTGGACGGTCGAGGACGCCGGCGGCGTCGGCCGCAGCAAGTGGATCCAGCTCGGCGGCCTGACCCGGGGCGACTTCCCCGCCGAGGTGCTCGACTCGCTCGCCCGCGACCGACGCCTCGCGCTCGACGGGCAGGCCCTCGTGCGTCCCGCAGCCACCGGGGAAGTGGTGCTCGACGCCGACTTCGACCCGACCGTGCTCGCGCATCTGACGGTGCTGAAGCTCGCGCAGGAGGAGGTCGAGGCGCTCGGGGGCGAGTCCGTCGCGGAAGCGCTCGCAATCCCGGAGCTCCTGCTCACGTACGGCTCGCGGGGCGCCGTGCTCGTGCTCGGCGGGCGCCGCGAGCGGATCGCCGTGCGCAAGATCGAGACGACAAATCCGACCGGCGCTGGGGACGCTTTCCTCGCCGGCTACGTCTGGGCGCGGGCGGCGGGCCATCGCCCGCTCTCGGCCGCGCGCAACGCCGGCACGATCGCCTCTCGGGTGCTGGAACTCGCGCATGAATGAGCAACCGGCGATCGCTTACGTCCGCACGGTCGAGGGAACGCTCGCGATCCAGGTCGAGGACGAGTTCGTGCTCGGCGCGGCGGGTGAGCTCGAGCCCCAGCCGGTCGAGCTCAATCTGCCTCGCCTGGTCGCCGCCGCGGCGTCCGGCTCGACGGTCATCGCGGTCGTCGACCGCCGGCCCCCGCTCCTCGTCTCGGGCGACGCCGGCGCCACCTGGCGCGAGGCGGGCGGCGGCCTGCCGCTCGGCTTCGCGGTCGCGATCGACCCGGACGATCCCGATCGCGTCCTCTACGCCGCGCGCAACCGCCTGTATCTCTCGACCGACGGCGGTCGCTTCTGGCGCAGCCTCGAGCCGGAGCTCCCGGACATCGAGGCGGTCGGGTGGGCTACGGCACCTTGAACTCGCCGCGGGCGACGACGACCGCGGAGCCGCCGACCTCGACGCGTTCGATCGCGTCCCCGGAGCCCCGGGCCGCCGCGTAGAGCGTCGAGGGGCGCCCGATCTCGGCTCCCTGCGAGATCTCGATCTGCTCACCCCACGGCACCACGCCGTGCCGAGCGAGATGACACGCGAGCGGCCCCGCTGCCGAGCCCGTGGCGGCGTCCTCGCCCACCCCGTCGAGCGGCGAGAACATCCGCGTCTTCCAGCGGCTGCCGGAACCGGAGAAGACGTTGACGCCGACAAAGCCAAACGTGGCGAGCGCCTTGTCGTCCGGCTCGACCGCAACGACCTCCGCCTCGCTCCCGAGCGCGACGTAGACGTGCTCGACGCCGTTGTCGTAGACCTCGACCGGCAGCTCCGAGCGCTCGACGCCCAGCGCGGCGAGGAGCGCCGCCTCCTGCTCGAACGCTGTCACGTTCGGTACGGGCTGGGTCATCCGCCCGAAGACAATCCGCCCGGACGGGTCGCGCTCGAGCTCGAGAGGGACGATCCCGCGACCGGTCTCGAGCTGGATCGTGCCGAGCTGGAGCGGCGCGCCGAGCACGAACGCGGTGCCGAGGCAAGGATGCCCGGCAAAGGGGAGCTCGTGCGTCGGCGTGAAGATCCGGATGCGCACCGTGCCGCCCTCGCGCGGCGGCAGCACGAAGACCGACTCGGAGAAGCCGAGCTCGAGCGCCAGCGCCTGCATCGTCTCGTCGTCCAGGTCGCGCGCGTCAGTAAAGACGCCGAGCTGGTTGCCGGCGAGCGGTGTCTCGGTGAAGACGTCGACGAGCACGTAGCGGAAGCTGCGCACGCGCCCAGCTTAGGCCAGAGGGCCGCCGAGACGGCATATCCTGAAGCCCGTGCGGCTCTTTCTCGTTCGCCATGCGGAAGCGGCTTCGGGGCAACCGGACGAGCTGCGCCCGCTCACGGCTGCCGGCCGAGAGCAGGCCCGCGCGCTCGGCGAGCGGCTCGCGTCCGCTTCGCCCGCCATCGTCCTCTCGAGTCCGCTCCTCCGCGCGCGGGAGACGGCTGCCGCGATCGCACGGGCGACCGGCGCCGAGTTGCGCGTCGACGAGCGGCTCGCGCCAGGCGCAACGCTCCTCACCCTGCTCGAGGCCGCCGACGGACTCGGAGAGCCGCTCGTCGCAGTCGGCCACCAGCCGGACTGCGGCGAGATCGCGGCTGAACTCACCGGCGGCGTGCCGCCCCCGTACCCGCCCGCCGGGATCGCCGAGCTCGACCTACCCGTCTAGCACTCCCGCAGCGGGCCTAGACTGCGGCCCGTGACAGCAATCTCCGTCCGGGGCCTGCGCAAGTCCTACGGCCCTCTCGAGGCGGTGCGCGGGATCGATTTCGAGGTGGCTGCCGGAGAGGTCTTCGGCCTCCTCGGGCCGAACGGCGCCGGCAAGACGACGACGGTCGAGATCCTCGAGGGCTATCGCCAACGGGACGGAGGCGAGGTGGAGGTGCTCGGATTCGACCCCGGGAAGGGCGAGCGAGGCTTCCGGGAGCGGATCGGCGTCGTCCTCCAGTCGTCAGAGCTGTGGCCGAGCCTGACCGTGCGCGAGGTGCACTCGATCTTCGCCGGCTACTACGAGCACCCGCGCGACGTGGACGAGACGATCGAGCTCGTCGGCCTCGACCACAAGCGCGACGCGAGGGTGAAGACGCTCTCCGGGGGTCAGAAGCGGCGGCTCGACCTCGGGATCGCGCTCGTCGGCGACCCCGAGCTCGTCTTCCTCGACGAGCCCACGACCGGTTTCGATCCGGCCGCCCGCCGGAACGCGTGGGAGCTCGTGCGGTCGCTGCGTGGGCTCGGAAAGACCGTGCTGCTGACGACGCACTACCTCGACGAGGCGCAGCAGCTCGCCGACCGCGTTGCGGTGCTCGTCGCCGGCGAGATCGTCAAGCTCGGCCGCCCCTCCGACCTGACCGCCGGCACGAAAGCGGAGATCCGCTACCGGCGCGACGGGGAGCTCGTCGTGCTGGAGACCGAGGAACCGACGCGGGCGCTGCACGAGCTCACAACGGCTGCACTCGCCGACGGCCGCGAGCTCGACGAGATCGAGGTCCGTCGAGCCAGTCTCGAGGACGTCTACCTCGAGCTGGTCGACGAGCAGCCCGCATGAGGGTCTTGCTTCACCAGCTTCGCTCCGAGCAGCTGATCTTCTGGCGCAACCGCGAGTCGGCCGGCTTCATCTTCGTCTTTCCGCTGATGCTCTTCCTGCTGCTCGGCTCGCTCTACGGGGACGAGACGACCGACAACGGCTACGCGGCGATCGAGCTGCTGCTCGCGGGAATGCTCGGCTACGGCGCCGCGAACACCGGCTTCGCCGGCATGGCCATCGTGCTGGTAATCCGGCGCGAGTACGGGATCCTGAAGCGGATCCGCTCGACGCCGCTGCCTGCGGCGTCCTACTTCGCAGCCGCGCTCGCCTCGACGCTGATCGTCTTCGCGCTCCAGACGCTTGTCCTGCTCGGACTCGGCCGCGTCCTTTACGGCACCGAGCTGCCGGAGCGGCCGCTCTCACTCGCCTTCCTCGTCGTCTTCGGCGCCGCGGCGTTCGCGGGGATGGGGATCGGCACCGCGGCGCTGATCCGCTCCGCCGAGGGTTCGTCAGCCGTCGTCAACTTCATCCTCCTGCCGATGGCGTTCCTCTCCGGCTCCTTCGGGGGCCGGGACTACCCGGCGGTGCTCGAGGCGATCGCGAACGTGCTGCCGCTGAAGTACTTCGTCGACCTGCTGCGAGACGTCTATCTCGACCACGAGAACGCCTGGAGCAACCCCGGCGCGCTTGCCATCGTGGCCGCTTGGGGCCTCGGCGGCGCGCTCCTTGGCGCCCGCCGCTTCGGCTGGGAGCCTCGTGAGCGTTAGTGACGGCACCACTCCGGGCACATCTCGCTCCGTGCAGGAACTGGCCAAGATCGCCTTCGTCGCCGAGCCGCGTCCGCCCGCGGTGATCGAGGTGCGCGTGAACTTCGGCATCTTCGCCGGGCGCGAGGTCACGCCGGCGGAGATCGACGAGCTCGCCCGCGTCCTGCTCCCCGAGGTGCCCTCGGTTTCGATCGTGGCCGAGCAGCGGCACGAGATCGACACCGAAGTCGAGGTCGCCTTGCACCAGCTGCGGATAGAGGTAGCCGCCGAAGCTCTTCCCGCAGGCGCCGACGTGCCGACGCTCGCAACGCGTCTCGCCACACTCGCCGAGCACTGGGCCGAAGGCTGCATCTCGGAGCGGCACGCCGAGATCACTGAGGGCTGATCTCTGGCGCGAGGGCACGGGCAGAGCCCGCACCCGCGCGACCGATACCACTTCGCCGCCCGATCGTCACCGGCCCGTCACCCAGCGGATACAGACGCTTGCCTAGCGTCGCGGACAACGCTCACAACCAAGGAGACGAGATGAAGAGGCTCATCGCCGCCGCGACACTCATCGCCGCGTTCGCTGTCACAGCGGCCGCTCCGGCGGGCAACGGCACCCCCATCGACCCCCACTCGGCGAACCCGTTGACGCTGGCCGTCTTCGGCGACCTTCCCTACACAGACGCTCAGATCGCCAACTTCTCGAACCTCGCAGAGTCGGTCAACGGGGATCCGAAGGTCGATCTCGCCTTCCACGTGGGCGACATCAAGAGCGGCTCGACGCAGTGCACCGACGCGCGCTTCCAGCTCGTGCGCGACGCATTCGACGACTTCAAGGACCTGCTCGTCTACACCCCGGGGGACAACGAGTGGACGGACTGCCACCGCACGAACAACGGCTCGTATCTGCCGACAGAGCGGCTGGCCAAGCTCCGGGAGCTCTTTTACCCGGCGCCCGGGGTCACGCTCGGCGGTCGCAAGAAGCACACCTCAAGCGCCGGAACTGCTCGAGGTAGCCGCGACTAGCGGTCGCGCCCCGACGCCAGCGCCGTGGTTGCGACACGCTGGGCTCGAGCCACGGGCACCGGGGCGAAGGTTTCCGCAATCGTTCCGACGCGAGCGTCTTCCAGCACCTCCGTGAGCGCGCCGACGCAGCGGCCGTCGAACTGCGTATCCGCATTCGCGTTCAACTCCTCGAGCGCGGCTGCGACCGTCAAGCGCTCGCGATAGGGACGCGTCCCAGTCATCGCCTCGAACGCGTCCGCGACCGCGATGATCCGCGACTCGAGCGGAATCTGATCCGCCCGCAGGCCGTGCGGGTAGCCGGTGCCGTCGAACCGCTCGTGGTGGTGCAGGATCCACACGGCCTCGATGGACAGCTCGGCAGAGAGCAGGATCCCGTGCCCGATCGTCACGTGCTCCTTTCATCTCGTCCCGTTCCTCGAGCCCCAGCGCGGCCGGCTTCTGCAGGATCGCGTCGGAAACGCCGATCTTGCCGACGTCGTGGAGCAGGCCGGCAAGCCGCAACCGCTCGAGACCCTCGCCGTCGATCCGGAGGGACTTGCCGATCGCGACGGCGAGCTCGGCGACCGTCTCGGAGTGGCTGCGCGTCCCGGCGTCCTTTGCGTCGACCGCCCGCGCGAGCGCCGCAGCCAGGGTCCGCTGATGATGCGAGGGCGTCTTGTCTTGGGCCTCGCCGGCCGAGGTCAGGCCCGGGTGATAGGTCAGCGCGTTCAGCTTCGTCCGCTTGGCCTCGTACAGGGCGACGTCGGCCTGGTGGATCAGGAGGTGCCGTGCCTCCGTTCCCGTCGATTCGGTCAAGCCGATGCTGAGCGCCCGCTTCCCGATCGCCTCGCGCGTGAGCCGGTCGATCTTGTTTGCGAGCGCAAGCGCGTTCCAGTTGCGGCTCCCTGGGAGCAGGATCATGAACTCGTCGCCGCCTGTGCGGTAGACCGTTCCTTCGCGCCCGGTCGTCGTGCGGGCGATGTCGCTGACGCGCTTGATGTACCGATCGCCGGCCTGATGCCCCTGCGAGTCGTTGATCTGCTTGAGACCGTCGAGGTCGAGCGCCATCAGCGCGAAGACGGAGCCGCTCTGGGCTCGCCGCATGACTTCGAGCGACAGATCGTGGTGAAAGGCGCGATGGTTCCCGAGCCCCGTCAGATTATCGGTCCGGGCCTCGACCTCGAGGCGCACGAGCTCGGCGTCGCGCGCGCGGGAGCGCGGAGCGCGGCCGCCTCGCAGCACGAGCACAGCACCGAGGAGCGTCGCAAGACCGACGATAAGCGTCGCGAGTGTCTGAGCGAGGTCGAGAAGCGACAGCCCCGATCCTCGGACGCCGGTGTCCTGACGTTGCCGGAGGGTTGCGGCCGCATTCGCCTGAATCGCCGCCAGCTCGGCCCGCGCCTGCCGAGCGGTTTCGACCTGTCCGGCTCTCGCGCGCCCGCCGACCGCGCTCACGGCATGACGTGTCGCCATCCGATAGGAGACGGTGAGCGCGGCGGCGCCGTCAGTGTCCGCTCCGCCCGAGCGAGCGCGCAGATCGTCGAGCAGTCCCTGCCCGCTCCGGCTCAGCGCGGCGATGTCGGCTTCGCTCGTCCGAGCACGACGCGACGGAGCCAGCAACCACCGCTGGCGCGCGACGACCTCGACGATTCCGGCGTAGGTGCGGGCCTCCCGACCATGCGCCGCCTCCGTCCTGCGATCGAGAATCCCGGTGACGGTGGCGAGCGTCGCCGCAGTTCCGATCGCGAATGCCGCAACACCGACGGCGATTCGAATCCCCGGCACAGCGTTCAGGGCGGCTTTCACCTCCACGCACATCGTTCTCGTGGACGCCTATCGCTTCACGTCACCCCCGTTCGGCGGTTCACCGGCATGCTTCACCGGCTGGAGGAGTCAGCAGCCGTCGCCGGGCGCGACTGCGCCGTTGCGGTCGACGTAGCTGTAGGTGCGAGTCTCGATCTTGATCTCGATGCAGAAGCCGGAAGCGCTCGCGTTCGAGACCTCGAGGCCGCTGGCGAGGCCAGCGTCATAGCTCGAGCGGAGCTTGTCGGCGGTCATTCCCTCGTACGTCGAGTTGTCCACGAAATAGGCGTTCGCGGCGAACAGCGCCGGCTTGAGTCCGGCTTCCGCGGCCGCAGCCGCGGCCCCCTCGGGGAGGGTGGACGTGAGGGCGTCGTTCGCGTCTGAGTTGACCCGGTTTCCAAGCAGGTAGGCACCGGCCGCGAGGACGCCGACGAACAGGAGCACGAGCAGGATGTTGATGAACCGCATCGCCGCCTACGCCGGTCTAACGGCTGGATCGGCGCATGTTCAGCAGGAAGAGCAGGACTACGACGAGGACGACAACAACGATGATGGTGAGCGTCGTCGACATGAACGACTCCTTACGCAGGGGAAGGTGAACGTCTCCTTCGCGGCGCCCGCACGAATTCATGCTTGCCGGCGGTCGCGCCCGAGCGCCTCGCCGGTCAGAGACCGAGCCAGCGATGCAGTCGGCGCTCGAGCCGCGAGGGCGGCCGGAGTCGGTCGCGGTGGTGGATTGCCACACTCATCAAGGCCGGCATCAGGAGGAGGACACCCACCAGCACGAACACGTCGGCGGCGTTGAACGCGATCCAGTCGTCCGTGCGGCTCATGTTCAGATCGACCGCAGCGAGTCCGGCGGCTGCGGTGAGCACGAGCAGCAACCGCTCGGCGGCTCCGGGGGTCGCGGCCAGGTTCCGGGAGCGCGCCATCTCTGCATTCTCGCAGAGAGCGCAGGCGCGAATCCGACCCCGGTCTCGACTCTACGCCTCGTCGGGATCGGCGCGCTCGAGGCGCATCGCGCTGCGCTGGGCGCGCAGGGTGTCGATCTCTGCGTGGAGCTCGCGCCGCTGCTTCGAGAGTTGACGCTCCCTCTCGGCAGTCGCGTCGTTGGGGAAGCTCGCAAGCCGATCGTGCAGCTTGCGTCGCAGCGCCGAGAGCTCGCGCTCCTTCGCTTCGAGTTGCGCCAGCCGCACATCGAGCTCGGCTCCCTCGTTCGCGCTGTTCTCGTCGTCGATCACATGCGTAGCGTGGCAGCGCGGGTGCCCGGTTGCAAGGTCTGATCGATCGCCGCGACCTGGTGGCGTACGTCGGGGGCGATCAAGCCGTTGCGATCGAGGGAGCGAGCTTGATGAGCTCCCGAACGCACTGCACGTCGAACTGGCTACCAGCGCAGTCGACGATCTCCGCGAGCGCGTCGGTCGGAGCACGGGCGGCGGAGTACGGACGAGCGGCGACCAACGCCTCGTATGCGTCCGCGACGGCCACGATCCGAGCCGGTAGCGGAATCTGCTCGCCGCGCAGCCCGTCGGGATAGCCGCGACCGTCCACGCGCTCGTGGTGCCAGCGGATGACCGACCGAACAACCGGATGTCGGACGTGCGGCGAGACGAGTAGGTCGCCGCTTTCGGGGTGGGTGCGCACGAGGGCCCATTCGTCGCTCGAGAGCGCCCCCGGCGTTTCGAGCACCGTGGCGGGCACCGTCAGCTTGCCGATGTCGTGCAAGGTCGCGCCGACCGCGATCGCGACCAGCTCCGGCCGCGCCAGCGAGAGTCGGTGCGCGACTCGAAGCGCGAGCCGTGCGACATTCATCGCGTGCGTCCGGCCCTCGAAATCGTGCGCGAAATAGCGCCGCGCCAGGACCCCCAGCTCACGCGGCTCCTGCGCCGGTCGTGGGCTCGCAATCAATCCCCACTGCTCTTGGATGCCCACTGTCGCCGTCCTCGTCGCCATGATTCAGGAGTCCCCCATTCGGGGGATGTCGCCCCCCTCCTGCAGACGGATAAGGCGGACGCTACTAATGTCTGGAAAGGACAACTGCGGGAAAGACCCGTCCGGCGAGCGATCGGATCGTCCCCACTCATGGCGAACACATGGACGTTTGCGGCGTTTGCGGCTGTCTCGCGACAGGACGTGTTCTTCACGCTCGCGCTGGCGGCGACACTCGCGACTATCGCGTTGCTCGTCGTGACCGTGCGTACCGAGCGGCGGGGAAGAGGGCAGACCGCAGCGCGAGGCCACGATCGGCGCACATCGCAGCGCGACGCGCGGGATCCCCGTGAGGCGCTCGCACTCGTCGGTGACACGCTCGCCGCAACGCACAACCCAAAGGCTCTGCTCCCGGTCATCCTCCGCGCGACCGCCGAGGCGACGGGTGCCGCTGCCGGTCGGCTCGTGGACGCAGGCGAGGAGATCTCGTCCGTCGGTGCGATCCCGTTGGGCGTCGAGCCGCTCACGCTCGAGCTTGCACCGCCGGGCGAGGGCCACACCACGATGCTCCTCTATGCACCGGCGGGTGGTTTCGACACGGAAGCCGAGCGGCTCGCCGTCTGGCTCGCATCGCAGGCCGCGATCGCACTCGAGAACGCGCGTCTGCATCACGTCGTCCAGCGCCAGGCAGTCACCGACGAGCTCACGGGCCTCGTCAACCGCCGGCGCTTCATGTCCGCTCTGGGCCACGAGATCGGACGGGCGACGCGCACGATGCCACCCTCGATCATCCTGTCCGACCTCGACGACTTCAAGCGCGTCAACGACCAGTTCGGCCACCCGATCGGCGACGAGCTCCTGCAATCGTTCGCGGAGGCGTTGCGGGAGCACGTCCGCGACATCGACATTCCGGCACGGCTCGGCGGCGAGGAGTTCGCCGTGCTCCTCCCCGAGACGACGCTCGAGGGGGCGCGCGCCGTCGCAGAGCGGTTGCAGCAGTTCCTGACGACCTCGCCGCTCCTCGTCGACCGCGGCCGCGAGATCCGCACGACGGCCAGCTTCGGTGTTGCCCAGTTCGAGGAGGGCGAGCCGGCGGACTCGCTCCTGCGGCGTGCCGACGCGGCGCTCTACCGGGCAAAGGCAGAAGGCAAGAATCAGGTCGTCGCGGCCGAGGTCACAGCAGCCTGACCGGCTCCGTCCGCGACTACCGCGATACTGCTTCACCGTGCGGTTTCCCTGGTCGACCATTCGTGTCTCCTGTCTCGTCGCCTCCGCGGCTGCCTCCGGCTACTTCTGGCGCGGCGCGCTCGAGGATCCTTCGCTCGTCCAGCCGCTTCTGATTCCGGTCTCACCCGGCACCGAACGAACCTTCATTCCGGCCCGGCCGCTGCCGGACGTCCCGACGACGCGTCCGACGATCGTGCTGCTGCAGCCCCGTCGGTCCGCCGGTGACGTCGATTACCCTGGCGCCGGCAAGCCAGTTACGAGACTGCCGGGAGCGACCTTGCCGAGAACGAAGCTGCCAGGAACGAAGCTGCCGGGAACGCAGCTGCCGGTGACGACGCCGCCGGTGACGCGGCTGCCCGTGACGAAGCCGGGAGCTCCGCGCGCGGAACCGAGCGCAGGCGAGACGGTAGTGGTGACGACGCGGCCGATCCAGCCCTCTCCTGTCGCTCCTAAGCCGACGCCGAAGCCACGCCCGACGCCGACCCCTCGGAAGCCGACTCCAACGCCGGCTCCAGTTCCGAAGCCGACTCCTACCCCGACACCCACCCCGACGCCCACGCCGGTTCCAACCCCGACTCCTACGCCGGTCCCGACCCCAACACCGACACCAACGCCTCCGACTCCCACCCCGACTCCCACCCCGACACCGACACCAACGCCGGTTCCGACTCCCACCCCGACTCCGACACCCACGCCAACTCCGATCCCGACACCGACTCCTACTCCGACTCCGATACCCACCCCGAGTCCCGGTGCTTCCGCTCCTCCACTTCCGCCTGCAGTGACCGATACTCCGGCCGCGTCGAACGAACGACCGGGCTGGGGCCACGGGGACAAGAACCACGACCACACCGGTCCTCCAGGCCTAAAGAAGAAGTAGCGGCGGCGTCCTTAACGGCCCGGAGCCGCCGGGCTAGAGTGGAGGACGCAACGGCTCGAACGGCTCGCGTCGTGCCAAGAGCCCCCGTAGCTCAGTGGATAGAGCAGCGGTTTCCTAAACCGCGTGCACAAGTTCGATTCTTGTCGGGGGCATCCCGTTAGATGGTGGGTCGCGCCCCGAGCCCCTGATGTGCGCGGGCCGCATCTCCTTTTCATCGAATTCATGTTCGATACTCGTTATCGCGGCGTTCGCATGAGGAGGCCGGCGTACCGACCTCCCCATGCCCTCGTCCTACTTGCCCTTACGGCGCGACGATGTCCGTGCTCTTCGAGGACATCAGCGCATGCGAATTGGCAAACCCACCTCGCCGAAGGAGCTAGCTGCCGTTGGTCGGGTGAACCGGCGGGAAGACGAGGTCGCGCCACGAGGCCGGTAGGCGGCCGGGGAGCTGCCCCGTCCGGCTCATGAAGGTCGCGGTGCGCATGAGACCGCGCGGCCGCGTCGTGTAGGTGATCGCGGGGTTGCCGATCCACTGCTTGAACTGGCGCGCGCTCGGCGCGCCGCCCGCCTCGTCCTGCAGGATCTGCGCGACTTTCTTCGGGTTCGTCTCGACCAGCTTGATCGCGTTCGCGACATCGCGGTAGAGCTGATTCGAGAACTGCGTGTACTCCTTGTAGAACTTCTCCGTCACCACCGAGCCGAGGAACGAGTGCGCGCCGAAGTAGCTGTACGACCTCGCGACGACGTGTGCGCCGCGGTTTCGCTCCTGGAACTGGAACGGGGGTGAGGTGAGGTGCGCGTCGATCTGGCCTGCGAGCAGCGCCTGCATCGCGTCCGGATGATCCATTGCGATTAGGCCCGCATTGAGCGCCTTCGCGTCGCCGAGCCGGACCTCCGCCATCTTGCGCAGCATCGCGGCCTGGATCGATGTGTTCGTCGGAGTCGCGATCCGCTTCCCTTTCAGGTCGGCGATCGTCTTGATATTGGGATCCTTAGCCATCAACCAGAGGTCGGCCTCGTTGAGCGGCGCGATCATCTTCCATTCGATCCCGCGCGCGTAGCCGACGAGAAACGGGCCGGTGCCCATCGCGCCCACGTGGATCTGGCCCGAGATCATCCCGTTCGTGATCGCGGTGCCGGACGGGAGCACGCGGTACTCGACCTGGAGGCCGGGGTAGCGCTTCTCGAGCGTGCGCTGGTGCTTCATGATGATCAGCGGCGCGTAGCCCATTCCGGGCTGGTAGGCGATCACGACCTTGTCCGGGGCGACTGCCTGGCCGCCGCCGAAAGCGGACGTGGCCACGACAACCGTGGCCACGAGTGCCACTACGAGAATCGCGGCGAGACGGAACCTCTTCATTTCAGACCCTCCTTGTGGTTTTCACGATCTCTGCATTCCCCAACGAACGATCGTACGCCGTTCGAGCACGCCGAACAGGAGCTCAAAGGCGACCCCGAGGACGGCGATGCTCAGCAGCGCTGCGAACATCTGCGATGTGAACAGGTAGAGCTTGGCGTTGTTGATGTAGGAGCCGAGGCCCCCCTCGCCGCCGACGACGCCGAAGACGAGCTCGGCGGCGACGACCGTGCGCCAGCCGAACGCCCAGGCGGTTTTCAGGCCGCTGATCGCGCTTGGGAGCGCGGCAGGCGCAAGCACGTCGGTCACGAGCCGAACGCCCTTCAGGCCGATGTTCCGCCCCGCGGCGACGATCGTCGGGTTGACCGTCTTGAAGCCTGTGGTGAGGTTGATCGCGATCGGCCAGATCGTCGCGTTCGCGATCGCGAAGATGATCGCTTTGCTCGACAGTCCGAACCAAAGGAGCGCGAGCGGGAGGACGGCCACGCCCGGCAGCGGGTTCAGGATCGCCGTCAGCAGCAACAGGATGTCCTCGCCGATCTGCGACAGGCTGGCGAAGAGGGTGAAGAGGGCGGCGATCAGTGCCCCGATGCCGACGCCGATCAGGAGGAGACGCATCGTCTCCCACGTCGCGCGGGCAAGGGAGCCGTCGCGCCAGCCATCCCAGAACGCCTGCGCGGTGTCGACGGGCGAGGCGAAGAGCAGTGGGTTGCCGCCGAACTCGCTCCACCGGACGTAGGCCTGCCAGAGGCCGACGATCGCGGCGAGCAGGATCACGCGCCGCAGCCACAGCGGTAGGCGCGCCCAGCCGGCTGCGCGCGGGCGCGCAGGCGGAGCGGCCCGCGTCTCAGTGATTGACGACATCGAGCTCCTTCAGCTCGTCGTGCGTCACGCCGAGGAGGTCGCGAAGGTGCGCGCGCGCCTCCGCGTAGCGTGGCGAATCGGGCGGGCCAACGTCGCCGACGTCGACGACCGCGGTCACGGTGGAAGGCGCGCCGGCGAGCACGACTACCTTGTCCCCCACCGTCAGCGCCTCGTCCATCGAATGGGTGACGAGCAGCAGCGTTGTCTGCGTGCGCTCGATGATCCCGTTCAGCTCCTGCTGGAGCCTGGCGCGTGTGAGCATGTCGAGGCTGCCGAACGGCTCGTCCATCAGCAGCATCGCCGGGTCGAGCGCGAGCGCCCGCGCGATCGCGACGCGCTGCTTCATGCCTCCCGAGAGCTGGTGCGGATAGCGGTCGGCGGCGGGGCTGAGGCTCGTCAGCTCGATGAACTCGCGCGCACGCTCCAGGGCGTCTCGCCGCTTCCAACCGTTGATCCGGAGCGGATAGGCGACGTTGTCGAGCACCGAGCGCCAGGGGAAGAGCTGGTCGAACTCCTGGAAAACCACCGCGCGGTCTGGGCCGGGCTCGAGCTTCTCGCGCCCGGCGACCTCGATCCGGCCGGCGGTGGGACGGATGAACCCAGCGACTGCCTTCAGCAGGGTCGATTTGCCGCAGCCGGAAGGGCCGATCACGATCGCCTTCTCCCGCGGGGCGACGGAAAAGGTCGCATCCTGGACGGCGAGCATGAAGCCGTCAGGCGTCCAATAACCAAGCTGAACGTGCTCGGCTCGTAGGACGGCGGTGTGGGTAAGAGAGGACATGAAGAGCTCTGATCAGTCCGCAGCGGCTCGCGCGATCCGGCGGAACAGTATCCACGCAACCACGCCGCCGAAGAAATAGCCGAAGGCGCTTGCGATCGCCGCACCCTCGACGCCGCGTTGCGGGTATCGGCGTAATTCGCCGGAATCCGAGGGCTCGCAGACCGCGTCGAGGCCCTCGGCCGAAAGCTCGAGCTAAAAAATCCGGCAGGAGCCGGAACCGTTATACGGGCCGAGCTCCCCGATGAACTGACCAGTCATCGGGAGAGCTTCGGCGCGAGGCGACGCTCGGAGCGAATGGCTGAATGACGGACGAGGAACGATCATTGGTGCACAAGTTCGATTGTTGTGGGGGGCGCACTGCTGGAGTCTTCTCGACGGTGCAGTGTTCGCTGAGCGGCTGTCTCTCGGTCGACCCCCTCCTACTAGCCCATCTGGTTTTTTCGTCGGTGTGCGATCGACGAGTGCGAGCCCAGGCCCTCAGGGAGCGCGGTAGCGAAACGTGATCCCGACCCGCCGAGCATTCCCGGCGCTCGGCCTGTCACTTCGCGGTTGGAACCGCGACGTCGATCCAGACGCTGCGGTGGTCGGAGGTCGGAAAACCGCCGACCAGTCCCCACTGCGCAAAGTTGAACACGCCAGTGAGCCTGGAGAGCGGATCCGCGAGAAGCGGCCAGAACACCCCTGCGTCGACGAGCTGGAGCGTCTTCCTCGGCAGGACGTAGTCGGCGTGCAGATTCCCCGGCGCCGTGTCGCCGAAGTCGGCCGTATCGAAGCGCGGGTCGCTTCGATGCCTCGCGTTGGCGCCGCCCTGCAGCGCCGCCGCCTCGACCGCCCCCGCGCTCGACGGCGTGAGCTTCGTATTCACGAGCGGATGCTCGATCAGCTGCTGGATCGCGCCTGGAATGCTGTCGCCATCCAGCGGATCGGAGTTCTGATCGCCCGCGATGACAAAGAGCTCACCCGGCTTCAGGCCGCCGCGCTGACCCTCGTCGTCGTAGATGTAGCTCGCCTTGCCGGGGGTGATGTAGTCCGCCCAGAACCGGATCTCGTCGAAGTTCCGGCGGCCGTTCCGGTCCTCGGGCCCGTCGAAGACCGGCGGCGTCGGATGCGATACGAGAAAATGAACCGTCTTCTTGCCGATGAGAATCGGGATGTCCCAGTGGCTCTTCGACGAGAGCCGCAGGATCTCGACCTCGTCCGGTGCGTAGAACGGGGTCGGGATCAGGTTGCCGGGCATGTCCTTCCACTTGAAGAGCCGGAATGTGCGCACGTCCCCGTACACGATCGGATACTTCGAGTAGACGACCATCCCGAACTGGCCCGGAAAGGCGCCGAAGCCGAAGGCATCGTCCCCGTAGCCCCGGGCGCCCGGCGTCGTCACGGCAACGCCGTTGTTGTTCAGGTCCTTGCCCGTCGCGACGCCTGTGTTCGAGGGTGCGATGAACACGTACGGATAGTCGCTGGGCGGAGCGCCGTTTTGCGACACCTTCAGGAAGTTCTCTCGGAAGAGGTTCTCCGGCCCCGGGCTGACGCCGAGGTCGCCGTTCTGGAGCGGGTCGAACTCGTTGACGAGGAGCACGTCCGGACGAACACGCTGAATGACCTCCGCGACATTCTTCGCCTGTCGGCGGTACTGGTCGTCGACGTTCGGAGCCGTCAGGTGCGTCATCAGCAAGCCCGCGCTCGGCCTGTTGAGCGACGCGTTGAAGGTCGCAAAGCGAACGTCGGCAGCAGACGGAGCTGCAGAGGCAGCGGTCGCGAACGCCGTTGTCGCGATCGCTGCAAACAGGACTCGTCTCATCGGAACTCTCCCCTTTCTCGAATGGCCAGCGGGTCCTAACAGATGACGCTCGAGTCACGATGGCCAACCCGAACGGATCTGGTTGAAATGTGGCTGAGCTCGAGCCCGTCGGCGGCGATGCATCTCGACAAACCACAACCAGAAGCCGGAGCAATCAAACCGGAGCCGGCGTTGCGCCGCATTCGCGCCGCGACGAGCTTTCAGTCGCCGACACCCCAAGCGAAGACGCGACGTTCCGCAGCGCCCGCTCGAGCGCGTCGACAGCTAGGAGGATGTCCTCGTCGGAGGAGTGCTCGTCGGGGGAATGGCTGATGCCGCCGTTCAGGCTGCGGACGAAGAGCATCGCGCTCGGGACTCCCGCGGCGGCGAGGATGCCCGCGTCGTGGCCGGCGCCGGAATGAAGGTCTACGACCGGTAGGCCGAGCGATTCGATCGCGGACCGTCCTGCCGTGCAAACGTCGGCATCCATCGCCACCGGCTCGACGCGCAGCGTCGGCTCGATCCCGAGCGCCGCGACGAGCATGTCCAGTCGCTCCACATCGGGTGCGCGGGCGTCCACGCTCAACGTCACCGCAGCGGGAATCACGTTGATCCCACCCGGCTCGACACTGAGCTGGCCGACCGTCGCGACGGCCTCCGGGATCGAGAGCGCCGCCTCGCGGATCGCGAAAATGCGCGCGGCCGCCGCGACGAGCGCGTCGTCGCGTCCCTCCATCGGCGTCGTCCCCGCATGACCCGCGCGCCCCGCAACCACGACCGTGCCTCGCACGTAACCCACGATCGCCGGCACGACGGCGAGCGGAGCACCGACCCCGTCGAGCCGCGGGCCCTGCTCGATATGCAGCTCCAAAAACGCGTCCGGCAGCGAGCCCGAAGCGACTCGAGCACGGCTCCCCGCACAACCACGCTCCTCGTCTCGGAACACGACGACGCCCAGCCCCGGGAGTCCGAGCCGCTCGACCGCCTCGAGCCCTGCGACGACGCCGAGCGCCCCGTCGAAGCGTCCGCCCGCCGGAACGGTGTCGAGATGAGAGCCGGTCCAGATCTCGCGAGTGCCCCCGGGCACGCGCCCGATCAGATTGCCGCCCGCGTCCACCTCGACCTCGAGTCCTGCCTTCCGGAACCAGGCGGCGGCGAGCTCGTGCGCGGCATCCTCCTCCGGGGAGTAGCCGATCCGGTCGCCGATCGCGTAGAGCTCGTCGAGGCGCTCGAAGATCCGCACCGGCAGACCGTACTACCCCGGCGGTCGCAGTCCCGCCTGCTCCAGCTCCGCCCGCACGAGCGCGTCGAAACGGCCCGCCTGGAGATCGCCGATGGGATCCTTCGTGTACTGGAGCAGCGTCCCGTATGGAAGCCCGAATGCGGCGCGCGCGGCGAGCAGCTCCCGGCGGTCGGGCGAGTCCGGGTCCCGGAGCACGCGCGCCGCTGCATTCAGCCGCCGGATCTGACGGATTCGCGGCGGCAGAGCCCAGAGCAGGAGCACCGCGGATGGCAGGGCGAAGAACAGTACGCCGAGGAGGTTGGCCAGGTCGTGCGCCGCCCCGGCCCCGCCTCGGCCGAGATCCTGGACCTCGCCCCCGCTCGCGCTTCCCGCTCCCCGGAGCGCGTCGCCGATGTCGTCGCCGACGACCGGCGTTCCGTCGACCGCGTCGGCGGCCGTGTCGAAGCCGGTCGAGACCGCGCCGCCCGCCGACTCCACTCCCTCGCCGAGCACCGCGAGCTTGTCGACGGCGTCGTGCACCTCGAGCGCGATCTTGCCGAAGAGCACGAGCGCGAGCACGACGGCCAGATCGCGCACGAGCAGGCCGAGACGCTGGCCGCGGAGGTCGGGGTAGAAGCGCATGTCCCACCTCTACCCATCGTCACGGCTCGCGCAACGACCGCAGCGCCCACCAGCCTGCGAGCGGAAACGCTGCGGCGAAGGCGAACGCCGCGCGCCACGACGTCCACGAGACCGTGGTGGCGAACGCGATCGGCGAAACCACGCCCACGGCGGAGAGCACGGTCTGCTGGAAGCCGATCGCCGCACCGCTGCGGCGGCCTCCGAGCTCGGCGACGATCGTGAACGAGAGCCCGTTCCAGGCCATCGAGAGCCCCGTCGTCGCGACGAGGATCGGAACCAGGATCCAGCCCGCGGCACCTGCCGCCACCGCCACCAGCGCGAGCGAGACGGTCACGGCAGCGCCGACGAGCCGGAGCGGCCGCACACGAGACCGGATGGAGTCCGACCAGCGGCCGACGGCGATGCGCAGCCCAGCCGCGAGCACCTGGCCCGCCGCGAGAACAGCCGCCGCGGAGCCCGTCGACCAGCCACGGTTTTCGACGAGGAACAGCACGAGGAAGCTCATCGTCGCGATCTGAGCAATCAGATAGAGACCGCTCGCGCCGCAGACGAGCCAGAGCCGCCGATCGCGCAGGCTCGTCTCGACGTCGTCAACGTGAACGTGCTCGCCGAGCCCCGACCGCAGGACGAGAGCACCAACGAGTGCTCCGACGAGAACGAAGCCGGCGAGAAGGAGGAAGCCCGCCTTGGTCCCTCCAAGGAAAGGCAGAGAAAGCGCCGCGATCGCCCCGCCTACGGGCACCGCAGTCTGGCGGACGCCGAGCGCGAAGCCACGCTCGTCGGCCGCGAACCAGCGCATCACGGCGCGGCCGCTGCCCGACTGGACGCTTCCGCCCGCCACCCCGGCGAGGCCGAGGAGCAGGATGAGCGAGCGGAAGCCGGGCGCGAAGGCGGCGCCCGCGAGACAACCCGCGCACACGGTGAGCCCGCCGGCAAGCGTCCAGCGCTCGCCGAAGCGGTCGACCGCGAATCCCCATGGGAGCAGCGCGAATGTGAGGCCGATCCATTCGGCCGCGAGGACGACGCCGATCTGCGTCAGCGTCAGGTCGTAGCGGTCGCGCAGCGCCGGCGCGAGCACGGCAACCGCGAAGGAGATCGTCGAGAAGCTCGCCTGGGCGACCGTGCCGGCGGCGAGGATGGCCCAGCGGTAGCGGTCGGGAGCTACAGGCCGAAGGGGTTGATCGGCCGGGCCCCCGTGTTCACGATCACGCTCTTCGTCTCGAGATAGAGCTCGAGCGCGTCGATCCCGAGCTCGCGGCCGAAGCCGGACTGCTTGTAGCCGCCGAACGGGATCCCCGGGAAGGCGGTGTACGGCATGTTGATCCCGACCGTTCCCGACTTGATCCGGCTAGCGATCCGATGCCCCCGCGCGGGATCGCCTGTCCAGACCGTCGCCATCAGGCCGTACTTGACGTCGTTCGCGATCCGGATCGCGTCCTTCTCGTCGGCGAAGGGGATCAGCGTCACGACCGGGCCGAAGACCTCTTCCTGGGCGATCGCCATCCCGTTCTCGACCCCGGCTATCACCGTCGGCGGGTAAAAAGCGCCGTTCTCCGCGGGCTCGCCCCCGGCCAACACATCGGCGCCCTCGCCGCGTGCGCCTTCCACGAACGCGTGCACCTTCTCGCGATGCGCGGTCGAGATCAGCGAGCCCATCTGCGTCTCGGCGTCGAGCGGATCGCCCACCCTCACGTTCTGCGCCTTCACGGCGAACTCGTTGGCGACGTCGTCGTAGATCGACTGCTCGACGAGCACGCGCGACCGGGCCTCGCAGCTCTGACCGGCGGAGTAGTAGATCGACCAGACCGCGCTCGGGATCGCGGAGGCGAGGTCGGCGTCGGCGAAGATCAAGTTCGGGCTCTTGCCGCCGAGCTCGAGCGTCAGACGCTTGATCGGGTCGGAGCAGAGCCGCATGATCTCGCCGCCCGTCCTCGTCGAGCCGGTGAAGGCGACCTTGTCGATGCTCGGATGCCTGACGAGGTAGGCGCCCGTCGTCGGCCCGTCGCCCGGAACAATGTTGATCGCGCCGGCGGGGAAGCCGACCTCGGTCGCGAGCTCCGCCAGCCGTAGCGCGGTCGCGGGCGTCTGCGGGTCCGGCTTCAGCACGACGGCGCAGCCGGCGGCGAGCGCCGGCGAGAGCTTCCAGGTCGCCATCAGCAGGGGGTAGTTCCAGGGCACGATCTGAGCGGCGACACCCACCGGCTCCTTCTGCGAGTAGAAGAGCAGAGAGCCGCCGATCGGATTCGAGCGGCCGGCAATGGTGCCGATCGCGGAGGCGAAGAAGCGGAAGTTCTCGACCGCACCGTCGATCTCGGCCTTGACGGAGGAGATCGCCTTGCCGACGTTGCGCGACTCGAGCTCCGCGAGCTCTTTCCGGTTCGCGTGGATCGCGTCGGCGAGCGCATGGAGCAGCCGTGAACGCTCGTTCGCCGGCGTCTTGCCCCAGTCGCCGTCGAGCGCGGCTCGTGCCGCTGCGACCGCACGATCGACCTCGGCCTCGCCGGCGAGCTGTGCAGTGCCGAAGCTCTCGCCCGTCGCCGGCTCGATGAGATCCCGCGGATCCGAGCCTTCGACGGTCTCGCCGTCGATGAAGAGACCGAACTCTCGTGCAGTGGCGACGCTCACGAGGCTGACGATACCGCGCCGTCGCCGTCGGCCGCGCGGCGAAGCTCGCCGACCCTGACCGGCTCCGTCAGCAGCCGCCGGAAGCGATCGAGGTCGCCGCCGACGTACGCGCGGGCGAGCCGCAGCCCTTCGGTATAGGTGACGACGTAGGCACGCCAGGTCGGATCCGTCACGAAGGCGATCGTGTGCGCGGCGCGCTTCGGCGGCGCGAGCGCCCACCGCTCCACGTACGCCTGGGCCTCCTCGACGGGCATCCGTCCTCGTGGATTGCGAGCGCAGCGTTCCGGCTCACGTACCCGAGTGGCTCGCGAGTTGCCCGGATCGCGGCCGCCTCGGCGGGATCGTAAGGCACGCCTGCGGCGCGGAGAATCCGGGCGAACTTCGCGTCGAGTCCTCCGTCGATCAGCAGCTCGCCGCCCAGCTCGGCGATCCCCTCGCTGAGCAGTGCCTGCGGTGTCGGCACGAGCTGGAGCGACTCCTCGAGGTGTCCCCGCCGATCGAGCAGCAGCTCCTCCTTCGTCGCGTGCTCGGTGTGGTGGCCCGGATAGCCCTCGTGCGCCGCGAGGTGGACGACCTCAGCGCCGGAGTAGGGCAGGTCGGTGTTGACGACGATCCGGCTGCGATGACCGCCGAGGTAGTAGTTGAAAGCAGCCCACGGCTCGCCGGCGACGAGCTCGAGGGCGAACTCCTCGTCGACCGGCAGCGGCACGAGCTCGCGCGTCCGCTCGCGGAGGAGCGCCAGGATCGCGGTCATCGTCTCGACGATCCGCTCGACCGGAACGGCGTTCGTCGTACGCCAGGCGTCGTAGCGCTCGTGGAGAGATCCGCCGGGCGGGAGCAGCTCGTCGAGTCTGCCGTGCGTCTCGGCAAACGCATCCTCGCCGACGCGCTCCGGCCGGACGCCGTAGCAGCCTTCGATCTCGTCGAGGTAGGAGATTCGCTCTCCGGCCAGGACGCCTGCGTAGACACGGGCCCCGCGGATCTGATCTCCGAGCCAGCCAGCGCGTGCGTTGTCGAAGCTCGCACGCGGGAGCTCGGCGAGGAGCTCGTCCGCGTCGGTTGCGAGTTCGTTACCGGGCCGCACATCCTCCTGCTCGACGGCTTCGGCGAGCTCCGGCGGGCCGTAATAGGCGTCGATGAGGCCGGCGACATGCCGGCCGAGGCGGAGCCCGAGTGTCAGATACCGCTCGACCAGATCCTGCTCGAGGTGGGTCATCGCTCGAAGAGAGCCGCCTGGCCCTGGCCGACGCCGACGCACATCGTGGCGACGCCGTAGCGACCGCCGCGGCGCCGCAGCTCATGGAGGAGCGAGACCACGAGGCGCGCGCCGCTCATCCCGAGAGGGTGGCCGATCGCGATCGCGCCGCCGTTCACGTTCACCTTCTCCTCGTCGAGACCGAGCTCGCGAACGACGGCGATACTCTGCGAGGCGAACGCCTCGTTGAGCTCGACGAGATCGAGCTCGTCGATATCGACACCGGCGCGCGCAAGCAGCTTGCGTACGGCGGGCACGGGGCCGATCCCCATCACACCGGGATCGACGCCGGCGACGGCGCTCGCGACGAAGCGGCCGAGCGGCTCGATCCCGAGCGCTGCGGCCTTCTCCTCGGAGGCGAGCACGAGCGCGGCGGCGCCGTCGTTAAGCCCGCTCGAGTTGCCGGCCGTGACCGTCCCCTCGTCTCGAAACGCGGGCTTGAGCGAGGCGAGCTTCTCCGCGCTCGTGTCGGATCGCGGATGTTCGTCGCGCTCGAGCCCGCCCGCGGGCACGAGCTCATCGGCGAGGTCGGCGGCCTCCCAGCGCTGCTGCGAGCGCAGCGCAAATGCGTCCTGTTCCTCGCGCGAGATCCCCCAGCGCTCGGCCACGTTCTCGCCCGTCTCGCCCATCGACTCGAGCGGGAAGCGCTCCGCCAGCGCCGGATTCGGGAAGCGCCAGCCGAGCGTCGTGTCGTACAGCGTCCGGTCGCCGCGAGGAAAGGCCGTGTCGGGCTTCGCCGTGACGAGCGGCGCGCGGCTCATCGACTCGACCCCGCCCGCGACGAAGAGGTCGCCGTCGCCGGCAACGATCGCATGGCAGGCGCCGACGACGGCCGACAGCCCGGAGGCGCACAGCCGGTTGACGGTGACCCCCGCGACGGACTCCGGCAGCCCGGCGAGCAGTGCTGCCATCCGCGCGACGTTGCGGTTGTCTTCGCCGGCCTGGTTGGCGCAGCCGAGGTAGACGTCCTCGATCTCGGCCGAATCCACTCCCGCGCGCTCGACTGCCGCCCGAACGGCAATTGCCGCGAGGTCGTCGGCGCGAATACCCGCGAGCCCCCCGCCGTAGCGCCCCACCGGCGTGCGCACCGCGGAGAGGATGACCGCCCTGGCCATCTACGCGACGTAATCGAGCCGAACCGGTTCGGGAAAAGCACCGATCGCATCGCCGCGGCGGAGCAGCTCCTCGACCGCCTGCCGGCCCTCGTCGCCGTAGTCGCAGGTCAGCTCGTTCACGTACATCCCGACGAAGCGGTCGGCGAGCTCCCGGTCGATGCCGCGGCCGAAGCGCATCGCGTAGCGCATCGCCTCGTCGCGGTTCTCGAGCCCGGCGCGGATCGCGTCGAGCAGCACGGCCGAAAGATCGGGGAGGCGCTCGCCGAGATCGCGGCGCGCCACGTTGACACCCAGCGGCAGCGGCAGGCCCGTCTCGAGCAGCCACCACTCGCCGAGATCGAGCGACTTCGTCAGCCCCTCGGCCGCGTAGGTCAGCTGCCCCTCGTGGATCAGAAGGCCCGCGTCGGCCCTGCCGGAGGCGACCTCGTCGCCGATCCGATCGAAGGCGAGCTCGCGATGGGCGAAGTCGCCGAGGACGAGACGCAGCGCCAGGAACGCGGTTGTCATCGTGCCCGGAATCACGATCTCGGTGTTCCGTAGCTGCTCGAGCGAGAGTTCCTTTCGCGCGACGACGACCGGTCCGTACCCGGAGCCGATGCTCGCGCCGTGGGGCAGCAGCACGTAGCGATCCTGCACGAACGGATACGCGTGCAACGAGATCGCGGTCACCTCGAGCCGCCCTTCGAGAGCCCATTCGTTCAGCGTCTGGATGTCCTGGAGCACCTGCTTGAACTCGAATCCACGCGTGTCGATCGCACCGGCCGCGAGCGCCCAGAACATGAACGCATCGTCGGGATCGGGGCTGTGTCCGAGCCTGATCTGCACGCGGGCGAGGCTAGCACCGGGTGTCCGAGGCCGTTTCGGGAACTCTCAGCCTCGACTGGCGGCCTACACTGCCTGCGATGAGCCGGGGCGACCTCAGCGCGTCGATCCAGGATTACCTCAAGGAGATCTACAAGCTCGGCGCCGCCGGGGAGCGGGTGTCGACGACCGCGCTCGCGGGCCGCCAGCATGTCTCGGCCGCCTCTGCGAGCGCGATGGTGAAGAAGCTGGCTGCGCTCGGGCTCGCGGAGCATGCGCCCTATCGCGGCGTCATGCTCACCCACGCCGGCGAGCAGGTCGCGCTCGAGGTGATCCGTCACCATCGGCTGCTCGAGCTCTATCTCGCCGAGACGCTCGGGATCGGGGTGGAAGCGGTGCACGACGAGGCAGACCGGCTCGAGCACGTCCTCTCGGAGGAGCTCGAGGCGCGGATCGACAAGGCGCTCGGCTTCCCGACGCACGACCCCCACGGCGACCCGATCCCGAACGCGCGGCTCGAATGGCCGACCGAGAAGAGCTGATCAACCTTACCGCTGATGCCTGGCTCGTCGCTCGAGGTGCTCGGCCGGAGGGGATAGCGCGATAGCACAGACCCGGAGAGCCGCGCGCCGCGAGCGGCGAGAGGCGGCAGCGGAGCCGGGCGCCGCCCGGCTTGAGCTGCCGCCGGCCAGGGGTCAGCGGCGGCCGAAGAAGAAGCGCTCTAGGACAGGGAGCACTTCCTTGCGCGTGAACGGCTTGACGTGCTCGGACGACCCGTCCTGCTCGAGCACGCGGACGTCGTCCTCGAGCGCGTCGTTCGCGGCTTCGAGCGCGTCCACGAGCTCGTAGCCCTCGAAGAGCCAGTCCTCCTGCCGCGGCTCGTCGCTCGGGCGCTGGTGGAAGTTGACCGCGCGGCCGACCGCCCAGAGCGCGCCCGGCTTCCGCTCGATCCAGAGCACGACCCGCTCCTCTCGCCCGGCGTCGTCGACGCCGCGCAGCTCCCGCTCGGCACAGCGCCCACCGATCGAGCTCCGACGCATGGCCGGAGGATACAATCCGGCGCGATGGCGTTCCGGGATCTCTTCACGTTCCTCTTCCAGCGCTCGTCGGCCGAGGAACGGGTCGCGGCCTACGTGATCCGAGAACACGACCGTGGCCGCGACCTCGCCCAGATTCTCGAGGACCGCTACGTGCAGAACCGGCTCACGCCCGATCAGCGCTCGCGCCTGCTCGATCGCCCCGAGGTGATCAGAGCCCTCGGCGACGACACCGTCGCAAGCGCCCGGCAAAGTACTAGTCGTTAACGCAGCGGCCGAAATCCGCGGAAGCGGATTCCGGCCGCGCGAAGACCCCTGAAGGGGCCGCTTCGCGGCCCAGGCGTGCACACAACGCGGGGCCTGACTCCGGCCGCGCGAAGACCCCTGAAGGGGCCGCTTCGCGGCCCAGGCGTGCACACAACGCGGGGCCTGACTCCGGCCGCGCGAAGACCCTGAAGGAGCCGCTTCGCGGCCCAGGCGTGCTCACACGTGGGCCTCTCTAGAGCTCGCGGCCGACACCGCGCTCGCGCGCCCGCTGCAGTAGCTCGACGCCGACGGCGACATCCCACGCCGCCAGCCCGTTCGACTTGAAGACCGCAATGTCCGTCTCCGCGCCACGACCGCGGACGGTACCTGCGACGACGTCCTGGAGCTCGTGCACCTCGAGCCAGTCGAGCACACCGCCGGCGACCGGCTCGATCAGATCGCCCGACTCGAGCTTCGACTGCTCCCGCGAGTCGCAACAGACGAAGTCCGCCCGTTCGAGCACCACGTTGTCGAGCTCGCGAGCCCGCGGATCATTGGCGCCGATCGCGCACACGAGCGCACTTTCCTGGAGCCACTCGCCGCGGAGGACGGGGTCGCGGGAGGTCGTCGCTGTGACGACGACCTCGAGCGCAGCGGCCTCCTGCGGACTCTCGACCGGCTCGGCGCCGACCTTCGCGCAGAAGGCGGCCAGCTTCTCGGGCGTCCGGCAGAAGACGACCACGCGCTCGATCGACGGCACCGCGGCGCGGATCGCCTCCAGCTGCGACTCGGCCTGCCAGCCGCAACCGATCACGCCGAGACTCGTCGCGCCGGCGCGCGCGAGGTACTTCGCCGCCACCCCGCTCGCCGCGCCGGTGCGCCGCTGGCCCAGGGCATCTGCCTCCATAACTGCTGCGAGCTCGCCGCTCGAGAGCGAGAAGAGGCAGACGACGAACGCGAGCTTGCCGCCAACGACGATGTACGACTTCAGGCCCGCGTAGCCGAGCTCGGCGTCGGTCGCGGCCATGATCGCGAGGTAGCCCTCGTCGAGCGCGAGCCGTCGGCGAGGGACGTTCTCGACCCCGCCACGCGCGAGACGGCGGAACGACTCCTCGAGCACGGGAACCGCGTCCGCCGGTGTGAGCAGCTCCGCGACGTCAGATTCGGAGAGGTAGAGCGGCACGCCCTACGAGGCGCGCTTGGGAATGAAGCTGATCCGACCGTTCGTCTCGAGCACGGCCCAGCGCAGGTCCCCGAGCGAGTCGAACTGCTGCAGGCGCGCCTCGGCTGCGAGTTCCTCGATGGTGATCCGGTTGCGCCGCAGGTTGCGGTCGATCGGCTTGCCGTCCTCGAGCACGATCACGGGCTCGCCGTCCAGGGTGGGACGAAGCCGCGGGAACCGGAAGCTCGTGTAGGAGACAGCAACGGTGAGCAAGCCGATCGTCCCGCCGACGAGCAATGCCCCCGTCACCGAGAAGTCGTTCTGGGTCACTCCCTGCTGGACGAGGTCGCCGATCATCACGAGCATGATCAGGTCGAAGGGCTGTAAGGACGACAACTCTCGCCGGCCGATCACCCGCGTCAGCAGGAAGACGAAGAAGAAAGCGATCGCTGCGCGAATGACGAGATCCATCAGGGATACACCGTCAGCGTCCGCTCGATGTGCAAGAGCGGCGTGGTTCCGTCCTGGAGCTCGACGTCCTGCGCCCGCCGGCCGGTGTTCGTCGGGTTGACCTGGAAGTGGAGGAAGAAGACATGCTCGGTGCCGGCGCGGACGCGGCCGAGGTCGAACGCGAGCTTACCGTCCCGGTTCGCCTCCCCGACAGGCGAGGGCTCGACGGTGTTCAGCGTGATTCCCTCCAACCAGCCGGGGTCGAGGACAAGCGTGGCAGCGGCGATCTCGCGCTCGGCACGAATTGTGAAGCGCGACATGAAGAAGAGCCCGCTGCGGAGCGTGCGCGGGGAGTAGACCTCGAGCTCGATCCCGTCCGCCGAGGCAGTGTCCGTGTGAGGCCGCTGGCCGAAGACGTTCGCAAGCCCGAGTAGGAGCAGCAGCCCGATCAGCGCCAGGATCGTCCAGCGCACGAACGGGCGGCGCCCCCACCCTTCGAGGTCGCGGTGGCGCCGGAGCGTGAGCTGGTCGGGAACGGAGGTCACGACGCGGGTTTCGCCCGCCGCGGCCGCTCTCCTACGACAAAAGAGAAGACCGCGGAGGGGGCCGCGGTCTTCAGAGGGGGTAGAACTGGGAGGGTGGTAGACCAGGTATCGGTTCTCCCCGCCGTCCCTGAAGTCACCCGTTCGAGTGAACTGCGCTCTCCCGGCTAGAACGAATAGCGCTGTTCCTGGAACGGATCGGCATCGTTGTAGTAGCCGTAGCGCTCCCAGAAGCCCGGCTTGTCCGAGGACGAGAGCTCGATTCCGCGCAACCACTTCGCGCTCTTCCAGAAATACTTGCCGGGGATCACGAGCCGCAGCGGCCAACCGTGCTCGGCCGAGAGCGGCTCGCCGTTCGCCTCGTAGACGAGGAGCGCTCCTTCGGCCCGGAGCGAGTCGATCGGCACGTTCGCGGTGAATCCCTGCTCGGCGTGCGCGATCGCGTAGCGCGCGCTCGACTTCTGCCCGACGAGGGGCTCGAGCTCCCGCCACGCGACGCCCTTGAACGTCATGTCGAACCTGCTCCAGCGCGTAACGCAGTGGATGTCCTGGGTCACCTCGACGGTGGGCAGGGACGTGAGCCGCGCCCAGTCGAGCGTGAGCTCGTGCTGCACCTCGCCCCAGACGCGGAAGTCCCACGCCTCGAGGTCCGTCTGCGGCACCGAGCCGGCGTGGAGCACCGGCCATTTCTCGGTCAGGTACTGACCGGGCGGAAGCCGCGCCGGGTCGTAACCGGCGTCGATCACCTTCTTTTCCGCCTTCGAACGGAACACCGTCTCTACAGTAACCGGCATGCGCATCGCGTTTCGCCCACGCTCGTTCGTCCGGGTCGCCGGGCCCGACGCCGAGGAGTATCTGAACCGGATGGTCTCGAACGACGTCGCCGTGCTCGGCCTCGGCGAGACCTGTGAGGCGCTCCTGCTGACACCGAAGGCACGGATCGTGGCCCCGCTTCTCGTCCTCCGTCGTGGCCACGACGACTTCCTTCTTCTCACCGAGCGCGAGTTGGGAGAGCGCGTGCGCACAGAGCTCGTGCGATCTCGCTTCGCCGCGAAGACCGAGATCGAAATCGAGGAGCACGTCTCGCACGTCGTCTTCGGCAACGGTGAGGGGATCCCGACGCTCGACTATGGCGAGCCCGCGGCCGAGGTTCTCGACGCAGGTCTCGAGCCGACCGTGTCAGCCGAGGAGCTCGAGCTGCTCCGGATTCGGGCCGGCACTCCTGCCTGGGGGAAGGAGCTCGACGGCCGCGTGCTCCCGGCGGAGGCGGGCCTCGACGAGCGCGCGATCAGCTTCACGAAGGGCTGCTATCCCGGTCAGGAGCCGGTCGCGAGGCTGCACTACCGCGGCCACGCGAACCGCGGCCTGCGGCTACTCGGGCTCGAAGCCATGCCCGAGCCGGAGTCGGAGCTCGAATTCGATGGCAAGACGGTCGGCAGGATCACGAGCGCTGCCGCCACGGAGGACGGCGTGATCGCGCTCGCCTACGTCCGCCGCGAGGTGCCGCCGGACGCCGAGCTCGTGATCGGCCGGCGCCGGGCGACGCAGCTACACTGACGCGTCCCGAGCGCCCGTAGCTCAGGGGATAGAGCGCTGCCCTGCGGAGGCAGAGGTCGCACGTTCGAATCGTGCCGGGCGCATCTCTGGACGGCACTCGGCTCCGGGTCTTGTCCCGTGGTCAGCCGGCCGAACGGCTACCGAGCTTCGCTCGAGAGAACCTGCGGCTAAACCGCAGCCGATCTGTGCTCCGACCCCGATTGAGCGGCGTCGTGCCGGCTCTACGTTGGAAGCACAATCCGAACCGAGGGAGGGCCGGCTTTCGCCGACCCTCCGATTTCTTCTGCGTGGCCCGAGAGCTCACTCTGGCGGGCGGAGCCCGGCTTTGCCGGGCGGGAGCCCCAGCCCCGCTCCTCTCGCGGCTGCGAAGAAGAAGGGGTTCGTGGGGGAAACATGGTTTCCCCCACGCTGTTACATCATCCCGCCCATGCCGCCCATGTCGGGCATCCCGCCGCCGCCGACACCGGCCTTCTCGGGCGCCTCGGCGACGATCGCCTCGGTCGTGAGGATGTTCTTCGCAATCGAAGCTGCGTTCTGCAGCGCCGAGCGCGTGACCATCGTCGGGTCGATGATCCCGGCCTTGACCAGGTCCTCGACCTCGCCCGTGTCGACGTTCAGGCCCTGGCCCTTCTTGGCACCCCGGACCTGGTTGACGACAACCGAGCCCTCGAGCCCGGCGTTGTAGGCAAGCTGGCGAAGCGGCTCTTCGAGCGCGCGGCGGATGATCTGTGCGCCCGTCCTCTCGTCACCCTCGAGCGTGTCGAGCTTGATCGCGTTGATCGCGTTGATCAGCGCCACGCCGCCGCCCGGGACGATGCCCTCCTCGAGGGCCGCGCGGGTCGCCTGCAGCGCGTCCTCGACGCGATGCTTCTTCTCCTTCATCTCCGTCTCGGTCGCAGCGCCCACCTTGACGACGGCAACGCCGCCGGCGAGCTTCGCGAGGCGCTCCTGGAGCTTCTCGCGGTCGAAGTCGGAGTCGGTGTTCTCGACTTCGGCCTTCAGCTGCTTGATCCGGGACTTGATCCCCTCGGCGTCACCGGCGCCGTCGATGATCGTGGTCGAATCCTTGTCGATCACGATCCGACGGGCCTTGCCGAGCTGGGCGATCTTCGTGTTCTCGAGCTTGAGGCCCATCTCCTCGGTGATCACCTCGGCGCCTGTAAGGATCGCGATGTCCTCGAGCATGCGCTTGCGGCGGTCGCCGAAGCCCGGCGCCTTGACGGCGACGGCAGTGAAGGTGCCGCGCAGCTTGTTGACGACGATCGTCGCGAGCGACTCGCCCTCGACGTCCTCCGCCACGATCAGCAGCGGGCGACCGGCCTGGATGACCTGCTCGAGCACCGGTAGGACGTCCTTGACGGCACCGATCTTCTGGTTCGCGACCAGGATGTACGGGTCGTCGAGCACAGCTTCCATGCGCTCGGCGTCGGTGATCATGTACGGCGAGAGGTAGCCCTTGTCGAACTGCATCCCCTCGGTGAACTCGAGCTCGAGGCCGAAGGTCTGGCCCTCCTCGACGTTCACGACGCCGTCCTTGCCGACCTTCTCGATCGCGTCCGCGATCACGTCGCCGATCTCTCGCTCACGCGAGGAGATGGTGGCGACCCGGGCGATGTCTTCCTTGCCCGAGACGTCCGTCGACTGCTTCTTCAGATCCTCGACGACCGACAGGACGGCCTGCTCGATCCCGCGCTTCAACCCCATCGGGTTGGCGCCGGCAGCGACGTTCTTCAGGCCCTCGCGGACGATCGCCTGGGCGAGCACGGTCGCCGTCGTGGTGCCGTCGCCGGCGACGTCGTTCGTCGCCGTGGCCACCTCGCGGACGAGCTGCGCACCCTGGTTCTCGAACGGATCCTCGACCTCGATCTCACGGGCGATGGTGACGCCGTCGTTCGTGATCGTCGGCGCGCCGAACTTCTTGTCGAGGACGACGTAGCGTCCCTTCGGGCCGAGCGTCACCTTGACCGCGTCGGCGAGGATGTTGACGCCGCGCTCGAGCGCGCGACGTGCGTCCTCGTTGAACTTGAGCTCTTTGTGAGCCATATCTCTCTGTTCCTCTCTGTCAATTCCTAGTGCTGGCAATTCCTAGAGCTGGCGGTGCTAGACGGCGGCGCGATCGCCGACGACCTTGGCCAGGACGTCCGACTCGCGCAGGATCAGCACGTCGTCCGCGCCGACCTTGATCTCGGTTCCGCCGTACTTGGAGAAGATGATCTCGTCACCCTCTTCGACATCCATCTTGATGTACTCGCCGTCCTCGTCGCGAGGGCCGGGACCCACTGCCAGGACCGTGCCGCGCTGCGGCTTCTCCTTGGCGGTGTCGGGCAGCACGATGCCGCTGATCGTGATCTCCTCTTCTTCGAGGATCTCGACGATCAGGCGGTCACCAAGAGGCTGCAAGTTCATATGGTGCCTCCTTGAATCAGACTTTGTGACACGACTTGGCACTCTGACCTTCCGAGTGCCAGGGCGATAGTACCAGGGGTGGAGCCGCGGATGAGCGGTTACCGTCGATCGAGTCTCCTCTGTGTTACAAACGAGTGATGGAGCGGGAGTTCTCGGCCGGGGGCGTACTCGTACGACGACTCCGCGGCCGCTGGTACCTTGCGGCGATCCGACCGACGGGGCGCGGCGAGACGACGTGGGCGCTTCCGAAGGGCTGGATCGACGCGGGCGAGAGCTCCTCGGAAGCCGCGATTCGCGAGGCCTACGAAGAGACGGGCCTGCATGCGCGGCTCGACCGGAAGCTCGCGGACGTGAGGTACACCTACACACGAAGCGACGGCACGCGCGTCTTCAAGGTGGTGAGCTTCTTCCTTCTCCGCTACCGGAGCGGCCAGATCGGCGCGATCCCGCCCGGGATGGAGATCGAGGTTGCTGAAGCGCGCTGGCTGCCGCTCGAGGAGGCGCCGCGCATCCTGGCCTACGGCGGCGAGCGGCAGATCGCCGGGAAAGCGCTCGAGATACTGACGGGAGGTTGAGAAGCTGCGAGGTTCCCCGAGCTCAGAAGCACGGTCACGCTCGCGCTGATCGTCCTCATCCGGACGTTCCTCAGCTTCGCATTCGAACTGTAGACGAGGGCTGCTGGCCGGGGCAGCAAGCTTCAGACTCGGGGCACTCCGGCAACGAGCCCATCGACGGGCGAGATTCCCCGTTCTATAGTGGCGCCCGACTCGCCGTGGCCATGTTCGCCCTCAACTTCTACTCGCCGCTCGTCGCCGATCAGCTGCGCACCCAGCGCAAGACGGCCACGATCCGGCTCGGAGACAAATCCGCGAAGTACAAGAAGGGGATGATCGTGACCGTGCTCGTGGGCGTCCGCTACGGGCAGCGGGAAAAGGTCTTCGATGCGGTGATCGACAGGGTCGAGGTCAAGGAGTTGCGGGAGCTGTCCCCGCGCGAGATCGAGCACGACAACCCCGAGATCCGGCGGACGGACGAGATGGCGCGCTTCCTCGGCCAGCTCTACAACCGCGAGGTCGCCGAGGACGAGACGGTGACGGTGATCCGCTTCTCCCAGATCGTCGGGACGATGTTCTGACACCGTCCTCGCGGGACACGTCCGGGGTCAAAGCCCGGCCGTGTCCGTTGGAGACACGCGGTCGCGCAGGTGCAGGGAGATCGGATGCGAGAGGACATGTCCGGGCTTTGACCCCGGACACGGCCCAACGGGACGTTCTGTGAATGGGCTCCCACTCGGTGTCGTAGGATCCCGGTGGAGGCACCCGGTTGGATCGACCTCTTACGTCCTCCGGCCGGCGCCCGCGCCGCGCCCGACAGGCTGTTCCACCGGACGATCGCCGAGCGCTCCGCTTCAGGCCTCGGCGTCATCTCGGTCGCCACACGCAAGCGGCCTCGCTGCTGGCTCGGATCGCGCCTCGAGGCTGACCGGCTACTTGCCGGGCTTGCGGATCCGGACGCCGAGCACCTGGGGCGGGCGAACCTCGGCGCCGCACTCCTCGCATTCGACCGCAAACGCAGACGGGAAGGGCGCATCGCAGGTCGGACAACGGTTGCGCGTCTCGCCGCCGCAATGGGGACATTCGCGCGGCAGCTCCGCCTCCCCCTCGAGGAAGTAGCGCCACACCGAGCCACAATCGAGGCAGAAGCAGGTGTAGTCACCAAGCGTCTTGCGGCGCTCCTCCTGGATCCAGTTCCGCTTGGGCCGGACACGATCCTTCATACGGATAACCGTACCGGCGCCCTCGCCCGTGCCTGATAGGAACCACCGCGGTGACCGCCAAGTCGAACCCGTGGCTCGTCCTCGTCCTGGTCTGCATCGCGCAGTTCATGGTCATCCTCGATGCGACGGTCGTGAACGTGGCGCTCCCGTCGATCCAAAACGACCTCGACATGTCGCCGTCCGAGCTGCAGTGGGTTGTGAACTCGTACACCCTGATCTTCGGCGGCTTCCTCCTGCTCGGTGGACGGGCGGGCGATCTGATCGGACGCAAGCGCCTCTTCCTCGCCGGAATCGTGGTCTTCACGGTCGCGTCGCTGCTGAACGGCCTCGCGACCTCGTCCGAGTTCCTGATCCTCGCGCGCGGCCTACAGGGGCTAGGCGCCGCCCTCGTCTCGCCGGCCGCGCTCTCGATCGTGACGACGACGTTCGCGGAAGGCACCGAGCGGACGAAGGCGATGGGCGTCTGGAGCGCGATCGCAGCCGGCGGCGGCGCGGTCGGCCTGCTCCTCGGCGGGGTCCTCACCGACCTCTTCTCATGGCCGTGGATCTTCTTCGTCAATCTCCCGGTCGGGATCGCGGCATTCTTCCTCTCGCTCCGTTACGTGCCGGAGTCGAAGGACGAGGAGTCGCACCAGGCGTTCGACATCGCCGGCGCCGTGACGGTGACCGCCGGGCTGATCGCGCTCGTCTACGGGATCGTCAAGGCGGAGGAGAAGGGCTGGCTCTCCGCGCACACGCTCGGCTTCGGCGCCCTGGCACTCGTGCTCCTGACCGCCTTCGTCCTGATCGAGCGCCGCTCCGCGGAGCCGCTCGTCCGGCTGGGGATCTTCCTCCAGCGCACGATCCGTTCGGCGAACCTCGTGATGCTGCTCGTGGCCTCGGGACTCTTCGCGATGTTCTATTTCAACTCGCTCTACTTGCAGCGTGTGCTCGAGTACTCGCCGATCGAGGCTGGGCTCGCCTTCGTACCCTTCACGCTCGGGATTGTGATCGGCGCCGGACTCTCCCAGTTCCTCGTGCGGGCGATCGGACTCCGCTCGGTCGGGATCGCCGGAATGGTGCTCGGCACGATCGGGATGCTCCTCTTCCTCCGGCTCGACCTCGGCGGCGACTATCTCACCGACCTCTTGCCGGGGATCATGCTGATCTCGATCGGAATGGGAATGACGTTCGTACCCGTGACCCTGATCGCGACGAGCGGGATCTCTCCCGGCGACGCGGGCCTCGCCTCCGGGCTCCTCAACACCTCGCAGCAGATCGGCGGCGCGCTCGGGCTCGCCATCCTCTCGACGCTCGCGACCGCCGAGACGACGGGCGCGCTGGACGGCCTGGGTCGCGAGCCGACCGCCGCCGAGAACGCGAGCGCGCTCGTCGACGGCTTTCACATCGCCTATATCGCGGGAGCAGCCTTCCTCGCCGCAGGCGCGATCCTGCTGGCGCTGATGCTCAAACGCTCCGACGTCGAGCAGATCGACGTCGAGGAGCCAGCGGCGCTCGCCGCCTAGCTCCCGCTTCCGTCGAGAACCAGATGCACGCGTTCGGCCGGGTTCTCGGCTTCGATGTAACGATCTTCCTCGGGGATCCACTCAGTCAGCCACCGTTCGAGTTTGTCTTTTCCACCGCGCCGAAGCCCGCGCTGCAGGCGAAGTTCGTGAGGGGCATCGATCCAGATCGTGAAGTCGTAGAGAGCCCTGAGTTCCTGCCGCGTCGAGTAGTTGCCTTCGATGATCACGAACCCCCGACCGGTACTCCGTGCCACTCGGCAAGCTCGTCGCGAGCCCAGTCGTAGCGCTCCTACGAGCAGCGTCGCGTGTCGCCGTGGTAGCCCGCGCAAGAGCGCCAGCAGATCGCTACTTGGAGGAACCGGTTGAGCCACGACCCGCCCAGCGCGTCGCGGCTACCGGCTCTGCAACGCGTCGAGTGCGATTCCGAGCGCGATTCCGAGGCGGCGGTCGATCGTCCGCTCGACGTCGCCGGCGAGGTCGAGGTCGTACGTGTCGCGTAGGCCGATCCGGCGCGTCAGGTCGCCGACATGCTGCTCGCCTGCATCGATCGTGAAGTGGAAGACGATCGGGATGAAGTCGCCGTACGGCACCGCGTCGATCACCCGGCGCACGATGGCCCAGAACTGCGAGCGCTCCTTCGCGATCGCGAGCTCCTGCTCGTTCGCGTCGAGGATCCGCCAGGTCGAGCGGAGCAGCGACTTGCCGAAGACCTTCTCGAGCACGCCGACCCGCTCGCCGGCCGGCGTCGTCACGTCGTAGCGTCCACCGAACTCCATCAGCGAGCGCGCCTTGATCCGGAACAGCTCCTCCGTCTGGGTCTCGTCCGCGTAGAAGCGGATGTCCTCCTTGATCGCGAGCTTCTTCTGCCGCACGAACGCTACGGGCGAGGGGCCTGCCGAGATGCGGTAGAGGTTCGCCATCGGCCTGATGAGCTGGTCGATGACGAAGCGATCCTGAGTGAGCCAGTCCGAGGGATTCGCAGACATCTGCCCGCCATCCTACGCGGGTCGTTATCGTGCGGGCCATGGCAGTGCGCGAGGCTGAGCCTGTCGGCTCGTTCAGCGAGGTGAGAGAGGCGGGCCTCGACCGCGAGGACCTGCTCGCGATCTATCGCCACCTTCTCGTCACGCGCGGGATCGAGGAGCGCGGGCACATCCTCTACAAGCAAGGGAAGATCCCCGGCTCGTTCTACACCGGCCGCGGGAACGAGGGCGCGGCCGTCGGAGTCGCGACCGCGATGGGGCCGAACGACGTCGGCACCCCGCTCCACCGCGACATGGGCGTCCACGTGCAGCGCGGGGTCGAGCCGTGGCGGATCTTCGCGCAGTACATGGGCCGCGAGGACGGGCCCACGCGCGGGCGCGACGGCAACGTCCACATGGCCGATGCGAAGCTCGGGATGATCGCGATGGTCAGCCATCTTCCCGCCATGCTCCCGGTCGCCGTCGGCTGTGCGCTCGCTTTCCGCATCCGCGAGGAGAAACGGGTCGCGGTCGGCTGGTTCGGCGAGGGCTCCGCTGCGCGAGGCGACGCTCACGAGGCGATGAACCTCGCCGGCGTCCGGAAGCTGCCCGTGGTCTTCGTCTGTGACAACAACCAGTGGGCCTACTCGACGCCGACCCACCTCGGTTACGCGGTCGAGCACCTCGCCGATCGCGCCGCGGCCTACGGGTTCGAGGGCGTCGTCGTCGACGGCACCGACGTGCTCGCCGTCTACCGCGAGGCGAAGGCCGCGATCGAGAAGGCGCGCGAGGGGGGTGGGCCGACGCTGCTCGAGCTGAAGACACTGCGGATGGAGGGTCACGCCGTCCACGACGACGCGTTCTACGTCCCGAAGGAGCTCTTCGAGGAATGGGCCCGTCGCGATCCGATCGAGCGCTTCCGTAACTGGCTGATCGAGAACGCCGAGCTGACGGGCGAGGAGGAGGAAGAGATCGCCGCCCGAGTCAAGAAGATCCTGAACGACGCCCTGACCCGCGCGGAGGACTCGCCGCAGCCCGATCCGGCGACGCTGCTCGAGGGTGTCTACGCGACGCCCGAGGACCTCGACACGCCCCACCACAAGTAATGGCCCCCATCTGATGGCAGAGAAGACTTATCTCCAGGCGATCAGCGACGGGCTCCGGCAGGAGCTCCAGCGCGACGAGCGCGTCTTCGTGATCGGCGAGGACGTCGGCGTCTACGGTGGCGCCTTCAAGGTGACCCTCGGCTTCCAGGAGGAGTTCGGGCCGTGGCGGATCATCGACGCACCGCTGGCGGAGACCGCGATCCTCGGCGCCTGCAGCGGTGCAGCGATGATGGGGATGCGCCCGGTCGCCGAGATGCAGTTCGCGGACTTTATCTCCTGCGGTTGGGACCACCTCGTCACGGTCGCCGCGAAGCAGCGCTTCCGCGCGGGCACGCCGGTTCCGATCGTCGTCCGACTCCCGTCCGGCGGCGGCTTCTCCGGCGGCCCCTTTCACTCGCAGAATCCGGAGAGCTCGTTCGCGCACATTCCCGGCCTCAAGTGCGTCTGCCCGGCAACGCCGGAGGACGCGAAGGGCCTGCTCGTGGCGGCGATCGAGGATCCGAATCCCGTCCTCTTCTTCGAGCACAAGCATCTGTACCGGCGAATCAAGGGCGAGGTGCCGGACGAGCGCTACGTGACCCCGATCGGTAAGGCGCGCACCCATCGTGAGGGCGAGGACATCTCGGTGATCACCTGGGGAGCGATGGTCTACACAGCCGAAGAGGCCGCGAAGCAGCTCGAGGCGGACGACGTCTCCGTCGAGGTGATCGACCTGCGCACCGTGATGCCGTGGGACAAAGCCGCCGTGCTCGCCAGCGTGCGCAAGTGCTCGAAGGTGCTCGTCCTGCACGAGGACACGCGCACCGGCGGCTTCGGCGCCGAGATCGCGGCAACGATCGCCGAGGAGGCATTCGAGGATCTCGACGCGCCCGTCAAGCGGGTCTGCGCTCCGGATTGCCCGGTACCGTTCTCCCCCGTGCTCGAGAAGGCGTACATCCCGCAGGTTGGCGACGTGGTCAAGGGCCTCCGCGAGCTCGCGGCGTACTAGAGATGGCGACCGAGACGCAGATCGAGGTCGTGATGCCGCAGATGGGCGTCTCCGTCTCCGAGGGCACGATCACCAAGTGGCTCAAGGCCGAGGGGGAGCCGATCGCGCGCGACGAGTCGCTGCTCGAGATCTCCACCGACAAGGTCGACACCGAGGTGCCGAGCCCCGGCGAGGGCGTCGTCGCGAAGATCATGGTGCAGGAGGGCGAGACGGTCGACGTCGGGACGGTGCTGGCGGTGATCGCGCCCGAGGGGGCAGAGGTGGCGCTCGCGGCCGAAGAGATGCCGCCCGCACCCGCCACGCAGGAGGCCGCCGACGCCTCGATGGCTGCGGCAAGTGAGGGCGTCGGTGACGTGGCCGACGCCGCAGGCGACGCGCCGCCGCAAGCTCCCGCGCCGACCCCCGTCGCGTCCGGTTCGGACAACGGCCGCACCTTTGTCTCGCCCGTCGTCGCGCGAATCGCCGCCGAGCACGGAGTCGACGTCGGCCAGGTGCAGGGCACCGGCAACGGCGGCCGGGTGACGAAGAAGGACATCCTGGCGTTCGTCGAGTCCGCCGGCAAGCCTGCCGCCGCACCCGAAGCGCAAGCGCCTCCGGAAACCGTGGCCCCGGCCGAGCCCGCGCCGGTCGCGCCTCCTTCGGCTCCAGCCCCTTCGGCACCGGCTCCGCCAAAGCCCGCTCCCTCCCCTGTCGCCGCAGGCGATCCCGGCGCCGGCGAGGCGTTCGAGCCGCTGACCGCCATGCGTCGCGGGATCGCCGAGCACATGCGCCGGTCGCTCGATACCTCCGCGCACGTGACGAGCGCGATCGAGGTCGACATGTCGAAGGTGGTCGCGATCCGCGCCAAGCTCAAGAAGGAGTTCGAGGCGGCCTACGGCGTCAACCCGACCTACCTTGCCTTCATCGCTCGGGCGACGGTCGAGACGCTTCGCGAGTACCCCTGGATCAACGGCGAGATTCGCGGTGACAAGATCGTGACCCGCAACTACGTCAACCTCGGCTTCGCGGTCGAGCTCGCCGACGGGAAGGGCCTGATCGTCCCGGTGGTGAAGAACACCGAGGGGCTGAACCTGCTCGGGCTCGCGCGGTCGGTCGCCGAGATCGCCCAGCGCGCACGCGACAAGAAGTTGACTCCGGACGACGTCCAGGGCGGCACCTTCACGATCACGAACCCCGGCGGCTACGGCACCTTCCACGGCACCCCCGTGATCAGCCAGCCGCAGGCCGGGATCCTTGGCACCTACGCCGTCGTCAAGCGCCCGTGGGTCGTCCAGGACGAGCTCGGCCAGGACGTGATCGCGATCCGGCCGCTGATGAACCTGACGCTCACGTACGACCATCGCCTCGTCGACGGTGCGCTCGCCGGACGCTTCCTGCGCGACCTCCGCAAGCGGCTCGAGAGTTGGGGCGAGAGCGACTATTAGGGGCGGTCACGTGATGAACCTCGGCCTCGTTCCCTATCGCGAGGCCTGGGAGCTGCAGCGCTCGGTGGCCGCAGCCGTCACCGAGGGAACACTTCCAGACACGATCCTCCTGCTCGAGCACCCTCCCGTGGTGACGATGGGCCGGCGGACGGACGAGGGCGAGCTGCACATTCCGGAGGGCGCGGACGTGGAGATCGTCGAGACCGATCGCGGCGGCAAGTCCACGTTCCACGGGCCCGGGCAGCTCGTCTGCTATCCGATCCTCGACCTGAACCGGCACGGACGCGACGTCAAGAAATACTGCCGCGACCTCGAGGAGGCGTTGATCCTCACCTTGGCGAAGCTCGGCGTCGAGGGCGAGCGGATCGACGGTCTGACGGGCGTCTGGCTGACTCGTCCTCCTCGCAAGATCGCCTCGATCGGAATCCACATCTCGCGCTGGGTGACGACTCACGGCTACGCGCTCAACGTCGATCTCGACCCCGCTCCGTTCACGCAGTGGATCACGGCGTGCGGCATCGAGGACGCCGACTTCACGACGATCACGCGTGAGCTCGGCCGCCCTCTTACTGTCGACGACGTGCGCCCGCATGCGCTCGAGGCGCTAGCGGAGGTGTTCGCGCTCGACCTCGAGGAGCTCCCCGCTGAGTCCGCTCGTGAGCTGCCTTCGCGAGCGGCGGTGTACTCATGAGTGGCTGGGGTGTCGTCCCGACGATCCGCGTGCGAGAGATGGCGGAAGCCCTCGCGTTCTACCTCGGCCCCCTGGAGTTCACGCTCGATCGGGGAGGCGACGGCGAAAGCAACTCGGCGATCGCGCGCGGCGAGGCCCGGCTGATGCTCGAAACGGCAGCAGACCACTACGGCGAGGAGTACAACGCTGCGATCCGCGAGCGGCTCGGCTCCCCGTCCTCTACCGCCCTTTACATCGAGTCCTCCGATCTCGCCGGGTTTCAGTCCAGGCTCGAAGCAGCCGGGGCGCGAATCATCGATCCGCTCGCCGACCGACCGTGGGGACAGGCCGAGTTCACCGTCGAGGATCACGAGGGCCACTGGCTGACCTTCTGGAACGCGACCGAGACGCCCTAGGGTGAGCCCGCGAGAGCCGGACGCCGCGCTGCGTCACGCCAGGCCGGGACGACGAGCGGGCTGAGCGTGCAGGCCAGGTACACGAGCCCGAAGACGACGAAGGTCGTCCGCAGGCCGAGCCACACCACGCAGCCGGCGCCGAGCAGCGCGCCGATCGGCGCTCCGGCCATCACGCCCGCAGTGACCGCGCCGAAGACCCGGGCTCGCAGCCGCTCCGGAACCCGTTCGTACTGGAGCGTCCCGAAGATCGGGTTGATCGGGCCGATCCCGATTCCGGCGATCGCGAAGCCGGCGATCACGGGCCCGACACCGGGCATCGCCGCCAAGAGGAAGAAGCGCGAGGGACCACCCAGCGTGAAGCCGGCGACGAGCGTCGAGACGCGCGGCAGACGGTGTCCGATCCAAGCGAAGACGAGCGTCCCGGCGAACGCGGTCGCGCCCATCGCGCCGCTCATCAGGCCGAGTGCGACGACGCTCCCGAGCACTCGATCCGCGTAGACGGGCATCAGCACGCCGCCCATCGCAGCGTCGAGCATGTTCGTGACGAGCACCATCACGACGATCGCGCGGACAAGCGGTGTCCGCCAGAGGAAGGCGTAGCCCTCGCGAAGCTGCGCCCAGTAGCGCTCGGCGGTGGCGTCCTCGTCCTTCGGCTCGGGCGCCGGCACGAAGAGCCGCATCAGCAGGGCCGAGGCGACGAAGGTGGCCGCATCGAGGAGGAGCACGTTCGCGGGGCCTAGGACGGCGATCAGGATTCCGGCGAGCGGGGCTCCGAGCATGTTGGCGCCACGGGAGACGCCGTCGAAGAGGCTCGTACCACGCTCGAGCGTCGTTCCCGCCCGCTCGACGAGGTCGGGCAGGATCGCCTCCCGTGCGGTCTGGCCAGGAGCGTCGAGGAGCGCGCCGGCGAAGACGAGCCCGAGGAGCGCGGCCAAGGGGAGCCCGACGGTGTGGTAGAGGATCGGGACGAGCAGCACCGAGCTGCCGCTCGCGAGATCGGAGACGATGCTCGCCCGCCGGTAGCCGAGCCGGTCGACGATCACGCCGCCGAGCGCGGACGAGATCACGAACGGAAGCAGCGAGAAGAAGCCGACGAGCCCGGTCTTCGCGACGCTGCCGGTCGTCTGGAGCACGAACCACGGGATCGCAAGCTGGGTGAGGCGGTTCCCCGTGATCGAGATCACGTTTGCCGCGAGGAGCGCCGCGAGCGGGACGCGGGTCACGACGGCGGCAGCTCTCGGGGAAAGAGGCGAAGCAGCAGGCGGACGTTGCGCGCCTCGTCGGGAGCATCGTTCCTTCCAGACCGGAGGTAAGGCGCCAGCACGTTCTCGAGCAGCCCGACGAGCTCCTCTGCCTCGGCCGCCGTGAGGACAAGCGTCTTGTTCGCGAGATGACTTGCGCGCCGCCACTCCTCGGGTAGCCGCGACTCACCGAGGACGTGCTCCCGCGTCCAGCGCTCCCCGCTCTCGACGAGCTGGGAGCTCAGGAGCATCGCCGCGGCTTCGGCAGCCGGGCCGGTCGCCGCTGACGGCTCGAACGAGAATCCCAGGCCGCGCGAGCGCCACGGCCGCTCCCGTCCCCGGCCGCCTTCCGCCTCCTCGACCAGACCGTAGCGGGCCAGCGCCCGGAGGTGATACGAGGCGGCCGACGGGCTGACGCCGACCGCCGCGCTGCACTCGGTCGCGGTCGCCGTCCCGGCCGCGCCGAGGTGGTCGAGGATCGCGAGCCTCGCGGGATGGGCAAGCGCGCGAAGCGCGCGCGGATCTTCGAGAAGGAGGTCACCGTCGCTCATGTCGAAGCAAGTATTTCGAAAGTAGTGCTTCGATGCAACGGTCCACTCGGGACACGTCCAGGGGCTGGCACCAGACGTGTCCCGGCAGGGCATGTCGCGTCGGGTCGGGTTGGCCGGCATCTACACTCGAAAGCGATGAAGAGCTCGCTTCCCGTCGCCGAGCGCCCGCGCCGGCCCGAGTGGATGAAGGTGCGCGCACCGAGCGCCGACTCGCGCTATTTCGACGTCAAGAAGCTCATTCACGGGGCGCAGCTGAACACGATCTGCGAGGAAGCGCGCTGCCCGAACATCTCCGAGTGCTGGGGGCGCGGGACGGCGACCTTCCAGATCCTGGGCGACACCTGCACCCGCGCGTGCCGCTATTGCTACGTCCACTCAGGAAAGCCGTCGGACCCAGTCGATCCGCTCGAGCCGCTCCGCCTCGCCCAAGCGGCGTTCCAGATGGGGCTCAAGCACGTCGTCGTCACCTCGGTCGACCGGGACGACGTCCCCGACCGCGGGGCCGGTCACTATGCGGCGGCGATCCGCGCGCTCAAGGCGAAGCTGCCCGACTGCTCAGTCGAGGTCTTGACGCCCGACTTCCTCGGCGTCGAGGAGGAAGCGCTGGCGACCGTGCTCGCGGCGCGTCCCGAGGTCTTCAACCACAACATCGAGACCGTGCGCCGGCTCCATCGCGCCATGCGTGGCGGCAAGGCCGACTACGGACGAGCACTCTGGCTCCTACGCCGCGCGAAGGAGCTCGCCGACTACCCCGTGCTGACGAAGTCCGGGATCATCGTCGGGCTCGGCGAGACGAACGACGAGATCGTCGAGACGATGCGCGACCTGCGCGAGCACGGCGTCGACGTCGTCACGATCGGCCAGTACCTGCAGCCTTCCTCGAAGCACGCTCGGATCGACCGTTGGGTGCACCCCGACGAGTTCCGCTGGCTGCGCGAGCAGGGCGAGGCGCTCGGATTCGGCTCTGTCTTCGCCGGCCCGCTCGTCCGCTCGAGCTACCGCGCCGACGAGCAGGTTCACGCAGCCGAGACCGGCCGCGGCGCCGTCGCCTACTGACCGCGCGCATCTGAGAACGACGAAGGGCGGGGTTTCCCCCGCCCTCGCTCCCGTCGCCGTCGGCGCGTCGTGAATGAGGATGAGGGAGGCGCCCT
>JBBJLW010000081.1:0-4575 GCA_037720595.1 Gaiellaceae bacterium | reverse complement strand
GGCCGGTGAGGATCCAGCCGAGCACGCATGTCATGTACAGGCGCTTGGAGGACCGCATGGTCCTCATCCACCTTCGCTCGAACGGCATCTTCGACCTCAACGAGACGTCAGCCCGACTTTGGGAGCTCCTCGCGCTCGATAGCGACTTGCCGACGATCGAGGCACAATTGGCCCAAGAGTTTTCGGTCGATGCCGAGATCGTCCACGGTGAAGTTGCCGCGACTCTGTCGATCTTTGCGGAGAACGACTTGATCATCGGCTATGACCACCGCTGACCGCCTGCCGTGGGTGTCGCAGCGGCGGGACTTGACCGGCAGCTGGCTCGCGGTGCTGCCCTCCGGATCCATTGACCTCCGGGTCGAGGTTGATTCCGAGACGCTCGACGTGAGCGTCGCGAGCCGTCCCGGACTGCGGTGCCTGCTGCAGGGGTTCGTGTACGGGCTACCGCCAGTCGGTGCGGCCGCGGCGTTGCAGAACCCGGCCGAACGCCTCCTGGACGCCTACGTGAAGCTCGGTGAGGGTCTGCTCGATCACGCCAAGGGTTTCTTCTCATTCGTGATCTCAGATGGTGGACAGGCGCGGATCTTGGCTGCGCGCGATCCGCTCGGAATCCATCCGCTCTTCTACTCGAGCACCTCTGAAGGTTTCCTGCTGTCACCATCCATCGCGACCCTGCAAGCGCGTCCTGGGGTGAGCGGAGCCATCAATCGGGCAGCGCTCGCCGACCACCTCCGACATCTTTGGCCACGCCCGACGGAGACGTACTTCGAGGCGGTGACCCGCGTCCCGCCGGGTCACGCGCTGACGGTGCGCCGTGGCATTGTCAGCAGCCGCCGGTACTGGGACCCCTTGTTTCCCGGCCGCCGCCCCGAATGGATCGACGAGGCAGATCTCGGGCGGTTCGACGAGCTGCTCGACGAGTCCGTGGCGCGTCTGCTCGCGCTCGGTCCGGCCGGCATCTATCTCAGCGGCGGCCTCGACTCGGTCACCGTCGGAGCACTGGCAGCCGATCATGCCAGGCGCGACGGACTGCCGATGCCGCTGGCCCTCTCGCTCGTCTTTCCCGGGCCGTACAGCGAGAAGGTCACCCAGACGGGCGTCGCAGCCCAGCTGGCGCTCCCACAGCTGTTCGCCGACCTCGACGACGCACTCGGGGAGGGTGGCCTGGTACGCGCCGCCCTGCGAAACGGCGGGCTGTCAGCGCCGATGCAGAACCCGTGGCTCCCGGCGTACCAGTCGCTTGCCCGTCAGGCGCGTGCGCGCGGTCGCGACATCATCCTCACCGGCAGTGGGGGCGACGAATGGCTCACGGTCACCCCGGTCTACGCCGCGGACCTCCTGCGCTCCCTCAATCTTGTCGAGCTGTTCCGGTTGGGCCGGACGCAGAGTCGCTCGTACGACGTCGCGCCGTGGCTGTTCGCGCGCAACATGGCCTGGCGCTTCGGTGCTCGCCCGCTGCTCGCGGGTGAGCGCGCGATCGCGATGCGCAGGTTTGCTCCCGACCGGCTGCTCGCGCGGCGCCTACGCATGCGGCGCATGACACTTGAACGTCGCTCGTGGCTGGCCCCGGATGCTGCCCTGCGGCGCGAGCTGCTCGACCGCGACGAGGAGTACGTACGCCTCCAGACGACCGAGGATGACCTGCTCCCGATCGGTGGGCCCCGGGAGTACTTCCGCGAGTGCCGCGAGGCACTCACCCACCCGCTCGTGTCGATGGAGGCCGAGGAGGTGTTCGAGTACAGCCGCGGCGCAGGCGTGCGCGTCCTGCATCCCTTCGGGGACACCCGACTCGTCGAGTTCCTCCACGCCACGCCGCCCCGGCTGTTGAACAGCAACGGTCGATCGAAGGGGCTCGTTCGGGCAATGCTCGGTCGACGATTCCCGACGCTGGGCTTCGAGCGGCAGCGCAAGAGGATCACGAGTTCGTTCTTCGGCTGGTCGGTCGTGACGCAGGCACCTGCGGTGTGGCGTGAGATCGGAGGAGCGCAAGCCCTTGCCGAGGCAGGCATCGTCGACCCACAACGATGTGCATCCCTGTACGAGACCGAGCCGAGCAACGCACGTCCAACCGGGGAAGGCCGTCCGCCTGACCACACCATAACGGACCCCATGTGGGAGATCCTCACACTGGAATCGTGGCTGCGCGCGCATGGATGATCACGCCGCGTAGCATTTTGGTAGTCCGTTGTCGGCGTCCTCAACGGCTGATAGGGTCACCGTCAACTACCACCCAGGGGGAAACTGTGACTTCGAAGGAATGGACGCCGATGAGCGTCGAGCGCGTCGGCTCCACAGCTGAGATTCTCCGCATGCCGGGTGGCGGCAAGCTCAGCGCCGTCGGCGGCGACCCGGGGGACCCCCGCAAGCCCAAGGGTCAAGGGTAACCCCTCCTCAAACAGCTGTCCTGATGTGGAGCGACCGACGTTCTCGATCGCTCCACATCGGTACATCTCGTCGCTGATCATCGACGGGACTGTACCCGAGACGACCCTCCCGGACCTGCGCGCCCCAGGCGTCGAGGTGTGGCGTGACACCGCGGGCATGGTAGCCGCCGTCGGCTATCGGCATGCAGGGCAGCGCTGTCTGGGTGTCCCCAACGTCGGCACCTTCAAGTTCACCGAAGCCTCAGTTGATACCCGCCTGACGCGGGAGGCATCGGCGTCTGACGAGTTGGTTGAGGACGCCTTCCACCGGATCGTGGTGCCACTCGCACTCCAACTCCGCGCAGTGCAGGTCCTCCACGCGAGCGCGGTCGTTTCGGCCGACGGTGTCGTGGCGCTGTGCGGGCGATCGGGAGCCGGCAAGTCCACCCTTGCCTACGGGCTGAGCCGAAGAGGGCTCACGCTGTGGGCCGATGACGCCTTGGCGTTCGAGTCGAGTCACAACGGCCTGCAGGCAATCCCGCTGCCGTTTCGGATGCGCCTTCGCGCCGCATCGGCACAGTGGTTCGACGACCTCGAGCACCAGAAGGGGTCTGAGCTGTCCGCCCCTTGGGACGTCGGCGTCGGGCCTCAGTCCTTCCGAGCACTGTTCGTCCTCAAGCGTGCAGCGGGAACCTCAACTGATGACCAGGTTGACATTGTTCGCCTGGCGCCTGCCGATGCCTTCGCGGCCGTCCTCCCGCACGCCTACTACCTCGCCCTGGACGACGAGCAGCTCAACCAGCGCCTGCTGTCCTCGTACCTCGTGCTTGCCGAGCAGCTACCCGTCTTCGTCTTGCGCTACGCGCCGCGGTTGACGCTGGTCGAGGACATCGCCAGCTTGATCGAGGAGGCGGTGGCCGAGCTGTGACTTCCCTGCGCCGCGACGCCACGGTCGGACGCCTGGGTCGCGCGGTCGCCGCCGTCGAGTCGTCGTCCGACGGGTTCTTGGCCGCCCGGATGCTCGGATGGGCGCTGGTTCTCCCGGTGCTCAAGTCGGTCCTGCCGTTGGAAAGACTCGTGCGGATCATGGCGACGGACGGCCGACCGGGAGCGCGCGATCTGAGAACCGAGCGCACGATCGGCACGTTGGCTCGGCTGACCCACCGCATCGTCGGCGTTGGGCGTCGCGACAACTGCCTCGAGCGCAGCCTGATCGCCTACCGGTATCTTTCCGCCACGAACGCTGACCCACGGCTCGTCGTCGGTGCGTGCCGGGGCGAGACCGGGATCGAGGGTCATGTCTGGTTGCTGGTGGACGGCGCACCTGTCCACGACACCTGGGAAGGGATCGGCCGGTTCGCGCCAGTGACCGCCTTCCGTGCCGACGGGAGCACGGACGCCGTCGGCACTGTCCCTGTGCAGTGAGCCTCCGTCGACGTGAACGGCTGCTCGCCCGCGCGATCCTCGCGACGAAGACGGTCGACACCGCGTACCGGCGCTTTGACCGGCTGCGTTCCCGAGCCGTCGTTCGATGGGCAACCCGCGGGGTCATGACCGAGTTCAACGCGATGGCCTACGAACGAGACGACGTCTACCATCCCGCAACGGAACGCTTCCGCCGCCGACTCTTCCCCTGGGAGGCCGCCGCCGTTCGCGACCATTTCGATCCTCCTCCGGGTCGGGTCCTCCTCGGTGGCGCGGGCGGCGGCCGGGAGGCGTTCGCCCTCGCAGAACGCGGCTACGAGGTGGTGGCCTTCGAGCCCGCGCCCGAATTGGCCGAGGCGATGGCGGACCGCGCCGCTTCGATGCCGCTCGTACGCGCTTTCCGCGCCGGCTACGAGGACCTGCCGCAGTTGTTCTCGCCCTCCCCGACCGAAGAAGGAGCGCACCTGCGTGATCTGGGCCCCTTCGCCGCGGCAGTGATGGGCTGGGGAAGCTTCTCGCACCTGGCAACGCGCGCTGCGCGGATCGACGCGTTGAGAGTCGTCGGGGAGGCGACGACCGGACCGCTCTTGGTGAGCTTTCTCGACTTCGGCGGGCAAGACGTCGGCAACGCGGGTCGGGATGAGGACGGTGCCGAGAACTTCTCGATCTTCATCGGGTACTACCACACGATGGGCGTCAGGGAGCTCGAAGAGCTGGTGCGGGCTGCGGGACTGGAGATCGTGGCTCTGAACACCGACGAGACCGACTCCACCTGGCCGCACGCCGT
>JBBJLW010000003.1:0-204174 GCA_037720595.1 Gaiellaceae bacterium | reverse complement strand
ACTCGTCGCGCAACTCGCGCGCGGCGCCTCCCTGAACGACCTCTTCGGCGCCTACGCCGTCGTCGGCGAGGGCGGCTACGACGTGGTCGAGGTGGCGAAATTCCTCTTCTGGCACGTCGCCGAGCTCGACCTCTACGTCGGCGTGTTTCCCGTCGCCGCGTTCGTCCTGCTCGCCGTCCGCGTGCGCTCGCTCGACGCGCGGGCCCAGGAGCTCGTCGTCGCGACCGCCGCTCTCGCCGCCTGGACGCTGCTCGTCGTCGCCACCTTCGCCTCCCGCTTCGCGGGCGCGATCGAGGAGCGGAACATGTTCGTGGTCGCGCCGCTGCTCCTGATCGCGCTGCTCGTCTGGATCGACCGTGGCGCTCCCCGACCGACCGTTCCCGCCGTCGTCGCCGCCTTGGTGGCCGCAGTTCTGCCGGCGCTGATCCCGTATGAGCGCTTCCTCCAGCTGAAGGTGCGCTCGGACACGCTGATGATCGTCCCGCTCTGGAACGTGCAGGACTCGGTCACGTTGCCGCGTCTCGACGACGTCGTGCTGGTCGCGGGGCTCGCAGCGGGCGCGCTGTTCCTGCTCGTACCACGCCGCTACGCCTTCGTGCTCCCCGCTGCCATCCTCGGCTACTTCGCGCTGGCGATCCACCCGATCCACGCCGGCCCGCACGGGATGGAGCTCGCCGCCGCGGGTGCCCTCTATGAGGGGATCCGGGTTCCGCAGCGCGACTGGATCGACCGGGCGGTTCCGGACGGCGCCGAGGTCGCGGCACTCTGGACGGGAAAGACGCACCGCTTCACCGTGCAGCAGAACGAGTTCTCCAGCCGCAGCGTCGGACCGGTCTACACGCTCGGCGGTCGGATGGACGGCGGCTTTCCCGAGACGGAAGTCACCGTCGACGAGCGCACCGGCGAGGTGCGCAACGCGGCGGGGGAGGTCGTGCGCGCCGAGTACGCGTTCACGGACGGCTCGGTCGCGCTGGACGGCTACGCGCTCGCCCGCGACGAGCAGCTCGGGCTGACCCTCTATCGGACGGACGGGCCGCTGATCTCGACGACGAGCGTCACCGGCGTCTACAACGACCAGTGGTCCGGCCCGGAGGTCACGTACCGGCGCGTGCGCTGCGACGGCGGGACGCTCACCGTGACGCTCGACAGCGACCCAGGTCTGTTCGATCGGACCCAGACCGTGGAGGCGTCGAGCTGGGATCAGAGTTCGATCATCCGGCTGCAGCCGTCTGAGTCCACACGGCTGCGCGTGTTCCTGACGTCCATGGACGGCGTCTGCACGGCCCGCTTCACGGTCTCGCCGACGAAGGTTCCGGGCGGCGGCGATACCCGCGAGCTCGGCGTCCACTTCCGCGCCTTCGAGTACACCGCGCCGTGAGGATCGTCTTCGACGTCTCGCCCTTGTCGCATCCGCTCACCGGTGTCGGCAACTACATCCGCGGCTCGCTCGGTGGACTCGTCGAGGCTGCGGCCGGCCGCCACGAGATCGTCGCGTTCGCGCCGACGAGCCCCGCCGGACGGAAGACGATCCCTCGCGCTCTCGCCGGACTCGACGTCGAGCTCCGGCTGGTTTCGCTGCCCTTCTCCCAACGCTGGCGCGACGCCTGGAGCCGCCTCGGCCGACCGCCGCTCGAGCGCGTCGTCGGCCCGCTCGACGTCTTCCACTACTCCGACTGGATGTACCCGCCACAGGCGGATGGCGTGCGTGCGACGACGATCCACGACCTCGTGCCGCTGCGGTTTCCCGAGTGGACGACCGCGAAGACGCAGTCGATGCACAACGCCAAGTACGCCCACACGGCCCGAACCTGCGACCTCGTCTTCGTCAACTCCGAGTACACCGGCGCCGATGTCGTCGAGCGGCTCGAAATTCCGCGCGCGCGCGTGCGCGTCGCCCGGCCGGGCCTGAAGCGGGAGTTCCGTCCGGATGGCGAGCGCTCGGATCTCGGCCGTCCCTACGTGCTGACGGTCGCGACGCTCGAGCCGCGCAAGAACCTCGGGACCCTCGCGCAAGCGCACAGGCTTCTCGACAGCCGGCTGCTGCTCGCGGCGGCCGGCGGCTCCGGCTGGGGCGAGCAGCCGCTGCTCCAAGGGCCGGACGTCGTCCGGCTCGGCTTCGTCTCGGACGAGGAGCTGGCACGTCTCTACCGCGGCGCCGCGGTCGCGGTCTACCCCTCTCGCTTCGAGGGCTTCGGGATGCCGATCGTCGAGGCGATGGCCTGCGGTGTTCCCGTCGTCGCGTCGTCGCATCCCTCGATGGACGAGGCGGCCGGCATCGCGGCCGTGCGGGCCAATCCCGACGACCCGGTCTCGATCGCCGCCGCGATCGTGGTGGCCCTCGCGCGGCGCGACGCGCGCGTCGCGCTCGGGCTGGCTCACGCGGCTGGGTTCTCCTGGCTCACCGCAGGCGAGACGTTCCTCGCGGCCTACGAGGAGGCACAGACGTGAGAGTCGGCATCGACGTCTCCCCGCTGCGCCAAACGGGAGCCGGCACGGCGCGTCACGTCAACGGCCTCCTCGACGCGCTCGCGGGACGCGACGGGATCGAGGTGAAGCCGCTTGCGTTCGGCGGCCCCGGGCGACTCGCGTCCGTCGCCCGCGATACCGCGTGGTACTTCGGAGGCCTCCCGCTCGCGGCCCGCGGGCTCGACGTCCTCCATTGCACGACCTTCCGCGGTCCGCTCCGCTCACCGGTTCCGTTCACCGTCACGATCCACGACCTCGCGCTCGTCCGCCACCCCGAGCTCTTCCCGCGCTGGCACCGCACAAGTGGGCGCCTCGCGATCGGGCCGGTCGCACGCGCGGCGTCGCGCGTTCTCGCCGTCTCCGAGTTCACGAAGCGGGAGACCGTGGAGCTGCTCGGCGTGCCCGAGGAGCGCGTGCGTGTGATCGGCAACGCGATCGACACGTGCTTCACGCCCGACGGCCCCGCCGCCGAGGGCGCGTACGTGCTCGCGGTCGGGACGCTCGAGCCGCGCAAGAACCTGCGGCGGGTCGAGGAGGCAGCGCGGCTCGCCGGGCTCGAGCTCCGGGTCGTCGGAGCGCAGGGCTGGGGCGGAGTCGCGAGCGCGGGCTGGCTCGGCTCGGTGGGCGACGAGGAGCTCGCCGGGCTCTACCGAGGCGCACTCTGCCTCGTCTTCCCCTCGCTCTACGAGGGATTCGGAATCCCGGTGCTGGAGGCGATGGCGAGCGGCACGCCGGTCGTCACGAGTCGGGACGGAGCGACCGCGGAGGTCGCCGGCGGAGCGGCCGTGCTCGTCGACCCGCTCGATCCCGAATCGATCGCGGCCGGTCTGCACGAGGCGATCGCGCGCCGCGCGGAACTCCGCGAGCTCGGACTCGCCCGCGCTCGCGCGCACACATGGGACGGCGTGGCCGACGCGGCCGTCGTCGCCTGGAACGAGGTCGCGTGAGTTTGATCGCGATCGATGCCGATGTCCTCGGCCGGCACCGCACCGGCGACGAGACCTACGTGCTGAACCTGCTGCGGGCGCTGGCGCCACTCACCCCCAAGTCCGGCCTGCGGCTCGCCGCGATCACCCGTCACCCCGAGCTCGTGCCGGCCGGAATCGAGGCGGTCGAGCTCTCGACCCCGTCACAGGAGCTCCGCATGGCCGTGACGCTGCCGCGCCTGCTCCGCCGCCTCGGCGCCACCCTCGGCCACTTCCAGCACGCCCTGCCGCTCCGGCTTTCCTGCCCGGCCGTCGTCACGATCCACGACCTCTCCTTCGAACGCGACCGGGCTCTGATGGGTTGGAAGGACCGGCTCGTCTTCAGGACGATGGTGCCGCGGGCCGCGAGGCGGGCCGCGCGCGTTTTGACCGTCTCGGAGCGAACCCGCAGCGACCTGATGGAGCTCTATCGCGTCCCGGAAGAGCGGATCGTCGTGACGCCGAACGGCGTCGACCCGGCCTTTACGCCGGGCGGCCCGGGGCCTCATGACTACGCCCTACTCGTCGGCGCGGTGCAGGAGCGGAAGAACCCGCTCGCCGCACTTGCCGCTGCCGAAGCCGTGGGCCTGCCGCTCGTCGTCGCCGGCCCGGCGAAGGACGCTGACCTCGCGCGCGAGCTGAAGCGCCGCGGCGCCCGCGTAACCGGTTACGTGCCACAGGACGAGCTCATCGAGCTCTACCGCGGCGCCGCGTGCGTGCTCCAGACCTCCCGCTACGAGGGCTTCGGCCTGCCCGTCCTCGAGGCGATGGCCTGCGGGGCGCCGGTGGTCGCCGTCGACGAGCCGGCGCTGCGCGAGGTGGGCGGCGATGCAGCGATCTACGCCTCCGAGGCCGGGCTCGCGGATGCGATCCGGCAGGCCCTCGGCGAGCGCGAGCAGCGCAGCGCCTCAGGAATCGCCCGGGCGCGGCTCTTCTCCTGGGAGGCCGCCGCCCGACGAACGCTCGAGGTCTACCAGGAGGTGCTGCGGTGAAGGTCTCTGCCGTGGTCGTCTCGCACGGCCACGCGGCCGAGCTCGCGCGCTCCATCCCCGCGCTCCGGCCGCAGGTCGACGAGGTGCTCGTGATCGCGAACCTGACCGGCAGCGCCGACGGCGTCCCGGCGGATCTCCAAGTCTTGACGAACGCGCACCCACTCTCCTTCGCCGCGAACGTCAATGCGGGCGCCGCTGCCACGAGCGGCGAGTACGTCCTGGTCGCAAATCCCGACGCGGTCCCGGAACCAGGTGCGATCGCCGAGCTCGTCGCCTTCGCCGACACCCACCCACGTGCCGGTCTCGTTGGTCCGCTCGTCTTCTGGCCGGACGGGCGCTGGCAGCCGACCCTGCGCCGCTTCCCGACCGTGCTCGGCACGGTTTGGCGCCGCACGCCGCTCCGGCTCGTCCGCCCTCCGTACGAGCACCAGACCTCGCACTACGGGACGAGGCCGACCGAGCCGGTACAGGGCGACTGGCTGCTCGGCGGCGCGTGCTTGTTGATGCGGCGGACGATGCTCGAAGAGCTTGGCGGCTGGGATCCCGGCTACCGCCACTACGTCGAGGACATCGACGTCGCCTATCGTGCCGCTCGGGCCGGCTGGGAGCGCTGGCTCGTACCCGCGGCCGTCGTCACACACGACTATGCGGCCGTGATCGACAAGCGCTTCCTCTCCCGGCACACGCTGTGGCACCTGCGCGGGATGCTGCGGTTCCTGCGCAAGCATCCGGAACGGCTGCGCGCGCTGTGACGAGGCGGTGGAGCGACGACGACCAGTACGCGGACGTCGACGCGTACTTCTCCCGGCGCGCGGAGCTCGTCGTCTCCGTCGGGACGCGGCTCGAGCCCGGCGACGACGTCCTCGACCTCGCCTGCGCCGACGGTCGCCTGGCCGAGTTCCTCACGCCGTACGGGATCGGCTACCGAGGGCTCGACACCGTTTCGGCGATGGTCGAGCAGGCGCGCGCGCATGGAGTCGAGGCCGAGGTCGGCGACCTGAACGACTACGTGCCGCCGGAGCCGGTTACCGCGACCCTCTGCTTCCGCGCGATCTACTACTCTCGCGACCGAGCTGCTTTCTTCCGCCACATCGCCGGCTACACGACCGGAAAGCTCGTCTTCGACCTGAATCCGCGTCAGTACCCGCTTGCGACGATCCGGGAAGAACTCCGCGCGGCCGGCTTCGCCCGAGTCGACGTGCGCCCACTCTTCGCCCCGCAACGTCTGAAGCTGCCACGGATCGCTGGCCTGGCGCTGCGCGCGTTGGAGCGTTCGGGCCCCCTCGCCCGCCTCGCCCTCCGTTACCGCTTCACCTACGTCGTCGCAGCGTCGCACTAGCCCGAATGGGCGAAAGGCGTGCAGGGACGACGCGCTCGGGAGCGGAGATCCTGGCCTGGACACCCGCTGAGACGTGGAGCACCGGCTCGCCGTCGAGCGCCAGCCCTCTCACAGCCATCCGGTTCACCGCGATCTCCGCTTCGGCTGCCTGCAACCGCCACGGCTCGTGCTCGACCTCCGCAGTCATGAGAGTGCCATGCCGCTTCGCGAAAAATCGATAACGCTCGACGAGGAAGTGTGCAAGCGACCCCGGCGCGGGAGTCTCGGGAGCCGCCACAGGGCGGTATCGAGCCACGAATGCCGCACCGCCGGAAACGCTCGCGTAGTACGTGGATCCGCAATCGGCCACGACCAGCATCCGCGCCCGTCGATAGTTGAGTCCGTAGAGCGCATGGCCCGCGTTCACAAAGAGCGGGCTCGTCGCGTCGAGGCTCAGGAACCAGACGCCGGGCACTCCGTCGACCCGGACATACGTGCGGAGATTCAGCTCCGGAATCGGCGGCAGCGCGGGAAAGTGCAATGGGAGCACGGCGCGAGTTCCCGTCATCACGAACGCGACGATCCCCACCCAGGCGCTCCCGAAGCCGACGTCAGGCTCCGCTCCGCACGGGAGCAGACGCTTCAGAGCCGCCGGGTCGACCCGCCAGTGCGCAAAGAGCATCCGATCCCAACGCTGCTCGATCAGCCAGTGCGGTGCCATCTCCGACGAGACCCTCCTCATCTACGATGCGATCGTCCATTCTTTATTGATCGACTGATCAAAGCATATGACAAAGAACCCTGGTAGGCCGGGCGGCGAACAGACGAGAGAACAGATCGTTCTCGCCGCCCTCGACACCGTGAAGAGCGTGGGCTTCGCGGGTGCGACCTCGCGCGTCATCGCCCGCGCGGGCGGCTTCAACCAGGCGCTGATCTATTACCACTTCGGCAGCCTCGACAAGCTGCTTCTCGCCGCTCTCGACCACACGAGCGACGAGCGGCTCGAGCGATACCGGAGCGCGATCGGAGCAGCTTCGTCGCTCGAGGGATTGCTCGCGGTGGCCACCAAGATCCACGCCGAGGACGCCGCCAGCGGTCACACAACCGTCGTCGCCCAGATGATCGCCGGCAGTGTCGCGCGCCCCGAGCTGGCGCCGGAAATGCTGCAACGAATGGAGCCCTGGATCGACCTCTGCGAGGAGGCGATCGCCAAAGCCGCCGCACTCGCCCGCGTCGTCGTGCCGTTGCCGTCGCGGGATCTTGCGTACGCGGCGGCGACGTTCTATCTCGGCGTCAACCTCCTGACGCACCTCGACTCCGAGCATCGGATCGAGGCGCTCCTCGCGCGCGTTCAGGAGCTCGCGCCCCTCCTTGCAGTGTCAGGATCGGATCCGCAGCGCCAATCGCCCTGATCTGGCCGATATCTCCGGGCGCTACGCAGGAACGGGTGCGGGCGCGACCGCATTCACGACCCGCTCGAGCAGCTCCGCGTCGCCCTCGACGCGCACACCGGCGAGCTCGCGATCCACGAGCAGGTGGTAGAAGCCGATCGCGTCGGTCTCGACGAGGACGTCCGCGTCCTCGACGATCCCGGCTGACGACTCGCCGTCGACGACGGATGCCTCTTCCTCGCCGACGCGGAAGGCGAGCCGACCTTCGCTCGCAACGGGCGAGAGCGCGATCTGGAGTGCGTTCTTGAGCCAGCCGGGCTTGAGCGCGTCGAGCGGCGGGGGGCCGAGCGTGCGGGCGCCCCAGCGCGCGAGCTCGTGGAGCACCGGCCGGAGGTCGTGTCCGCACGGCGTCAGCTCGTAGACCGTGGACGCGGCCGGCGGCGGCAGCTTCGTCTTCTGGACGATCCCGCCCGCCTCGAGATCCTTGAGCCGGGAGGCGAGGATATTCGTGCCGATCCCGGGCAGCCCGTCCACGAGATCGGTGTAGCGCCTCGGGCCCTGCAGCAGCTCGCGCACGACGAGGAGCGACCAGCGCTCGCCGACGAGACCGAGCGAGTGGGCGATTGGGCAGTACTGGTCGTAGCGCTTCATCTACTTCACAATCTACAGTGGACACTTGCGTTTAGCAAGCAGATGGTGTAACTTCGCAAGCTCAGAATACCGCAGAAGGGAAGAAATGGCTGCTTCGACTGACAAAAGATGGTTCGCACTGGCGCTCCTCAGCGCGGTGCAGTTCATGGTCGTCCTCGACATCGCGATCGTGAACGTCGCCCTACCGTCGATCAAGCTCGACCTGGGCTTCTCGCAGGAGAACCTCCAGTGGGTGATCAGCGCCTACGCACTCGTCTTCGGTGGGTTCCTGCTCCTCGGCGGCAGGCTCGCCGACATCCTCGGCCGGCGCCGGATCTTCATCGCCGGCCTGATCCTCTTCACCGTGGCTTCTTTCCTCGCCGGCATGGCCTGGAGCGAAGGCTCGCTCATCGCGGCGCGGGCGCTGCAGGGTCTCGGCGCGGCCGTGATCTCGCCGGCGGCTCTGTCGATCCTGACGACGACGTTCGCCGAGGGCAAGGAACGCAACATCGCGCTCGGAGTCTGGGGTGCGGTCGGCGGCTTCGGCGCCGCAGCGGGCGTCCTGCTCGGCGGCGTACTCACCGACGCCCTGAGCTGGGAGTGGATCTTCTTCGTCAACCTCCCGGTCGGGATCGCCGGCCTGGCGCTGACGCCGCTTCTCCTCGGCGAGAGCAAGGACGCCAAGGTCAGGCGCTTCGATGCCCCAGGCGCTGTGCTCGTCACCGGAGGCCTGATGGCGCTCGTCTACGGGATCACCGAGGCGAACGACTTCGGCTGGACCTCGGGTACGACGTGGGCGATCTTCGCCGGCGCACTCGCCCTCCTCGGCGCGTTCGTCGTCTGGGAGCGGCGCCATCCCGAGCCGCTGATGCGCTTCGGGATCCTCGGCATCCGCACCGTGCTCGGCGCTAACGTCGCCGGGTTCATCCTCGGGACGGCCATGTTCGCGATGTTCCTGATGCTGACGCTCTACATGCAGCAGGTGCTCGGCTACTCGGCAATGAAGACCGGCGTGGCGTACCTGGCGGTGGCCGGGACGGCGATCCTCTGGTCGGCGGTCGCAGCCCAGCTCGTTTCCAAGGTGGGCGTCAAGCCCGTCATGATCGCGGGCATGGTCTTCCTGACGGCCGGACTCGTCTACTTCACCCAGGTATCGGTCGGCGGCTCGTATCTCGGCGACCTCCTACCGGGTTTCCTGCTGATCGGGATCGCGCTCGGCTTCTCGTTCGTGCCGATCTCGATCGCCGCGCTCGCGGGCGTGGAGCCGGCCGAGGCGGGGCTCGCGTCCGGTCTCTTCAACACCTCGCAGCAGATCGGGGGCGCACTCGGGATCGCCGCTCTGTCAGCGATCGCGACCACCCGCACGACCAACGCTGTCGAAGACGGCGCGTCGCTGCCGGTCGGCCTGGTCGACGGCTTCCAGGGCGCATTCTGGGCCGCCCTCGTCGTCGGTGCGATCGGGATCGTGGTCGCGATCACGCTGATCCGTCGCGACGAGCTCGAGTCCGAGCACACGGCAGAGGTCGTGCCGGCGCTCGACGCCGCCTAGAGAGCCCGCAGGATCTCGAGGAACTCCGCGGGGCTGCCGACCACGATGTCGGCGGCCTCGCGGAGCTCGGCGGGCCCTTCGGCCGAGGCCACCGCGACGGCGACCCCGAGCTCCAGCCCGGCGAGAGCTCGGAAGGCGTCGAGGTCGGTCGTGTCGTCGCCCGCGAAGAGCGCGCGCCCGAGCCCCCGCTCGCCGAGCAGGTGTGCGACCGCCTTTCCTTTATGGGCCGCGATCGGCGGGCGCAGCTCGAGCACCTTGCGGCCGAACCGGGCGACCAAGCCCTCGGCGCGGGCGCGCGTCGCGACGGCCTCGAGGAAGCGAAGTGCCTCCGCCTCGTCCTCCGCGCGGCGGTAGTGGAAGGTGACGGTCAGCGGTTTGCGCTCGACGTCCTCCCAGTCGACCGTTGCTGCGAGCCCGAGCAGCCGCTCGCTCCACGCCGCAGCCTCCGGGACGAGCTCCAGCCCGTGCTCGCCGACATAGACGAGCTCGTCGAGGCCGACGACGCGGCGCGCATCCGTGCCCGGGCGTCCGCTGATACAGGCGACGAGCGCATAGCGAGCGTGCAGCCGTCGGAGCTGCGCCCTCGTCTCCTCGGGGACCGTCGCCTCGTGGGGCACGTCGACGATCGGCGCGAGCACCCCGTCGACGTCGAGTAGGAGCGCCGCACGCTCGGGCGCCTGCGCCAGACGGGCGATCAGGTCGGCGCCGGCCACGCCCCTAGGATACGGCGATGCCGAAGCTCGTCTTGATCGGCCTCGTCGCAGGCCTCTTCAGCGCCCTCTTCGGCGTCGGCGGCGGAATCGTGATCGTGCCGCTGCTGATTCTCGCCGCGGGCGTGCCGGCACACATCGCGGCGGCGACCTCGCTTGCGGCGATCGGGATCACCGCGCTTGCAGGAGCGACCCGCTACGGCTTCGAGGGCCATCTCGACATCGGCCACGCAGCCCTCGTCGGGCTGCCCGCGGCGGCGGGCGCGGTTGTGGGAGCGACGCTCGCCCAGCGGGTCGACGCCCGGCCGCTAACGCTCGGTTTCTCGATCCTGCTCGCCTCGATCGCTGTCTGGTTGCTGGCATGAGCGCCGGCACCGTCGCTCTCGCGCTTCTGCTCGGCTTCGGGGCCGGGATCCTCGCGGGGCTCTTCGGAGTCGGCGGCGGGATTCTCTTCGTGCCGACGCTCGTCGGCCTCGGCCTTGGCCAGCTCGACGCCGAGGCGACGTCGCTCCTCGCGATCCTGCCGACCGTCGCCGCCGGCACTTGGAGGCAGCGCCATTACGGCAACGTCCGCTGGCGCACCGCGCTCGTCGTCGGACTCGCTTCGATCGCCGGCGTCGAGGCCGGAGTGCAGATCGCGACTGCCCTCCCAGAGGACACGCTGCGCCGCCTCTTTGCCGTATTGCTACTCCTCGTCGCGGCCCAGCTCGCCTGGCGCGTGCGTCGTCCGAGCCCCTATGCTTCGTCCCCGTGAGCGAGCACGACGAGATCTGGCTGCCGCTCGTCGACGAGCCGATCGGCAGCATCGTCGCTAAGCTCCAGGCGGACGATCCTGAGATCGAGCGCCTCGTCGGATCCCCGCGACGTGTTCTGGCGTTTCGCACCTTCGCCTATATCCGCGTCGGGATGAAGCTCGGCGAGCTCCTCGTCGAGAGCGACTTGCCTCCCTACGACGGCACCGACACGTGGATCGAGCTGCTGCTCAAGGATCCGGCGCACAAGGCGGTAGTCGCAAGCGAGGTGCGGGCCGTCGCCGAAGAGATCGCGGCCGACCCGAGATACGGAGCCGAGGAGCAACTCGGTCCGGACGACGCCGCGCGCGAGCGCTTCCGCGTTTTCGCCCGCCGGCAGCTCGAGCAGCTCTAGCGGTTTCGACCAGGTCGGGACTTTGCCCGATGCGACCCGCGTTCGCGGATGCTCATCTTGCGCCACCGCCGGCAACCGTCAGGAGCAGGCACGCTGGGAGGTGAGTCGGATGCCGCGGGGAAGAGTGAGATCCGAAAGGTCGAGGTCGCCGGGCCACGTGAGGACATGAGAGTGATTCTCATTTATTAGCTCTCCATCGCTAGACTGCGTCGGCGTCGTCCAGGTCGTGTCTCGATAATGCTCGGGGGATCGTGAAACGGAGACTCACAGCTCTGCTCGTACTCGCCATCGCGTTCGCCGCCACCGGCGTCGGCGCCGGCACGACCGCGCAACAACCTGCGGCGTCGGCGAGCGCCTACGCGATCAGCATCCTCGTCCCGGGACAGGCCGGCGCGACCGCCGGTACCGCCGCCGCACCGGGTGCGGGCTCGGCCGGGTTCGCGGATTCGTTCGCCTATCCGGCCGACGGCTCCATCGTCAGGACAGGCGCCCTTTCGTCGAGCGCGTCGTCGAGCACGGACTCCGGCACCGCGGCCTACGCCGTCACCGACGCCCTCGGCGTCTCTCTCTTCAACGGTGAGATCACCATCGACAGCGCCTCCGGCCGCGCGCGCGCCTCGACGTTCGCCGCCGATTCGACCGGTTCGGGCGTCGCAAATCTCGTCGTCGCCGGCCAGGCGGTGGGCGTGGCGCCGAACCAGCGCATCGCCCTCGGCGACTGGGGCACGCTCGTCACCCTCGAACAGGGTGTCGAGCGCTCTACGGGCGCGACGGTCGATGCGCGCACCACGGTGACCGCGGTGCGCGTGACGCTGAGCGCCGAGCACGCAGGGCTGCCGGCCGGGAGCGAGATCCTGATCGCCCATGCCGAGGCAGCGATCTCGGCTCCGGCCCCGACCAGCACCCAGACCACGACCACGACGACCACCCCCACCGCGGCGGCGCCGGTGGCTCCGAAGCCCCGTCCGAAAACGGCCCCGGCCGTCAAGCCGAAGCAGAAGCTGCCGAAGCCGCCCGAGCCCGACGGCGACGGGATCGGGATCCCCCGAATCAAGGTTCGGACTGCGCCTACGGACATCTCGGCGCCGCTCTCCCCCGGGGGATATGTCTTTCCGGTCTACGGCCCGTCCTCGTACTCCGACACCTACGGTGCCGCCCGCGCGGTCGTGACCTGGCATCACGGCGTCGACATCTTCGCTCCGCTGGGCGCGCCTCTACTGGCCGTCGCGGACGGGACGGTCTTCTCGGTGGGCTGGAACAACATCGGCGGCTATCGCTTCTGGCTCCGCGATCGTTCCGGCAACCAGTTCTACTACGCGCACCTCTCGGCGTTCTCGCCGCTCGCGGTGAACGGCAACGAGGTGAAGGCGGGCCAGGTGATCGGCTTCATCGGGAACACCGGTGACGCTCAGGGAACCCCGTACCACGTGCACTTCGAAATCCATCCGGTGGCGCTGCTACCGCTCGGATATGACGGGGTCGTCAACCCAGGGCCGTACATCTCGGCCTGGCGCCGGCTCGAGGACGTCACCTTCGCCGCAGGCCGGGGCTGGGCGCCGCCAGTCCCCGCCTCGGCGACGGCCCCGCGACCCGGCGCCTTCCTGCTGGGCTCGACCGACATCTCGAGCGCGAGCGGGCTCGATCCGGGCTCGCTCGAGCGCGCGCTCGTCGCCCCGGTCTCAGCCGAGGGCGACGGCGCGCTCGTGCGCAGCGGCTAGCTAGGCCGCGGTGTCGGAGTTGCCGGACGAGGAGTAGCCGAAGTCGTCCGAGCTCTCGCCGGTGATCTTCTCCATGATCCAGGCGCGGGTTGCCGGGCCGGTCATCGGGTTGAGCAGGATCCCGGCCGCGATTCCACCGAGCAGGAGGACCGAATTGCGCGTGCCATGATCCTTCTTTCCCTGGAGACGGTCGGCCGCGCTTCGCAGCTCCTCGATCGTCTTCTTCAGGTTGTCCTGGACGTCCTTGTCGGTCGCGACGCGCGTGGCGGTCGCCGTCAGGTTGCGGCCGCCGAGCAGCTCGGCATACACGTCCCGCGCGGCGTTAAACGCCTCCTTCAGGTTGTCGCGAAGATCTTCGTCGTGCATCGCACGGTCGACGTACGGTCGCACGGTGTCGGCCGTGTCGTAGAACCTGTCCTTGGTCTTGGCCATAGCTGGCTCGTCCTTTCGAGAGTCGTAGTCGCCGGACAGTGTTGCCGCACGTCGATCCTTGCAAACTGTTCTTGAAGCGCAAGTTACCCGTCCGCAAAGCGGACGGGTAACGCGCGAAGACCCCTGAAGGGGCCGCTACGCGGCCCAAAGGCACTCGCGACCTGGAGTGGTGTCTCTTACCTCTAGCGTGCGGGCGCTGCAGCCTGGCGCTCCAGCGAGGCTCGGCGCCCGTGTGGGGCGAGCGCGCTGCCCTCGAATGCGCTCGCAAGCACCTCCTCGATCGAGTCGACGAGCACGAACGAGAGCTCGTCGCGGGTCTCCTGAGGCAGCTCGGCGAGGTCGGCCTCGTTCTCGCGCGGCATGATCACGCGCGTCAGCCCGGCTCGTTGCGCGGCGAGCACCTTCTCGCGCAGGCCGCCGATCGGCAGGACCTGCCCGGTGAGCGTGATCTCTCCGGTCATTCCGACGTCTTCGGAAACGGGCTCCCCGCGGGCGAGCGATGCGATCGCAGTCGCCATCGTGATCCCGGCCGAGGGTCCGTCCTTCGGCACGGCGCCCGCCGGAACGTGGATGTGGATGTCGTGCTCGGCGAACCATTCCGGCTCGAGCCCGACCAGGCCGGCGTGCGAACGCGTCCACGAAAGGGCGGCCTGAGCGGACTCCTGCATCACCTCGCCGAGCTGACCCGTGATCTGCAGTCGTCCCTTGCCGGCGAACGCGGTCGCCTCGATGAAGAGCACGTCGCCTCCGACGGCCGTGTAGGCGAGCCCGGTCGCGACACCGGGATCGGCGGTTCGCTTCCGCGCCTCGCTCGAGAACCGCCGTGGGCCGAGCCAGTGGCGCACCCGCGCCTCGTCGATCTTGATCTTCCCCTTCTCGCCCCGCGCGACCAGGGTCGCCGCCTTGCGCAGGAGGGTCGCGATCTGGCGCTCCAGGTTCCGCACGCCCGCCTCGCGGGTGTACTCGGCGATCGTCAGCTTCAGTGACTTGTCGCCGAGCGCGATCCGCGACTTGGCCAGCCCGTGCTCGCGCAACTGCTTCGGGACGAGGTATTTCTTGGCGATCCCGAGCTTCTCGTCGTGCGTGTAACCGGAGAGCTGGATCACGTCCATTCGATCGAGCAGCGGCCCGGGAATCGTGTCGAGGGTGTTCGCCGTACAGATGAAGAGCGTCTTCGAGAGGTCGAACGGCAGGTCGAGATAGTGGTCGCGGAAGCTCGAGTGCTGGTGGGGATCGAGCACCTCCAGCATCGCCGAGGCCGGATCGCCGCGGAACGAGTCCGAGCCCATCTTGTCGATCTCGTCGATCAGGAACACGGGATTGCGCGACTCGGCGTCGCGCAGCGCCCGGATGATCGTTCCGGGCATGGCGCCGATGTACGTGCGCCGATGGCCGCGAATCTCTGCCTCGTCGCGAACGCCGCCCACCGAGACGCGCGCGAACTTGCGCCCGACGCTGCGCGCGATGGACTGTCCGAGCGAGGTCTTGCCAACCCCAGGCGGACCGACGAAGCAGAGGATCGGCCCGGAGAGATCGTTCTTCAGCTTCGAGACGGCGAGGTACTCGATGATCCGCTCCTTCACCTTCTCGAGATCGAAATGATCCTCGTCGAGGATCTCTCGAGCCCGATCGAGGTCGAGGTCGTCCTGGGTGGACTCGTTCCAGGGTAGGCAGAGGATCCAGTCGAGATAGGTGCGGATCACCCCGTACTCGGCCGCAGCGGGCGGCAGCTTCTCGAGCCGCCCGAGCTCCCGGTTCGCCGCCTTCAGCGCGTCCTCCGGCAGCCCCTTCGCCTCGATCTGCTCCCGTAGCTCGGCTATCTCTGCCTGCTGCTCGTCGCCCTCGCCGAGCTCGTCCTGGATCGCCTTCAACTGCTGCCGCAGGAAGAACTCGCGCTGGCCCTTCTCGATCTCCGAGGCAACTTGAGTCTGGATCTTCGACCCGAGCTCGGAGACGTCGAGCTCGCGCTCGAGGATCACCGACACGGCGCGGAGACGCTCTAGCACGTCCACGGTCTCGAGCAGGGTTTGCCGCTCATCGGTCTTCAGGCGGAGCGTCGACGCGACGAGGTAGCTGAGGGCGCTCGGATCCTCGACGTTCGCCGCCGCGAGCTGCAGCTCTTCGGGCAGGTAGGGCGTCATCGCGATGATCCGGCCGAACTGCGCCTGCACGTTCCGCGTCAGCGCCTGCACGCTCGGCGAGTCCGGGACGACGTCGTCGAGCTCGGCGAACTCGCCGACGAGGTACGGCTCGAGATCGAGGCGCTCGCGCAGGCGAACGCGCTGAAGCCCTTGGACGAGGATCCGGAGCGTTCCGTCGGGCACCTTGATCATCTTGTGGACCACGGCAACCGTGCCCACCTCGTAGAGGTCGTCCCAGCCGGGTTGCTCTGCTCCGCCGTTCCGCACCGTCACCAGAGCGAGCATCCGCTCACCCGCGACGACATCGTCGATCAGCTTGATCGATCGCTCCTGGCCGACAGCGAGCGGCGTCATCGAGTCGGGGAAGACCACCGTCTCCTTGAGCGGCAGGACGGGCAGCCGCGACGGCGCCTCGATCGGCAGCTTCTGAGGCTCGAGCTCCCCCGGCTCGATGTCGCTCATCCGATTCTCTGAACCACGATCGTGACCGGCTGGGGCCGGGCGGGACGTTCGGCGATCGGCATCGTGATCGTGAGCAGGCCGCGCTCGTAGCTCGCGCTTGCGCCGGCCACATCGATGTCCTCGGCGAGCTGGATCTGCCGCTGGAAGGGGCCGTACTCGATCTCCATCTGCTGGTAGACCTGTCCCTCGACGCGTGGTCGCGGTCGCTCGCCCGCGATCGTCAGCGAGCGCTCCTCGACGGCGACCCGGACTGATTCCGGGTCGACGCCGGGCAACTCTACGACCACCGTCAGCTCATGCGGCTCCGAGGTGTGGAAGCAGTCGACGGCCGGCCGGAAGCCGTGTCGCATCCCGGAGAAACGGGGCACCTGCCAGAGGTCGGCGAAGAGCTCGTCGATCTCCCCCTGCAGGCGGTCGATGTCGCGCGGCGCCATGCCCGAGCAGACTACCCCGGACATAGAATCGACGCATGACGCTCGTGCGACGGATCCTCCGACTGCTGAGCGCGGCCCTCGCCTTCGGAACGTACGTCTGGTTCGCCGCCGTCCGCTACGCGCCGGGGGTCAAGCGGCGCAAGGCAACCAGGCGTCGGCTCCGCGAGCGACGTTTACGGAATCCTGATGTGTGACTCGCACGAGGGACGGGGACACCGCCCTTCATGCGATTGCTGCTCGCACTCGGATTGACGTGTGCCCTGACCGGCCTGCTCGCCCCCTCCGGCTCGGCGGCGAGCGGCGTTCGCTTCGGGATCCAGGACGACGCCTGGCTTGCGCACGGACCCGGCACGATCGAGAGCCGACTCGACCGCCTGGAGCGGCTCGGTGTCGACGTCGTCCGCTTCAACCTGCACTGGAACGAGATCGAGGCAACTCGAGGGCGTCCCGACTGGGCCTCGAGCGACGCCGTCCTCCAGGGGCTCCGAGCGCGCCGGATCGGAGCAGTCGTCGGACTCGTCGGCTCGCCGCGCTGGGCGAACGGCGGACGCGCTCCCAACTACGCACCGACGGCAGCGAGCTTCGCGGCGTTCGCCCGGGTAGGGGCCAAGCGCTACTCGTGGGTACGCGAATGGCTCATCTGGAACGAGCCGAACCAGGCGCGCTGGCTGAAGCCGACCTCCCCGACGGTCTACGTACGCTCGCTGCTCAACCCGGCCTATGCCGCGATCCACTCAGTGAATCCAAGGGCGAAGGTCGCAGGCGGCGTGACCGCACCGCGGGCGGGATCGGCCGGAGTCTCGCCCGTCGAATGGATTCGCGGCATGCGGGTAGCCGGCGCGAAGCTCGACGCCTACGCACACCATCCCTATCCCGGCCGGCCCTCCGACAGCCCCTTCACCGGCGGCTGCACCCGCTCCGATTGCGAGACGATCACGATGGCTACGCTCGAGCGGTTGATCACCGAGGTGACGAGAGCGTTCGGTGCGAAGCGGATCTGGCTGACCGAGTACGCCTACCAGACCGGGCCCGGAGGCGTTTCCCAGCAGCGCCAGGCCGAGTTGCTCGGTCAGGCCGCCCTGCGTGTGTTCAAGGCTCCGCGCGTGGATCTGCTGATCCACTATCTCGTCGTCGACGAGCCGACCAGCGAGCGGTTCCAAAGCGGACTCTTCCTCACGTCGGGCGCGCCGAAGCTCGCCTCACTCGCCTTCCCGCTCCCACTCGTCCAGACCGGCCGAAGCGGCGATAAGGCGGTCCTCTGGGGCCAGGTGCGTCCCAGAATTGGCGCGCAGAGCTACCGCGTGCAGGCGCGTAGCGGCGCCGGCTGGCGCTTCGTGGGCGGCACGCGCCGAACCAGCGGGCGTGGATACCTCAGCGTCGCCGTCACCGTGCCAGGCGGCTCGCTCGTGCGGACGTTCTCCTTGCGTGACGGCACCTACGGCGCCCCGCTCTTCGTCCGCTAGATGATTGATGCCATGGATCGTCCGTCTCGGGGCGCGAGCTGGCAGCTCTGGGGTGCGGGAACAGGCCGTCGCCGATTCCGGTCGCAGCGGTGACGGGCTGAGCACGCGAAGTGGACGGGCTGGCTGGGCGGCCGCCAGGCCGCTCAGGTAGTCCGGGAGCGGCCCAGACACGCCAGATCGCGCAATCGAGCGGCAAGATCGTGGCATCAATCATCTAGCCCGCCCACGGGATTGGCGTGGGCAAAGCCGACCACTAAGTTGTCTATCGTTGAAATGATGCAGCCGCCACCGCTCGCCCGCCTGCTCTCGATGGCGACGAGGCTCCTCGTCGACGAGCTGCACGAGGAGCTTCGCGCTGCGGGGCATCCCGGCCTCCGGCCGGCGCACGGCTGTGCCTTGAACGAGATCGGTGAGGCCGGCGCCACGGCCACGCAACTGACAGGGCTGCTCGGCATGACGAAGCAGGGCGTCGCGAAGCTCGTCGAGTCGCTGGTCGAGCTTGGCTACGTCGAACGCGAGCGGAGCACGGAGGACGCTCGCACGATCCGGCTCGTACTCTCGACCCGCGGGGCTGAGCTGCTCCGTCGGGCGGAGGAGATCCAGCGCCGGCTCGAAGCGGAGTGGGCCGAAGCAATCGGCCCGACAGAGCTGGGCGCCTTGCGTCGCGGTCTCGAGCAGGTCGTGCGCGAGCGGCACGGGGGAGAGCAGCCTCCCCTGCGGCCGATCTGGTGAGCTATCGGATCGCGGCGTAGACGATGATCGCGACCACGATCGCGATCGCGATGAACGAGAGGCGCATCACGCGAAAGGCTCGGCGCTCGCCGGGACCGGGGCCGGGCTCCGGGGTGTACGGGTCGAGCGGCGGCGCCGGCTGGCGCGGGCTCTCGTCCTCGCCCTCGAGCACCTGTGGGTCGTGCTGGACTTCTCTCTCGGTCACAGGTCGCCCATACCCCAGCCGGTAGCTTCCGAAGCGTGCATGCGCCTCCCGAGCTGCGCGGCGGCTTCGCGATCCGACTCACGACAATCGTGGCCGGGCTCTTCCTGTGCGCCCTCGGGATCGTCCTCTTCCTCGAGTCCGACCTCGGCCTGCCGCCGTGGGATGTCCTCCACCAAGGGCTGGCCGAGCAGCTCGGCGTCTCGTTCGGTGTGGCCAACCTGATCGTCTCGGGGATCATCCTTGCGCTCGTCTGGGTGCTGCGGGCCTACATCGGACTCGGCACGCTCCTCAACACGCTCCTGATCGGCAGCTTCGTGATCGCGCTCACCGCGATCGACGGCGTCGCCGCGATCTCCGACGAGGGCCTACCGGTGCGGATCGGCCTCCTCCCGCTCGCGCTCGCCTGCTTCGGCGTCGGCTCGGCCTTCTACATCGCACCGAGCATGGGCGCCGGGCCTCGCGACTCGCTGATGCTCGTCGTCTCCCGGCGGCTGCACCTGCGCATCGGGACGGCGCGCACTGTGATCGAGATCGCTGCGCTCGCGCTCGGGTTCGCGCTGGGCGGCACGGCGGGCATCGGCACGCTCGTCTTCGCGCTCGGAATCGGTCCGGCGGTCGAGCTCTCGTTCTGGTTGCTCGAGCGGACGCCCCTCGCCGCTCCCGCAGTAGCATCGCCGACGTGAGTGTCAAGGGATTGATCGCCGCCGGAGGCGAGGGAACGCGGCTCGGCGAGCTGACGCGCGTCGTCAACAAGCACCTGCTCCCGGTCGGCGGCTGGCCGATGATCTATTACCCGCTGCAGCTGCTCCAGCTCGCAGGCGTCCACGACGTGCTGATCGTGACCGGCCAGGGACACGCGGGTCAGGTGATCGACCTGCTCGGCGACGGCAGGATGCCGCAACGAGGCTCGAGCGAGCCTCTCTTCGACCTCGACCTCACCTACAAGGTGCAGGTCGAGCCGGGCGGGATCGCGCAGGTCGTCGGAATGGCCGAGAGTTTCGCCGGCGCCGACAAGCTCGTCGTTTGTCTCGGCGACAACATCTTCGAGTACGCGGAGGTGGCGGCGATTCAGGCTTTCGTCGATGGCGACGACGATGCGGCGGTCTTCGTCAAGGACGTACCCGACCCGGAGCGCTTCGGCGTCGTCGTCTACGGCGAGGACGGCCGGGTCATGGACGTGGTCGAGAAAGCGGGCGTCGTAGACACGCGTTACGAGGCCCCGCCGTCCAGCGATGCCGTCGTCGGTCTCTACTGCTACGACGGGGGCGTCTTCGACCTGATCCGCGACCTCCGGCCGTCGTCGCGCGGCGAGCTCGAGATCACCGACGTCAACCGCCACTACGCCGAGCGCGGCACCCTCGCGGCGCACCGCCTCACGGGCTGGTGGGAGGACGCTGGGACGCAGGAGTCGCTGCCAGAGATCGGCGCCCTGATCGCCCGCACCGGCGTGAACAAGGTCGCTTGATCGAGGGCATCCTCAAGGTCCCGCTGCGCCGGTTCGAGGACGAGCGTGGCTGGTTCGCCGAGCTGATGCGTGCGACCGCGTTCCCGAAGTCGTTCCGCCAGTCGAACCTCGTCTCCTCCAAGCGGGGCGTCGTGCGCGGCCTGCACTTCCACGAGCGTGGTCAGGACGATCTCTTCGCGTGCGTTCAGGGGATGGTGCGCGTGGTCGTGCTCGACCGGGAAAGCGGCGAGACCTTCACCGAGGACATCGGCGACGACAATCCCGTCGCGATCTACATCCCGGGAATCCACGCGCACGGCTACGAAGCGCTCACGGATTGCCTGTTCCTCTACCACGTGACGGAGGAGTACGACGCCGAAGACCCCGACGAGCACGGCCTCTGCTGGGCCGACCCGCGCGTGAAGCATCTGTGGAGCACCGGGACGCCGATCCTCTCCGAACGTGACCTCGCCGCTTGTTGATCACCGGCGCCGGAGGGCAGCTCGGCAGGGCGCTCACAGAGGAATTTCCGGACGCGCTGGCCTTGACGCGCGCCGAGTGGGACGTCGCGCTGCCGACACCCGAGCTGCTGCCGCGGCCCAAGGTCGTCTTGCACGCCGCGGCCTGGACGGACGTTGACGGCGCCGAGGACGATCCCCAGGGCGCCGCCGCGATCAATGTCGGTGGAACGACGAACGTCGCCGAGTTGGGGGCGCCACTCGTCTACTTCTCCTCCGACTACGTCTTCGACGGGCGCAAGCGAGAGCCGTACGTGGAATCGGACGGCCCGCACCCGCTCTCGGCCTACGGCCGTTCGAAGCTGCACGGCGAGGCGGCGGCCGGCGAGGCGTCGTGGATCGTGCGCAGCTCCTGGCTCTTCGGGCCGACCGGGCACAACTTCGTGCGGACGATGCTCCTGCTCGGAGCTGAGCGTGACGAGGTCTCCGTCGTCGACGACCAGCGCGGCTCGCCGACCTTCGTCGGGCATCTCGCCTCGGCCACCCGCGAGCTGCTCGAGCTGCCCTATGGGATCTGGCACGTCGCCGCGGAGGGCGACTGCACCTGGGCGGAGCTCGCCGAGGCGATCTTCGAAGGTGCGGGGCTCGACTGCCGCGTCCGGCGAATCGCGACCGCCGAGCTCGGTCGGCCGGCACCGCGACCGGCCTACTCGGTACTGCGGAGCGAGAAGGGCGCGCCTGAGCTGCCGCACTGGCGCGTCGGGTTGCGGGAGTGTCTCGACCGGTTGGCGTAGGAGATCGCTCGCTGGCGCGCTACTCCTTCTTGACCACATGGGCGCTCGACGCCTCGATCGAGGATGTGTGGGAGGCAATCCACGCAACCGAGCGGTGGCCGGAGTGGTGGCCGGGAGTCAAGGTGGCCCAGAGGGTCGACAGCGGACTCGGCAATGGCGGCGGCGACGGGGTCGGCTCGATTCATCGCTACGTCTGGCGGAGCCGACTGCCCTATGACATCGAGTTTTGGATGCGCACGACTCGCATCGAGCGTCCGCACCTGCTCGAGGGCGAGGCGGACGGCCAGCTTCGCGGCACCGGGCGGTGGCGGCTGTGGGTGGGCGACGGCACCGCGGTGACGTACGAATGGAACGTGGAGACGACCGTCCCCTGGATGAACGCCGTCGCACCGATCGGGCGGCCGGTCTTCCACTGGAGCCACGACCAGGTGATGCGGAACGGCGGTCGTGGGCTCGCGCGCCTGCTCGGGGCGAAGCTGCTCGTCTGCGAATAAGGGCGCTTCGGTCCACGGGCCCCCAACGGGGGAGCGAGGCCCCCACTCGGAACGCTAACGGTCGAGTTGCAACGCGCGTGTGCCGGATCTGGGCCAGCTTCGCAACATCGATCAGGCGATACGCTGCGGCAATGCGCGTGCTCGTCACCGGCGGGGCCGGCTTCATCGGCTCCAACTTTGCTCGCTACTGGTGCGAGAACCATCCCGAGGATCGCGTCGTCGTCTACGACCTGCTCACGTACGCAGGCGATCGTCGGAACCTCGAGGATCTGGGCGACCGAGTCGACTTCGTGCAAGGGGACATCGGCGACGCCGAGCTTGGAGCCGCGACGCTGCGGACTCACGAGATCGACACGATCGTGAACTTCGCCGCCGAGTCGCACAACAGCCTGGCCGTACTCGATCCGACGCTGTTCTTCCGGACGAACGTGCTCGGAACGCAGACGCTGCTCGAGGCTGCGAGGCAGCACGGCATCGAGCGCTTTCATCACGTGTCGACATGCGAGGTGTACGGCGATCTCGCGCTCGACAGCGACGACGTCTTCACGGAAGAGACGCCGTACCGCCCGCGCACGCCGTACAACGCGTCGAAGGCCGGAGCCGATCACGCAGTCCGCGCGTACAGCGAGACCTATGGCCTACCCGTGACGATCACGAACTGCTCGAACAATTACGGCCCGTTCCAGTTCCCCGAGAAGGTGATTCCGCTCTTCGTCACCAACGCTCTCGACGACGTGGGGCTGCCGATGTACGAGTCGACGGCGAACAAGCGCGAGTGGCTGCACGTGCTCGACCACTGCCGTGCGATCGAGCTCGTGCTCGACCGCGGACGAATCGGCGAGACGTACAACGTCGGCTCCGGAGTGGAGAAGAGCATCGGCGAGATCGCGGAGCTGGTGCTGCGGCTGACCGGGAAGCCCGAGAGCCTGAAGACGATCGTGCCCGATCGACCGGGTCACGATCGTCGCTACCTCCTCGACTCGACGAAGCTCCGCTCCGAGCTCGGCTGGAAGCCGTCGATCGAGTTCGAGGCAGGACTCGAGCAGACCGTACGTTGGTACGAGACCCATCGCGAGTGGTGGGAGTCGATGAAGGGCCGCGCCCCGATCGTCGAGTCGGCCTGGGCTGTCCGCAGCTAACCGTCGCCTCCGTCACAGCTCCGTTCGGCCTCCCTGCGCAGCCGGGTGATCTCCTTCCGCTCGCCCTGTACCGCTTCGGAGCGATCGAGCAACTCGAGCACGCCGTCGCAGTTCCCGAGTGCGAGTCGCGTGAACGCGAGGTTGTAGCTCGCGTACGCCTCGGTCGTGCTGCCCGAGCCCGAGAGTCCTGCGACCGACTGCTCGAGCAACGGCAGGGCGCTCTCGTAGTCGCCCGCCTGCATGAGCGCGAAGCCCTGGTCGTTCAACGACGCCGGGTCGCCGGAGGGCGTCGTCGGCGCCGGCTCGCTCGGCGGCGGCTGCGTCGTCGGCTCAGGCTCGGGTTCCGGCTCGGGCTCCGGCTCCGGCTCGGGCTCCGGCTCCGCGGCCGTCGTGACTGTCTCGACGACGGTGGTGCCATCCAGCGTCACCGTCTCCTTGACGGTGCGCGGGCCGGAGTCGACCGTCCTCGCGACAGGGTCGTCATCACCGAGCACCGCGGCGAGAGCCACCCCACCGAGAGCGAGCGCGACCACGGCCCCTGCGAGCAGCGGGAGTCGACTTCGGCTGCGTGCGTTCTCGAGGACGGCTACGGGCGCCGCGACCATCGTCCGCCCCGCATCGGCATCGAGTGCCTCGCGCAGGGCGTGGACGAGGTCGGCGCAGGCCGCAAATCGCTGCTCCGGCTCTTTCGCGAGGCCGTGCGCGAGTACGTCGTCGACCTGCGATGGCAACTCCGGATTTCGGTCTGAGGCCTTCGGGATCGGGCCGTGGACGTGCGCCGAGGCCTCGGCCGTCGGGGAGTCCATTTCGAAAGGTCGCGTCCCGGTCAGCAGCTCGAACGCAACGACAGCGAGCGCGTAGCGGTCGCTGGCGGGGGTCGTCCGCTCGCCGCGAGCCTGTTCGGGAGCGAGGTAGCCGGCCGTGCCGAGCACCGTCCCGGCGGCGGTGAACGAGTCGAGGCCGACCGCGCTCGCGATTCCGAAATCGGCGACGCGCACATTGCCCTCGTCGTTCAGGAGGAGATTGGCGGGCTTCACGTCGCGATGGACGATTCCGGCAGCATGAGCTGCGTCGAGCGCGGCCGCCGTCTGTCTCAACCACGCGAGCGCCCGTCCCGGCGGCTGCACTCCCTCAGCCCGGATCCGATCCGCCAGGGATCCGCCGGGCAGGTACTCCATCACGATGTACGGCCGCCCTTCGTGCTCGCCGACGTCGAAGATCGTGACGGTGTTCGGCGCGTTCGAGAGCCGTGCGGCGGCGAGCGCCTCGTGCGTGAAGCGCCGCCGGATTCCTTCCTCGTCGGCGAAGCGCTCCGCCAACACCTTCACGGCGACGACCCGGCCGAGTACCCCGTCCTCGGTGCGATAGATCTCGCCCATCCCGCCTCGCGCGATCCGCTCGGGATGCCTATAACGCGCTGGGAGGATCTCGGTCATCGTTGCTGGGGTGCCCTCACGCTCTGGGAGGAAAACGCCGATGCCGAGGCACAGAGGACGAGTTGAAGGTTCGGTAAAGAAGGCGGGAGGCGCAGATGCCTTGCGCTAGCCTCAATCGCGGAGGGAAACCATGCGGCGCGCGCTTTCTGCTCTCATCGCATCACTGCTCGTCGGAGGAGCGCTCGCGCTCACCGCGTCTGTCGGCGCGGGCGTCCCCGCGAGCGCTACGCCACCGTCCATCACCGCGACGACGTTCCTCCTCAGCGGCCGGGGTTGGGGACACGGTGTCGGGATGAGCCAGTACGGGGCGCTCGGGTTCGCGAACGAGGGCCGAACGCACGAGGAGATCCTCGGCCATTTCTATCCAGGCACGGTGCTCGGTCCTGCGCCGGTGGCGCAAGTGCGCGTGCTCGTCGCCGAATCGAAGCCGGCCCTCACCGTCTCTTCGAAGACGCCCTTCCGCGTCCGCAACGCGCTCGGCAAGACGACCGCGGTTTCCGCCGGGGCGCTCGAGCTCGAGCCGAAGCTGGTTCCGATTTTGAACGGCGTACCGACACCGCTCGTGGGCCCGATCGTCCTTCTCCCCGGGCGCTCGCCGCTCGAGCTCGGCCCGGTTGGGCGAGGAACGGCGTACCGCGGCCGGATCGAGATCGTCGTCGCTGCGGGCAAGCTGAACGCGATCAACGTGGTCGGGCTCGAGAACTACCTTGCCGGGGTGGTTCCGCGCGAGATGCCGGCAGCCTGGCCCGCGGAGGCGTTGAAGGCCCAGGCGGTCGCCGCCCGCTCCTACGCGCTCGCACACCGCGTCGCCGGCAAGTCGTTCGACCTCTACGCGGACGTGCGCAGCCAGGTCTACGGAGCGATCGCCGGGGAGGACCCGCGCGCCACCGCGGCGATCGAAGCAACCGCCGGGCGCGTCCTGCTCTACGAGGGCAAGCCCGTCGACGCGCTCTTCCACTCCACCTCCGGCGGGCGCACGGTCTCGGCGGCCGAGGCCTTCGGAACGGACGTGCCGTACCTCGTCGCCGTCCCCGACCCACACAGCGACCTCTCGCCACTCAACCGCTGGGGCCCGACACCGATAGGGGACACCACGATCCGCAAGGGTCTCGGGATCGCGAGTCCTGTGCTCGGCCTCCAGCTCGTCCGGAGCTCGTCCGGGCGGGTGCGCAGCGCCGCGTTCGCGACTACCAACGGCACGAAGACAGTGACCGCCGGCAGTTTTCGTACCGGACTCGGACTGCGCTCGACCTGGATCACCGCGGTCGTATCGCTGTCGCTCACGCGCCCGGCCGGTTCCGTCGTCCATGGCGGTGGCGTGACGCTGCGAGCCGACGCGAAAGGCGCGAAGAACGCCGTGCTGGCCCAGCGCGTGGACGGCGTCTGGACTCAGGTGGCCGCACGGCCGGCCGGCGGCGCGATCGACTTCAAGACCAGCCTGCGTGCCCCAGCGAGCTTCCGGCTCTCCGCCGGTTCGGTTGCCGGGCCGGTTCTGCGGGTGCCGGTAGCGCCGCTCGTCAAGGTCTCGTCGCCGGCAGGCGGCCTCGAAGGGACGGTGACTCCGGCAAGCCCCGGCGCGACGATCCAGATTCAGCTCCTGGACGGCGACGACTGGCTCCCCGCCGGGGTGGCCGTGCTCGACGACCTCGGTGCATTCCGGGCGGACGCCGATCTCGACCCGGGCACCTACCGTGTGCGGATCGCACCAATGGCCGGATTCGCCGAAGGGCTGAGCCGGCAGCTCCGAATCGAGTGATGAGACGCCGACGAGGACTTACGTCGTTCGCGGGGCTGCTGCTCACGGTCACGCTGCCGCAACCGGCAATCGCAGCGCGGTATGCGATCGGCGTCGAGACCGCCGCGGCGATCCCCGCCCTCCAGCGCGCACTCGGCTCTGGAGCAGAGAGCCTCGCGCCGCTGCCCGCCCTCGTCGTCGAGCGAGAGAAGGCGCCGCAGCTACGCGAGCTTCCGGGCGCGACCTACGTCGAGCGACTGGGAACCCGCCGGCTGTCCTTCGAGCCGAACGACCCACTCGCGGCCGCGCAATGGCATCTGACGACGAACCGTGCCTTCGACTTCTGGCCCACGGTGCCGCTTCTGCCTCCCGTTCGGGTCGCGGTGATCGACTCGGGAATCGACGCCGGTCACCCCGAGCTGAGGGATCGGATCGCAGAGATGAGGAGCTTCGTCGACACGCCTGTCCGCGAGGACTCGACCGGTCACGGCACGTTCGTCGCGGGACTGATCGGCGCGGCTGTCGACAACCGCGAGGGCGTCGCCGGGATGTCCCCGTCCGCCGAGCTCCTGATCGCCAAGGTGGTTGAGGACGACGGCTCGATCGGAGTCGAGGCGGAGGCGCGGGCGATCCGCTGGGCGGTCGACCGAGGCGCACGCGTGATCAACATGAGCCTCGGCGGCGTCCGCGATCCAGGCGATCCGAGCCGCGACACCTACTCGCCGCTCGAGGAAGCGGCCCTCGCCTACGCGACGAGGGCGGGCGTCGTGGTCGTGGCGGCTGTCGGCAACGGCGATGCGGCACCCATGCAGCCCTGGCCCTACGCGAGCTATCCAGCAGCGCTGCCGCATGTGCTCGGCGTCAGCGCGCTCGCGCGCAACGGCTCCTCGCCGGCGTTCTCGAATCGCGACAGGATCTTCAACGACCTCGCCGCTCCCGGCCAGGGCCTGCTCTCCACGCTCCCGCGCGCCCTGACGGCGCCCTTCAAGGAGTGCCGAGAACAGGGTTACTCGAGCTGCGGCCCCGAGGAGTTTCGCGAGGCGGAAGGTACGTCGTTCGCGGCCCCCCAGGTGACCGCGGCGGCCGCAGAGCTGATCGCGCTCGAGCCATCGTTGCGACCCGAGCAGGTGACGGCGCTCCTGACGGGGACTGCTGTCGACGTCAACGCCGGTACCGGCTGTCGAGCCTGCGGCTTCCGGCGCGACGCGCTCACGGGCTGGGGCAGGCTCGACGTCACCGCGGCGCTCCGATCACTCGCGGCCGGCTCGCTTCCACCCGCCGACGCTCGGGAGCCGAACGACGATCTCGGAGCGGAGGCGGCGCCGGTCTGGGGTCAGATCCAGCGCCTGCAGGCGACGCTCGACTTCTGGGACGACCAGAACGACGTCTACGCGATCCGGCTGCGCCGCGGGCAGCCGGTCTACGTGAGCGTCCGCGGGCCCGCCGGCACCGACACGAATTTGATCGTCTGGCGGCCCGGGGCGAAGAGCATCGACGATCTGGCCTCGCTGGGTCGGATCGCCGCCCAGTCGGCGCGCCCAGGCGCCCGCGAGTATCTCGAGTATCGAGCCCCGGCGAAAGGCACGTACTACGTCCAGGTGAAGCTCGGCTCGCGCGGCGGCGGTCGCTACAAGCTGACGATCGTCAAAGCCTGACCCGACCGGCCTACTGGTTCTCGAGCAGCTCCTCGTCGAGAACATCGCGCAGCACTCTTGCCGGATTCCCGACGACGAGCGCGCGGGGTGGCACGTCTTTCGTGACGACGGCGCCGGCGCCGACGAAAGCCTCCTCCCCGATCTCGATCCCGGGACAGAGGATCGCGCCGCCGCCGATCCGCGCGCCGCGCCTGATCGTCGGACCGCGCATCTCGGCGTGGCGCCTTTCGGTCCTCCCCATGTAGTTGTCGTTCGTGGTGACTACGCACGGGGCAATGAAGACGTTCTCCTCGAGGGTCGAGTACGCGGTGATGTAGGCCTCGGCCTGGATCTTCGTCAGCGCCCCGATCGTCGTGTCGTTCTCGACGAGCGAGCCGCGGCCGACGACGACGTCGTCACCCACCACCACCCGCTCGCGAATGCACGACTGGTCGCCGACAATCACCCGCGCGCCGAGCGTCGTTCCGGCGAAGACGATCGCGCCGGTCGAGACGATCGTGCCGTCGCCGAGGCTCGCGGGCGGCAGCGGCTCGCGCTTCGCGGTCGAGCGGGGCGAGAGCGACGGCTGCTTGCCGACGACCGCGTTCTCGAGCACCTTGACGCCCTCGCCGAGCACCGTGCCGGGGTAGACCGTCGCCGTCGGGTGAACCTCAGCCACGCTGTGCCGGCTCTCTCAGGGACTCCGTCAACCGGTCGAGCGCGCGCACGACGGTGAGTCCGTCTCGGGCTTCCCGGTGGTCGCCTGGGCCTTGCTCGACGAGGCGCAGGAAGTGCTCGCACTCGAGCCGCAGCGGCTCGTCGTTCGGGATCTTCGGGCTGAAGATGTCACCGGTGCGCGTGCGCCACTCGCCATAGGTGCCCGCCGGCTCCCACGGCGCCTTCTCGTAGATCGTCACCTTGCGCTCGAGCTCCATGTCGTCGAAGACGGCCATTTTCTCGTTTCCGACCACGGTCAGCTTGCGCATCTTGTGCGGGTCGAGCCAGGAGAGGTGCATGTGGGCGATCTTCCCGGAGGGGAAGCGGAGATAGCAGAAGACGACGTCCTCGACGCCGGGGTTGAGGAAGGCGTTGCCGTTCGCGACCGCCTCCTCCGGCTCCTCCCCGACGAGATAGAGGATCACGGAGAGGTCGTGGACGCCGAGCGACCAGAGCGCGTTCTCGTCGCGGCGGATGATCCCGAGGTTCTGCCGGTTCGAGTAGACGCAGAGGATGTCGCCGAGTTCGCCCGTGTCGACGAGCTCCTTCAACTTGCGCACGCCAGGGTGGTAGAGCAGGAGGTGGCCGGGCATGAGGACGAGATCGCGCGCCGCCGCCAGCTGGACGAGCTCCTCCATCTCCGCCTCCTTCATGGCCGGCGGCTTCTCGACGAAGACGTGCTTGCCCGCTTCGAGCGCCTGCTTCGCGAGCGCGTAGTGCGTCGGCACCGGGGTCGCGATCACGACCGCGTCGAGATCGGGATCCGCCAGCAGCTCCGCGAAGTCGCCGGTACTGCGGGCGTGTGGGTGGCGCTGCGCGAACTGGGCTCGCAGCTCCTCCGAGGCGTCGCACAGCCAGGTCAGCTCGGCGAGGTCGTCGAAGTTGCGGACGAGGTTCTTGCCCCAGTAGCCGAGCCCGGCCTGACCGATCTTCACCAAGCTAGAGCTTCCAGATCTTGTTGCTGTCGGCCACGCCGTTGCGGCCGGTTGCGTTGCGGAAGTCGACCACGAGCTGCGCGTCGGCCACGAGCTGCTCGTAGTCGATCCCCGAATGCGCGGTCACGATCACGACCGCGTCATAGGCAGCGGGGTCGAGCGCGGCCGAGCGGAGCGAGAGGCCGTGCTCCTCGAGCACCGGCACATGCGGGTCGTGGTAGGCGACGTCCGCGCCGGCATTCTGGAGCAGCTCGATCAGCTTCAGCGCCGGCGACTCGCGCAGATCGCCGATGTCCGCCTTGTAGGCGACGCCGAGCATCAGCACCTTCGAGCTTGCCAGCGACTTGCCCGCCCCGTGGTTCAACGCCTGCGAGACGACCGAGCGGCAGTAGTAGGGCATGTTCTGGTTGACCTCGCCGGCCAGCTCGATGAAACGCGTCGTGAAGTCGTACTCGCGCGCCTTCCAGGTGAGGTAGAAGGGATCGATCGGGATGCAGTGGCCGCCCAGCCCTGGGCCGGGCTCGAAGCGCATGAAGCCGAACGGCTTCGTCGCGGCAGCGTCCACGACCTCCCAGACGTCGATTCCCATCCGGTCGCAGAGCATCGCGAGCTCGTTCACGAGGGCGATGTTGACCGAGCGAAAGATGTTCTCGAGCAGCTTCGTCAGCTCGGCCGCCTCCGGGGACGAGACACGGTGGATGTTCTCGATCGCGCTGCCGTAGAGCTGCGCGGCAGCCTCGGTCGACGCCTCGTTGATCCCGCCGACGACCTTCGGCACCGTCTTCGTCGTCCAGTCGGTGCGGCCCGGATCGATCCGCTCGGGCGAGAAGGCGACGTGGAAGTCTTCGCCGGCGCGCAGGCCGCTCTCCTCCTCGAGGATCGGCAGCACCTCCTCGCGCGTCGTCCCGGGATACGTCGTCGACTCGAGCACGACGAGGTGGCCCTTGCGCAGGCGCCGGCCGATCTCGCGGCTCGCGCCGAGCACGATCGAGAGGTCCGGCTCCCGCTGCTTCGAGAGCGGGGTCGGCAACGCGATCAGAATCGCATCGCAGTCGCGCAGCTCGTCGAAGTCCGTCGAGGCACGGAGTCCGCGCTCGTCGACGAGCCGCTTCAGCACCGCCGCGGGCACGTCCTCGATGTAGCTCTCGCCCCGGTTCAACATCGCGACGCGCTCGGCGTCGACGTCCAAGAGCAGCACGGATCGCCCGGCCTCGGCGAAGACCTGGGCGAGCGGGACGCCGACGTAGCCGGCTCCGACGATGGCGACGTCAGTCACGGTCGCCGATCCTACCGAGCAGTCCATCGAGCAGAGCTTGGGCGACCCGCTCGGAGGCGTGGCCGTCGCCGTAGAGCCGCGGCAGTTCGCTGGGCATCCGAGCCTCCCGCACGGCATGGACGAGCCGGCTCGGATCGTCGTCGACGAGCACGTTGGCGCCCGTCTCGACGGTGTCGACCCACTCCGTCGAGGGCCGCAGCGTTACGCACGGGACGCCGTACCAGTAGGCCTCCTTTTGGAGCCCGCCCGAGTCGGTGAGGATCACGCGGGCCTGTGAGGCGAGGGCGGCGAGCTCGAGATAGCCGAGCGGCTCGAGCACCTCGACGTGGGCGCCGAGTTCGAGCCCGGCATCTGCGAGTGCCGCGCTGGTGCGCGGATGAACCGGGAAGGCGATCGGCTCGTCGAGCCGGTTCAGGCCCTCGACGATCCGGCCGAGGCGCGGCTGGGCGACGTTCGCCTCGCGATGGACGGTCGCGAGGAGGTAGCTGCCGGGTTTGCGGTCGAGCGCCACGCGCTCCCGCGCGAGCGGCGCGAAGAGTCGCGCCGCATCGGCCATCACGTCGCCAACGACGTGCGGCTGCCCGGCCACACCCTCCGCTGCGAGTGTCTCCCGCGAGCGCTCGTCGGGACAGAGCAGGAGCGCGGCGACCCGGTCGACCGCGATCCGGTTCCGTTCCTCGGGCATCTGGAGGTCGCCGCTACGCAGGCCCGCCTCGACGTGCGCGACGGGAATCCCGGCCTCGACCCCGGCGAGCGCGCCGGCGAGGGTCGAGTTCGTGTCGCCGAAGACGAACACCCAGTCGGGCCGCTCGCGCTCGAGCGCCGCGAGGATCTCCGGCCGCATCAGCGTGGCGTCGGCCGAGCGGAGGTCGAGCGAGTACAGGGGCTCCGGGAGAGCGAGCTCCTCATAGAAAACAGCCGACATACCCCTGTCGTAGTGCTGGCCCGTGTGGAGCGAGACCTCCTCGATTCCGGCGCCCCGCAACGCGAGCGAGAGCGGCGCGGCCTTGATGAACTGCGGCCGGTTGCCGACGACGGTGAGCACTTTCATCGGCGGCTACACTAGTCAGCCGTTCGGGCCGTTAGCTCAGCTGGTAGAGCAGGGGACTCTTAATCCCAAGGTCGAAGGTTCGATCCCTTCACGGCCCATCGAAGAATCGGCTGCCCTCTTTTCGGAAAAAGGCGGCTATAGTCGGACCGTGCGGGGTTGGCCCGCTGCGGCTTGGGGGTCTCATTGAGTAGGGCTCGGTTCGTCTATCGAAGGTCGCCCCGCGCGCTCGCCGGGGTGACACTTCTGGTTGCGGCCGGTCTCGTCATCTTGTCGCTGGCAGGAAGCGCGTCCGCGACCCACGACACCGACGGCGACCGTTGGCCCGAGGAGAGCGACAACTGCCCCGGAGTCTTCAACAGCGACCAGATCGACAGCGACGGTGATGGACGCGGGAACGCCTGCGACGACTCCAAGGGCATCCCGCCGGACATCTCGTATTACGTCGTCTATTTCAGAGATGAGAACGGGCGCCAGGCTCCGCCCTGCGCCACATTTCGTCTGACGGTATTCAATGGAACCGAAGTCGAGTCACGAAACGAAGTCTGCAATTTTGCGATAACCAATTATATCCCTGCCGGTTATTACCACGAACTCGAGCAGCTATCCCCGCCCTCGGGCTGCACCGGGGGCCTCACGGGCACTCTCCGTCATCCTTTCAGTCCCGGATCGTGGCGCGTCGTCAATGTCACGTATCGCTGCGGGACGGGCGGAGGCGGAACGCCGACCGCATCTCCGACGTTTACGGATACCTTCGCCGCGGTCGGGCAGACGAAGCCGCATGCGGTGAAGATCTCGGCGGCGACACCGGTCTCAGTGATCACCGTCAAGTGGACCGACCGGCGTGATCGCTTTGATCTCACTGGAATCCAGAACGTCAGGCGCACCACGGCCGCGAGGCCGGCCGCCGAGGAGCAGACGCCCGAGAAGCTGAAGATCACCCGACAGCGGACGGCGACCTCGCTGACCGTCCGGATCGAGAAGCTCAAGCCGGGCAGCTTGAAGTTCAAGGTCGTCGCCAAGGCTGTGCGCGCGCCTGCCCGCGTGGTGACCCGCGTGGGCCTGCGCCCGCGCTGAGCGCTGTTTCCCGAGCCGGCGGCTATACTCGGAGCGTGCGGGGTTGGCCCGCTGCGGCTTGGGGGACGCGTTGGCTAGCGGTCGGTTCGTCGATCGAAAGACGCCCGGTGCTATCGCCGGGATTACAGCTCTCTTTGCGCTCGGCCTTGCCGTCTCGTTGCTGGCAGGTAGCGCGTCTGCGGACCACGGCGGTCCCAACGACATCGATGGGGACGCCATTCCCCAGGAGCGCGACAACTGCCCTGGAGTTTTCAACTACGACCAGATCGACAGCGACGGGGATGGGCGCGGGAATGCGTGCGACGACTCCAAGGGCATCCCGCCGAGCGTCTCGCACTTCATCGTCTACTTCAAAGATCAGAACGGGCGCCACGCGCCCTGTGTTCCCGTACGCCTGACCGTATTTCAAGGAACTGAAGTTCAGCAACGGGCCGAAATCTGCGCATTCGTGATCACAGAAAGTATCGGTGAAACTGCCTCTCCCGATCTTCGCTTCGAGCTGCAGCAGCTAGCCCTGCCCCAAGGCTGCACCGGCGGTTTCACGGGTACCATCCAGCATCGGTTTAGCCCCGCGTCGTGGCGCCCTGTCAACGTCACCTATCGCTGCGGAACGGGCGGAGGCGGAACGCCGATCCCACCTCCGACGTTCACGGACACCTTTACGGCGGTGGGGCAGACGAAGCCGCATGCGGTCAAGATCACGGCTGCGACACCGGTCTCCGTGATCACGGTCAAGTGGACCGACCGGCGCGACAGATTCGATCTCTCCGAAATCCAGAACGTCCGACGCACCACGGCCGCGAGGCCGTCCGCTGAGGAGCAGACCCCCGAGAAGCTGAAGATCACCCGACAACGGACGGCGACCTCGCTCACCGTGCGAATCGAGAATCTGAAGCCGGGCAGCTTGAAGTTCAAGGTGGTCTCCAAGGCCGTGCAGACGCGAGCCGTGGTGGTGACCCGCGTCAGCCGGCGCGCCCGTTAACAGCCGGGCGGCGACTCTGACCTCGGCTTGAGCGCGGCTTGAGCCTCACTTGAGCGCTGCCGGCGACCGTCTCCCTCGTCAACGCAGTTCGGACGAGAAGGAGACGCACATGTTCACCGCTTCCCGCCTCAGAATCGCCCTCGCCTTCGTCGCCCTCGCTGTGGCCGGCGCGGTCGCCGTTGCCCTGCCGCCCTCTGCGGCTGCGGCCGCGCAGTGGCAGATGCATCAAACCGACCGAGATCGCTGCTGGGACGCATCGACCCTGGATGCCGACTTCAACGGCTATGCCGAGCAGGTCTGGTTCGACTTCGACAACGACTGCCGCTGGGACACCCGCGTCTACAACACGCGTGGCAGCGACGCGTTCTACGAGGAGCTCTCGTTCGACATGAACGAGAACGGCGCGCCCGAGTATGTGCTGCAGGATGTCGACCAGCGCGTCGGCTTCGAGTGGGTCTACTTCGATCTGAACCAGGATCGCCGGTTCGAGACCAAGCGCATCATCCCCGGCTCGAGTCTCGACTACGCAACTCAGGGCGCCGTCAACAACGCGAGCAGGGACATGATGTACCTCTTCCGAGCCACCACCGGCCAGTCGCTGCTCTACCCCTCCTTCAGCACACCGTAAGCTCGAACACCGCGCCGTTGCGGGACGAGAGATCACATCCGCTCGACCCGAGCCCGCGCCTCCGGGCTCGGGTCGTCTGCGGCAAGAGACTACTTTCGCGTGAGCGCGAGGTCTCTTGCCCGGCGAACCGTGAGAGTCTCAGTAGGTTACGGCTCGAACCTGACCGCGCCCTTCGAGCTCTCGGCTGAACGTTCGCCGTTGCGACCAACCGCGCACGACGGCTCGCAGGGACGACCACACGGGTACCGCTGCCGGCGGAAGACGGGTGCGCGCTTACCCAGCGAGCGCGCCGACCCGTGGCAGCAATGCCTCAAAGATGGACGGGCGAGCCAAGCCTGGTTTTCCGAGGAGCGGGCTTATACTGGCGAGCGTGCGGGGGTTGGCCCGTCTGCGGCGTGGGGGACTCGTTGGGTAGCGGTCGGTTCGTTGATCGAAAGACGCCTGGTGTACTCGCCGGAGTCACGATTCTGCTTGCGTCCGCCCTCGCGATCTTGTTGCTGGCAGGAAGGGCGTCCGCGACACATGACAGTGATGGCGATGGTTTCCCCGAGGAGAGCGACAACTGCCCGGGCATCTTCAACTCGGATCAGTTCGACTTCGATCGTGACGGCGTTGGAAATACTTGCGACGACTCCCGCGGCGTTCCGCCCACCGAGTCGTGGGTCATCTTCTATCTCAAGGACGAGAACGGGCGCCGGATCCCTTCGTGCGCTCCGGTCCGCTGGACGGTATTCGTCGGAGCCGTCCAGCGCTCGCAGGAGTCGGGGTGCGCGGACTTCTGGAACTTCCGTCTCGTCGGGACCGGCACGCGCATGGAGATCGAAGAGACCGCTCCGCCTACAGGTTGCACCGGCGGCCTCACCAGCCCTACCGTTCACACCTTCAGCGCGGGATCGTGGCGCGTCGTCAACGTCACGCATCGCTGCTCGACTGGCGGCGGAGGCGGAACGCCGTCCGCGCCTCCTACGTTCACGGACACCTTTGCGGCAGTGGGGCAGACGAAGCTGCATGCCGTGAAGATCTCGGCGACCACACCAGTCGCCGTGATCACGGTCAAGTGGACCGACCGGCGCGATCGCTTCGACCTCTCCGGGATCCAGAACATCCGTCGCACCATGGCCGCGCGGCCGTCCGCAGAGGAACAGACGCCCGAGAAGCTGAAGATCACCCGGCGGAGGACGGCGACCTCGCTCACCGTGCGAATCGAGAAGCTGAAGCCGGGCAGCTTGAAGTTCAAGGTCCTCGCGAAGGCTGTGGGCGCACGTGCCCTCGTGGTGACCCGCGTTGGCTTACGCGCGCGTTGAGCCTGGCTTGAGCGTCGCTTGAAGGCTGCCTGCGACTGTCTCTCTCGTCAATGCAGTTCGGACGATAAGGAGACTCACATGTTCACGGCTTCCCGCCCGATGCGCTTCCGCACGATCGTCCTGGCCCTCGTCGCCTTCGCCGCGGCCGGCACGATCGCCGCCGCCCTGCCGCCCTCGGCCGCGGCAGCCGCACGGTGGCAGCCGCAGCAGCTCGACGCCGATCGCTGCTGGGACGCGATAACCCTGGACGCCGACTTCAACGACTATCCCGAGCAGATCTGGTACGACCTCGACAACGACTGTCGTTGGGACACCCGCCAGTACGACACCAACGGCGGAGATGCCTTTCACGAGGAGCTCTCCTACGACATGAACGAGAACGGCGTACCCGAGTTCGTGCTGCAGGACATCGACCAGCGCGTGGGCTACGAGTGGCTCTACATCGACCGCAACCAGGATCGCCGGTTCGAGACCAAGCGCATCATCCCCGGCTCGAGCCTCGACAAGCTCAACCGCGACACCAATAGCCAGCTGGTCCGTATGGGTATGTGGAACACGATCTACGATTTTCACCGCTGGACCGGCCAGTCGCTCCTCTACCCATCCTTCCCGATTCGCTGAGGATCGACGACGAGACAGGAGCTGGACAAAGAGCCCGCCTTGCGGGCTCGTTGTCCTTGCCGTATCGGCTCGTTGCCACCGCGGGTTTCGGGTCTCTCGCCCTGGCGGACCGTCAGAGCGGCGAAGGGCGACGACTCGAACCCGTCCGCGTCCATTCGAACTCTCGGCCAGGCGACGCGGTTGCCCTCGATCGTGAGGCCGATCGGCTGGGCGTTCGCAGTTGCGAGCACCCGCGAGGTACCGCCCTGATCATAAGGCGCGAGGAGGATCTGAGCGCTATAACGCTGGGGTGAGCATCGCGCCGGGTCCGGGCACCGTTCTCGCCGGCTACGAGCTGCAGGAGGTGTTGGGTCGCGGGGGTATGGGCGTCGTCTTCCGCGCCCTCCAGCAGGGGCTCGGACGCTCGGTAGCGCTGAAGCTGCTTGCACCCGAGCTCGCGGAGGACGAGTCGTTTCGGGCTCGCTTCCTGCTCGAATCGCGCCTCGCCGCCTCGATCGACCATCCGAGCATCATCCCGGTCTACGAGGCGGGCGAGCAGGACGGTCTGCTCTACCTCGCCATGCGCCTGGTCGAGGGAGAGGATCTGAGTGCGTTGCTCGCGCGCGGCGGCCGGCTAGCTCCCGAGCGCACGCTCGCCCTACTCGGCCAGGTCGCCAGCGCCCTCGACGCCGCACACGCCATGGGGCTCGTCCACCGCGACGTCAAGCCGGCGAACATGCTGATCGCGGGCGGTCGCCATGTCTACCTCTCCGATTTCGGACTCAGCAAGCAGGCTTCGCTCGTAAGCGGCGTCACCGCCACGGGTCAGCTGCTGGGGACACTCGCGTACATCGCTCCGGAGCGGATCGACGGCAAAGCGCTCGACGGGAGCAGCGATCTCTACGCGCTCGCCTGCGTTGCCTTCGAGTGCCTGACCGGAGAGCTGCCCTACGTGCGGAGTCACGAAGCAGCGCTTCTCTACGCTCATCTCGCCGAGCCGCCCCCACGCGCGTCTGAGCGAGTCCCCGAGCTGGAAGCGGCCGATGACGTGCTCGCCAGGGCGCTCTCGAAGACACCGGCGGAGCGCCAGAGAAGCTGCGAGGAGCTCATTGCCGAGCTCAACGCCGCGCTCGTCGCCGCAGATCCGCCGCAGTCCCCGACTTCCGTGCCGCCCTCAGCGATCGTGACGCTTCCCCAGCCGAGGGCGCGCGAGGTGCGGAAGCAGGTGACGGTCGTCCTCTGCGATGTCGGCTCGGCGGACGGGCGGCGGCTCGATCCCGAGCTCTTGCGCGGCATCGTGCCGCGCCTCTCCACCGAGATCGTGGCGGCGGTCGAACGGCATGGTGGCAGCGCAGAGCAGCCGCGGGGTAGTAGCGTGCTCGCCGTCTTCGGCATCCCTCGACTGCACGAGGACGACGCTCTGCGCGCCTTGCGGGCGGCGGTGGACGCGCGCGAGGCGCTCGCCGTGCTCGGGCGCTCGATCGAGCACGAGACCGGCGTGGCGGTCGGCGTGCGCATCCCGGGCGGTACCGGGGAGGTGGTCGCAAACGACGATCGGGAGCAGCCGCCCGACCTCGGTGACGCCGCGGACGTCTTCGCTGGGCTCGAAACCTTCGCGCAGGCAGGCGAGATCATCATCTCCGAGGGCACCTACCGCCTCGTGAAGGACGCGGTCTCCGTCGAGCCCGGAGAGCCCCGCGGCTTCCGACTGCTGGGGTTCGCCGCCTCCGCGGGGCACGGACTGGACTCTCCGATCGTCGGGCGGAAGCGCGAGCGTCGACTGCTCGAGGACGCGTTCGAGCGCGCGACGAGCGACAGCGTCTGCCAGCTCTTCACCATGCTCGGCACCGCGGGCGTCGGGAAGTCTCGCCTCGTCGCCGACTTCCTCGCCGGCGTGGGTGACTCGGCGACGGTCGTGCGCGGTAGCTGCCTTTCCTACGGCGGTGGCATCACGTACTGGCCCGTCAAGGAGGTAGTGCGAGCGGCAGCGGAGATCGAGGAGGACGACGCGACCGAAGTCGCGGTGGCGAAGATCGCCGCCGTCCTCGGCGACGGCGATGACACGGGCCTGATCGCCGGGCGGATAGCCGAGACGATCGGCCTCGCCGACATATCGGCCAGCACGGAGGAGGAGACCTTCTGGGCGGTGCGGGAGCTCCTCGAGGCTCTGGCCCGGCGACGTCCGCTCGTCGTCGTCTTCGACGACATCCACTGGGGGGAGCCGGCGTTCCTCGACCTGATCGAGCACGTGGCCGACTGGTCGCGTGAGGTGCCGATCCTCCTGCTGTGCATGGCGCGCCCGGAGCTGCTCGAGAAGCGCCCCGGGTGGGCGGGCGGGAAGCTCAACGCCACCTCCGTGCTGCTGGAGCCCCTGAGCGGCGGCGAGTGCGAGGAGCTCGTGGCCAACCTTCTCGGAGGTGCGCCTTTCGCACGTCGTTTACGCGAGCGGATCGCCGAGGCGGCTGAGGGAAACCCGCTCTTCGTCGAGGAGATGATCGCCATGCTGATCGACGACGGCCTGCTCAGTCACGGCGACGGAGGCTGGCGGGTGACCGGCGACCTGACGCAGGTTGCGATCCCGCCGTCGATCCAGGCCCTCCTCGCCGCACGTCTCGACCGCTTGGCGAGCGAGGAGCGCAGCGCAGCGGAGTGCGCGTCGGTCGAGGGCAAGGTCTTCCACCTGGGAGCCGTCGCAGAGATGACCGCCCAGCCACTCGCTCCGACGACCCGGGTGCTCGGCACGCTCGCCCGGAAGGAGCTGATCCGCCACGACCGCCCTCAGCTCGCCGGCGAGCATGCATTCCGCTTCCGTCACCTGCTGATTCGGGACGTGGCCTACGAGTCGCTGCCCAAGCGGGCGCGCTTCGGCCTCCACGAGCGCTTCGTCGGCTGGCTCGAGCCCAAGACCGCCGAGCGGCCGGGTGAGTACGACGAGATCGTCGGCTATCACCTCGAGCAGGCGTACCGGCTCCGGATGCAGCTCGGACTGGGGGGTGACGCCTCCAGTGAGCTCGCCGCGAACGCTGGCGCGCGACTCGGCGCCGCGGGCCGCCGCGCGCTGGTGCGCGGGGACGTCGCGGCGGCCGCGAACCTTCTCCGGCGGGCTGTGTCGCTGCTAGGAGCGGCGGAGCCGGAGCGGCTCGAGTTGATGCTGAGGCTCTTCGAGGCGCTACGAGGCACCGGGGAGCTGGCGCGGGCTCGGGTGCTGCTCGACGAGATCGTGGCCGGCGCCGAGGCGCAGGGTGACGACCGAGTCCGGATGCATGCCGAGCTGCACCGGCTGGTACTTCAGACGGACACCGATCCGGAGTGCCCGACCGACGAGCTGGAGGAGGTGGCCATACATGCCTTCGAGGTCTTCGAGCGTACGAGCGACCAGCTCGGCTTCGCGAGGTCGTGGCACGCCCTGGCGGAGGTGCATCTGACCCACTGCCGGTGGGACAACGCGACGGAGGCACTCGAGCGTGCGCTGCCTCATGCCGAGCTCGCGGGCGAGCAGGGCCAGGTGACCCAGATCTTCACCTACCTCGCCAATGCCATCTTCTGGGGACCCACCCCGGTCGCCGAAGGTCTGCGCCGGGTCGAGGAGATCCAGGCGCGGGCGCAGGGGCACCGCATCGTCGAGGCGAACGTGCTCTGCTACCTGGCCGGCTTCATGGCAATGGAGGGCCGCTCCGATGAAGCGCGCGCTCTGTACGCACGCGGCCGCGCGATCTTCGAGGAGCTTGGCCACACCTCCGGTCTCGCCGCCCATCGACTCTTGTCCGGATTGGTGGAGCTGCTGCTCGGCGACCCCCATGCTGCCGAGCGCGAGCTGCGCAGCGGCTGCGAGCAGCTCGAGGCGATGGGAGAGACGGGGATCCTCTCGTCCCTCGTCGCCTTCCTCGCGGAGGCGCTCCTGCTCCAGAACCGTCTCGAAGAGGCGCTCCGGGCCACGCAGGTGAGCGAGGGCGCCTCGTCTGACGACGATGTCGCCTCCAACGCGGCCTGGCGGGCGACGCGGGCCAAGGTGCTCGCCCGCAGCGGCCAGTGGGCCGCAGCCGTCGCGCTGGCCGACGAGGCCGTGACGCTCGCCGAGACCACAGACCATCTGAACCTCCAGGGGGATGCGCTGCGGGCTCTGGGGGACGTGCTGCGCGTGCGCGGTGAGCCGAAGGCCGCCGCAGCCGCACTACGCAGCGCGGCCAATCGCTACGAACGCAAGGGGAACAAGTCCTCGCTCGCAGCCGTAGCAGCGGAACTCGACGCGCTCGGTCTCTAGCGCCTGAGCAACCTCAGCCCCAAAGCAGCATCCGGATGCGGCTGCGACCTCGAAGGAGTCGATGCACTACGTGCACGAACAACAGCGCCATCGCCCATGGCGATGGCGCCATCCTGGAAAGAGAAGAGGCGGCCGCAGGGCCGCCTCTTCGTGATGCGAAAGCGCGGCTTGCTCAGACGGGGCCGTCGTCCACGTAGGTCGTGCGACGCCGAGAGCCACCCTGGAAACCGCCCCACGACGACCAGAAGATCATCGAGAGGACGAGTCCGACGATCCCGACGATCAACAGGATCACCCCGATCGTCTGGATCTCGAGACCCGAGACAGTGGCGTTCACTGCCCACGTCAAGATCGCGCCGACCGCTATCAGAAAGATGCTCACTCCAAGACCCATTTTCGTCCTCCTTGGTATGCGCGGGTGCCGTGCGAGTTGTGTCCGTTGTGCAGGGACGTCTTACGAACGGATGGAAGACCGCTCTGGATACGGGGGTCGTGTAGGCTCGCCGCGGTGCGCAGGGGCTCGATCGTCCGCATCACGATCTACGGCGTCATAGCGGGGACGCTCGCGTCCCTCGTCGCCGTCCTCGTCCCCTGGCTGCCCACCTCCGCCTCGGAGGAGATGGACCGGATCGAGTTCACGTTCTGGTTCACGACGGTGATCTGCATCGGGATCTTCGCGATCGTCGCCGCCGCGATCGCCTACTCCGTGCTCAAGTTCCGCGCGGCTGACGACGACGAGCGCGACGGGCCTCCGATCCACGGCCACACGGGCCTCGAGATCGTGTGGACTGCGATGCCGGCGGTGCTCGTCACGGCGATCTCGGTCGTCAGCGCGGTCGTGCTGGCGCAGAACGACGACGTGGGTGAGAATCCGTTGCGGATCGCCGTCACGGCGCAGCAGTTCGCCTGGAAGTTCGAGTACCCCGGAGCGGACAAGGTCACCTCGGGCAGCCTCGTGCTCCCGGTGAACCAGGGCGTGAGGCTGACGCTCCACTCTCGCGACGTGATCCACTCGTTCTGGGTGCCCGAGTTCGGGCAGAAGTCCGATGCCGTCCCGGGAATCGAGACCACGCTCACGATTACACCGACCCGGATCGGCAGCTACTCGGTTGTCTGTACCGAGCTGTGCGGGCTCGGCCACGCGACGATGCGGGCTCAGGTGCAGGTCGTGAATCGCGCCGACTACGAGGCATTCCTGAAGCGCGAGGCGAGCGGCGACGGCGCCCCGGCCGGCGACGACGGCGAGGCCGTGTTCGCCTCGGCCGGTTGCGGCGGCTGCCACGCGTTCGCGCCCGCAGGCACCGACGCGGCCGTCGGCCCCTCGCTGGACGAGATCGAGGGCGACGAGGCGTTCATTCGGGAGTCGATCGTCGACCCGAACGCCGTGCTCGCCCAGGGATACCAGGGCGGCGTGATGCCGAACACCTACGACAAGTCCCTGACCGACGAGCAGCTCGACGCGCTCGTGCAGTATCTGAGCGACGGCCAGGGAGGCCCGTAGAGATGAGAAGCGCTTGACCGAGATCGTCCACAGCACCCACGACCCGCACCACGCGCCGGCCTCGCCGCCGCCGCAGGGTCTCGCGCGCCTGCGCGCTCCCGGCTACCTGCGCGCGGCCTGGACGACCCTCCTCTTCTGGGCGATCGGCTTCGGCCTCGTTGCCTTCTTCCGCTGGCTCGCGCACTACGACCCGGTAGTCGACTGGACGATCGTCACCGTGGTCGCGTTCCTGACTCTGGCGCCGCTCGGGTTCCTCACGGGGATCGGCGCGTTCGACTACTGGGCCTACTACATCTCCGGCCGCCCCACGCGGCCCGAGGATCACTCGAGCCACGGCGCCACGAGCTGGAAGGACTACTTCCGGGTCAACACAGACCACAAGGTGATCGGCGTCCAGTACCTCGTGACGACGTTCTTCTTCTTCGTCATCGGGGGCCTGATGGCGATGATCTTCCGCGCCGAACTGGCGAAGCCTGACCTCCAGTTCGTCGACACGCAGACCTTCAACGGACTCATCTCCGAGCACGCGGCGCTGATGATCTTCCTCTTCATCATCCCCGCCTTCGCGGGCCTCGCGAACTTTGCCGTGCCGCTGATGCTCGGAGCCCCGGACATGGCCTTCCCGCGCCTGAACGCGCTCTCGTTCTGGCTGCTCCCGATCGCGGGGATCATGTTCCTCGCCGCCTTCCTCGTCCCCGGCGGCGCCTTCGCGACCGGCTGGACGAGCTATGCGCCGCTCGCGTCCGACCAGCCGCTCGGGCAGGTCTTCTTCAACATGGGCGTCCAGTGGGCCGGCGCGAGCTCGATCATGACCGCGCTCAACTTCCTCGTCACGATCATCACGATGCGGGCGCCGGGAATGACGTTCTGGCGGATGCCGCTCCTCGTCTGGGCGAACTTCACGACCTCGCTGCTCGTCGTGATCGCGACGCCGTTCATCGCCGGCTCACAGTTCTTCGTGATGTTCGACCGGATCATGCACACGAACTTCTTCCGGGTCGACGAGGGGGGCTACGCGCTCGGCTACCAGCACATCTTCTGGTTCTACTCGCACCCGGCCGTCTACATCATGATGCTGCCCGGCTTCGGGATCATCTCCGAGGTGATCGCGGTCTTCTCGCGGAAGCCGATCTTCGGCTACCGGCTGATGGCGCTCTCGCTGATGGGGATTCTCGTGCTCGGCTTCTCCGTCTGGGCGCACCACATGTTCGTGGCCGGGCTGGCGCCGTGGCTGCGCGTGCCGATGATGGTCACCTCGATGATCATCGCGGTTCCGACCGGGATCAAGATCTTCTCCTGGCTCGCGACGATGTGGGAGGGCAGGATCCACCTGCGCACGCCGATGCTGTTCGCGCTCGGCTTCCTCTCGATGTTCGTGCTCGGCGGCCTCTCCGGGATCTTCCTCGCGTCGGTGCCGATCGACATCGCCGCCTCGGACACCTACTTCATCGTCGCGCACATCCACTACGTGCTCTTCGGCGGCTCGGTCTTCACGATCTTCGCGGGCGTCTACTACTGGTTCCCGAAGATGACCGGTCGGATGTACTCGGAGAAGCTCGGCAAGCTCCACTTCTGGCTCACCTTCATCGGCTTCAACGGCACCTTCTTCCCGATGCACTGGGTCGGGCTGCAAGGGATGCCGCGGCGGGTGTCGGACTACTCGGCGCAGTTCGGGGACTGGAACATGGTCGTCTCGCTGTTCTCATTCTTGCTCGGCGCCTCCACGATCATCTTCTTCTACAACGTGATCCAGAGCTGGCATCGCGGCCCGATCGCGCCGGGGAACCCCTGGCGCGCGATGACGCTGGAGTGGCAGGTCAGCTCGCCACCGCCGGTCTTCAACTTCGACGAGATCCCGCAGGTCGTCGCCGGACCGTACGAGTACGGAGTGCCGGGCGCGCGTCACGCGGTTCTCGGCGGCGGACACGCAGAGGTGCACGAGGAGGCGAGGCATTGAGCGACGAACCGCGTCGCATCCTCGTGGTCGCGAACGAGACCCTGACCGGGGACGAGTTGATCGACGCAATCCGCAAGCGCGCCGACGACGCCAATGTCCTCGTCAGCGTGATCGCACCGGTCAACGCGCCCCGCGAGGGGTACGTCGTCTACGAGAACTCACGTCGCGCGTCGGCGGGGCGGAGGCTCGAGCGGACGCTGGCGAAGCTCCGCGAGGCGGGAATCCCGGCGCTCGGGGACGTCGTCGACTGCGATCCGCTAACGGCTGTCCGCGACGCCATCGCGCTCGACGACCCCGATGAGCTGATCGTGTCGACGCATCCGGAGTCGAAGTCCGGGTGGCGCCGCAGGAACCTGCTCGAGGAGATCCGCAAGCTCGCCGCCGAGCGGCCGGTTGAGCACGTGACCTCCGAGGTCGCCGCACGCACGGGGGCGGAAAACGTGCTCGTACTCGCGAACGAGACGGTACTCGGCGAGCCGCTGCTCGACAGGATCCGCGAGAAAGCGCGTGAGAGCGAGCGAGCGAGCTTCCTGATCCTCTGTCCGCAGAGCGACCCGAACCGCGGCGAGCATCCCGAAGCCGAACGCCGGCTCCTCCAGGCGCTCGCCCGCCTCCGCGCGGAGGGAATCGAGGCGCACGGCCAGGTCGCCCACCCCGATCCGTTCACGGCGGCGATTCACGCGGTGCGCGACGAGCGCGTCGACTCGATTCTCGTCTCGACCTTCCCCGAGCAGCGCGGCTCCTCGTGGCTGCGCCGCGACCTGATCGGGCGGCTGCGGAACGAGGCGAACGTTCCCGTCGAGCACGTTGTCGTCCAGCCGGAGCAGGTGACCGCGTGAGCGCTCACGTGGAACCGCATTCCGCAGGTGGACACCACGGGCCGCCGATCGCGAATCAGAGCTCGCGAGTCAGCGCCAGTGTTCTGGGAATGTTCCTTTTCATCGCCTCGGAAGCGATGCTCTTCGGCGCCTTCTTCACCGCCTACTTCTTCGTCCGCGTCGTCAACCCCGAGGCGCAGTCGTGGCCGCTCGAGCCGTTCCACCTCCCCGTCTTCGTCGCGGGGGTCAATACGGCGATCCTGGTCACGTCGAGCTTCACCATGCACTGGGCGCTCCAGTCCGTGAAGCGCGGCAATCGCGCCGGGCTGCAGGCGGGGCTGGTCCTGACGCTCCTGATGGGGCTCGCCTTCCTCATCACGCAGATGCTGGAGTACGCCCGGATCGGGTTCAACCCGGGCGACGGCGCGTTCGGGACGATCTTCTTCGGGCTGACCGGCCTCCACGGAGCACACGTCTTCGTGGGGCTGACGCTGCTCGCGGTCGCGACCGTGCGGGCCTTCCGCGGCCATTACACGCCTGAGCATCACCACGGCGTCGAGATTCCCGGAATCTACTGGCACTTCGTCGACGTCATGTGGATCGTCGTGTACGCGACGATCTACCTGATCTGAGCCGCTCGTGGCCCGGAATCCTCTCCGCAGCGAGGCAGAGGCGTTCCGATTCGTCCTGCTCACGGTCGGCTACTTCGCGCTGATCGTTGCCGCAGCCGCGATCAACCGCTGGGTCGGCGTCGCGGTCTTCGTGCTCCTCACCGGGGCGGCCGCATGGCGCTGGACGCGTTCGGGGGTCGCCGAGCCACGTGCGCGGACGAGCGTCCCGCATCGAGGCGGCGTCGACGAGCGACGGATCCTCGTCGTCGCGAACGAGACGGTCGGCGGTCGCGAGTTGCTCGAGGTGCTGCGTCGCAAGGCGGAGGGCGTGCGAGAGCAGGTGCTCGTCGTGACGCCCGCGCTGAACTCGCCCTTGCGCCACTGGGCCTCCGACGAGGACGGCGCCCGAGCGGCCGCGCAGGGCCGCCTCGACGCCAGCCTTGCCCAGCTCGCGCGGGAAGGGATCGAGGCGCGCGGCGAGGTCGGCGACGGCGATCCCCTGCAGGCGATCGAGGACGCGCTGCGGACGTTCGGCGCCGACGAGATCGTGATCTCGACCCATCCCGAGGGCCGCTCCAACTGGCTCGAGCGCGACATCGTCAGCCAGGCTAGAGACCGCTTCGACGTCCCGATCACCCATGTGACCGTCGACCTCGACGCTCCGGGCTAACCGTCCCCTTCGGCCATGTCAGGGGTCAAAGCCCGGACATGTCCCACCTCCGGAGAACGTGCAACAGTTCTGTTCCAACTCTCCCCCGGCCCCTTCCGCTCAGTCCGGCGCTCGCCTACCGTCGCTGCATGCCGCGTCGTCCACGTCTCCAGATCCCGGGTGGCGTCTATCACGTCACCCAGCGTTCGACAGATCAGGAGCTGTTGTTTCTCGAGCCGCTGGACCGAGTGGCCTTCGACCATCTATTGGTTCGGACTGTCACCCGCTACGACTGGGAGATTCACGATTACTGCCAGCTGAGCAACCACTTCCATTTGCTGCTCACGACCCGCGAGCCCAATCTTGCTCGGGGAATGCAGTACCTGAACGCTCGTTACGTCCAGACGTTCAACGATCGCCACGTTCGCCGCGGCACTCTCGTCCAGGGTCGTTACTACTCGGGTCTGGTTGCATCCGAAGAGCATTTCCTGATCGCTCGTGCGTATCTGGCATTGAATCCGGTGGATGCCGGACTCTGCCGAGAACCCAGCGGCTGGCGATGGGGTGGCTTCGGCGGTCGCGGCAAGATCGTGCCGCAACCCGACGAGCGCTTGAGACGGTTCGTGGCCGACTACCGGACGCGCCGTGAGCACCTGGCCGCACTGGCCCTTCGGGACGCGTCCGGGCTTTGACCCCCGACACGTCCCGAGGAGACATGGTCTCAGGGGCCGGTCGACGCGACGACGTAGTCGGCGACGGCGGCGATTTCGTCGGGGGTGTAGGAGTCGGCGAAGGACGGCATCGCGCCCATACCCTTCGTGACGCGCTCGATCACGAGGCTCTTCGCCGGCTTGGCGTCGTCCAGGTTCGGCCCGACGTTGCCCGAGGAGCCGGCGGCCTCGAGCGTGTGGCAGCCGCCGCAGCCGGCGTCGGCGAAGATCGCCTCGCCGTCCGGCCCACCGCCGCCCGCGCCCACCTTCGGGGTCGACCCGCTCGGGTCCGCTCCAGAAGCAGGCGTTCCGGTCGTCGGCTTACCGGCCACGGAGGCGACGTACGCCGCGATGTCCTCCGCCGCGTCGTTCTGATCCGCAACGCAGCCCTGCGGCTCGTCCTTGCTCCCGTTCTCACATTCCGGGAGCAGCGTGTCCGGACCGGGCATCCCGGGCAGCCCGGTCGACGGCTCCCGCACCGGATACTCGATCTGGCCGCGCACGACCGACTGGATCGTCGACTCGCCGAGCCCGTCGGCGCGCGACTGTAGGAAAGCGTCGTCGAGATCGGGGCCGATCTGACCCTTCGTGCCGGCGTCCGCGAGCGTGTGGCACGAACCGCACTTCTGGCTGAAGAGCCCCTTGCCGCTCGCCGCGTTCCCCTCTCCGGCTTCGGAGAGCCCGACGGTGCCGCAACCGCTTACGGTCAGGACCGTCGCGACGATCGAGCCAGCGCCGGCGAGACCCCGTCTCAACTTAGGCGGTCGACCCCGACCCGAGCGACCCGACGGCCTCGTCGCGCGTGCCGTGAATCGTGAAGACACGGTCGAGGCCGGTGATCTCGAAGATCTTGGTGATGTTCCGGTCGCTGCACACGAGCGAAAGCTGACCCTCGTTCGTCCGCAGGCGCTTGACGCCGCCGACCAGCACCCCAAGCGTGGTCGAGTCGATGAACGTCGTGTCGCTCAGATCGACGATCACATCGCGCCCGCCCTGGTCGATCACCTCGAGGAGCTGCTGCTTGAACTCGGGCGCGGTATACAGATCCACCTCACCGGCCAGCGAGATCACGAACTGGTCGTCGCTCAGCTTCTCGGTCTTGACGTCGAAATTCATGGCCCCCCGGTCTCACCGACAGTGTTGAACCGCAATTCCCGGACTCGGTGAGTCTAACCTGACGACGCGGGCTGAAGCGCTCCCTGCAGCTGCTTGATCTGGGCTTTCACGATCTCCGCGCTCGTATCGTCGGGGGCGAGCTTCAGGAACTGCTGATAGGCGGCGATCGCCTTGGGATAGTCGCGCACCTGCTCTGCCGTCTGCGCCAGCTCGAGCTGCGCGTTCGGATCGTCCGGCACGATCGTGACGAGTCGCTCGTACGTCTCGACCGCCTTCGTGTACGCCTTCTGCGACTCGTCGAGCGCGGCGGTGATCGCCTCGTTCGCCTCGGTGGTAACGGCGGTCGTGATCGGATCCTCGCCGAGCGTCGCGCCCGACGTGCCGAGCTTCAGCGGCTCGGCGAAGCTCGAGCCCGCGGTGAGAGATGCGGCGCGGATCTGCTCGTTCTGAGCATCCTGCTGGCTGACGTTGCCTTCCGTCAGATAGAGCCCTGCGAGCTCGCGCAACGCGTCGTCATCCCGAGGACGAAGCTCGAGATAGCCGACCAGAGCGTCGATTGCCTCCTCGTTCCGTCCCTCCGTCTCGAGCGCGGTGACGAGCTCGCGACGAGCGTCCGCATCCTTCGGATTCGCCTTGACGCGGTCGCGAGCCTCGGAAACCGACGCGACGCCGTCCGAGCCCGCGCCGCCGCCGATGATGTCGCCGATCCCGGTGCCGGCATTGTTGGCGCCGACGCCGAAGATCACGAATCCGAGACCGAAGATCAGGGCGAGAAAGACGAACATCCACTTCGCGTGCCGGCGCAGCCGCACGAAGAACATCGTGTCCTCGATGCTGGCCTGGCTTACGTCGCGCGGGCGGGGGCGTGGCCCAGCAGCCGGCTTCGCGCGCGTGCCGCGGCGGCGGTCAGCTCGTGCCATTCGTCTCCTCCCTTCTCATAGCGGGCCTCGCCGTCGACGAGGGTAGCGAGGATGCGCGCTGGGCCGCCTCCGAAGACCACCGCAGCCGCCGGGTCCTCCCATGGTAGATACGCCGACTCCGCCAGGCCGATCACCGCGAGATCGGCGCGCTTTCCTGCGACGAGCGAGCCCGTCTCGTCGTCGATCCCGAGCGCGCGGGCGCCCCCGAGGGTGGCGAGCTCGAGAGCCTCCGCCGGTGACAACGCGTCCGCCCGTTCCGAGCGCGCCCGGGTTGCGCCGACGACCGTCCTGAGCTCCTCGAAGAAGTCGTGCGAGGGAACGGAGGAGACGCCGTCCGTGCCGACACCCACCCGCAGACCCGCAGCTCGGAACTCCGCCAGCGGGGCAACGCCGCATCCCAGCAGCGCATTCGAGCGGGCACAGTGAGCGACGGCGACGTCGTTGAGGGCCAGCAGCTCGAGCTCGTCCGCGGCAAGCTTGACGCAGTGAGCGGCGACGATGCCGCGCTGCAGGAGACCTGCGGCAGCGAGCCGGCGGATCCCGGTTTGCCCGTCGGGCTCGATCAGGAAGTCCGCGACCGGCCGCATCGGCCCCTCGCCTCGCTCCAGCCAGTCGAGCTCGTCTTGGCTCTCGTTGAAGTGCGTCATCACGGGCACGCCGAGCTCGAGGCAGGCGGCGTAGACCTCGGTGGAGCACGAGTATGGCGCGTGCGGCGAGATCCCGACCTGGACGCGCTCGGAGAGCACGGGTCGCGCGTACTCGAGCTTCTCCTCGAACTGCCGCATCGCGTCGCGCGGATCCGAGCCGAAGACCTCCAGGTGGACGATCGCCCGAAGACCGAGCTCCGCGCAGGCGTGGGCGCTCGCGCCTGCGAAGGCGGCGTCGCCGACCGTCGTGATCCCGGATGCGAGGCACTCGGCGGCCCCAAGCCGGGCAATCGCCTCCATCTCGCCGCGCTCCAGCCTCGCCTTGCGGTCGATGTGGATCGCGAGCCAGGGCGCAAACGACTGGCCGTCGCCGAACCCGGCATAGACCGCGTACTCGAGATGGGTGTGTGCGTTGACGAACCCTGGGACGATCGCCGCACCGGGGAAGCGAGCGCCCTCCCCGAGCTCGGCAACGGTGCCCACCGCCGCGATCCGACCACCCTCGATCGCCACGGCGCCGTCCTCGATCGGCGCGCCTTCGATGGGCAGCACCCAGTCCGCTGACAGCACCCGCCTCACGGCGCCGGACTCTAGCGAGAGAAGGTCCAGACGCCAGTCTCGGGTCCGAAGCCGCTGTCCAGGGTCAGCCGGAAAGACTGGACACGCGCGCGCTTCGGGATCTCGAAGCTGAGCGAGCCGGTCTTGCGCTGTCCCGGCCGGAGCTGCGGCCGGCTCAATCCAGGCTCGGCGGCGTCGAGAATCAAGGCGCGCCGTAGTCGACTGCCCGCGTCGACGCGAGCGCCGTTCGAGGTCGTATCGACGTAGAGGGCCGAGCCGACGTTGACCAGTTCGACGCGAATTGCGACGAAGCGGTTGATCGCGATCGGCTGGAAGTACGTCGAGCCGGGGGCCGGATCCACGAACGAAAGCGGCGTCACGCGAAGGCGGACGCCGGGCCGGGCGCTCCGCAGAACGAGCGGGCGGCCGAGACCGGCCGCCCGCTTGATCGTTCCGTCGAGCACTTACGCGAGGAAGGGACCCGCCGCGGCAAGCACCTGCTGCGTTGTCAGCAGATCGTCGAACGAGGCGGGCGCCGGAGCGGTTCCCGCCACGCCGCGAACCCACGACGCGTGCATCGCCTCGACCGCGACGATCGACGCCGCGGCCTCCTTGACCGGCTTCAGCGTCAGGGCCGGGCCGGCCCCGTTGTAGGCGCCGACGCCCGTGTCCTCGAGCGCCATCGCGGTCTGGAGGAACGTGGTCTCGTTGGCGTACAGCGACGGCGGGAAGTTGAACTTCGGCTTCTTCACCGGCGTGCCTCCGAGCGACGGAATCGTCGCGACGAGCGCCTTGACGTGAGCGATCTCGTGGTCGCGGATCACCCGTGCGAGCCGCCCGACGCGCGGGCCGAAGCCCTTGGTCGCAGCGATCGCGTAGAACGTGGCCTCGAGGTACTCGAGCGTCAACGCGAAGTTGAGGATCGCGACGTCCGATGCTTTCGACGCCTTCGCGTTGCCTGGCAGCGCCATCCCGAGGGATGCCGCCGCGAAGACGCTGCCGCCGAAGATGGCGGCACGCTTCAGGAACAGGTCACGCGAGGTCCCGAGCTCCTCCGAGAGGGAGGCGATCGGCGTGTCGGTCTCGACCTCGATGCCCTTGTGAACGAAGATCTCAGTCATCGCAGGTCTCCTAGGCGAAGAACGGAGCGGCGCGCTTGAGCACCTGATCCGCGGTTAGAGGGCTGAAGAAGGCGACGTTGGCCGGCAGCGTGCCGGCGACGAGCCGGGCGTACGCGGCGTGACGTGCCTCCACGGAATGGATCGCGAGCGCGGCTTCCTTCACGGCCTTCAGCTTGAGCGAGGGGAAGGCACCGCCATAGGCGCCGACGCCGACCTGCTCGAGCTGGATCGCCGTAAGCACGAACGAGCGCTGTGCGAGCTTCGGGAACTTCAGTGCCGGCTTCTTGACGGGGGTACCGCCGAGGGCCGGAATCGTCGCGACGAGCGCGTCGACGTGTGCCTGCTCGTGCGAGTAGACCACCTCGGCAAAGCGCTGGACGCCTGCGTTTAGGCGACCGAAGGCACCCTGGCGGGCGCGATCGTAGAACTCGGCCTCGAGATACTCGAGCGTCAACGCGAAGTTGAGGACTGCGAGATCGCTTGCCGGGGCCGACTGGGCGCGGGCGGCTTCGGTAAAGGCACCGACTCCGCTCGCGGCGAGAGCGCCGCCGCCGAGGAGGGCCGCTTTGCCGATGAAGCCGCGGCGAGTCTCGGCCGCAGCATGGGTTTCCTGCATGGTGCCTCCTAATCGTGGAGAAGAGCAGATGTCGTCCGGTTCGGACGAAACGGCACCACCGTGACGCTCGTCCGACCACTGGTTCGAACGAAAACTCGAACCGGTTCGATCAGGTTCGAGACCCGTAACGCACTTCTTACAAGTCCACGCGATCCGCGCTTCGATCGCTGTCGAACTACGTGGGGGCGGCGGCCGCTTCTCTCTGCTCGCGGTGCCAGCCGCACAGCGCGCCCGCGGCCCCCAACTCGTTACTCGGAGTCGGGAAAGAAGCCGCCGAACTCGTCGGAGGCGGGGTCGAGCCCCCAGCGCTTCTCCATGAAGCTCGAGAGCCAGATCGAGGTCTCGAACAGGACCAGGAGCGGCGCGACCTCGAGTGCCAGCGAAACGGGATCCACGGTCGGAAGGAGAACGGCGAAGACGACCATCAGCACGTAGCCGAGGCGGCGGTTCTTGCGCAGCTTCGCCGCAGTGAGGACGCGCAGGCGGACGAGAGCGAGGATGAAGATCGGCATCTGGAAGGCGAGGCCGCTTGCGAGCAGCGTCACCGTCACGAACGAGAAGTAGTAGCTCGCGCGGATGTCGATCTCGAATTGATCGGCGCCGAAGTTCGTCAGGAACGAGAGCGCCCGTGGCAGCACGATGAAGTACGAGAACGCGACTCCGCCGGCGAACAGCACCGTCGAGAAGACGGCGAAGACCGAGACGACCCGCTGTGTGTGCTCCTCGATCGCGGGCGCCAGAAACGACCAAAGCTGGTAGAGCAGGATCGGCAGCGTAATCGCGACTGCGGCGGCCAGGCTGACCTTGATCGCGGTCGTGAACGGCTCGGTGACACCCAGCGTGACGAGGCTCTTGTCGTTCGGGAGAGGGCGCGTCAGCCAGTCGATCAGTCGCTCGTGGAAGGCGAACGAGACCGCAAACGCGGGAACGATCGCGAAGAGTGCGATCACGAGGCGCGTCCGCAACTCGCCGAGATGCTCGACCAGCGTTGCTTCCTCGCCGTGGCCGAGGCGCCGCGGCAGACGCTTCTTGATCATGCGCTCGGAAGCTAGGTGATGGTGTCGCGCTCGCGCGTGACCCGGTCACGCTCGGGCGGCTCGACATCGACGTACTCGGGGTCCGCCGGCTGCTCGGCGGGCGGAAGCTCGGTGGCGTAGCGCTTATGGACGGGCTCGTCGTCGTCGTCCTTGCCGGAGATCGAGTCCTTGAACTCGCGCATCCCCTTGCCGAGCGAACGGCCCATCTCGGGCAGCCGCTTGGGGCCGAAGAAGACGAGCAGGACGATCAGGAGGATGACCATCTCCGTGACACCGATTCCGAAGGGCATGGATATGACTCTACCATCGTTTGTCCAATCCCGACCCCGGGCACGGTGGCCCGATGCAGAAGCGGGGCGACCGGTGAAGAAGCGGCTTGCGGAGCAGGTCGTCGTTGTGTTGGGCGCGTCGAGCGGGATCGGGCGGGCTACTGCGCGCGCGGCAGCCCGCCGGGGCGCGAATGTCGTGGTGGCAGCCCGGAATGCACCTGCCCTCGATGCCGCTGTCCTCGAGATCGAGGCGGAGGGGGCCGCCGGGATGGCGGTCGCGACCGATACGACGAGCCCGGCCGGCCTCGAGTCGCTTTGCGCGCGTGCTGTCGAGCGGTTCGGCCGAATCGATACCTTCGTCGCTTCGGTGATGGTGACGGTCTATGCCGAGGTAGAGCAACTCGATGCGGACGAGCTGCGCCGGGTGATGGACGTCAACTTTCTCGGCCGAGCCCACGCGTACAAGGCCGCACTCCCGCACCTGAAGGCGACGCGCGGGACGTTCATCGACCTCAACTCCGGCCTCGCCTACCGCGGGATTCCGCTGCAGGCTGCCTATTGCGCCTCGAAGGCCGCCGGCCGCGCGTTCTTCGAGTCGGCGCGAACCGAGCAGGAGAAGCTCGACACCGGCGTCGACATCAGCCTGATCCTCCCCGGCGGGATCAACACACCGCAGTTCGATCGCGGCCGCCAGAAGCTCGGCCTGCAACCGCAACCCGTGCCCCCGATCTATCAGCCCGAGATCGTCGCCGAGGCGATTCTCCATTGCTGCGAGCGGCCGCAGCGCGAGCTCCCCGTGACGTGGGCCTCTCAGAAGCTGCTCTGGGGACAAAAGCTCTCGCCTCGCGCCGGCGACCGTGTTCTCCTCCGCAACGGATGGAAGGGACAGACGACCGGCGAGGCGAAGCCGCTCGACTCGCCGGACAATCTCTACGAGACGATCGCGGGTGACCCAGGCGCCCACGGCCGTTTCGACGAGCAGGCGCGCTCGGGGAGCGCCTGGACCGAGGCCCGGCTTCGGCTCGGCAAGGTAGGCTCGATCGCAGTCCTGGCGGCCCCTGTCGTGGCTGGGGTGATCGGCTACCATAAGGTTACGAAGCGGCGCTGATTCCGGCTTGCCGCTGCGAAAAGAGGAGTCACAAGCTTTGGCGTTCCTGGAACTGAAGAATCTGCACGTCGCGCTCGAGGACGGCACCGAGATCGTGAAGGGCGTCGACCTCTCCGTCGACCTGAACGAGAAGCACGCGATCATGGGCCCTAATGGCTCCGGCAAGTCGACGCTCGCGTACGCGCTGATGGGACATCCGTCGTACGAGGTCACCGCGGGCGAGATCCTGCTCGACGGCAAGAACATCGTCGAGGAGGGCGCTGACGTGCGCGCCCAGCGCGGCCTCTTCCTCGCCTTCCAGTACCCGCATGCGATCCCGGGCGTCACCGTCACGAGCTTCCTCCGGAGCGCGATCAACGCGATCCGGAAAGCCAAGAACGGCGGCCAGGACGATCCGATCCCGGTCAAGGAGTTCCGCACCGAGATCCTCGCCGCGATGGAGCGTCTCAAGGTGCCGCGCGAGCTCGCCTCGCGCTACCTGAACGACGGCTTCTCGGGCGGCGAGAAGAAGCGCGTCGAGATTCTCCAGATGGCGCTCCTCCAGCCGAAGATCGCGATTCTCGACGAGACCGATTCCGGGCTCGACATCGACGCGCTGCGGATCGTCGCGAACGGCGTCAACGAGCTCGTCAGCTCGGAGATGGGCGCGCTCGTGATCACGCATTACCAGCGAATCCTCAACTATGTGACGCCCGACTACGTCCATGTCTTCGTGGGCGGCCGGATCGTCGAGAGCGGGGGCCCGGAGCTTGCGCACCGCCTCGAGGCCGAAGGCTACGATGCCTTCATGCCGAAGGAAGAGGTGGCCGCATGAGCGAAACGGAGATCGTCCGCGGGATTCGCGACGAGTACCAGTTCGGCTTCAAGAACTCGGACGAGGCGGAGAACTACTTCTTCAAGTCGGGTCGCGGGATCTCGCACGAGGTGGTCGAGGCGATCGCCGAGCACAAGCAGGAGCCCGACTGGATGCGCAAGTTCCGGCACCGCTCGCTCGACTACTTCTTCGCGCGCCCGCTGCCGACCTGGGGCGGCAATGTCGCCGAGATCGACTTCGACAACATCTACTACTACATCAAGCCGACCGAGAAGCAGGCGAAGAACTGGGAAGACCTACCGGCGGACATCCTCGACACCTGGGACAAGCTCGGGATCCCCGAGGCGGAGAAGAAGTACCTCGCCGGGGTCGGGGCCCAGTACGAATCGGAGGTCGTCTACCACAAGCTCCAGGCCGACCTCGAGGCGAAGGGCGTGCTCTTCCTCGACATGGACACCGCCCTGCGTGAGCACGAGGACGTGGTCAAGCAGTACATCGGCACGATCATTCCGCAGAACGACAACAAGTTCGCGGCGCTGAACTCGGCCGTCTGGTCGGGTGGCTCGTTCATCTACGTGCCGCCGGGCGTCAAGATCGAGCTGCCGCTCCAGGCCTATTTCCGGATCAACGCGGAGAACATGGGCCAGTTCGAGCGGACGCTGATCATCGTCGACGAGGACGCCTACGTGCACTACGTCGAGGGCTGCACCGCGCCGATCTACTCGTCCGACTCGCTCCACTCCGCGGTCGTCGAGATCGTGGTCAAGCCGCGTGGGCGCTGCCGCTACACGACGATCCAGAACTGGTCGAACAACGTCTTCAACCTCGTCACCAAGCGCGCGATCGCCTACGAGGACGCGACGATGGAGTGGGTGGACGGGAACCTCGGCTCGAAGCTGACGATGAAGTATCCGGCGATCTGGCTGATGGGCCCGCGCGCCCACGGGGAGGTGCTCTCGATCGCGTTCGCGGGCAAGGGCCAGCACCAGGACGCGGGCGGCAAGGTCGTCCACGTCGCGCCCAAGACCACGTCCGTGATCACCTCCAAGTCGATCTCGAAGAACGGCGGCCGGGCCGGTTATCGCGGACTGCTCGAGGTCGCGAAGGGCGCCGTCGGGGCGAAGTCAAAGGTGGTCTGCGATGCGCTGATCCTCGACGAGGAGTCGCGCTCCGACACCTACCCGTACATCCAGGTGGACGAGAGCGAGGTCGATCTCGGCCACGAGGCGACCGTCTCCAAGATCGGGGAGGAGCAGCTCTTCTACCTGATGAGCCGCGGCCTGACCGAGTCCGAGGCCTCCGCGATGATCGTCTCCGGCTTCGTCGAGCCGATCACGAAGGAGCTGCCGCTCGAGTACGCCGTCGAGATGAACCGGCTGATCCAGCTCCAGATGGAGGGCAGTGTTGGCTAGCCCGGTCACGGGCTTCGACTTCGTCGCCGTGCCGTCCACCGACTGGAAGCGATCGCGGGTCTTCTACGTCGACACGCTGGGGCTGCGACCCGACGAGACCGGCGACGCCGAGTTCTGGGTCGGTCAGACGTGCTGCGGGATCTACGAGCCGACCACGTTCGGGATGGAGTTCGCGCCGCAGAAGACCGCGCACCTCGCGCTGCACGTCGAGGACATGGTCGCCGCGCGCTCCGAGCTCGAGACGAAGGGCGTCGAGTTCGTCGGCGAGACCTTCGACACGGGCGTCTGCTACATGGCGTTCTTCGAGGATCCCGACGGCAATGCCCTGATGCTCCACCACCGCTACGCGCCGCGCGAGCCGGGGCGCAGCGACTCGTGATCACCGTCGAGCGGACGGACTTCGTGTCCGTGCCGGTGGCGGACATGGAGCGGGCCAAGAAGTTCTACGGCGAGACGCTCGGGCTCCATTGCCCGAACCCGGAAGCCGGCTGGCTCGAGTTCGAGACAGGCAACGTCAGCCTCTACCTCGTCGACCCAACGGCGATCGGCGCCACGTTCGCGCCGCACACCTCGCACATCGCGCTCCGCGTTCCCGACGTCGCCGAGGGGCGCGCGAAGCTCGAAGCGGCCGGGGTCGTCTTCGAGGGCGAGATCCTGGACACGAACGTCTGCCACATGGCCTTCTTCAAGGATCCAGACGGCAACGCGCTGATGCTGCACCGGCGCTACGCATCCCACGAGTGATGCAGGTCGAGCAGGTGGATTTCGTGTCGGTGCCGACGCGTGATGTCGGGCGCGCGGTTGCGTGGTACTCCGAGGTGCTCGGCCTGCCCGTGAGCGAGTTCACCGGGGGCGAGATCGAGGCGCCAAATCTGACGCTCTCGTTCTGGAACCCGGAGGCGGACGGCGAGCCGTTCCATCCGAACGCCGCCGGGATTGCGCTCCGCGTCGCCGACGTTCCGGCGGCGGTAGAGGAGGTGCGCGCGACCGGCGCCGACGTAATCGGGTTCGAGGACACGGGTGTCTGTCACATGGGCTTCGTCAAGGATTCGGACGGCAACGTGCTCATCCTCCACCGGAGATACGCGCCTCGTGGCTAGGCTCGAGCTGCTCGAGCGCTACCGCGCGCTGCGGATGCCGACCACCTCGGACGAGTCGTGGCGCTTCACGAACCTTAAGGGCTTCGACCCCGAGTCGTTCTCCGCGAACGGCGCCAGCGGGATCGCGAGCGCCCCCGGGATGCTGGAGCTGGAGGCGGCCGGAATCGTTCGCGTCTCCGAGGGCGGAATCGAGCTCGAGCGCGTCCCGGAAGGCATCCGCTTCGAGAAGCTCGCCGACCACCCGCGGCTCGGCGAGCTCGTCGGCTCCGACGAGAAGTTCGCCGCGCACAACGCGGCGATGTGGGAGCACGGGCTGCTGGTGCACGTCCCGAAGGGCGTGCGACTCGAGCAGCCGCTCTACGTCCGCATCGTCAACTCGGTCGAGGGCGGCTCGCTCTTCTGGCGGCTGCTCGTCGTCGCCGAGCCGGAAAGCTCGTTCACGGTGATCGAGGAGTACGTCTCCACTTCGCCGGAGCTCTCGGGCTACGTCAACGCGGCGGTCGAGATCGTCGTCGAACAGGGCGCGAAGGTCGAGTACGTCTCGGTGCAGTCGACCTCGCAGGAGACCTGGCACTTCGGCACGCACCACGCGCGCGTCGAGCGCGATGCCGAGCTCGACTGGGTCGCCGGCGGCTTCGGCTCGAAGAAAGGCAAGATTCGGATCCAGAACGACCTCGCCGGGCCGGGCGCGACCTCGCGGGTCACGGGCGCCTACTTCGCGGATGGGACACAGCACCTCGACTACGACACCTTCCAGGAGCACATCGCTCCGAATACGACCTCTGACTTTGCCTTCAAGGGCGCGCTGCGAGACAACTCGAGCGCGGTCTGGCGCGGGATGATCCGGGTCGAGAAGGACGCGCAAAAGACGAACGCCTACCAGGAGAACCGGAACCTGCTCCTGTCGAAGACCGCCCATGCAGACTCGATCCCGGGCCTCGAGATCCTGGCGAACGACGTCCGCTGCACCCATGGCGCCACGCTCGGCCAGGTCGATCGCGAGCAGCTCTTCTACCTGATGGCCCGCGGCCTCTCGCGCCAGGAGGCCGAGCGGATGATCGTCCGCGGCTTCTTCCAGGACGTGCTCGACCGGATCGAGCTGGAGCCGGTGCGCGAGGCGCTCGGGGCCGCGCTCGAGGCTCGCATCCCGCAGGCGTAGCCGGGGTGACCGGTCTTCACGGCTGGGAGACGACCGAGCGGGTGCTCGACTCCGGCGGCTTCGAGTCCCGGCAACGTGTGCTCGTGGCAGAGCCTGTTGCCGAGGCCTCCGAAGCGGGCGCACGCTGGCTCGGCGTCACCTACTGGCAGGCCGTCGACGGTTTCACCCGTGGCGGCGTCCGCGCGACGTGGGGTGCCGATGGAGGCCGCCTGCGTTTGCTGGGGGGTGCGACTCTGCTCAGATTCGGGCCACCTGAGCTGGAATACGCGGACGGCATCGTCTTGTGTCGTTACGCAATCGCGGGTGGTCTGCTCGCGTTGCGGGCAGGCGGCTCGGTCATGCTGGCGCAGCGTGCCGATGGCGGCGAGCACGAGCTCAGCGTCACCGTCGAGGAGTACCTGCCCCGACTGGCCGCGCGCGCCGGAGCGCCGTGGTGGACGGGAGCCCTGTATGCGAAAGGCCAGAGCCCGTTCCACGCCGCCGTCAGCCGCCGCTACTTCGAGCTGCTTGTGCGGGGGCGCGCGAAATGAGAGCGACGGTCTTCGGGTCGACAGGGGTGATTGGACAGGAGCTCCTGCCGCTGCTCCGCACCGAGCACGACGTCGTGGCCGTCTCGCGCGGACCGCACGACCCCGAAGACGGGAGCCGGTGGATCGAAGCCGACGTCTGCTCGGGCGAGGGTGTCGCCGAGGCGCTCGACGGAGCTGACGTCGCCTACTACCTCGTCCATTCGCTCGGTGCGCGCGACTTCGAGCGGCAGGATCGCGAGGCGGCTGAGAATGTCTCGCGAGAGGCCGCACGCGCAGGCGTGGGTCAGATCGTCTATCTCGGCGGACTCGGTGGCGACGACCCAGGTGCGTCGGCCCATCTGCGCAGCCGTCGCGAGACAGGTGAGCGTCTCGCCTCGGACGGGGTGCCCGTGACGACGCTGCGTGCCGCAATGGTGATCGGGAAGGGCAGCGCCGCTTTCGAGACGATCCTCGGTCTCGTCCAGAAGCTGCCCGTGATGATCACGCCGAGCTGGGTCTCCACGCCGACGCAGCCGATCGCGCTCGAGGACATCGCGCGATATCTGGCCGGCGTCGCCGGCAACGACGACGCGATCGGCAAGGCGTTCGACGCCGGCGGACCCGAGGTGATGACCTACAGGCAGATGATCGAGCGGATCGCGGCGTTGCTGGGCAGGAAGCCGCGCATCGTCGAGGTGCCGGTGCTCACGCCGGCGCTGTCGGCGTTGTGGCTCGAGCTCGTGACGCCCGTCAACGCGTCCGTGGCCCGTCCGCTGGTCGAGGGCCTCCGCAGCCCCACGATCGCGCGCGAAGAGCGGCTGCGGAACCTCCTTCCCTTCGAGCTGACCTCGTTCGAGGAAGCCGTGCAGCGGGCGCTCGACGGCTGAGCGGCGGCGCGAAGCTACAGCTCGCCTCCGACGAGGTTGCCCCTGCCGATCACGGTAAACCTCATGAGGCTGGTAACGCGGCTGCCTCGACGGCTCTTGCGAGCTCGGCGTGCACCGAGTCGCTGACGTAGACCGTCCACGGATGCGACGGCTCCCCACCCGTGTAGGCGACGACTGGGATCCCGCGGCTATGGGCGTACCACGCCTCCATCGCAGTCCCTTCGTCCGGCCGGGTGAAGTCGGCCAGCACCGCCGCGCACGAGTCGATGTCGGCGAGGTCCCCCTCGACGATCTCGGCCTCGCGGCCCTCCGTGGCGCCGCGGAAATCGCGTCGCATCGGATCGACGGGCTCGCAGCCGGCCTTCAGCAGAAGCGCACTCGCGCGGGCGCGATACTCCTCCGCGAACGGCGGTCCGGCGAGGTAGACGCGCTGCACGGGTCTACGATACGGATATGAGCGACTCCCTCCCCGAGTCCGCCGCACCAGTATTTGTTGCTTTGGGTCACGCGGGTTCCGAGCACTACGCCGGTCTCGAGACCTTTCCGAATCCGGGCGTGGCGCTCGTCGAGCTCGAGAGCGACGAGCTCGTCGCTCTCTGCCCGATCACCGGTCAGGCGGACATGTACGTCGCGACGATCGAGTTCGAGCCGCTGGGCCTCTGCCTCGAGTCGAAGTCGCTGAAGCTCTATCTCGCCTCGTTCCGGAACGAGGGCGTCTTCTGCGAGGCGCTTGCGGTGAAGATCCGCGACGACGTGGCGAACGCGCTGGAGCTCGGTTCCGAACGGGTGACCGTGACGCTCGTGCAGAAGGCTCGCGGCGGAATCACGATCACCGCGACGGCCTGAGACCCAGCGGTTCGCGACCGAAGCGGAGACCCAGGCTCAGGTCCCGAGCCAGCGGCGACGGCGTGGCCGCGCCTCCGCGCCCTCGCCGAGCGAGTGCGCCGCCTCGAGGAGATCCTCCGCGGTCAGCGTGCTCACAGCTTCGCGATCCAGCTCAGCCAGCTCCGCGCCCTCGATGGCGGCGAGCCTGAGCGCCTGCCGGTTCAGGGCCTGCTCGAAGATCGTGCGAGCAAAGCGCGCGTTGCCGAAGCCCTCGCCACGGACCGCGCCCGCGAAGATCCGCTCGAGCGCGTCCTCGGCTCCCGGGCCGAGCTCGTATTCCGCCTCGGCGGCGAGCGTGCGGGTGATTGCGAGCAGGTCGTCGCTCGAGTAGTCGGGAAACGTGAGCTCGCGCGCGAACCGCGAGCGCAGGCCCGGATTCGAGTCGAGGAAGCCGCGCATCAGACGCGGATAGCCCGCGACGATCACGACGAGGCGGTGGCGGTGATCCTCCATCCGTTTCAGCAGCGTCTCGACCGCCTCGGCTCCGAAGTCGTTTCTCCCGTCACCGTCGCCGGGTGTGAGGGCGTAGGCCTCGTCGACGAAGAGGACGCCATCGAGCGCGCGGCGAATCGCCCGGTCGGTCTTGATCGCGGTCTGGCCGATGTACTGTCCGACGAGCGACGCGCGGTCGACCTCGACGAGATGACCCTTTCTCAGGAGGCCCATCGAGCCGTACATCTCGGCGAGGAGGCGGGCGACCGTGGTCTTGCCGGTACCCGGATTGCCGAGGAAGACGAGATGCTGGCTCGTGGCGACCTCCGGCAGCCCGTGCTCGAGTCGCCGCGCCTGCACCTCGAGGAAGGCCACGAGCGCCCGCACCTGCTCCTTGACGGTCTCGAGCCCGACAAGGTCGTCGAGCTCGGCTTGGAGCTCGGCCATCGACCTCGGCTCCGAGCGGGGGCTGAAGCGGTCGGAGAGGAACTCCTCCACCTCCGGGCCGGCGGTGCGCCGGAGCTGGTCTCTCACTCGACGCGCGCCGGCGCGAATGTCGTCCAGAGGATTCATGCGGGCACGGTAGCGCCGGCCGGCCGGATCATCGCCAGCCAGATCATCTCTCGGCGAGTGCCCGCTGAAGTGCGGCGACCTGCTCCTCGAGCCGCGCGACGCGCTCCTCGAGCGGACTTCGTGTTGCAACAACACTTTCTCGTTCGGCCGGCGCCTCGTGCTCGCCACCGAGTAGCTGCGTGAAACGATCCTGACTCTGGCCGGGACGGCGTGGGAGTTGCGCCACGAGGCCAGCGTCGATCAGCGCCTCGAGCGCCTTCTGCACGTCCTCGAGCGTCCCGAACGGGTAGAGACGGTCGACGCGCGACTTCAGCTCGCCTGGAGTCTGCGGCCCTCGCAGCATCAAGACGGCGAGGAGCGCGATCTGCGACGGCACCCGGCCGAGTGCCTCGTCGAGGAGGTGGCGATACTTCGCCGTCCGGCTCCCGGGCCCCGTCGCGAGCCGAGTCCAGCCGCGGCGCGAGAGCTTGTCGAGCGCGGCGCGCACGGTCGCCTCGTCGTAGTCGACCACGGGCTCGCGGTTCGTCGCCTGGTTGCACGCGAGCCGCAACGCGTTCAGGGAGAGCGGATAGACATCAGGGGTCGTCCGCTGCTTCTCGATCAGGCAGCCGAGAACACGGAGCTCGGTGGCGTCCGCATCCATCACTCCCCGGGCTTGACGCCCCAGTCCTCCGGCACGACATCGGCCACGTGCTGGGCGAACGACCAGAGCTGGCCTTCGAGGTCGTAGGCGTCGTAGCGGCGGTCCCCGTAAGGCATGTCCATCGGCTCCTGGCGAATCTCGGCGCCCGCGGCGCGCGCCTGCTCGTCCTCGCCGGGATCGCCCAGGAAGACGACTCCGCCGCCGGGAAGCCGCAGCTCGGCGTGGCTGACTGTGCCCTCCTCGTCGGCGAAGCGCAGCTGCTCCTCGAAGCCGAACGCCTCGGTCAGCCAGGCGATCGCTCCGGCGACGTCCTCGTAGAGCAGGTAGGGCTGGATCTGTGGATACGGCTGCGCTGCCACGGCGTCCTTCTCGTCTCGACGCGGAAACCCTAAGCGATGCGACACTCTCGATCGTGGTTCCGGAAGCTCGGCTCGAGCGCGAAGACGGCGGCCTTGCCCCGCGTGGGGAAGGCTGGTTCGTGGTGAACGCGAAGGAGGCGCGCTGGCTGGACGGCGACTTCGGTGCCTTCACCCGCTTCGAGGGCGACGCTCGCTTCCCGCAACTCGGGATCAATATCGGCGTCCTCCAGCCCGGCCAGGCCGCGTGCATGTACCACGGCGAGGACGAGCAGGAGGACTTCCTCGTCCTCCAGGGCGAGTGCCTGCTCCTGGTCGAGGGCGATGAGCGACCGCTGAAGGCCTGGGACTTCATCCATTGTCCCGCCTGGACCGAGCACGTCTTCGTCGGCGCGGGCGAGGGGCCGTGCGCGATCCTCGCAGTCGGCACTCGGGCGGGCGGTGATGTCGTCTATCCCGCGTCGGAGCTGGCCCGGCGCCACGGCGCCGGAGTCGCGAAGACGACGTCCGACTCGAAGGAGGCGTACGCCGAGAACGCCGCCGACATGCCGACCGCGTACCAGGACGCCTGGCTACCCGGCTAGCGCTTCAGGGCCGCGCGTAGCGCACGGTAGACGCGCCTGCTCGACCAGAAGAGGAAGAGGGCGCCGAACGCCTGCCGAAACACGTCGCGGGAGAGCGGCGTCCGCCGGACGACAGGCCCTCGACCTTCTGGACGAGCTTCGCCCGGGAGCCGTAGAAGGCACCGTCCGTCAGCTGCTTGAGAAATTCCCTGTTCCCTCCGTTCCCGGAGGGCACATGGGTTACTCTTGACCGCCGGTGAGCGAGTTGGTGGGCCGCGAAGCCTGGACTACGAGCTCGCGGGAACCAGTCGGCGCAGCGGCTCGCGAACGATCGCGAGCGCCACGAGCGAGGCTGCGAGTGCGGCGACGGCGCTGAGCGCGAAGGTCGTCGTGAACGCCGACTCGGCCGGCGCGGACGTGTCGCCGATCGTCTGCGCCGTCAGGAGCGCGGCGCCGACCTGTCCGCCGACGACCGCCCCGATCATCCGGACGACGGTGTTCATCCCCGTCGCGACGCCCATTTCGGTGACGTCCACGTTCTCGACGATCAGCGCCACCATCGCGGCGAAGGCGAGCCCGACCCCGACGCCGAGCGCGCCGCTCGCCGCGACGACGTGCCACGGCTCGTCGTGGGCCTGCGCTAGGACGAGCGCGGCGAGACTGACGATCAGCATCCCGCCGGCGAGCGGCCACTTCGAGCCGAACCGCCGTCCGATCACCCCTGCGGCCGGGCCGGAGAAGAGCATCGCGAGCGAGCTCGGCAGCAGGTAGAGCCCGGCCTGGGTCGCGCTTGCTCCGAAGCCGTAGCCGCGCGAGGAAGGCGCCTGGACGAAGGTCGGCACGAGCACGAAGCAGCTGAAGAGCGCGAACCCGGAGACGAGCGTCGCGGCGTTCGTCAGCAACACGGGCCGGTGGGCGAGCATCCGCATGTCGACCATCGGCGAGCTCGAGCGCAGCTCGACGCGACCCCAGAGGAGGAAAAGCGCTGCCGAGCTGGCGGCAAGCCCGAGGATCGGGGCCGAGGTCCAGCCCCAGCGCTCGCCCTCGGTGAGCGAAAGCATGAGCGCGATCAGCGCTCCTGCGAGGAGCGCCGCCCCTGGGACATCGATGCGCGAGGGCGAGCGGATCGGCGACTCGGGCACGTAGCGGTGGACGAGCGCGATCGACGCTGCCACCGGGACCGAGCCGAGGATGAAGAGCCAGCGCCACGAGACGTGGTCGACGATCACTCCCGAGAGGACGATCCCGAAGCCACCGCCGACTCCGAACACTGCCGAGAGGAGGCCGATCGCGACCTTTACGCGTTCGGGCGGGAACTCGTCTCGGATGATCGCGAAGCTCAGCGGGAAGAGCGCGCCGCCCGCGCCCGAGAGGATGCGGAAACCGATCAACGACCAGATGTTCCACGCCGCCGCCGCGCCGATGCAGCCGGCGAGGAAGAGCCCGAGGCTGACGAGCAGCATTCGCTCCTTCCCGTACTGATCGCCGAGCCGACCGAGGATCGGCGTCGTCACCGCCGCGGAGACGAGGAAACCCGTCAACACCCAGGTCGCCCAGGCGGTGCTCGTGTCGAGATCCGCCTGAAAGGTCGGCAACGCCGGGAAGACCATCGTCTGCTGGAGCGCGAACGCGGTTCCCGCGAGCGTCAGGATCCCGAGCGTGACGTTGTGGTGCTGCCGCTTCGCCTCCACGCTTACGCGCGAACGAGCGGCTTGAACTTGATCCGGTGCGGTTCGAGCGCCTCGGCGCCGCGGGTTTCCTTCACCCAGTCGGCGTACTCCTGGTAGCTCCCCTCGAACCACGTCACCTGCGAATCGCCCTCGAAGGCGAGGATGTGGGTCGCGATCCGGTCGAGGAACCAGCGATCGTGCGAGATCACGACCGCGCAGCCGGCGAAGTCGAGGAGCGCCTCCTCAAGAGCGCGCAGCGTGTCCACGTCGAGGTCGTTCGTCGGCTCGTCGAGGAGGAGCACGTTGCCGCCCGAGCGAAGCAGCTTCGCGAGGTGAACGCGGTTGCGCTCGCCGCCGGAGAGGTCGCCGACGCGCTTCTGCTGGTCGGCACCGCGGAAGTTGAACCAGGAGACGTACTGGCGCGAGTTGATCTCCTTCTTGCCGAGCTCGATCGTGTCGAGGTCGCCGGAGATCTCCTTCCAGACGGTGTTCTCGGCCGTGAGTCCGCCGCGCGACTGGTCGACATAGGCGAGCTCGACCGTCTCCCCGACCGTGAGGACGCCCGAGTCGGCGCTCTCCGCGCCGGAGATCATCCGAACGAGAGTCGTCTTGCCGGCGCCGTTCGGGCCGATCACGCCGACGATCCCGCCCGGCGGCAGGGAGAAGGTCAAATCCTCGAAGAGCAGCCGGTCGCCGAAGCCCTTCGCGACGTCCTTCGCCTGGACGACGAGGTCCCCGAGACGCGGGCCCGCCGGGATATGGATCTCGATCTTGTCGAGCCGCACGTTCTGCTCCTCGGCGAGGAGCTTCTCGTAGCCCTGGACGCGCGCCTTCGACTTCGCATGCCGAGCCTTCGGGCTCATCCGCACCCACTCGAGCTCGCGCGCGAGCGTGCGCCGCCGCGCCGACTCCGTCTTCTCCTCAATCGCGAGTCGCGCCTGTTTCTGCTCGAGCCAGGACGAGTAGTTGCCCTCGAAAGGAAGTCCCTTGCCGCGGTCGAGCTCGAGGATCCAGCCGGCGACGTTGTCGAGGAAGTAGCGATCGTGGGTGACGGCGACGACGGTTCCCTTGTAGGACTCGAGGAAGCGCTCGAGCCAGGCGACCGACTCGGAGTCGAGATGGTTCGTCGGCTCGTCGAGGAGCAGCAGGTCGGGCGAGGAGAGGAGGAGTCGGCAGAGCGCGACCCGCCGCCGCTCGCCGCCCGAGAGCGTCGTCACGTCACGGTCGCCGTCGGGGAGCCGGAGGGCGTCCATCGCGCGGTCGAGCGTGGCCTCGAGGCTCCAGACGTCGTGACGGTCGATCAGATCCTGCACCGTGCCCTGCTCCTCGATCAGCGCGTCGAAGTCGACGTCGGGCTCGGCGAAGCGGGCGGAGATCTCGTTGAAACGGTCGAGCAGATCGCGCATCGGCCGGACGCCGTCCTCGACGTTCTCGCGCACGTTCTTGCCGGAGTCGAGGTCGGGCTCCTGCGGGAGGAAGCCGACGGTCGCCTTCGGCGCAAGCTCGGCGACGCCGCTCGACGGCTCCTCGAGCCCGGCCATGATCCGCAGCAGCGTCGACTTGCCGGCGCCGTTCGGCCCCAGGACGCCGATCTTCGCGCCCGGCAGGAACGAGAGCGAGATGTTCGCGAGCACCTGGCGATCCGAGCCGTAGAACTTGTCCGCCCTGTACATGGTGTAGACGTAGTCGCTCATTCGTCCGAGGGTACCGTTGCCCTGTGACGCTTCGTGTGACCCCTTACGCCCGCGCGTTCCTCGGGCGTCGGTCGCAGTGCCCGGCCGAAGGGGACAGTACGAGAGTACGGCCCCGGTGAGCCGGGTGCTGCGAGCGGCGGCGGGCGGCGGCGGAGCCCGGCTCTGCCGGGCGGGAGCCGACGCTGGCGAGGGGCGCGGGCGCGCGTGAGCGGTTGCTGCGCCAGGCACGGCCAGGAGGAGCTGTTCGGCGAGCGATTCGCTCGGCGGGTTGCCCGGCGCTATCGGCGCAAGGGGCCGGACCCGATGGCCCGGGCGATCGCGCGGCGGGCGTCCGCGCGTGGGCTCGAGGGAGCGACGGTGCTCGAGATCGGCGGCGGTATCGGCCAGGTGCTGCTCGAGCTGCTGAAGGGCGGTGCGCGCGAGGGCGAGATCGTCGAGCTCGTCCCGAGCTACGAGAAGCACGCGCGGACGCTCGCCGCCGGGGCGGGCGTCGTCGATAGAGCGACGTTTCGCACCGCCGATCTCGTCGCGGATCCGAGCTCCCGTCGCGAGGCCGACATCGTCGTCCTGAACAAGGTCGTCTGCTGCACGCCAGACGGACCCGAGCTGGCCGGGATCGCCGCCTCCCTGACGCGGCGCACGCTGGTACTCAGCTTTCCGCGAGACGACTGGTGGGCACGCGCCGCCTTCGGCACGATCAACGGCGTCCTCCGCCTGCGCCGAGGCAGCTTTCGCGTCTTCGTCCATTCGACTGCGTCGCTCCGGGGCCCTGCCGAGGCGCATGGCCTGACGCTCGTCTCCGAGCGAACCGGCCCGCTCTTCCGGATCGCCGCCTTCGAACGCGCGTAACCTTCGCGGGGTGCCAGAGCTCGGACTCTTTCCGCTCGGGATCGTGCTGCTGCCGACCGAGCAGATCCCGCTCCACATCTTCGAGGATCGCTATCAGGAGCTGATCGACGAGTGCCTCGCAGAGGAGCGGGAGTTCGGGCTGATCTACGCCGACGACGACGGCCTCCGCGAGATCGGGACCCGCGCGGCCGTGACCGACGTTCTCGACCGGTTCGACGATGGGCGCCTCAACGTGGTCGTCGAGGGTCGCGAGCGCTTCCGGCTGCTCGAGCTGACGGACGGAAGGACGTTCCAAACCGGTCTCGTCGAGCCGGTCGAGGAGCCGGAGGATCCCGCCGAGAGCGCAGACGAGGCCCGGGCGCTCGAGCTTTTCCGCAAGCTCGTCGAGCTGACGGGAGCGGAGGTAGAGGAGCCGGCGACAGGTGCGGAGCAGCTCTCGTTCGAGCTGGCGGGCCGCTTCGAGTTCGCCCCCGAGCTGAAGCAGCAGTTGCTCCAGATCACCTCCGAGCGAGAGCGCGTCAAAATCCTTGCCGATCTACTCGAGGGTGCGGCTCGGGCCGTCGAGCGCGAGCAGGAGATCGCGGGCCGCGCGGCATCGAACGGCAAGGTCGAGCCTCGCGGGTAGGGACGAACGCGGTCAGTACCATGAGAGCCATGGCCGTTGCCGCCATCGCCAAGCTCGACGCCGAGCGCCTCCGCGCCGACTTCCCCTACCTCGAGGAGCTTCAGAACGGCCTTCCGGTCGCCTTCCTCGACTCGGCGGCATCGAGCCAGAAGCCGCGCCAGGTGCTCGAGGCGATGACCGAGCTCTACTCGCACTCCTACGCGAACGTCCATCGCGGCGTCTATCGACTCGCGGAGCGCGCGACCGACGCGTACGAGGGAGCGCGGCTGAAGGTCGCGGCGTTCGTCAACGCGCCGTCGGAGCGCGAGGTGATCTTCACGCGCCAGGCCACCGAGGCGCTCAACCTCGTCGCCTACGCCTGGGGGCTCGACAACCTCGAGCCCGGCGACGTCGTCATCGTGAGCGAGCTCGAGCACCATTCCAACTTCGTCCCGTGGCAGTACATCGCCGGCCGCGCAGGAGCGGAGTTCCGGACGATCCCGATCGACGACAACGGCGAGCTGCAACTCGACGCGCTCGACGGGCTCGCAGCGGAGGGCCGCGTGAAGGTCGTCGCGACCGGCCTCGTCTCGAACACCCTCGGCACGGTCAACCCGGTCGAGAAGCTGACCGCGTGGGCGCACGAGCAGGGCGCGATCATGGTCGTCGACGCCGCACAGGCAGCCCCGCACCGCACGATCGACGTGCAGGAGCTCGGCTGCGACTTCCTCGCGATCTCGGCACACAAGATGTGCGGCCCGACTGGGGTCGGCGCTCTCTGGGGCCGGCGCGAGCTGCTCGAGCAGATGTCGCCGTTCAACCTCGGCGGCCACATGATCCGCACGGTCAGCGCCGAGGAGACGACCTGGGGTGCGCTCCCGTACAAGTTCGAGGCCGGCACTGGGCCCATCGCCGAGGCCGTCGGCTTCGGAGCCGCGATCGACTACCTCAGCGCAATCGGGCTCGACGCGATCGAGCGCCACGAGCACGAGCTAACGGAGTACGCGCTGACGCGACTCGCCGAGCTCGACTGGATCGAGACCTATGGGCCGCCGGTCGCCCGTCGTGCAGGGATCGTCTCGTTCAACGTCGACGGGATCCACCCGCACGACGTCTGCCAGATCCTCGACTGGGAGGGGGTCGCGATCCGCGGCGGTCACCACTGCACGCAGCCGCTGATGCACCGTCTCGGCGTGATCGCGACCAACCGCGCGAGCTTCTACCTCTATTCGGTTCCCGAGGAGATCGACCGGCTCGTCGCCGGGCTCGAGAAGGTCAAGAAGAGCCTCGGCTGATGAGCGAGTTCGACCAGCTCTATCGCGAGGTGATTCTCGACCATTACCGCAACCCACGCGGGCACGGCGTGCTCGAGCACCCGGACGCCGAGGCCGAGGGCCAGAATCCGCTCTGCGGCGACGAGATCTCGATCTCGCTCGCCTTCGACGGCGACACGATCTCGGACGTCCGTTTCGAGGGCCGCGGCTGCGCGATCTCGCAGGCGGCGACCTCGATGCTGACGGAACTCGTGGTCGGCCGAGACGCGGCGGAGGTGGCGAAGCTCCCGAAGGAGGAGCTGCTCGACGAGATCGGGATTCCGCTCACGCCGGTCCGGCTCAAGTGCGCCCTGCTCGGTCTCGGCGTCCTCAAGGTTGCGCTGAACAAGGGCAAGGGGACGCCGCTGCCGGAGGAATGGTCGAGCGGCGGCGATCTCTCCTTCCGTTGACAGTCGACGTCTGCCCGGTCGACGAGCTTCCGCCCGGCCACGTCAAGATCGTCTACGCGGGGCTGGTCGGAATCGGCGTCTACAACTGCGGTGGCACGCTCTACGCGATCGAGGACCGCTGCTCGCACGACGACGGGCCGCTCGCCGAAGGCGACTGGGAGCCTGAGCTCTGCGTCGCGATCTGCCCGCGCCACGGCGCCCGCTTCGACATCACGACCGGTAGCGCTCTGACCCTGCCTGCCTTCGAGCCCGTGGACACCTTTCCTGTGCGGGTCGAGGACGGCTGGGTGAAGGTCGACGTCCCTACCGGTTGATGCCCATCGCGATCGTCGCGACGTAGCCGCCCTTCCCGTCCTTTGCAAGCCGCACCTGCGAGCGGCTGCCGCCGTTCCGGAAGATCGAATCGTCGGCGTTCCTCGTCGTCCGCCCGCCACGGGAGCGGTACGGCGCCTTGCGATAGACGGCGTCCGTGACGGTGTCGGTGAAGTAGAGCTGACCCGTGTGGACGACCGTGCCACCGATGTGCACCTTTACGTGGATGTGGACGGTGCGGCCCTGATACCAGCCGGGATAGATCGTCGTGAACCGGGCGAGACCCGTTGCATCGGTGCGCTGGCCGCCACGCAGAAACGTCCGGCTCGACGCGCCCGCTCCGAAGCCGGAGTAGGCCCCGGCCGCGTCGCAGTGCCAGATCTCGACGAGCGCGCCCTTGACGGGCCGGCAGGTGGAAGCGTCGACGACGGTCGTGCGGAGGTCGAGCAGGGCGCCCTTGTGGCCGTTCCGGATGTCGCGACGCACTTTTTCGTTCGCGATGTAGTAGGGACCTTCGGTCTGCTCGGGGGTGAGGATGCAGCTGACGAGCCCGGCCGCGACGGCTGCGGGTCCGATGCCGGCGGCTTCGGCTTCCTCGGCGGTCGACCCTCTCCAGGCGGGGACGCCGAGGCCCGAGGCGAGAAGCCCACCGACGGCGAGCAGCGAGTCGCGGCGAGTGGTGCGTGTGTTCTCGGAATGTTCGTTCGTATCCATCCGACCACCGTATCGGGGCCTCCTAAGAGCGTCGTAAGAGACGCTGAAGATTCTCCCGTCAACGGCCTCCGAGGGAGTCGCTACACTCCGCGTACCGCGGAAAGGAGGTGGTCCGGTAGTGACAGATTCCAGTACGGGCAGTGGAGGTACTAGCCGGTAGGGGCGTGTCCCCGGTACCTGCAAGGGGAATCGTCTAGCCAGCGTGGGGGACTACGCGTTACGCGCCGCCGTTCCAGAGGAGAGCGGCCCGGAACGCCCCTACTACTCCAAGCTAGTCACCGGTCTCGGGGGCTCCTACGACTCGCAAGAGTCAGGAGCCCCCGATTCATTTTGGTTCAACTCTCAGCAGCGCGCCTGCTGGTCAAAGAGCGCTGGCGCCCGGCGGGGCGCCGGACGGGTCCTGAACGGACACGTCCGGGGTCAAAGCCCGGACATGTCCCTCCGCCTGCCGCTGCGCGCACCGATTTCACCCGCAGCGCGCGGAGTGCTGCGTCGGACATGTCCGACGCAGCCCCGGCCGGGCTTTGACCCCCGACACGTCCGTCGGGGACGGTCAGACGGCGCGGCGGAGCTGCTCGTCGAGCGGGATGAGCGGAAGGCCGAAGGTCTCGACCGCGTCAGCATTCGTGACGACGTTGTCGCCGGCCTCGAGCATCTCGAGCTGATCGCGCGTCACCGGCGGGTTCGGTAGACGCTCGAGCACGGCGGCCTGCATCCGCATCAGCGCGAACGGCAGATGTATGGACGGGCGCTTCGTGCCGAGACTCGCCTTCAGCCGCATCCAGAACTCGTTCCAGGTGACGATGTCGGGCCCGCCGAGCTCGAAGGTGCGGTTCGCGGCGTCGGGCTTCTCGATCGACGCCGCGAAGTAGGCGGCGACGTCCTCGACCCAGATCGGCTGGATCCGCTGGGTTCCGGGCCCGACGATCGGCGTCACCGGGGCGAGCTTCGCGATCTTCCGAAACTGTCCGAGCGCGCCCCCGTCCGGGCCGAAGACGAAGCTGGGCCGAAAGATCACGTGCTCGATCCCCGAGCCTTTCACGGTCTGCTCCATCTCCCACTTCGCGCGGTAATACGGCACCAGCTCCTTCGTTTGCTCGTCCGTCCCGAGCGCCGACATGAGCACGAAGCGGCGAATCCCGGCCGCGCTCGCCGCCGCCACGAGGTCGCGAGTCCCAAGCGTCATCACGCGTTCGAACTCGCCGGACTTGCCGTTGATGATCGCGACGAGGTGGACGACGCTGTCACAGCCCTCGACCGCCCGGTGCAGGCTCGAGGGGTCGGTCATCTCGCCGACAACCGTCTCGCAGCCCCAGGCACGGAGTCGGCTCGTGTCGGATCCCTCCCGGACGAGGGCCCGCACGGCCCGCTCCTCGGCGCGGAGCGCGTGGACGATGTGCGGGCCGACGAAGCCGGTGGCTCCTGTGACGAGGATCATTCGAAGTTCTTCCAGTAACGGGACGGGGTCGGCCCCTTCTGCCCCTGGTACTTGGAGCCCAACCCACCCGAGCCGTACGGTCTTTCGGCCGGCTCGGTCATCTGCACGAACGAGATCTGGCCGATCTTCATCCCGTGATAGATCGTGATCGGCAGGTTGGCCACGTTCGAGAGCTCGAGCGTCACGTGGCCGTCCCAGCCGGGATCGATGAAGCCCGCGGTGGAGTGGATCAGGAGCCCGAGCCGGCCGAGCGAGCTCTTTCCCTCGAGCCGGGCTACGAGGTCGTCAGGGAGCCGGACGCTCTCGAGCGTCGAGCCCAGCACGAACTCGCCCGGGTGGAGGATGAACGGCGTCTCGTCGTCGATCTCGACAAGCTCGGTCAGCTCCTCCTGCGCCTGCTTGACGTCGATGAACGGATAGCGCGAGTTGCGAAAGACGCGGAAGTAGCGGTCGACGCGGACGTCCACGCTCGAGGGTTGCAGCAGTGCCTCGTCGTAGGGATCGATCCCGATCCGGCCCTCCTCGAGCTGGCGGCGGATCGTCCGGTCGGAGAGCACCACGGCGCGATTCTATGGCGAGCGGTTGCGAGGGCGGCCGGGACCGCGTACCGTTCCCGCGCCCGTGTCGATGCTCTTCGAGCCGCTGGAACCGAACGAGCGCTTCCGCGCGCGGCGCGAAGCCGCACGAAGGCGGCAGAGGCGACGGCGCTCGATCGCGGTCGCTGTCCTGTTGACCGCGCTTCTAGGACTGGCCGCGGGCGCAACCGTAATCACCGGAATCGAGGATGCGGTGCAGACCGCCGCCGAGCCGAAACTGACGGCGAAGCCGAGACCGAAGCCGGCCGTGTTGCAGCCTCGAGCCCTCCCGTTCGAGGTGCGGGGCGTCCACGTGACGATGGCGCTCGCCTCGCTCGACGGGAAGCTCGAGGAGTACCTCGATCTGACGCGCGAAGGGCTGAACACGATCGAGCTCGACATCAAGGACGAGAACGGCGAGATCGGCTTCGTCGCCTCCGCGGTTCCTCTTGCGACCAAGATCGGCGCAGCTCGCCCCTATTACAAGCCGCGCCAGGTGGCAAGAGCCGCTCGCGCGCGCGGGGTCTATCTGATCGGTCGCGTCGTCATCTTCGAGGATCCGCGCCTCTCCGAGGCGAGGCCGGACCTGGCGATCCAAACGAGCGACGGCGCGGTCTGGCGGAACCATGCCGGGCTCGGTTGGACGAATCCGTACGACCGCCGCGTGTGGGATTACAACGTCTCGATCGCGGAGGTCGCGGCCCGCGCCGGCTTCGACGAGATCCAGTTCGACTACGTCCGCTTCCCGACCGACGGCGACACCGATGGAATCGTCTACCCTGGAAAGACGGCGACGCCGCCAGCCTGGGTGGTGGCGGAGTTCGTCCACTACGCGTCCAGGCGCCTGAAGCCGCTCGGCGTCCGCGTCTCCACGGATGTCTTCGGGCTGGCGGCGACGCGTGACCTGGGGATCGGCCAGATCCCGAAGCGGCTCTCGAAGTACGTCGACGCGGTCTATCCGATGGTCTACCCGTCGCACTACGGGCCGGGCGAGTACGGGCTGGACGACCCGAATGCGGCGCCCGGCGAAACCGTTCAGTTCGCGCTTTCCCATTTCCGGCGCGAGCTGCGCTCGAGCAGGGCCGCTCTGATCCCGTGGCTGCAGGACTTCTCCTATGGCCGGACGTATGGGCTGCTGGACGTCCAGGCTCAGATCGCCGCCGCTCGCAAGCAGGGCGCGCGCGGGTATCTCCTCTGGAACGCAGCCGGGGTCTACACCCCGGGCGCTCTCACTCCGGCTCCCTAGGGCGCGAGCCTGATCCGGCGCCAGCCGGTGCCGTCGCGGTCGTAGCTGACCCGGTCATGGAGCCGGTCCGCTCCCTGCTGCCAGAACTCGTAGGTCTCCGGGACGAGCCGATAGCCGCCCCACTTCTCTGGAAGCGGCACCTCGCCGTCCGGAAACCGCGCCCGCGCCTCCTCGACCAGTCGCTCGAGCGCCGCCCGGTCGGAGATCGGGCGGCTCTGGGGTGAGGCCCACGCGGCCAGCCTGCTTCCGAGCGGACGCGACGCGAAATACGTGGCGGCTGCCTCCCGCGAGACGGGCACGACCGGCCCCTCGATCCGCACCTGGCGGCCGAGCGACTGCCAGTACGCGAGCAGCGCCGCATGCGGGTTCGCGGCGAGCTCGTCGGCCTTGCGGCTCTCGAGATTGGTGTAGAAGCCGAAGCCGTCCTCGTCGGCGTGCTTCAGGAGCACCATCCTCAGCGACGGCCGTCCGTCCGCCGACGCGGTCGCCAGGGCAAGGGACTCGGGCGCGACAATCCCCGACGACTCGGCCTCGGCGAACCAGGCCCGAAACTGACGCATCGGATCGGCATCGAGCGTTGTTGCATCGCGAGTATTCATGTATGCAGCGCTCCGACTCCTGGGCTATCCTGCGCGCGTGGCCACGACGAGGACGATAGAGATCCGCACGGCCATCCCCGGCCCGCGCTCGCAGGCGATCCTCGAGCGCAAGCAACGGGCGGTCGCGAACGCCAAGTCGATCGTGCTGCCGCTCGTCGCCCGCGAAGGGCGTGGCGCAACGCTCACAGACGTCGACGGCAACGTCTTTCTCGACTTCACCGGCGGCGTCGGCTGCCTGAACACCGGTCATTCCCATCCCCGAGTCGTCGAGGCCGCCCAGGAGCAGCTCGCCCGCTTCGCCCACACCGACTTCACCGTCGTCCCTTACGAGCCTTACGTCGAGCTCGCCGAGAAGCTGCTCACGCGTGCGCCCTTCAGCGGCCCGGCCAAGGCCGCGTTCTTCAACGCGGGCACCGAGGCCGTCGAGAACGCGGTCAAGTTCGCGCGGCTCTACACCGGTCGCCCGGCCGTGATCGCCTACGAGGGCGCCTTCCACGGCCGCACGCTCCTCTCGATGACGCTGACCTCGCGACCACACCCGTACAAGCTCGGGATGGGCCCGCTCGCGCCCGAGGTCTATCGCGCCCCGTTCCCGCAGGCCTATCGCGGGCCGGACACCGAGACGGCACTAGCCGAATTGCGCCAGCTCTTCCTGACGCAGGTGGCCGCCGAGCAGGTCGCCGCGATCATCATCGAGCCGCAGCAGGGCGAGGGCGGCTTCCATCCCGCCCCGAACGACTATCTGGTCGCGCTCCGCGCGCTCTGCGACGAGCATGGGATCCTCCTGATCGCCGACGAGGTGCAGACGGGCTTTGCCCGGACGGGCAGGTTCTTCGCAATCGAGCACTCCGGGGTCGAGCCCGATCTGATCGTCGTTGCCAAGTCGATCGCCGCCGGCCTCCCGCTCTCGGGCGTGCTCGGCAAGGCGGAGATCATGGACGCGGCGCACGACGGCGCCGTCGGCGGCACCTACGTCGGGAACCCGGTCGCGCAGGCCGCCGCCCTCGCGGTGCTCGACGTGATCGACGACGAAGGCCTGATCGAGCGGGCGAACGCGATCGGCGAGACGATGCGCGCCCGAATGCTCGCATGGCAGGAGCGCTTTCCCGCGATCGGGGACGTCCGCGGGCTCGGCGCCATGCTGGCCATCGAGCTCGTCGAGGATCGGGCCACGAAGGCTCCCGCCCCCGCGCTCGTCCAGCGCGTGCTCGACTCGGCGCTGGAGCGCGGCCTGCTCCTGCTCAAGGCCGGCACGTATGGGAACTGCATTCGCGTCCTCTGCCCGCTCGTGATCACCGACGCCGAGCTCGACGAGGCGCTTGCGGTCTGGGAAGAGGCTCTCGCCTCGACCCTCGCGTAGAACTCGCGCGGTTCGTCCTTTCGGAGCTCCGGGAACGCTACCGTGGCGTGGTGGGACAATTGATCGCGGGGCGATACGAGCTCAAGGAAGCCGTCGGCAAGGGCGGCATGTCGACGGTCTATTGCGCCTACGACACGCAACTCGAGCGCAACGTCGCGCTCAAGATCCTGCACGAGCACTTCAGCGAGGACGACGACTACGTGGCGCGGTTCCGACACGAGGCGCGCGCGGCCGCACAGCTCTCGCACCCCGGGATCGTCACCGTGATCGACCGCGGCGAGGAGGACGGACGTCAGTTCATCGTCTTCGAGTTCGTCGAGGGCGAGACCCTCAAGGACCTCGTCGCACGAGGCGGGCCGATGCCGATCCGACGGGTGCTCGAGGTCGGGCTCGAGGTTGGCCGCGCGCTCGCCTTCGCGCATCAGCAGGGCCTGATCCATCGCGACGTCAAGCCGCAGAACGTGCTCGTGAACGGGGACGGCCGCGCCAAGGTGACGGACTTCGGAATCGCTCGCTCGCTCGACGCGGTCGGCGGTCGCACCGAGACCGGCACGGTCCTCGGGACGAGCCACTACATCGCCCCCGAGCAGGCCCGCGGCGAGCGCGTCGACGCGCAGACGGACGTCTACTCCTTCGGCGTCGTGCTCTACGAGCTGCTCGCAGGCGGGGTGCCCTACGCCGGCGACAACTTCCTCACGGTCGCGCTGCGGCACGTCAACGAGGCGGTGCCGAGCGTGCTCGAAGCGAGGCCGGACACCCCTCTCCGGCTGGCCGCCCTCGTCGAGCGCTGCATGGCCAAGGATTCGGTCGAGCGCCCGAGCTCGATGCACGATGTCGTCGCCGAGCTCGAGGCCTGCCTCGCCGAGCTGGACGGCCGTCCCGACGGCGACGCGACGATGATCGTCAGGCGTCCGGTCGTCACGGCGAGCAGGCCGCCGAGGACGCGCGCTCGGCCCCGAGTGCTCGCACCGTTCGTCCTCGTCCCGATCGTCCTCGCGTTGCTGGCCGCGGTCGTTGCCGGAGTCGTCCTCACGCGCGGCGAGGGAGACGGCACGGACGGGACTCCCTCGGACGGCGGCGAGTCCGTGAGCCTGCGAGGCGTCGGTGCGTACGACCCGGACGGAGGAGACGGCGAGCACGACGACGAGGCGAGCCTGGCAACCGACGGCGTCGCCTCGACCTTCTGGCGGACCGAGCGCTACGACGCCCAGCTCAGCCTGCTCAAGTCCGGCGTCGGCCTGGTGCTCGAGGCCGGCGGCTCGGCCGTGTCGGAGCTGACGGTGACGACGGATACGCCCGGTTTCACGGCCGAGATCCGCCCGGGCAACTCCCGCACCTTCTTCGGCGATCCGATCTCCGATTCGCAGTCGGTCGACGAGGAGACGACCTTCGAGCTCGAGAAGACGGAGGCGCCGTATCTCCTCCTCTGGATCACCGAGCTCGACTCGGGTAGCGCCCACGTCAACGGCGTGACCGCGAACTAATACTCGAGCTTGGAGCGGCGTTCGTGCCGCTCCAATGCGAGCTCGATCAGGCGATCGAGCAGGTTCGCGTACGGGATTCCCGACGCCTCGAAGAGACGGGTATAGACGCTCGTCTCGGTGAAGCCGGGGATCGTGTTGAGCTCGTTGACGACCACCTCGCCGTCCTCGCGGACGAAGAAGTCGACACGGGCCATCCCCTCGCATTCGGTCGCGACGAACGCTTCCACGGCCAGCTCCTGCACGCGCGCCGCGGTCGCCTCGGGAATGCGAGCGGGAACGATGATGTCGGAGCCGCCGGCCGCGTACTTCGCGTCGTAGTCGTACCACTCGGCGTGCGGGACGATCTCGCCGACGACGGACGCGATCGGGGCTGGTCCGAGGTTGCCCGAAATATTGCCCAGCACGCCGCACTCGACCTCGGTGCCTGCGACGAACTCCTCCACGAGGACCTTCTCGTCGTGCCGGCGCGCGAGCGCAACCGCCGCGTCGAGCTCCTCCTCGTCGTGGGCCTTCGTGATCCCGACGGACGAGCCGAGGCGGGCGGGCTTGACGAAGACGGGGTAGCCGAACGGATTCGCCACGTCGTCCCCGAGCCGCAGGGTCGTGTTGCGCGCCACCGGAATCCCACGGTCGCGCAGCACCGCCTTGAAGAGATCCTTGTCCATGCAGAGCGCCGAGGCCGCGACGCCTGCGCCGACGTAGGGAACGCCGGCGAGCTCGAGGAGGCCTTGAACCGTGCCGTCCTCGCCGAAGGGTCCATGCAGGATCGGCACCACCACGTCAACCGAGCCGAGCGCCTCGGCGGGCGACGCCGACTCGGCGATGACCGGAAGCGTCTCGATCGCGTTACCCTGCAACAGACTGTTACTCGGCCGTTCGAGCTCCCAGCGACCGTCACGGCCGATCGCGATCTCGATCGCCTCGTAGCGGCTCGGGTCGAGCGCCGCGAGGACGGAGCGGGCGGACGCGAGCGAGATCTCGTGCTCGCTGGAACGGCCGCCGGCGAGCACCGCCACGCGAATGCGCCGGCTCACGGGTCGAGCGGAACAGTGTCGGTCGGGCCCGTATCCGTCGGTCCGGTGTCCGTCGGCCCGGTGTCGGTCGGCGGCGGCGGTAGGGGGTCGATCAGGCGGCCCACGAAGATCGTCACGATCGCCCCCGGCTTCGCCTGACGCCCGCCTGGCGGAGTCTGCGAGATCACGTTGCCGTCCGAGAGCGGGTCCTCGGTGTCCCGGGGCACGACCCTGACCCTGAATCCGGAGGTCTCGAGCAGATCGCGCGCCTGATCTTCCTGCTGGCTCGTCACATCGGGGATCGCCGAGGTCTTCGGCCCCTCGGAGACCCGGAGCGTGATCGTCGAGCCCTTTGCTCGCGACGCTCCGGCATTCGGGTCCTGGCCGACCACGATCCCGGCGGGCTCGTTCGACTCGACGTTCGTCCGGGCGACCCCGAAGCCAATCCCCTGGAGCTGCGAGGCGGCCGACTCGTAGGCGACCCCGATCACGCTCGGAACCGCGATCGGCTTTGGCCCGATCGAGACGTTGATCCGCACCGTCGAGCCTTCGACGAGCGTCGCGCCGGCTTTGGGCGCCTGCCCGGTGACCGTGTTCGCCGGCTTCTCCGAGTTGATCTCGACCACCCGCGGCGTCAGGTCAGCGTCCCGCAAGGCCACGACCGCGTCGTCGCGGCTCCGGCCGACGACGCCCGGCACCCGCACCTTCCGCTTGCCGGTCGAGACGACGATCGTGACGAAGTTGCCCTTCTCGATCCGGTTCGGGGGCTCGGGATCCTGTTCGGCGACGATTCCGATCGGGGTGTCGGAGCGCGGCGCGCGGCGGACGTTCGCCTGCAACCCTTCGGCCAGGATCTGGCGGACGGCGAGCGACTCGATGATCCCCTCCACATCCGGCACGGTGACCGGCTCCGAGGCGCTGAGCTGTTCCTGGAGCTGCTCGTAGGCGAAGAAACCGCCGACGAGCGCGAGCGCAATCGCCAGCAACGCAAGCAGCCACGGCCAGATCGACCGGCGCCGGCGTGTCTCGTCGTACTCGTAGTAGCGGCCTGGCGTGTAGGTCGTCGTGGTGGTCGCAGTGGCCGGCCGGATCGTCGTCGGCGCGTCCAGGACGTCGGTGCGCGAGAGCACGGTCGTCGCGGCCTCCGCGGTCTCGGCCGAGACGCCGATCCCGCGCGCGATCCGCTCGAGGTCGGAATCCATCTCCTCGGCCGAGTGGTAACGCTCGGACGAATCCTTTGCGAGCGCGCGCAGGATCACGTAATCGAGGTCGCGCGGGATCTCGGGACGATGGGTCGAGGGCGGCTCCGGCGTCTGCGAGAGATGCTTCATCGCGATCTCGACCGGGGTATCGCCGTTGAAGGGGACCGAGCCCGTCAGGAGCTCGTAGAGGACGATCCCCGTCGAGTAGAGGTCGGAGGTCTGGTCGACGGGCGCCCCCCGCGCCTGCTCCGGCGAGAGGTACTGCGCCGTGCCGATGATCGACCCCGCCTCGGTCATCTGGCTCGTGCCGGCGCGCGCGATCCCGAAGTCCATCACCTTGACCCGACCGTCGCTGTCGACGATCACGTTGTGCGGCTTGATGTCGCGATGGACGATCCCGTTGCGGTGCGCGAAGCGCAGCGCGGAGAGGATCTGGCGCGAGTAGTCGATCGCGATCCCGATCGGCGAGGGGCCGCGCGCGACGATGAGCTCCTTCAGCGTCCGCCCTTCGATGTACTCCATCGCGATGTAGTAGGTGCCCTCCGCCTCGCCGCGGTCGTAGATCGAGACGATGTACGGATGCGACAGCCCGGCCGCGTTCTGGGCCTCCCGGCGGAAGCGCTCGACGAACTGGTCGTCGCGCGCGTGTCGGTCGTCGAGGATCTTGATCGCGACTCGGCGGCCGAGCTCCTGGTCCTCGGCCAGATAGACGTTCGCCATCCCCCCTGCGCCGAGCTTGCGCGAGATCAGATAGCGCCCGTCGAAGAGAGTGTGGATGAGGGGGTCGGTGACGGCCATGCGCGGGTCCGCCTTAGGAGTTCGGCGTCCGCCCGAAGAGTGCCTGCAAGACCTCGCGGGCAATCGGCGCCGCCGTCTCGCCGCCGGTCGAGTTCTGCTGCTCGACGACGACCGCCAGCGCGATCTCGGGACGGCGCTTTCCGGCAAAGCAGATGAACCACGTCGTGTTGCGACCGCGCACCCCCGTCTCGGCGGTTCCGGTCTTGCCGCCGACGACGAGACCCGGGATCCGAGCCGCCGTGCCCGTCCCGTCCTCGACGGCGCCGCGCATCATCGAGGCGACCGCACGCGCCGTCTCCGGCTCGACGGCCCGACTGAGCTCGTCCGGCCTGGCTCGCGTCACGATCGCACCGTCGGGAGCCAGGATCCGGTCGACCACGTAGGGGCGCATCACGATCCCGTCGTTCGCGATCGCGCCGGCGACCATCGCCATCTGCAACGGCGTCACGAGGAGCCGCTCTTGGCCGAAGGCGAAGCGGCCGGGGTCGACGTCCGTGTCCTGCTCCGGATCGAACAGCTCGGTGCCCTCGTAGAGACCGCTCGGCGCCCGCTCGTTCGCCGGTGTCTCGAGCGGTGGGGTGGAGTAGAAGCCAAAGCGCTTCGCGTACTCCACGAGCTCCTTCGAGCCGAGGTCCTTGCCGATGTTGCAGAAGACGGAGTTGACCGAGTACTTCAGCGCGTCGCGGAGATCGAGCTCCCCGAACGGCCTCGTCGTGTCGTAGTTGTTGACGCGCTTGCCATAGACCTCGCAGTAGCCGGGGTCGGTGAACTCCGAATCGGCCGTGTACTTGCCGGAGTCGAGCGCGGCGGCGGCGGTGACGACCTTGAAGATCGAGCCCGGCGCGTAGAGGCCGTTCGTAGCGCGGTTGATCAGCGGCGCCACTGGCCGGCACGGCGCCTGGATTCGGGCGATGCTGGCGTAGTTCTCCTCGATCAGGTTCGGGTTGTAGGACGGGAAATTGGCCATCACGAGCAGCTTCCCGGTACGCGCGTCGAGAGCCACGACCGAGCCGCAGCGGCCTGCGAGCGCATCGATCGCCGTCCGCTGGGCCTCGAGGTTCAAGGTGAGGCGGAGCGAGTTGCCGGTCACCGTCGTGCCGGTGAGCTTGTCGAGCACGGCGCCGAGATTCGCGTTCGAGCCGGTCAGGTAGTCGTTCAGCGAGCGCTCGAGCCCGGCGCGCGCGCGCGACTGGGTCGAATATCCGACGACGTGCGTCGCGAGCCCGCCCTGCGGATAGCCGCGGAAGTAGAACGTGCGTCCGCCGATCTTCTGCCGCCGGTTCTTCGCGAGGGGGCGGCCCGCGCTCCCGATGATCTCGCCGCGCTCGATCGTGAACTGGGCGACCCGCTGGATCTGGTTGTCCTGCCGGTCGGCAAGATCGCCCGCAGCCCAGGCCTGCCAGTACGTGGTGGCGACGACGAGGACGACGATCAATGTCGTGCCGACGAGCGCGAGCTTCCTGATCTGGTCGTTCATCCCTTACCTGAGCTGCTGGGCGTTCGCCCGGTTGGAGACGAGCAGGAGCCCTGCGAGCAGGACGAAGTTGGCGACGACGCTGGAGCCGCCGTAGGAGACGAACGGCAGCGTGATCCCGGTCAGGGGGATCACGCGAAGGACGCCGCCGACGATGATGAACGTCTGCAGCGCAAAGCCGAACGTGAGCCCGGCGGCCAGGAGCTTCGAGAAGCCGTCGTCGGCCTGCAGAGCGACTCGCATGCCGCGCGCGACGAAGAGCATGAAGACGAGTAGGAGCGCAGCAGAGCCGACGAGTCCGAGCTCCTGCGCGATCGCCGAGTAGATGAAGTCGGTGTTGAGAAACGGGATGATCGGGTCGCCGGAGGTCGTGGTGAACGTGCCCTGGCCGAGGCCGGTGCCGCCGAACCCCCCGTTTCCGATCGAGTAGAGGCTCTTCACGAGCTGGAACGAGCCGCAATCCTGGCGCAGCGCCTGCGCGCCGGTCTGCGCGCAGAAGACCGGCTCCTCGGTCCACGGCTGCAACCAGATCGTCACCCGCTGCTGCACGTGGTCGACCACCTGGTAGACCGCTGTCGCGCCGAGCATGAAGAGCACGAGCCCGGCGGCCGCGAAGGAGGCACGAGCGGTCGCGACGTAGAGCATCGCCAGGAAGATCCCGAACTGAAGCAGGGCGCTGCCGAGGTCGTTCGTCTGGAGCAGCACGAGCATCGCAGCGCCCCAGATCAGGAGCAGCGGGCCGAAGTCCTTGAGCCGGCCCTGCGCGAGCGCCTCGCGCTTCTCGCGCAGATAGCCCGCGAGAAAGACGATCAGCATTATCTTCGCGAGCTCGCCCGGCTGGAACTGGAGCGGCCCGATCTTCACCCAGAGATTCGCCCCGTTGATCGTCTGGCCGATCCCGGGCGCCGCGGGCAGCGCGAGCAGGACGAGCGAGCCGAGTCCGAAGAGGTACTTGTAGCGCTCGATCCGGCGGTAGTCGTGGCGGAGGACGAGCAGCGTGACGGCGAAGAGCGCCACCCCGATCACGACCCAGAGGCTCTGCCGGAAGGCATCGTCCGGCTCGAGCCGGTAGATCATGGTGACGCCGATCGCGGTCAGGAGCGCCGTGAGCGGCAGCAGGTACGGGTCGGCGTAGGGCACTGTGGCGCGCGCGACGAGGTGCGAGGCCAGGTAGAGGCCGAAGAAGATCCCGGCATAGGTGAGCGAGGCTCCCGAGACGACCTCGGAGCGGGCGATGTAGACGCTTGCGAAGCCGATCGCCGTGATCAGGCCGACCGCGATCAGGGTGAGCAGCTCGCGGTTTCGCGCCGTCATGAGTCGAACCGGATCAGCGGTACAGCCCCCAGACGACAATCACCGCGATCGCGACGAGCGCGAGCACCAGGAGCAGGAGCGGCAGGAGTCGACGACCCGGCTCCGCTCTCTCCACGGTGCGCTCGGCAGCGGGCTCTACCGCGGGCTGGGGCTCGGGCTCGGGCTCGCTGTGCTCGCGGATCTCGGCGGCGGAGAGAACGGCCGTGTCGATCGCAGGCACGCGCTCGAGCCCGGAGAGCGTGTCTTCGTCGTCGGCCGAGAGCTCGGTTTCTACGGGTGCGGGCAGTTGCTGCGTCTCGACCCCGTCCGATCCCTCGGCGATCTCGAAGACGACGACCGTGATGTTGTCGCCGCCGCCGCTTCGGTTTGCGGCCTGGACGAGCTGACGCGCGGCTCTGTCGAGATCGCCCCCCTTCTCCACGAGCGCGAGGATCTCGTCGTCCGTGATCATGTCGGTGAGACCGTCCGAGCAGAGCAGGAAGAGATCGCCCGTCCGGGCATCGACGGTGAACGTGTCGACGTCGACGTCCGGCTCGGTGCCGATCGCGCGGGTGATCACCGAGCGCTGCGGATGGCTCAGCGCCTCTTCGGGAGAGAGCCGGCCACTCTTCAGCAGCTCGTTGACGAGCGAGTGATCCTCCGTGAGCTGCTCGAGCTCGCCGTCGCGGACGCGGTACGCCCTCGAGTCGCCGACATGCCCGATCGCGACCGTCCCGGCGGCCCCGTCCACGATCGCCACCGTCATGGTCGTCCCCATCCCGGAGGCGGCCGCGTCTTCGTTCGAGCGCTGGAAGACACGCCGGTTCGCCTCCTGGATCAGGTCTGCCAAACGGTTCTCGTCGAGCTCGCCGTTCGCCACCTCGAGCACTGTCTCGTTCAGAACAGCGGCCGCGAGCCGGGAGGCGACCTCGCCGGCCTGCGCCCCGCCCATTCCGTCCGCGATCGCGAAGAGCGGCGGCTCGCAGACGTAGGAATCCTCGTTGTGCCGGCGCCGTCGCCCCGTATCCGTCACGCCGACCGATCTACCCAAGCTCATAGCTCCACCCTGAAGTCAGTCTGGCCGACGCGCACGACATCCCCCCTACCCAGCCGCCGCGGAGTCGTCACCCGCGCGCCGTTCACGAAGGTGCCGTTCGTCGAGCCGGTGTCCTCGACCCAGAGCCCGTCGCGGCGCGTCTCGAAGCGCGCGTGCTGCGCAGAGGAGAACTCGTCGCCGTCGAGCGGAATGTCGTTCTGGCCGCCGCGCCCGATCGAGACGGGCGCCGAATCGACGGGGATCTCCTCCCCCTGGGCGAGCGCAGGACTCTTGAGGACGACGAGTCGTGCCCGCGTCTGAGTCCGCGGTGTCGTCCCGAGGTGTGCTGCATGCCCGGGCGCAATGATCATGCTCTCCTGCGCGCCGCCCCCACTGCCACCGCGGCGGAAGTCGCGGCTCGCGCTCCGGACGATCCGCCAGATGAACAGGTAGAGCAGGACGATGAACGCGATCTTGAGGATCAGCAGCGCCTCGTCGACCGAGATCTGACTCACGCGCGCCCCTCGCCGGCACCGGCTCCCGCCCGGCAGAGCCGCGCTCCGCCGGCGCCTGGCGCCGCTCGCAGCACCCGGCTCTCCGGAGCCGTACTACTCGTACTGTCCCCTCCGGCCGGGCACGGCGAGCAACGCCCGAGGAACGCGCGAGCGGTGGAGGTCGACAACGAGCCGCTCACGCGCGACCCTCACCGACACCGGCTCCGGCCCGGTCGCGCGCGAAGACGAGCTCGAGCTCGCCGAGCCCGATCCGGTCTCCGTCGGAGAGCTTCGCGCGCTGGACGCGCTTGCCGTTCAGCTCCGTCCCGTTCGTCGAGTCGAGGTCGACGAGCCACCAGGAGCCGCCTTCCTCCCGCAGCTCGGCGTGGCGACGCGAGACATTCACGTCGGGTACCTGAACGTCGCATTCCTTCGACCGGCCGAGCACCGCGCGGCGTTCCTCGAGCACGTGGGCCTTGCCGTTCAGCGTCAGGGTGAAGCGATCTTGCTCGACTCCGAGCGCAGCAGGAGAGACGGCTTGGGTCGGCTGCGGCGACTGCGCCTTGTAGATCATCGTCGCGCCGGGCTCGACCTGCTCGGGCGGCTCGTCGCGCACGGGCGCCTTGCGGCCCTCGGGCTGCACCATGCGCGTCGCGATTCCGAACTCGCCGATCGAGAGGTCGTCGTCGGTCTTCATCAGCACCTTCGGACTCGTCAGCGTCGCGTAGCTCTCGCGCCGGGCGTGCTCGACGAGATAGTCCTGGAGCTCGCCGATCAACGACCCCTCATAACCCGTGAACTGCTCGCGATCCTGGCTCGAGAGATAGACGGAGTACTCGTTCGGGACGTAGACGCGCGAGACGGAGATGGTCCGGTGCTCGTCCATTTCCTTCGCGAGCTTGCGGGCCAGCTCGACCGGCTGGACGTGAGTTCTGAAGGCGCGACCGAACATCCCCTCGAAGAGGCCTTCGATCTTCCGCTCGATGTTCCGGAGGACGCTCATGCCGAGGGGGTGCTGCCCCTCGCTTCGAGTCTAATGCTCGTGTCGCCAGGCGAGCACCGCGCAGGTGAGCCAGGCGGCCGCCACGAGCGGCACCGCCGCAGCGGCAGGCGCGAGCAGGAGCGTGGTCGCGAGCATGCCTGCACCGAGGCCAGCGATCCGCCAGAGGCTGGTCGCCCACGGGATCGCGACAGCGATCGCCGCGAACGCCAGCGCCTCGAGTCCGATCGCAGGCGGCACCGCCTCGAGCAGCACGCGCGCCGCTTCGACCGGACTCTCGAGACCAGCCGGATCCAGTGTCGTCGGATTCGCGCCGAAGGGGAGGCTCGTGCCCCGCATCCCGGCCGCAATCGCAGCGACGCCGACGGACGCGGCGGCCTGGAGCGCACGACGTGCCGATCCCCGAGCTGCCTGCACGGCTAGTGGAACGAGCGCGATCAGCCCGACGGCAGCGAGCAGGGGTCCGGCGAGGAACGCAAGACCCGCTCGGGCGTCGCGCCAGGCGAGTGCCAGCCAAGCGGTCGCGAGAACGCCGTAGAGGAGCGCCAGGCCGAGCGAGAGATTGCCGAGGGGGAGCATCGGAGTCGCAAGGGCGAGCGCGAGCCCCGCGCGGGGGCGGACGGCGGCGGTCGCGGCGGCGGCGAGAGCAAGCGCCGGCGCCCAGCCGGCCGGGAAGAACGGCAGGAAGCTACCTCCCACGAGCGTCGCCAGCCCTGCGGCGACAGGCGGAACGACATGCTCGAGCGGAGTCTGCGCCGCTTCGACACGAAGGTGACCAAGGTGCGGCTTGCGGACGCGGTTCGGTTTCCGCCGCCGTCCGGCCGCTGCCTCTCGCAGCTCGTGGGCGAGCGCGGCGGCCGAGGGCCTCCGCGCCGGCTCGGGTGCCAGGGCGCGGTCGATCGCGACGAGCAGGCGCTGGGCCAGGTCGGGTCGCTCGGAGACGAGCGGGGGCGCGCCGGTCTCGATCGCGCTCGCCATCTGCTGCAACGGCGTGCCCCAGAACGGATGCTTGCCGGCGAGCGCTTCCCAGAGCAGGATCCCGACCCCCCAGACGTCGCTCGCCGGCCGGGCCTCCTCTCCGCGCAGCCGCTCGGGAGAGATGTACGCGAGCGTGCCGGGGACGTCGCCGACGGCGGTCAGCGTCTCGGCCTCGTCGAAGCGGGCGAGTCCGAAGTCGAGCAGCCGGATCGAGACCTGCTCCTCGTCGAGCAGGAGCACGTTCGACGGCTTCACGTCCCTGTGGATGATCCCGCGGCCGTGGGCGTGAGCGAGCCCGTCGAGGATCTGCGCAGCCGCCTCGACCGCCCGCGCGTCCGTCAGCTCTCCCGCCCGCATGGCTTCGCGCAAGGTGCGACCGCCGACGTACTCGTAGGCGATATAGACGTGGCCCGAGTCGGCGCCGAAGCCGTACGAGCGCAGGCAGCGCTCGTGGCGCAAGCGCGCCGCGGCCTCCGCCTCGCGCTCGGCGCGATGTGCGGCCTTGCCCTCGCGCGGGACGATCTTCAGCGCCACGTCGAGGCCCGTGTGCTCGTCGCGCGCGAGCCAGACGGAGCCCGACGCCCCGCTTCCGAGCGGGCGTAACGGGCGGTAGCGGTCGAGAACGAGCTCCCGCGAGGGGAGTACGGGTAAAGCGGACGACACGTCTCCGTCGGGTTGGCCACAGCAGGTGAGAATCCTTTTCCAGCCGAGGCAACGGTTACAGTGGCGCGGAGCGACGTTCTGACCCCAATGAGCAATCGCGAGCCCGACTTCGAGTTCGACTTCTTCGAGGAAACTCCGACGCAGGAGGCCTCGGGGCAGCGCTCGCTTCGGCGCCCGCTCGGCGGCGGCCCCAGAGAGCCCCGCGAACCCAAAGAGCCACGCGGGCCGCGAGGCCCGATCCGGCCGGCCGCGGGGTTCACGCCGCTCGCCCGGCTCGTCGGTCTCGTCGCGTTCGCGATTCTGATCGTCGTCCTGCTCGTCCTCTGGGCGCAGAGCTGCCAGGAAGACAGAAAACTCGACTCCTACCGAGGCTACATCGGCGACGTGGCCGCAGTCGCCCGCGACTCGGAGCGGGTCGGGCGGGAGCTGAACGACGTCCTGACGACTCCTGGGATCAAGCCGGCCGACCTCGACAAGCAACTCCTTGGGCTCGTACAGCAGCAGCAGATCGGCGCCGATCGCGCGCTGGAGCTCGACGCTCCGGGGCCTTTGCGGCCTGCGAACCAGAGCGTGGCCGAGGCGCTCCAGTTCCGGGTCAACGGGCTCCAGGGCCTCGCCGCCGAGTTCCGAGGCAGCCGCGGCACGAAGGACGCCGCCGCCGCCGGCGCGAGGCTAGCGACGCAGGCGCAACGGCTCGTCGCGAGCGACGTGATCTGGGAAGACCTCTTCATGGCTCCCGCGATCGCCGAGCTTCGCGAGCAGGACATCACCGGCGTCGAAGTGCCCGACTCGAACTTCGTCCAGACTCCCGATCTCGCAAGCACGCGGTCGATGGTGCCGATCTGGCAGCGAATCAACGGCACCCCGACCACGACCGGCGGGACGGGTGCGGGGCTCCACGGCACCAACATCGTCGGCGTGCGCATCCTGCCAGGCGGCCAACAGCTCTCGGCCTCGACCGAGAACACGATCGTCGCTTCGACCGACCTCGCGTTCGACGTAGCTGTCCGAAACGGCGGCGACAACCAGGAAGTGAAGATCGAGGTCACTCTGACGATTCAGCAGAGCCCGACGCCGGTGACGAAGAAGCAGACGATAGACCTGATCAACCCCAAGGAGACCAAGCGCGTCGTCTTCCGCGATTTCCCCTCGATCGACTTCGGCGCGTTGCGCACGCTTCGGATCGACGTGGATCCGGTACCGCAGGAGAAGATCGTCGAGAACAACTCGGCCGAGTACAAGGTCATCTTCTCGGTCGAGTGACAGCCGCGCTCGTTGTCGCGATCGCCGCCGCGGCGGCCGCCGCGGTCGCCGTCGCGCTCAGCGTCTTGCTCTGGCTGCGCGTCCAGCGGCTACGGCACGCTCAGCGCGTGCTGCTCGGCGGCGGCACCTCGGACATCGTCGACTTCGCCGTCTCGCTCCAGGGCCGGATCGACGACCTCCACCGAGCCGTGGATCAGATCGCCGCTGCGCTCTCGCGGGTGGACCGTCGCGTCGACGGCTCGATCACGAACACGTCGGTCGTCCGCTACGACGCCTATGCGGGCACCGGCGGCCATCAATCGGCGTCGTTCGCCTTCCTCGACGCGAATCGAACCGGCACCGTCGTCACGGCGATCCAGGGTCGTGACTACGCGCGCCTCTATGTGAAAGAGCTCGATCGCGGCCGTGCCCCGATCGCGCTTTCGCCCGAGGAGCTCGAAGCGGTGGACCGCGCGATGGCCCGCTGACGACGCTTGTGTGCGTTGCGCACGCGTTCTGCGTCGCGTCAAGGAATCGCTGATCCACGTTGCTAGGCTTCGTCCAGGTTGCAACACGTCCTCGTCCTGAACGCGAGCTACGAGCCGCTGAACGTCTGTTCGGTGCGGCGAGCGCACGTGCTCGTCTGGAAGGGGAAGGCCGAGATCCTGGAGAGCCTGCCGAAAGCGCTCCACTCCGCGGCCGACACGTATCTCTGGCCGCACGTGATTCGGCTCGTCAAGTACGTCCGGGTGCCGCGCGCGATCCAGCGGAAGATCTCGCGGCGCGCGCTCTTCGCCCGCGACGGCTGGCGCTGCGTCTACTGCGGCACCTCGAGCGGGAGGCTGACGCTCGACCACGTGATCCCCCGCTCCCGAGGCGGCGAGTCCGTTTGGGAGAACGTCGTCACCGCCTGCTCGCCGTGCAACCTGCGCAAGGGTAACCGCCTGCTCGAGGAGAGCGGCCTGACCCTGCACCGACTGCCGAGGCCGCCCGCGCCCGTCCTCTTCATCCACCTCGCCACACCGTCGATCCCATCCGAGTGGCAGCGCTACCTGCCGCGCGGGGCCACGGCCGCCGCGTAGGCATGGGCTGGGTCTGCGCTTCGTGCGGTGAGGAGCACGAGGGGCTCCCGCTCGACTTTGGCTTCGACGAGCCGACGTACTGGGACGGAGGCCGAGCCGAGGACGACTTTCTGAGCTCGGATCTCTGCGTCTGGACGGACGACGCCGGCGATCGCTCCTTCTTCGTCCGCGGGGTTCTCCCGCTGCCCGTGCCGGAGCTCGGGGCGCAGTTCGTCTACGGGGTCTGGGGATCTCTGAGCGCGGAGAGCTTCGAGCAGGTGCTCGCCCACTGGGACGATCCGAAGCGCGTCGAGGACCCGCCGTTCTTCAGCTGGCTCTCGAACAGCATTCCTGGTTACCCCGAGACGCTGAACCTGCGAGCGAACCTGACTACGAGCGCGCTCGACCTACGCCCCTCGATCGTGCTTGCAGACGAAGAGGATCATCCGCTCGCGCGCGAGCAGCGAAGCGGGATCACTGTCGCCCGGGTGGAGGAGATCGCAGGCTTGCTCCTCCACGCCTGATCGCACCACCCACCGAGCGCTCAGCCGCGTTCGACAGGATGGCCGAGCTCCGACCACTCGCTCCAGGAGCCCGGATAGAGCCGCACGTCGTCCCGGCCGGCGAGTGTCAGCGCGAGCACGTCGACGCACGCCGTGACGCCCGAGCCGCAGTAGACGACGAGCTCGTCTGCCTCGAGGAGCTCGGGGGTGAGGGCAGCCGCCTCTTGAAAAGGGAGGTTACGGGCGCCGGGAATCCGCCCCGCGATCCTGTCGAGCGGCTCGACCTCGCCGCGATATCGCTCGGGCGCGCGCGCGTCGAGCACGACGAGCCCTGGAGCGCCGAGCCGCGCGAGCAACTCCTCGGCGCTCGCCGTGTCGTCCGTTCGCGGGCGGGCGACGAACTGCGCCGGTTCGATCGTCTCCGACCCCGTTCGCAGCCGCCCGCGCCAGCAGTCCAGCGCCAGCACGGCCGCGTCGTCGTGCCCGAAGTGACGGAGGAGCCACCAGAGCCTCGCCGCCCAGCCGGTGCCCGCGTCGTACGCCACCACGAGCGTCGTCGCGTCGATCCCTGCGCCTCCCGCCCATTCGGCGAACGCTGCGGCTGTCGGGAGCGGATGGCGCCCGCCTCCGTCCGTGCCGGTCAGGTCGCGCTCGGGATCTGCGTGGGCTGCGCCCGGAAGGTGGCCTACGAGATAGGCCTCGCGGCCCCGACAGTCCACGAAACGCGTTTCCACAGGAGCAGTGTGACGAACCACGAACCAGCTGCGTATGAAGGACATGAGACGACTTACGATCATCATCACGAGCCTCCTCGCGCTCGCAGCCATTGCTGCCGTTACGCGAGCCGGCGAGGCTCCTGCCGCCGCGGGCGAGCAGGGCGAGGGAATCACCGTCCAGGGCAGCGGCACCGTCACCTCCGTTCCCGACCGCGCCCAGCTTTCGTTCGGCGTCGAGACCCAGGCGGCGACCGCGAAGGCCGCTCTCGCGGCGAACAGCGCCGAGATGCGCAAGGTGATCGCGGCGCTCAAGGCCGCCGGCGCGAACGACGTTCAGACGCAATCGGTCTCGCTCTATCCGCGCTACGCCGACTCGACGGGATCCGCATCCGGCGGCGTCCAGGGCTACGTCGCACAGAACTCCGTGTCCGCCACGATCCGCGAGCTCGACAGGGCAGGTGCCGTGATCGACGCAGCCGTCGGAGCCGGTGCGAACCAGGTCTCCGGACCCGCACTCTCACGTGGCGACCAGGACGAGCTCTACCGGCAGGCACTCCGCGCCGCCGTCGCCGACGCCCGTGCCCGCGCCCAGGCACTCGCCGCCGCCGCGAACGTCACCCTCGGCCGCGTCACGCAAATCGTCGAGAGCGGTTCCGCCCCGCCACCGGGCGTGCTCTATGCGAGCAAGGCGTCGGACGAGTCCGGGACGCCGATCGAGCCGGGCGAGCAGCAGCTCGTCGCCTCGGTCACCGTCACCTTCGCCGCGTCGTAGATTCTTGAGCGCGGTGCGCCGCCTCCTCCTGCTCGCAGCGCTCGTAGCCGCTGCCCTCGTGGTGGCGGTTGCGACACGCTCGGAGGATCCGCCGCCCTCGCTCGATTCGGCTGCGGCGAAGGTCGTCGAGAGCGGCGTGCCCGGCGTGATCGTGCGGCTGCGAGACGGGGAGGACGTGTACGAGATCGCGAAAGGCGACGCGTCTGTCGGCGAGCGCTTCCGCGTCGGCAGCGTCACCAAGACCTTCGTCGCCGCGCTGACACTCGACCTGGCCGACCTCGGTGTCCTCTCGCTCGACGAGACGATCGCCGAACACGAGCCACGCCTTTTGAGCGACGCGGGCGAGATCACGATCCGTGAGCTCCTCTCACATCGCGCCGGGCTCTTCGACTACACATCCGATCCAACGCTTCTTCACGGCCGGCTCGAGCCGCGCGCGCTGATCGGGATCGCGGACGGGAAGCCGCGCACCGCCGGCTACACGTACTCGAGCACGAACTACCTCGCGCTCGGCTTGGTCGTTCAACGTGCGGGTGGCGCACCGCTCGGCGAGTTGCTGCGGCAGCGGCTCTTCGAGCCGTACCGCCTCGCCCACACGACGTTCGAACCCGACATCGTCCGCGGGGCTCATCTCCACGGGCACGAACGGACGCTGCGAGACGGGATCCCGACCGGGAGCGTGCGGGACACGAGCGGCCGGCCGGCGAGCTCGGCCTGGGCGGCCGGGGCTATGGTCTCGACGGCGGCCGATCTCGATCGGTTCTTCACACGGCTGCTGGCGAGTGAGCTCGGCCGCCGGATGCGGCCGGCGACGGGAGAGCGCTACGGCCTCGGACTCGCGCGCTTCGAGACCGACTGCGGCGCGGTCATCGGTCACACGGGCAACCTGCTCGGCACGATCACGGTCGTCTGGGCGCGTCGCGACCGCTTGCTCGTCGTAGCCGCGAACGTCTTCCCGCTGACCCCGGAGCAGGAAACGGCGTTACACGGGCTGCTCGGTCGGGCGTTCTGTTCCTGAACCCTGACTAGCATCGGCGGTAGTGGACGCGAAGCGCGCCAAGACGTTGACGCTCGTCGCCACGATCCTCGGCTCGGGGATCGCGCTCCTCGACGGGACGATCGTCAACGTCGCGCTGCCGGCGATCCAGGACGACCTCGGCGGCGGTCTCGCCGGGCAGCAGTGGGTCGTGAACGCGTACCTGCTCACGCTCGGCTCCCTGATCCTGGTCGGTGGCTCGCTCGGCGACCTCTACGGCGAGCGGAGGATCTTCGCGCTCGGCGTGGCGGGGTTCGGGATCGCGTCGGTTCTCTGTGCGGTCGCGCCCAGCATCGAGACTCTCGTCGCGGCTCGAGCGGTGCAGGGCATGACGAGCGCGCTGCTCACGCCCGCCTCGCTGGCGCTGATCGCGACCACGTTCGAGGACGAGCAGGAACGCGGCGCCGCGATCGGGACCTGGACCGCCTGGGGCGGGATCGCCGCCGTTGTCGGCCCGCTTGCCGGCGGCCAGATCGTGGACGTCACCTCCTGGCGCTGGATCTTCGGGGTCAACGTGCCCCTCGTCGCGATCACGCTCGCCCTGATCTTCTTCGCCGTGGAGCGCGGCGCGTCGACCGAGCGGAACGGGCGCCGGATCGACGGGGTCGGAGCCGTGCTCGCGGCGCTCGGACTCGCAGGCCCGGTCTTCGCGCTCGTCGAGCAGCCGCAGCGCGGCTGGCTGAGCCCAATCGTGCTCGGAGGTCTCGTCGGCGGTGCGATCCTGCTCGCGGCATTCGTCACCTGGGAGCGGCGCACATCTGATCCGATGCTGCCGCTCGGGCTCTTCCACAGCCGCAACTTCAGCTTCACGAACGTGGAGACGCTGCTCGTCTACGCCGGGCTCTCGTCTCTCTTCTTCTTCCTGACGATCTTCCTCCAGACCGTCGCCGGATACTCCGCGCTCGAGAGCGGCTTCGCCGGCCTGCCCGTCACGGTCTTCCTCTTCTTCCTCTCGAGCCGGATCGGCGCCCTGTCCAGCCGCTTCGGGCCGCGCCTGTTCATGGGAATCGGCCCGCTGGTCGCGGCCGTCGGCGTGCTGCTGCTCGTGCGCGTCGACGAAAGCGTCGACTACTTCGTCGACCTGCTGCCACCGATGATCGTCTTCGGCTTCGGGCTCGCGCTGACGGTGGCTCCGTTGACCTCGACGGTGATGGCCGAGGCGCATCGCGGGGACAGCGGAATTGCGTCCGGGATCAACAACGCCGTCGCTCGCGTGGCCGGCCTGCTCGGGATCGCGATCGTCGGCGTCGCGGTCGCCGGCCGCTCCGGCGCCGAGCTCGACCTCGCGGGCTTCCGGCTCGGGATGCTGTTCACCGCCGCCCTCGTTGGCGTCGGCGGCGTCGTCGGCCTGCTCGGGATCCGCAATCCCCGGCTTGCTTCCGACGAGGAGCCGGTGGTATCGTCGGCCGCGTGAGACTCCTCTTCCACGTCTAGGACACCCGTTGCCGCGCCCCGCCGCTGTGCGGGCGTCGCGTGCTTGGTCCTGGAGTTTTCGTGTCGATGGAGGTTCGAATGAGTGAGGTAATCCAGTTGTCCCGCGCCGTGCCCGCCGTCGAGGTGCACGACCTCCGCAAGGAGTTCGTCCGCCGCGACAAGAAGGCCGGCCGGTTCGCGCGCAAGCGCCGGGCGGCCCTGCAGGACGTCAGCTTCACGATGGAGCGAGGAGAGTGCGTGGCGATCCTGGGCCAGAACGGGTCCGGGAAGTCGACGCTCGTCCGGCTGCTCTCGACGCTCTTGCTGCACGACGGGGGCAGCGCCCGCGTCTTCGGCCACGACGTCTTCACCGACCCGCGGCCGGTGCGCAAGCTCGTGAACCGGGTCTCGGTCGAGGCCTCGTTCTTCAAGAAGATGTCCTCTGGCGAGAACCTGAGCTACGCCGCGCGCTTCTACGGGATGAGCCCGCGGCAGACGAAGGATCGGATCCCGGCAATCCTCGAGCGGGTCGGCTTCCCGGCCGACCGGCGGAGCGAGCCGATGGAGAACCTCTCGCGCGGGATGCAGCAGAAGGTCGCCCTCGCGCGGGCGCTCCTCACCTCGCCGGTACTGCTCCTCCTCGACGAGCCGACGACCGGGCTCGATCCACGCTCGAAGCTCGAGGTGCAGGAGTTCGTCCGCGAGATCCGGACTGAGCACGACGCGACGATCCTGCTCTGCACGCACGACCTGAACGAGGCCGAGGCGCTCGCCGACCGCGTCGGGATGCTAGACCGCGGGCGGCTGCTCTTCCTCGAGACGGTGCCCGAGATCCGGGAGCGGTTCGGGGTCACGACGCTCGAGGAGGCGTTCTTCGCGGCGACCGGGCGCGCCTTCGAGGCCGAGCACGAGGACGATGACGACGACGAGGACCGGGAGGTGTTCGCCTAATGCGTGCTTTGGCTGGAACGATGCGCGCGGAGCTGATCGGGCTCGGCGGCGTGGTCGAGCGCAACATCTACCTCACCCGCCGCTACATCTGGTGGGACGTCGCGTTCATGGTCTGGACGATCGCGAACACGCTCACGATCGTCTTCATCGCAAAGGGGATCGAGGCAACCGGCGGCGTGATCGACGTCAACCGGGCGACGACGAATCTCCTGATCGGCGCAGTCGTCTGGGCATACCTCGGGATCCTGTTCGAGTTCATGACCGAGACCGTCGCGTGGGAGCGCTGGGAGGGGACGATCGAGTACACGTTCATGGCACCGCTCTCGCGGGCGATGCACCTCGCAGGCGCGGGCTTCTTCGCCGTCCTCTACGGACTGATCCGGGCCCTGATTCTGTTCGTGATCGTTGCCTTCTTCTTCGATCTCGAGCTGCCGCAGGCGAACTTCCTCGCGGCCTTCGTCGTGCTCGTGATCGCGTCGCTCTCGTTCATCGGGATCGGCGTGATGACCGCCGTGCTGCCGCTGATCTCGCCGGAGAAGGGCGCCCAGCTCGGGTTCGTCGCGCAGGGAATGCTGCTGGTCGTTTCGGGCGTCTACTACCCGGTCGAGGTACTGCCGCGGTGGATGGAGTGGATCTCGGTGATCTCGCCGGCGACCTACGCGCTCGACGGGATCCGCGACGCGATCCTCGAAGGCCAGGGACTGTCGACGATGTGGGACGAGATCTGGCCGCTCCTTCTGATCGGTGTCGTCTCGGCCCCGATCGGGCTCGCGATCTTCCGCCGCGGCGAGCAGTACGCGAAGAAGCACGGGAAGTTGAAGCGGTCGGGATGATCGTCCGGCAGGCGAGCACCGACGCCGACTTCGCACTCTGGACGCGCGCGCGGAACCTCGTCGAGCCCGAGGCTCCCTCGACCGTGGACGACCTCCGCCGCGGCCTGAGGCAGCAGCCGGAGACGAGGCACTGGCTCGCCGAGGAGGAGGGCAAGGTCGTCGGTTGCGTCTTCGCGGCGATCTCGTCAGCGGTCGGTCGCGCTTTCGTCCTCCCGCGGGTCGTGCCGGAGGCTCGCGGTCGCGGGGCAGGCTCGGCGCTCCTCGAGCTCGCGCTTCCCTATGCGCACAGCCTCGGCTGCGAGATCGCCCGCTCCCACGTCGGCGGCGGAGATGAGCACTCGCTCGGATTCGCCACTCGCCGCGGCTACGCGGAGGTCGACCGTCAGGTCGAGCTCGTGCGCGACCTCCTGGCGAACGAGCCCCCCGCGGTGCCGCCGGCAGGAATTGCGCTCGTCGAGCACACGGGCGATCCCGAGCCCCTGCGCTCGGTCGTCTCCACGGGAGTCGAGGACATGCCCGTGTTCGGCGGTCTCGCGGAGGGGTTCGTGGACGAGCTGTTGGAGGAGCTACGAGCCGCTGCGCACGTCGTCACGGCGCGTGAGAACGGGGCCGTCGTCGGCGTGGCCGGCGTGATGCCCTACGGCGCTCGCGATGACGCCCTCGAGCACGCGTTCACGACCGTGCTCCGCAGCCATCGGGGCCGTGGGATCGCAACGGCGCTCAAGCAGACGTGCATTCGCTGGAGCTCCGATCACGGCTACGCGCAGCTCGTGACCTGGACCCAGGATCGGAACGAGGCGATGCAGGCCGTCAACGACGGCGTCGGCTTTCGAGTCGGAAAGGTCTCGATCACGGTCGAGGGCCCGCTCCTGGCTCGAGACTTGCCCGGGTAGGCTCGTTCGGCGGGGGCGACGAGTTGGAGGTCGACCCGGCGGTCGTGTAGACTACGCGGGTCTTTCGAGGCGACGAGGCCTCGGGCGCACGACTCGTCGTGTGCGCCCGGGGCCTCTCTTTTGTTGGGTTCACGAGAGGAGATCTGGATGGCAATGGTCGAGAGCAAGCACCGGGCGACGTCCGACCCGGAGGCGCGCAAGAACGTGCTGAAGCGGATCAAGGACGACAAGGTCGAGTACGTCCTCTTCTGGTTCACCGATCTCGAGGGGCACCTGAAGAGCTTCGCGATCACTCCCGGTGAGATCGAGACCGCGCTCGACGACGGGATGGGCTTCGACGGCTCCTCGATCACCGGCTTCAACGCGATCGAGGAGTCCGACATGGTCGCGATCCCCGACCCGGACACGTTCCGCCTGATGCCGGCGCGCGCGGGCGAGGCCGTCGTCGGCCGGATGATCTGCGACATCGTCAAGCCCGACGGGACGCCCTACGAGGGCGACCCGCGCTTCATGCTCCGCAAGGCGCTCGAGCGGATGCAGGGCATGGGCTTCGACACGTTCAACATCGGCCCCGAGCTCGAGTACTTCCTCTTCAAGGACAACAAGGGCACGGAGACGCTCGACGAGGGCGGCTATTTCGCGATGACCGCACTCGATGCGGCGACGGAGCTGCGCAACGAGACGATTCGGGCGCTCGAGAGCGTCGGGATCCCGATCGAGTACCACCACCACGAGGTGGCCCCGTCGCAGCACGAGATCGACATGCGCTACGCGCCCGCGCTCGAGATGGCCGACGCGACGATCACCTACCGGCTGATCGTGAAGGAGGTCGCGGCGAAGAACGGCGTCTACGCGACCTTCATGCCGAAGCCGCTCTTCGGCGAGAACGGGTCCGGGATGCACACGCACATGTCGCTCTTCACGGACGGGCGCAACGCATTCTTCGACGGCGACGACGAGTACAACCTCTCCGCGACCGGGAAGGCGTTCATCGCCGGGCTGCTCCGCCACGCGCGCGAGCTCTCCGGCGTCTTCGCGCAGTGGGTGAACTCCTACAAGCGGCTCGTGCCGGGCTACGAGGCGCCGGTCTACGTGGCCTGGTCGCAGCGAAACCGCTCGGCGCTGATCCGGATCCCGCTCTACAAGCCGGGGTCGGAGCAGGCGACGCGCGCGGAGATCCGCTGTCCGGATCCGGCCTGCAACCCGTATCTCACCTTCGCGGCGCTGCTGCACGCAGGGCTCGAGGGGATCGAACAGGGGTACGAGCTCGAGGAGCCGATGGAGACGAATCTCTACCACCTGACGTCGGAGCAGCGGCGTGAGCGGGGGATCGTCTCGCTCCCGGAGACGCTCGGCGAGGCGGTCGACGAGCTCGCCGGCTCCGAGCTGATGCGCCGCGCGCTCGGGTCTCACATCCACGAGCGCTACGTCGAGCTGAAGCGCAAGGAGTGGGACGAGTACCGGATCCAGCTCACCCAGTGGGAACTCGACCGCTACCTGCGGGTCCTCTAGGAGACGCGTCCCCGCGGGACGTGTCCGGGGTCAAAGCCCCGACATGTCCCGGCTGGACATGTCGGGGCGAGAAGTTCACAATGGGCGGCGTAGGCCTGCGGCGCAAGGCGAGCGCTGCGGCCTCAACTGACGGCCGATCGCAGGCTCTCTCAGGGGGAGCCTGTGATCGTTAAGGCACGGGGGAAACCAGGTTTCCCCCGTGAGCCCCCTTCTTCTTCGCGGCCGCGCGCGGAGCGTGCCGGGGCTACGCGGAGATGAACTCCGCTTCGCCCCAGGCACGTTTCGAATGCGCAAGCGTTTGCGCATCGCTTCGCTCGCGCGGTCGAGCGGGGTCTCTAGAGGAACTTGCGGATCGACTCGCGGACGACCGAGAGGCCGATCACTCGGGTCGACTGGTCGATCTCACCGATCGCCTCGGCCGGCACGAGCCGGCGGCCGCGCATGAAGCCGGAGCGAACTGCGAGCGCGTCGGGGATGTCGGGCCCGGTGCCGTACATCGGTGACTCGACCCGACCGACGACCCGACCCCGCGCATCGGCGACGAGGAAACCCTTGACGCTGCGGAGATCGAAGGCGACGGCGCTCATCTGACAGAGAACCTATTCCGCGGGTTTGAAGTTTCTCCCACCCCCGGCGTAAGAAGTTTGTTAAGGACGGGCAGGCCTACAATCGCCGCGTGGATGCCTCCGCCCGCCATCTCCGGCTGCTGACGGAGACGATCGCGGCCGTCAACTCGACGCTCGACCTCGAGGTGGTGCTCGAGCTGGTCGCCTCGAAGGTCGCGGATGCGCTCGGCGCCGACGCCTGCTTCGTCTATCTCTACGAGGAGCGCGCCGACGAGCTCGTCCTACGGGCGACACACGGGACGAGCGTCGCCGAGATGACGAGAAGACCGCGGCTGCGGCCGGGCGAGGGCATCACGGGCACCGCTGCAGCCGAGCGCGCCCCGATCGCGATCGCCGCGAACGCGCATCTCGATCCACGCTTCAAGCAGTTCCCCAACCTGCCCGAGGACGAATACGAGTCGATCCTGGCCGTCCCCATTCTGGCGCGTGACAAGCTTGCCGGCGCGCTCAACGTCCGCACGCGCGCCCCGCGGACCCACACCGAAGCCGAGATCGACCTGCTCGTCGCGATCGCCTCCCAGGTGGCGCACACGATCGAGCACGCGAAGCTGTATGCCGAGGCGCAGCGGCGCGTCCACGAGCTCGAAGCGCTCGCAAGGATCTCGGAAGCGGTCTCCGAGTCGCTCTACCTCGAGGAGTCCCTCGAGGCGATCGTGCAAACGACCATGGCCGCGGTCGGCGCCACCGGGGCCGCGCTCGTGCTCGAAGACGGTGCGATCGCCTGGCCCGAGGGCCGCCCCGGCGTCCATGCCGTCCGGTTACCGCTCCGCTGGAAGCGGCGGCAGATCGGCGAGCTCGTCTGCGACCGCGACACGCCGTTCTCGGACGAGGATCGACAGCTGCTCGAGGCGATCGCTCATCACGCGGCCGTGGCCCTCGAGCACGGGCGTGCGGTGATGCGCGGAGTACTCGCTCAGGAGATCCACCACCGGGTCAAGAACAATCTCCAGACCGTCGCCTCGTTGCTGCGGCTGCAGGCGCGCGCACCGCACATCGACGCGCGCAAGGCGCTCGACGACTCGGTCAACCGGATCCTCGCGATCGCGGCAGTGCACGAGGTGCTGACCGAGCATCGGGAGGACGATGTCGACCTCGGCGAGTTGATCGACAAGCTGCGCGCGATGCTGGTGCAGGGGCTCGTCTCGGGCAAGAAGATCGAATCGGAGCTCGTGAGCGTCTCGCTCGCGGGCGGCCGTGCGACGGCGCTGGCCCTCGTCTTCTGCGAGCTCTTCGGCAACGCGCTCGAGCACGGCGGCACAAGAGTGCGGATTGAGCTGGCGACGCGCGGCGACGACGTAGCGCTCGCGATTGCCGACGACGGCGCCGGACTGAACGGCGACGCCAACGGAACGGGGCTCTCGATCGTCCGCGCGCTCGTCCAAGACGAGCTCGGCGGGACGCTCGAGCTCCGCAGCGGCGGCGGTCTCCGCGCCGAGGTGGTGTTCCCCGCGTGACCCACGAAGCGCTGGTGTTCGTCCGACGCGACGCAAAATGGCTCGTCGTGCACCGCGCGCCCGAGCACGGCGGTTACTGGCATTCGATCGCCGGCGGGGTCGAGCCGGGCGAGACCGCTGCGCAGGCGGCGGCGCGTGAGCTTCAGGAGGAGACGGGGCTCGCAGCTGTCGTGGTCGACGTCACGGCGTCGTTCTCGTACGCCCCCGAGGACTGGGAACCGAGTCCACGAGGGGACGGCAACGGCGTGAACGTGGAGTGCTTCCTCGCCGAGGCGCCGACCGGCTGGGAACCGGCGCTCGACTGGGAGCACGACGACTACCGCTGGTGCGCGCTCGCCGAGGCGCTGGAGCTGCTGTTCTGGCCCGAGCCGCGCGCAGTTCTGCGGGAAATCGCATGAGGATTCTGATCGCGGAGGACGAGACGATCATCCGGATGGATCTCCGCGCGCTGCTCGAAGCAGCCGGGTTCGACGTCTGTGCGGAAGCGCGCGACGGCGCGGAGGCGGTCGAGCTCGCGCGCGCGGAGCTGCCCGACCTCGCTGTGCTGGACGTGAAGATGCCGCGTCTCGACGGGATCGAGGCGGCGCGACGGATCCTGGAGGAGCGGCCGATCCCGATCGTGATGGTCACCGCCTACGCGGAGCGCGAGCTCGTCTCGCGGGCGGTCGAAGCCGGCGTCTTCGGCTACCTCGTGAAGCCGTTTCGCGAGACCGACCTGCTGCCGGCGATCGAGACGGCACGGGCGCGCCACGAGGAGCTCGCCGCCCTGCGCGAGGAGGCCGAGTCGCTCGCCGACGCGCTCGCCGCGCGCAAGGCGATCGAGCGCGCGAAAGGCCTGCTGATGGCAAAGGAGGGGTTGACCGAGCAGGAGGCTTTCGCGCGGCTGCGCAAGGCGAGCCAGGTCTCGGGTCGGCCGCTCAAGATCGTCGCGGAGGCGGTGGTCGCGACGCTCGAGGGCTAGCTAGTGCTGCTCCAGGAGTCGCGTCTCGGCCTGCCTGCGCCGGAAGCGCAGACCGAGCCAGATCAAGATCCCGAGCAGGACGAACGGGCCTGCGATCACGAGCACGTAGAGAAGCGCGGTGCCCTCCCAGGCGAGGATTTCCTTCAGGTCGTCGAGGCGACCGTCCTCGACCGCTGCGGGCTCGATCCGCTCGGTCGTCAGGTCGAGCTGGATCGTGGCGAGGCGGGCCTCCGCGCGCGTGCCGCCGAGGGCACTCCGGAGGTCGGTGAGCCGGCGCCGGGCATCGGCGAGCCGCGCCTGCAGGACTGCCCGCTCCTCGTCGGCGAGCGTCGTGCTCTCGAGTCGGCGGCGCAACTGGGCGATCTCCCGCTGGGTGTCCTCGATCTGCGCCGTCAGGTCGTCGGCGGGCTGCTGGAGATCCTCGATCCCGATCCGCTGGCCGAGGATCGTGCCGAGTGCGGAGAGCTGAGTGAGCGCCGTCTGGACGCGGGCGGTCGGGACGCGCAGCACGATGTTGGCGCCGCCGACTCCCTGGGAGGGAGCGTCGTATTGCACCGAGACGACGTAGCCGCGCAGCGACTGCGCGATCCGCATCGCGCTCTTCGTCGCTGCCGAGAGCTCCTCGACATCGGCCACGCGAAGCCGCATCTCGACCTGGAACCGCTGCAGTCGGCCGGGCGACGGCGCGAGCGCGCCGGCGCCGGTGGGGGCGCCGAGCGTGTTTGCCGGCAGCGCGTCCTTCGTCGCGGACTCGGGCGAGACCGTCGTCGAGCCGGGCGCCGACCTCACTGACTGGTCGGCGGTCGACGCAGTCGTCGCCGCCGCCTGCTCCTCGTCTCCCGCCCGCCGCGCGGAGGTTCGCGATCACTCCGGCGGCGAGCAGCACGAGCCCGCCCGTGACGGGTGCCACGAGCAGTAACCGGGGCGGCTGAACGCGGGCAAGCAGCGACTCCCGCGCCGGCTCCTGCGCGGCGATCAGGACGACGCGCTCGCGCAGCTCGGGCGGCGCGACGGGCTTCGCCTCGCGGATCTGGTCGAGCAGCGGCTCAGACATGAACGGTCATCCTCTCCTCGAGCTTCGTCAGCGCCCGCGACAGCCTCGTGGAAACCGCCGTCGGGCTGATTCCGAGCACGCGCGCCGCTTCTTCGCCGTCGAGCTCGAGCAGGACACGCAGCGCGATCACCTCGCGCTCGCCGGCGGAGAGCGAGGCAAGCGCGCCCTCGAGCTCCGGCGACAGTCCCTCGGACACGGCCGATTCGGTCACGTCCGGGCGCGACACGGCCTCCTCGCGCCGGCGTCGTCGTTCCTCGGAGCGGAACCAGTCGAGCGCCGTCGTGCGCGCGATCTGGCAGAGCCACGTTCGAGCGCTCGCCCGTCTCGGGTCGAACCGATTCCAGAGCTTCAGCGCCTTCTCGAACGTCTCGGCGGCGAGATCCTCGGCGAGCGTTCGATCGCGCGTCAGGTAGACGAGATAGCCATAGACGTCGTCGAGATGCGCTTCCGCGGTCGCCGCAAAGGACGCCGAGAAGGCCGTCTCTCTCCGCGCCGGAAGCGTCATCGCCTGCACACGGGATCTACGCCGCCAGGCTCGCGCTCGTCACACGCGATCGACTTGGGCGGCCTCGAAGAGCTCCTCCCAGCGGCCGAGTAAGGTCTGGAGATCGTCGCGCGCCGCCTTGTGCGCGGCCAGCGTGTCGACGTCGCTCCAGTCCTCCGCGAGCTTTCCCTCGAGCTCGGCGAGCTCGGTCTCGCGTTCGTCGATCGCCGTCTCGACCTGCTGGAGCTCGTCCACCCGCACGACCCTGGTCACGGGCTTCGCGACCTTCGTCTTCGGTTCTTTGGGCGGCGGCAGAGGCGCATCCTCGCCCGCCCGGATCCGCGCGTAGTCCGCCCAGCCGCCGGCGTACGAGCGCAGACCGAGATCCTCGATCGCCACGATCCGCTCGGCGACCGCATCGAGCACGGCCCGGTCGTGCGAGACGAGCAGCACGGTGCCCGGAAAGGCCTCGAGCGCGGCCTCGAGCGCTTCGCGGCTCTCCAGGTCGAGATGGTTCGTCGGCTCGTCGAGCACGAGAAAGTTCGCGCCGGAGGCGACGATCAGCGCGAGCGCGAGCCGGCGGCGCTCGCCGCCCGAAAGCGCGACGACCTTCTTCTCGTGGTCGTCCCAGCCGGAGAAGAGGAAGCGCCCAAGCAGCGCTTGAGCCTGCGGCCGCTGGAGGCCGGTGGCGCCCATCGTGCACTCGAGCACGCTGCCACGCTCGTCCAGCTCGACGTCGTGTTGGGAGAAGTAGGCGAGCTCGACGCCGTGGCCGAAGCGACCTACCCGACCGTTCACGAGCGCCTCGAGCAGCGTCGTCTTCCCCGAGCCGTTCGGGCCGATCAGCGCGACATGCTCGCCGCGCTCCAGCACGAGCTCGGTGTCCACGAGCAGCTGCTTGTCGCCTGCGGCCAGGTCGATCGTGGCCGCCTCGACGACCGTGCGGCCACTGCGCGCCGGCTTCAGGAACTCGAACCCGAGCGTGCGCCGGCCCGCGCCCGGAGCCTCCACCCGCACCTTCTCGATGCGCGCGATTTGCTTCAGCTTCGCCTGCGCCTGCCGCGACTTCGTCCCGTAGCGGAAGCGCGCGACGAAACGCTCGAGGCGCTCGATGTCCTCGGCCTGGCGCTCGGCGAAGCGAGCCTGCATCGCCAGCCGGGCAGCCTTTTCCTGGCGCCAGACGTGCCACTTGCCCGGGAAGTAGACGGGCTTGCCCCCCTCGAGCTCGAGCACCGCGGTGCCGACCGACTCGAGGAACCAGCGGTCGTGGGCGACGAGCACGATCGCCGCGTCAAGCGTGGAAAGCTCCTGCTCGAGCCACTCGATCGAAGCCATGTCGAGGTGGTTCGTCGGCTCGTCCAGGAGCAGCAGGTCAGGCTGACCGGCGAGCGCTCGGGCGAGCGATGCCCGCGTGAGCTCGCCGCCCGAGAACGTCTCGAGCTCGCGTTCGAGATCGGGATCGCGGAAGCCGAGGCCGCGGAGGACGCTCGTCGCGCGGTCGCGCCAGCCGTAGCCGCCCGCGTGCTCGAGCCGCCCCTGCGTCTCGCCGTAGCGGCGCAGCGTCTCCGGTGCGTGGTCGCCGCCGGCCATCGCCTCTTCGAGGCGCCGCAGCTCTCGCTCTGCGGCGACGAGGTCGGCAGCGCCCGAGAGCGCGTATGCCCGGAGCGTCTGGCCGTTGAGTCGCGGCGGCCGCTGGTCGTGCAGTGCGACGCGAGCGCCTTTCTCCCAGGCGAGCTCGCCGCCCTGAAGCTCGGTCTCGCCCATCAGCGCACGCAGCAGGGTCGTCTTGCCGGCCCCGTTCGGCCCGGCGAGCGCCAGCCGGTCGCCCCGTTCGACCTTGAACGAGACGCCGTCGAAGAGCGGGTCGCCGGAGAACTCCTTGCGGAGGTTGGCTGCGATCAAAACGGCCATGCTGTAAGGGTAGTGACGCGCGTCCTCTCCCTCGATCTCGGCACCTCGTCCGTGCGGGCGCGGGTGTACGACGAGCTCGCCACACCGGTCGAGGGCGTGGAGGCGCGGAGGCCGTACGAGCCGGTCGCGGGATTGCTCGACGCGGATCTGCTCGTGGAGGCCGCACGGACGGCCGTCGCAGACGCGCAGCGCCAGCACAGCGAGCCGATCGACGCCTACGCGACCTCCTGCTTCTGGCACTCGCTGCTCGCGCTCGACGCGAGCGATCGCCCCCTGACGCCGGTGCTCACGTGGCGCGACCTTCGCTCTGCGCCGAACGCCGCCGAGCTCGGCCGCAGGCTCGACGGAGACGCGGTACACGCGCGCACCGGCTGCTTCCTTCATCCGAGCTACTGGCCGGCAAAGCTCGCCTGGCTGCAGCGGGAGGAGCCGGACATCTTTCGCCGCACCGCGCGGTTCGTCTCGTTCCCGGACTACCTGCTGCTGCACCTGGCCGGTGAGCTGCGCTCGAGCCTCTCGCAGACCTCGGCCACCGGACTGTGGGGGCGCGGCGATTGGGACGCGGAGCTGCTGGACGCGCTCGGGCTCGAGGAGGAGCGGCTGCCGCCGGTCTCGGACGAACCGGTCGACGGTTGGTTTCCAGCGCTCGGGGACGGCGCCTGCTCCAACGTCGGCGCCGGTTGCGTCACGCCCGAGCGAGCCGCGCTGATGATCGGCACCTCGGGCGCGCTCCGCGTCGTACGGCCCGACGACGCCAGTCCGCCGAAGCCGGGCCTCTTCCTCTACCGCCTCGACGCGGCCCGCGTCGTGGAGGGCGGCTCGCTCTCCGACGGTGGCAACCTCCATGCCTGGCTCGAGCGGACGCTGCGACTTCCCGAGGGCGGCTCCCGGGTTGCGGAGAGAGAGCCGGACAGCCACGGCCTCACCTTCCTGCCGCTGCTCGGCGGCGAGCGCAGCCCCGGTTGGCGCGCGGACGCGCGCGGCGCGATCGCCGGGCTCACATTCGATACCGAGCCGCTCGACCTCCTCCAGGCGGCGCTCGAAGGCGTCGCCTACCGCTTCGCCGGGATCGCCGATCTGTTGCCGGGTGTTCTCGAAGTGGTGGCGACGGGAGGCGCGCTCGACGCCAGCCCGGACTGGACGCAGATCCTCGCCGACGTGCTCGGCCGGCCGATCTATCGCGGCGAAGCCGAGGGCTCGGCGCGCGGGGCCGCGGTCGTCGCGCTCGAGCGGCTCGGGGTGCGCGTGAGCACCGCCCTTCCCGCCTACGCCTTCGCGCCGCGCGCGGAACGGCAGGAGGCATATCGTCTAGCCCGTGAGCGCCAGCGCAATCTCTACGGGGGAGTGACGTGACCGAGGCAACTCTTCAGAAGCTCTCGATCGACACGATTCGCACGCTGGCGATGGACGGGGTGCAGAAGGCCGGCGTCGGCCATCCAGGTACCGCGATGGCGCTGGCCCCGCTCGCGTACACGCTCTACCGAAACGTGATGCGCCACAACCCGGTCGATCCCGAATGGGAGGGCCGCGACCGCTTCGTCCTCTCGGCGGGACATGCCTGCATCCTCCAGTACGCGACCCTGCACCTCTGCGGCTACAACCTCTCGCTGGAGGAGCTGAAGCGCTTTCGCCAGTGGGGCTCGCGCACGCCCGGCCATCCCGAGCACTTCCTGACCGAGGGGATCGAGACGACGACGGGCCCGCTCGGGCAGGGCTTCGCGAACGGCGTCGGCTTCGCGATCGCCGACCGTTTCCTCGCCGAGCGCTACAACCGGCCTCATCACGACCTCGTCGATCGCCACGTCTACGCGATCTGCTCCGACGGGGACATGATGGAGGGCGTCACGATGGAGTCGGCTTCGATCGCGGGGCACCTCGGCCTCGGCCGGCTCGTCTACTTCTACGACGACAACCACATCACGATCGACGGTACGACCTCCCTCTCGTACACGACCGAGGACAAGGGCAAGCGCTTCGAGGCGCACGGCTGGCACGTCCAGAACGTGGACGACTCGGAGGACGTCGGCGCGCTCGAGAAGGCGATCGCGGCGGCGCGGGCCGAGACGGAGCGGCCCTCGCTCGTGATCGTCCGCAGCCACATCGCCTTCGGCGCGCCGAAGCTGATCGACACTGCGAAGTCCCACGGCAGCGCGCTCGGCGAGGACGAGGTGCGGGCGACGAAAGAGGCCCTCGGCTGGGATCCGGACGCGCACTTCCTCGTCCCGCCCGAGGTGATGGAGCACATGGCGGGGCACATACGCGAGCGAGGCATTGAGGCCCAACACGAGTGGAACCAGGCCTTCGAGCGCTGGTCGACCGCGTTCCCCGGCCTGCGCGAGGAGTGGGATGCCGACCGCACCGGCAGGCCGCGCCCAGGCTGGCTCGAGGCGCTGCCCAGCTTCCCGGCCGGCGAGGAGATGGCGACGCGCGACGCGGGAAAGGCCGTGATGCAGGCGTTCAAGTTGTTCACGCCGACGATGATCGGCGGCGCGGCCGATCTCGTCGAGTCGACGAAGACAGAATTCACCGGGGCGGGACTCTTCTCCGCGTCGCACGCGGGTCGCAACATCGCCTTCGGGATCCGCGAGCACGCAATGGGCTCGATCGTGAACGGGATCTCGCTCACCCAGGGGATGCTGAAGCCGTACGGCTCGACGTTCCTGATCTTCTCGGACTACATGCGGCCGGCCGTGCGGCTCTCGGCGCTCGGTCACCTGCAATCTGTGTGGGCGTGGACGCACGACTCGGTCGCAGTGGGCGAGGACGGGCCGACGCACCAGCCGGTCGAGCACCACATGGCGCTGCGCGCGATCCCGAACCTCTGGTACGTCCGTCCTGCGGACGCGAACGAGACGTCGATGGCCTGGCGGATCGCGCTTGAGCGCGAAGGCGGGCCGGTCGCGCTAGCGCTCTCGCGTCAGAAGGTGCCGACGCTCGACCGGACGGAGGTCGAGCCGGCCGCAGGCGCGCTGCGCGGCGCCTACACGCTGTGGCAGTCGGGCGAGGGGTTGCCGGATGTCGTCCTGATCGCGACCGGCTCCGAGGTGTGGGTCGCGCTCGACGCGGCGAAGACGATGGACGCGAACGTCCGCGTCGTCTCGATGCCGTGCTGGGAGCTCTTCGCCGAGCAGCCGCAGGACTACCGGGACGAGGTGATCCCGCGTGACGTGCGGGCGCGGCTCTCGGTCGAGGCGGGGATCTCGCAGGGCTGGAAGGAATGGGTGGGCGACGCGGGCGACTCAGTGGCGATCGACCGCTTCGGCGCGTCGGCCCCGGGTGGCGAAGTACTCGAGAAGCTCGGCTTCACGGCCGAGAACGTCGCCGCGCGGGCAGCCGCGCTGCTGGAGCGGGTCGCCTAGTGCGGGTCGCCGTCGCCTTCGATCATCGCGGCGTCAAGCTGCGCAAGCGCGTGCTCGACGTGCTGAAGGAGGGCGAGCACGAGATAGTCGATCTCGGCACGGACACCGACGCGGTCCAGATCGACTACCCCGACAAGGCGCGCGAGCTCGGTGCCGCGATCACGGACGGCCGGGCCGAGCGCGGGATCCTCGTCTGTGGCTCGGGCGTCGGCGCCTCGGTTGCGGCCTGCAAGCTCGCGGGGATCCGGGCTGCTGTCTGCCACGACTCCTACTCGGCGCACCAGGGGGTCGAGCACGATGACATGAACGTGCTCTGCCTGGGATCGGAGATCGTCGGCGCCGAGCTGGCCGCCGACCTCGTCAGGACGTTTCTGCAAGCGAGCTTCGACGGCGGCGACCGCTACGTCGCGCGACTCGAGAAGCTCGCGGCCCTCGAACGGAGCGGGGCTCGTGTCTGACGCGGTCGCAGAGACGGTCGCAGAGACGGTCGCAGAGACGGTCGCAGAGACATCACATTTTCTTTACAAAAGGAGCCGGAAGCATGGCGAAGTCACGACTGCATGAGTTGAGCGAGCAGGGGGTCAGCGTCTGGATCGACTCGCTCTCGCGCGAGATGCTGGAGACGGGCGAGCTCGCGCGGCTCGTCAAAGAGGACGCCGTCGTCGGCGTCACCTCGAACCCTTCGATCTTCCAGAAGGCGATGGTGACCGGCGACTGGTACGACGAGCAGCTCGCCGAGGTGGCAAAGAGCGAAGACGATCCGACCGAGATCTTCCTCCAGCTCGCGATCGAGGACATCAAGCGCGCCTGCGACTTGTTGCATCCGATCTGGGACGGCGGCAAGGGCCTGGACGGTTATGTCTCTCTCGAGGTCGACCCCACGCTCGCCTACGACCGCGAGCGCACGTTCGAGCAGGCGATGCGACTGCACGAGGACGTCGACCGACCGAACCTGCTCGTCAAGATCCCGGCCACGAAGCCGGGGCTCGGCGCGATCGAAGACTCGATCGCGAAGGGCAAGTCGATCAACATCACTCTGATCTTCTCGCTCGAGCGCTACAAGGCGGTCGTCGAGGCCTACCTCCGCGGGCTGGAGCGGCTCGTCGCGGGCGGCGGAGATCCGGCCCCCGTCGCGTCGGTCGCGAGTTTCTTCGTCTCGCGGGTGGATACCGAGGCCGATCGGCGGCTGGAGGAGAAGAGGAACGCCGAGCTCCAGGGCAAGCTTGCGATCGCGAACGCGAAGCTCGCCTACCAGCACTACCTCCAGGAGTTCTCCGGCCTACGCTGGGAGTTCCTCGCCGCCAAGGGAGCGACCAAGCAGCGCTGCCTCTGGGCCTCGACCTCGACGAAGAACCCGGCCTACCGTGACGTCCTCTACGTGGAGGAGCTGATCGGCCCGGAGACGGTCAACACGATGCCCGCCGAGACGATCGTCGCCTTCCAGGATCACGGCAAGGTGAAGCAGGATTCCCTGACAAAGGACGTCGAAGCCGCCGAGCAACTGCTTGCCGACCTGCGCAAGGCGAAGGTCGACTACGACGATGTCGTCGAGACGCTCGAGGCCGAGGGCGTGCAGAAGTTCGCCGACTCGTTCGAGCAGCTGCTCGACGGGATCCGCGCCAAGCGCAGCGAGCTCGCGACAGCGTGAACTCGATCGTCGAGCGCATCTGGGCGTACGACGCCTCCGTCTGGACCGGCGGCGACGAGGATCGCTGGCTCGGTTGGCTCGACGTCGTCGATCGGGTCCGGCCACATCTCGACGAGCTGAACGCGTTCGCCGAGGGCGCAGACGAGCAGTTCGACGACATCGTCCTCCTCGGGATGGGCGGCTCGAGCCTCGCGCCCGAAGTGCTGCGTCGCGCCTTCCAGGTCGAGTCCCTCCATGTCCTCGACACGACGCACCCGCAGGCGATCCGGCGACTCGAAGAGGGGCTCGACCTCGAGCGCACTCTCTTCCTCGTCTCCTCGAAGTCGGGCTCGACGCTCGAGACGCGCTCGCACCTGGAGTACTTCTGGGACCTGACCGGCGGTCGCGGCGCGCAGTTCGCCGCGATCACCGATCCCGGCTCCGAGCTCCAGCGCGTCGCGACCGAGCGCGGCTTCCGCGCGGTGTTCGCGGGCGAGCCCGAGATCGGCGGCCGCTACTCGGCGCTCTCGATGTTCGGGCTCGTCCCGGCGGCGCTGATGGGTGTCGAGCTCGAGCGCTTCTTGGACGGTGCCGCCGCGATGATGAACGCCTGTCGCGGCGAAGACTCGAATCCCGGCCTCCAGCTCGGTCTGAAGCTCGGCGAGGGTTGGCACGAAGGCCGCGACAAGATCTGCATCGACGAGAGCCCGACCGGCTTCGGCCTCTGGGCCGAGCAGCTGCTCGCCGAATCGACCGGGAAGCAGGGCAAGGGCCTGATCCCGGCGCCGGGCGAGTCGGCCGACGGCCCCGACCGACAGTGCGGCGAGCTCCTGTTCGACGACCCATACGACCTCGGGGGCGAGTTCTACCGCTGGGAGTTCGCGACCGCGGTCGCCGGCCATATCCTCCAGATCCATCCGTTCGACCAGCCGAACGTGCAGGCCGCGAAGGACAAGACCAACGAGGTTCTGGCAGCCGGCGAGCCGGACGTGGAGCCGAAAGGGTCGCTCGACGAGCTGCTCGGGCAGGCAGGCAAAGGCGACTACGCCTGCATCCAGGCGTTCATCGACCCCGCCCGCGAGACCGACCTCGCACCGCTGCTGGGGCGCGCGCACGCGACCGGCTGCGTCGTCACCTCCGGGCTCGGCCCGCGGTATCTGCATTCGACCGGGCAGCTCCACAAGGGCGGTCCGAACACGGGCCTCTTCGTCCAGGTCGTCGACGAGACCGGGGACGAGCTGCCGATCCCGGCTCAGGACTTCGGCTTCGCGCGCCTGCTCCGGTCGCAAGCGGCCGGCGACCTCGCTGCACTCGAAGAGAACGGTCGGCGCGTCATCCGTCTACGACTGGAGGAACTCGAATGAAGATCGGGATGGTCGGCCTTGGCCGGATGGGCTCCGGGATGACGAAGCGGCTCGAGCAGGCGGGACACGAGGTCGCCACCTTCGACCCGAAGGTCGAGTCGACGGCGAAGACGCTGCGCGCGCTCGCCAAGCAGCTCGAGGCGCCGCGGCACGTCTGGGTGATGGTGCCGTCCGGAGCAATCACCGAGGACACCGTCCAGAAGCTGCTCGTGATCCTGGAGCCGGGCGACACGATCATCGACGGGGGCAACTCGAACTTCCGCGACTCCCAGCGCCGGCACAAGGAGGCGCGCAAGCAGAAGATCTCGTTCATCGACGTGGGCGTCTCCGGCGGAATCTGGGGGCTCGAGGTCGGCTTCTGCCTGATGGTGGGCGGCGACAAGGCGCCGGTCAAGCGGCTGACGCCGATCTTCGAGTCGCTCGCACCCGAGGACGGCTTCGCCCACGTCGGCCCTACCGGCGCCGGCCACTTCACGAAGATGATCCACAACGGGATCGAGTACGGCCTGATGCAGGCCTACGCCGAGGGCTTCGAGATCATGCGCCACTCCGAGTTTCCGCTCGACCTCGGCGAGGTCGCCGGGATCTGGCGGAACGGCTCGGTTGTCCGCTCCTGGCTGCTGGAGCTCTTGTGCGCGGCCTTCGAGAAGGAGGGGCACCACCTGACGAACGTGGCCCCCTTCGTCGAAGACTCCGGCGAAGGCCGGTGGACGATCGCGGAGGCGATTGCAGAGGACATCCCGGCTCCGGTGATCTCGGCGGCGCTCTTCGCACGCTTCTCCTCCCGCCAGTCCGAGGGGGCCTTCTCCGCTCGGGTGAACGCGGCCCTCCGGAACCAGTTCGGGGGTCACGCGGTCAAGGCGCTCGAGGACGCCAAGGCCGGTCCGGATCCACGGTGAGCTCGGCGGAGAATCCGCTTCTGGAAGGCCTGCGCCTCCGTCGCACCCCGGAGCCGTGCGCGCTCGTGATCTTCGGCGCCTCCGGCGACCTGACGCAGCGCAAGCTCTTTCCGGCGCTCTACTCGCTGGCCTTCCGGCGGCTGCTCCCGGAGCGGTTCGGGATCGTCGGCGTGGCGCGCACCGAGCAGACGACGAAGGAATGGACGGCAGCCATGAAGAAGGCTGTCCAGGAGCACGGCCGCGATCCGTTCAAGCAAGAAATCTGGAGCGCGCTCACGGAGTCGATGACCTACGTCGCCACCGACTTCACCGACGACCGCGGCGAAGACGAGGTGCTCGAGGCGCTGCGCTCGCTCGACGAAGAGCGCGGCACCGCCGGAAACCGCGTCTACTACCTCGCTGTCCCCCCCGCGGCGTTCGAGACGATCGTGAACGAGCTCGGCGAGCGCCGGGGCGACGACGGCTGGACGCGGCTGATCGTCGAGAAGCCGTTCGGCCACGATCACGCGTCCGCGAACGAGCTGAACGAGATCCTGAAGCAGTGGTTCCGTGAGGACGAGGTCTTCCGGATCGACCACTACCTCGGCAAGGAAACGGTCCAGAACATGCTGGCGCTCCGCTTCGCGAACGGGATCTTCGAGCCGATCTGGAACCGCCAGTTCATCGACCACGTCCAGATCACGGTCGCGGAGTCGATCGGCGTCGAGGGTCGTGCGGCGTTCTACGAGTCGGCGGGCGTGATCCGCGACATCTTCCAGAATCACCTCCTCCAGCTGATCGCGCTGACAGCGATGGAGCCGCCGATCGACTTCACCGCCGACTCGGTTCGGAACGAGAAGGTGAAGGTGCTGCGCTCGCTGCACACGCCCGGGCCGAAGTCGGTCGTCCGCGGCCAGTACGGCCGTGGCTTCGTCGAGGGCGAGGAGGTGCCCGGGTATCGCGACGAACCGGACGTTGCCGGTGAGTCGACGACCGAGACGTTCGTTGCGGCCAAGCTCTACGTGGACAACTGGCGCTGGGCCGACACGCCGTTCTACGTCCGCGCGGGCAAGCGGCTTGCTCGGCGCGAGACGACGATCGCGATCCAGTTCCAACGGGCGCCACACCCACCGTTCGCGGAGATCGCCGGCGATGGCCTGCGGCCGAACGTGCTCCTGATCCACGTCCAGCCGGACGAGGGCGTCTCGCTCGCGATCGGCGCGAAGGTGCCGGGTCAGGGGATGTCGATCCGGACGGTGCACATGGACTTCCTCTACGGCGGCGCCTTCCGGACCGGGCTCCCCGAGGCCTACGAGCGGCTGATCCTGGACGCCATGCTCGGTGACGCGACGCTCTTCACCCGCGCCGACGAGGTGGACGAGCAGTGGGAGCTCGTCGACTCGATCGTCGCCGCATGGCGTCGCGACCGGCCGAACTTCCCGAACTACGAATCGGGGACGTGGGGCCCGCGCAGCGCCGACGAGCTGATCCATCGCGACGGCCGGAGCTGGAGGCGGCACTGAGCGTCGTCGGCGATGTCGAGCGGCAGCTCGGTGAGCTGCGGGAGCGGGAGGCCGCCGACGGCGCCCCCGACCTGCGCACGAGCGTGATGACCCACGTCGCGTGGGCGCCGCCGAAGTGGGCAGAGGCGGCGCGCAAGACGCTCGCCGGCCTGGAGGAGCGGCACCCGTCGAGGACGATCCTACTCTTCCCCGAGCCGCGGCGGCAGGACTGCATCGACGTGACGGTCTCGATGCGCTGCTACGCGGTGCACGGCGTCTCGCAGGAGGTCTGCTCGGAGGTGATCGAGCTGCGGCTCGGCGGCAAGCGAGCGCAGGCACCGGCCTCGATCGTGCAGCCGCTCCTGATCTCCGATCTGCCCACGTTTTGTCGCTGGCGCGGCGAGCCGCCGTGGGGAAAGCCCGAGCTCGAGCAACTCGTGAACGTGTGCGATCGGCTGGTCGTCGACTCCTCCGAGTGGGCGCGTGTGCCGGCCGCCTACGAGCAGCTCTCGGAGCTCTTCGAGCGGATCGCCGTCTCGGACATCGCCTGGGCCCGCGCGCGTGAGTGGCGCGGCCGGCTTGCCGAGCTCTGGCCGGGGATCAAGAAGGCAGAGCGGCTGTCGGTGACGGGCCCGAAGGCGGACGCGCTGTTGCTGGCGGGGTGGCTGCGCTCGCGGCTGCGGCGGGAGGTCGCGCTGACCCGGCGCTCCGCCCACGAGTTGACGCGGGTCGCGGTCGACGGTGTTGCCGTCGACGCCCCGCTCGGCGGCGCTCCGAGCCCGAGCGACCTACTCTCGGCGGAGCTCGACCTCTTCGGCCGCGACCCGATCTACGAGGCGGCGGTCAAGGCTGCCTGAGGCGGATCGGGCCGAATTCGCGCGCGCGGTCGCTGCGTTTCAGCTCGTCGAGCTACCGCTGGAGGACGCCCCGCTCGGTGTCGCGCGGCGCTCGCTCGAGCGAACGGGCCTCTTCATGCTCGGCGAGAGTCACGGAATCGCGGAGACGGCGAACGCACTGCTCTCGCTCGTTCGGCGCCTCGACATTCGCTCGCTCGCGCTCGAGTGGTCGTACGACGAGGTGGGCGATGTCGTACAGTCGGTATTCGACTCCGGCCGGATCGACCTGGACGCGCTCTGGGAAGTTCCGCTCGGCGGCGATCTCTTCGCGTCCGATGGACGGTTCACCGCAGGGCACATCGCGGCGATCGAGGAGCTTGTTCGGACCGGCGAGCTCGAGCAGTTGATCCTCTTCGACCGACTCGACGGGGGTGGCCCCAGTCAGGTCGAGCGGGACGAGGCAATGGCGTCGCATCTGCTCGCTGGACTTCAGCCGGAGTGTCCGACACTCGCCGTGGCAGGCGCCTATCACGTTGTGCGAGAGCCGAACGACGGCTCGGAGTCGATGGCGACCCGTGTGAAGCGTGTCCTGCCGAACCTCGGCAACGGTGCGCTCGAGTTCTCCAGCGGCAGCTGCCACTTCAAGATTGATCAACCCGTCGAGCCTCTCGACAGGCCGTTCGACGCGATCTTCCGCCTCGGCCCAGCAACGCCCGCCACGGTCCCGAGCCGCCGAACCTGAAAGTGCTAGCGCAGTATAATCAGCATCTAAGTGCGACTTACAGCTAGTCTTCCTGCATGACGCGACATCGTTCCGCTCGGCACAGACGGCTCGTGGACGGTTCCTGGATTGTGGATGCGCGCGTGGCCAGACTCGCCGAGCCGGCTGTGCTCGTGATCCTGGCCGAGCGCCCGACCCACGGCTATGAGCTGCTCGAGCGCCTGCCGGCGCTGCTCGGCGCGGAGGGCGTCGACGCGGGAAATCTCTACCGCTTCCTCCGCGGCCTCGAAGCGGACAAGATCGTTGCCTCGAGCTGGAACGCCGAGCTGCCAGGACCGGCGAGGCGCACGTACACGATCACCGACTCGGGCAGGCAACTGCTCGCCGCGTGGGCGGCGGCGCTCGAAGCCGCGCGCGTACGGATCGACGAATTCCTCGACCGCTACCAGGAGGGAGGTGAACATGTGCCAAGGACATAGCCACGAACACAGGGGACGCGGCCACCGCTCGTTGCGGCACCGCTACCCCAACCGCGACGAGCTGCTCGGCAAGCTCGAAGAGCATCAGAAGGATCTCGAGCAGGAGGTCGCAGACGTTGCGGATCTGATTCGACGGCTCCGCGACGAGAGTCGGGAAGCCGCAGAGACCGCGGGGGTCTAGATGATTGATGCCATGAGATCGTCCGTCTCGGGGCGAGAGCTGGCAGCTCTGGGGCGCGGGATCGTGGCATCAATCATCTGCCCCGCGTGACGATCGAGCGCTCAGCCGTTCAGCGCGCTGAGCGCTTCGTCGTGCAACAGCCCATTCGAGGCGAGCGCGCTGCCGCCGTCCGCGCGGATGGCGCCGGCGAGGTCGGTCAGCCGTCCTCCCGCCTCCTCCACGATCAGCTTCGGTGCCGCCAGATCCCACAGATTCGCCTGGTACTCGACACAGACGTCGACCGCGCCTTCGGCGAGGAGCATGTACTGCCAGAAATCGCCGAACCCGCGTGGCGCCCAGCTGCGCTGCGCGAGCGCCAGGAAGCGCTCGTCCGAGCCATGCAGGCTCGTGTAGGTGAGCACGGCGTCCTCGATCCGCTCGACCCTGGAGACCCGGAGCGAGCGACCGTCCGCGACCGCGCCCTGACCGCGCACCGCCCACCAGCGCTTGCCGAGCGCCGGCGCCGAGACCACGGCGACGCGATCCTCCAAGGCGATCAGGGTCGCGAAGATCGGGATCCCGCGGATGTAGTTCTTCGTCGCGTCGATCGGGTCGACGATCCAGCGCTCGCCGTCTCCGTCGTCCGCGCCGAACTCCTCGCCGAGCACCCGCTCGCCGGGTCGCTCGTCCGCGATCCGTTCTCTCACCCGCTTCTCGACGGCCCGGTCGGCCTCCGAGACGGGCGTCAGATCCGGCTTCGTCTCGACGCGCAGGTCGCTTGCCCCGAAGCGGGAGAGCGTGATCTCGTCCGCGTCGTCGGCGAGGGAGAAGGCGAACTCGAGCTCGGGGGTCATAGCGCGGCCTCGAGCAGCCGGCCGGCGGCGAGCGCCAGCGAGTCGGCGCCGCGGCGGCCCACCAGCTGCACCGACGCCGGGCATCCGTCCTCCGCCGATCCGCACGGGAGCGCGAGCGCGGGCCAGCCAAGGGCGGAGAAGGGGAAGGTGAAGCGGATCAGCGACTCGCGGACGGCGAGGTCGCCGGTCCCGCCCGCGCCGAGCAGCGGCGCTACCTGCGGCAGGGTGGGTGTCAGCACGAGATCGACGCCGCCGAGCGCCTCGCTCACGCGCTCCGCGTACTCCGCACGCAGTCGTGCACCGCGCTCCACCTCCGAGTCGCGCACCGCGAGGCAGCGCTCGACCTTGATCCGCACGTCCTCGCCGTAGCTCTCCGCGTTCTGGGCGAAGAGCTCGCGATGGACGTCGGCGACCTCGCGCATGAAGGGCGCGTAGACGGCTCGATCGGGAAAGGGAAGATCGACGGCCCGGAGATGCGGGAAGCATGCTGCGGCAGCCTCGACGCGAGCTCGGACGAGCGGATCCGCAAGCTCCGTCCAGGCGACTGCGACTTCGAGCTCCTCGAGCGAATCGAGACTCGCTGCCTCGAAGTGCTCCACGAGGTGTCCGAGGAGCTCCGCGCACTCCGCCACGCTCCGCGCCATCGGTCCGCCCGTGTCGAAGCTCGCGGCCAGAGGCCAGCAGCGCTCAAGCGAAACGAGCCCGTAGGTCGGCTTGAAACCCACGATCCCGCAACACGCGGCGGGGATTCTGATCGAGCCGGCCGAGTCCGTCCCGAGCGCCGCGTCCGCGAGCCCGGCCGCGAGCGCGGCGGCCGAGCCACCGCTCGAGCCGCCGGCGACCCGCCCCGGCGCAATCGGATTGGGGACGGCGCCGAAGTGCGGGTTCTCGGAGGTCGTGCCGTAGGCGAACTCGTGCAGGTTCGTCTTGCCGACGAGCGCATAGCCGGCGGTCTCGAGGGCCGCGACCGCCGGCGCCGTCTCGCTCGGCACGTGGTCGGCGAGGATCCCCGAGCCATACGTCGTTGCGAGCCCGGCCGTGTCGAAGAGATCCTTGACCGCGAGCCCGATCCCAGGCCCGACCGTCGCGGGCCGCGCAAGAAAGATTCCGTCCCCGGTCACGGCGCGAGCGTACGCGAGGCTTTGTCCATGCGCACAAAGCCTCCTCGAACCCACGCAACGAAGCCCCGCGCCGTGAGCTTGTGTTGTTTCAACACAAGCTCAGTCGAAGCTGCTCGGAAGCGCGCGGTCGCGCTCGTGTGCGAAGGCCGCCCCTATGTGCTCGGCCGCGAGGCGGATCGAGAGTGGCGGCAGGGCGTCGTCAGTGAAGAAATCGGCAGTGTCGATCTCTGCCACGTGGACAGGGCCCGGCTCGCCAGGTTCGAGCTCGCAGAGAATCACGAGCGTGAATCCATAAAACGGCCACCGAGGGCGCGACCGCAAATCAAGGTCGTAGATTCCCACGAGCTTCACCGCTCGCCCCGAGAATCCAGACTCCTCTCGCAGCTCCTTCTCCGCGGCCTGGCTTGGGCGCTCGCCAACCTCGACCCAACCTCCGGGCGGCGACCAGAGGCCGTCGTCGCGGTTGCGGACAAGCAGGATCCGCCCCTCACGGAAAGCTACGGCGCGGACATCGACCTTCGGCGTCGCATGACCCCCCTGTGCGGCGAAGGTCGCGACGAGCTGCTCCGGGTCGGCGCCGCCGACTGCGGCGATCTCGGCTGCAACGGCGCGCAACTCCTCGTAGCGCTCGCGATCGAACTGACTGTCCGAGTAGAGGAGGCCGTTCTGGGCGATCGCCTGCAATCGGCGCACCCAGTCGAGCCAGACTGTTTCCATAGCGCTAATCGAGCGCGAGGTAGAGCAGCGCCACGCCGACTGTGCCGGCGAAGAGGAGGAGGAAGACGCCGAAGAGGAGCCAGCCGAGTACGAGGTTCTTGCGCTCCTGCTCGGGCGTCAGATCCATCTAGAGCACCACCGGGTTCACAGCTGCCGCGACGAAGAGGAGCGCCAGATAGAGGAGCGAGTAGTGGAAGAGGAGTGCGGCGCGGCGGCGGCTCGGATCGCGGCGCAACTGCCAGGCGAACCAGAGGAAGAGCCCGCCGAGCACGACGGCTGCACCGACGTAGACCGGGCCGAACCAGAATCCGACCGCAAGCGTGAACGCGACCAGCACCGCCGAGTAGAGGACGATCTGCCGCGTCGTCTCCCGCTCGCCGCGCACCACCGGGAGCATCGGCACCTTCGCCGCGGCATAGCTCTCCTTCAGCAGCAGCGCGAGCGCCCAGAAGTGCGGCGGCGTCCAGAGGAAGACGATCAGGAAGAGCCAGAGCGCCGGCAGCGCCAGGTTCCCGGTCGCGGCCGCGTAGCCCACGAGTGGCGGAACGGCGCCGGCCGCGCCCCCGATCACGATGTTCTGCGACGTCGTCCGCTTCAGCCAGCGGGTGTAGACGAGCACGTAGAAGAGGTTGCCGACGAGCGCGAGCGCGGCCGCGAAGACGTTGACGACGCTCGCGAGCAGGACGAAGGAGAGCGCCGAGAGGACGAGCCCGAACTCGAGCGCGCGCGCAGGCGGGACGCGGCCTGCCGCGACCGGTCGCTTGTCGGTGCGCTTCCCCATGAGCCGGTCTATGTCGCGGTCGAGCAGGTGATTCAGCGCGCTCGCGCCGCCGCAGGCGAGCGCGAGGCCGGTCATCGCGGCGACGAAGAGGCCGGAGGGCGGCGCTCCCTCGGCGCCGACGAACATCCCGGCGGCGCCGGTCACGAGGAGGAGGGACATGATTCGAGGCTTCGTCAACGTGATGTAGTCGCGCCACGGACCCGACGAAACCGTCGCGCCCCGGAAGCACTGCACGGCAGAGACGAGCGCGGCGGCGAGCGAGAGCGAGGCGAGCGCGACATGCAGACCGGGCATCGTCACCGCCGCGGCCGCTCCGAAGAGAATCAGCGCCGCGAACGCAGGGCCGAGCAGCTGCCGGTGCGCAATCCATGCCGCCACAACGACGGCGACGAGCGGCGGGGCGGCGATCGCCGAGACGTACTCGTGCCCGAGTCCGAGCGTTCCCGAGACGACCGCGAGAACGGTGCCCGCGATCCCGAGGAGCGCTGCGAGCTGCAACCAGAAGCCCGGCCTCGAATGGAGCCTAGAGCGCACCGCGCTCCTTCAGCTTCCGGCGCAGGTCGTAGAGCGGCCGCGCGCTCGTCACGTAGGGCACCTTGTCGAAGTTCCAGGGCGGCGGCGGCGAGGTCGTGTACCACTCGAGAGTATCCGCGAGCCACGGGTCGTTCCCCGCGCGCTTGCCGCTCTTGCGCGTCTTCAGGACGTTGACCACGAAGAGGAGGATCCCGATCCCCATCACGTAGGAGCCGATCGAGGAGACCAGGTTGTACTCCTGCAAGAGCCCGGTGTCCTCGTAGGTGTAGACGCGGCGGGGCATCCCGAGCAGGCCCAGCATGTGCTGCGGGAAGAAGGTCAGGTTGAAGCCGACGAACGTGAACCAGAAGCAGAGCTTGCCGAGCCGCTCGTCGAGCAACCGCCCGAACATCTTCGGCCACCAGTAGAAGAGCGCCGCGAGGATGCCGAGGATCGAGCCGCCGAAGAGCACGTAGTGCAGATGCGCGACGACGTAGTAGGTGTCGTGGAGCTGCCAGTCGACGGGGAAGGCGGCCAGGAAGATCCCGGAGAGGCCGCCGATAGTGAAGACCGAGAGGAAGCCGAGCGCGAAGAGCATCGCCGTGTCGAAGTGGAGGTTGCCGCGCCAGAGCGTTGCAAGCCAGTTGAAGATCTTGATCGCCGTCGGCACCGCGATGATCATCGACGAGACCATGAAGAACCCGTTCAAAAAGGCGGGCATCCCGACCGTGAACATGTGGTGCGCCCAGACGAGCAGCGAGAAGAAACCGATCGCCACGGTCGAGAACGCGATCGCCTTGTAGCCGAAGATCGGCTTGCGGGCGAACACCGGCAGCACCTCGGAGATGATCCCGAAGACGGGCAGGATCATGATGTAGACCTCAGGGTGGCCGAAGAACCAGAAGGCGTGCTGGTAGAGCACGGCGCTCCCGCCCTCGCTCGGGACGAAGAAGTTCGTCCCGGCCTGGCGGTCGAGCAGGAGCAGGGTCAGTCCGGCGGAGAGCGCCGGCAGGACGAGGATCAGCAGACCCGCGTAGATGTTGATCGACCAGACGAAGAGCGGCAGCCGCGTCCAGCTCATCCCGGCCGTCCGCATGTTGTGGATCGTGACGACGAAGTTGATCGCGCCGGCGAGCGAGGCGATGGTGAGGATGTGGAGCGAGAGGATCCAGAGGTCCTGCCCCGATCCTTCCATGTAGACGGAGTTCGGTGGATAGCTCGTCCAGCCGCCGCGCGCGGCGCCGTACTCGGCGAAGAACGACAGCAGGAGGATGATCCCGCCGAAGAGGAAGAGCCAGTACGAGAGCGCGTTCAGCCGCGGGAACGCCATGTCGCGGGCGCCGATCATCAGCGGCACGAGGTAGTTGCCGAAGCCCGCGAGAATGGGGACGACGACGAGGAAGATCATCGTCGTGCCGTGGATCGTGAAGAGCTCGTTGTAGCCGTCGCGGGTGATGAAGTCCGAATTCGCCTGCGCGAGCTGCGTCCGGATCAGGAGGGCCATGATCCCGCCGGCGACGAAGAAGAGGCCGGAGGTGACGATGTAGAGGATCCCGATTCGCTTGTGGTCGACGGTCGTCAGCCAGCTCGCGACGCGGCCGCGCTGCCAGGCGGGAATAGGCTTCTCGGCCCTAACCGCCATCGGTCAGCCCTTCTTCCAGAAAGCCTGTGAGCGCCGTGAGCTGGCGCTCCTCCCAGTCCTTGCCGATGGGCGGCATCAGGCCGCGTCCGTTGCGGATCACGTTCTCCAGCGCGTTCGCGTCCTGGAGCAGGCTGTTGCCGGCGAGGGGCGGGCCGATATCCCCTTCGCCCGCAAGCCCGTGGCACTTCGCGCAGGCGCCCGCATACGTCTCCTCGCCGAGATCGGACGTGCCGGCTTCCTGAGCCCGCGCCTCGTCCGCCAGCCAGCTCTCGAACTCCGCGCGCGGGCGCGCCTCCACCTGCGCCGTCATCGCCGTGTGCTGGATCCCGCAGAACTCGGCGCACTGGCCACGGTAGACGCCTGGGCCCTCGGCGCGGAACCAGGACTCGTTCGTGACGCCCGGGATTGCGTCGAACTTGCCGCCGAGCGCCGGAATCCACCAGGAGTGGATCACCTCGAACGGTGGCGCCGAGATCTCGAGCTTGACGGTCTGGTCGACCGGCGCGCGCAGGTTGTCGACCGCGATCACCCCGTTCGGGTAGGTGAAGTTCCAGTAGTAGCGGTAGCCCTTAACCTCAACGTCGACCCGGCCACCAGAGGCGTTCGCGTTCGGCACGTCCTGGATTCCGGGGAGCTTGTAGAAGACGAGAGCCCCGATCGCGACGAGGATCACGACGGGCAGCACCGTCCAGGCAAGCTCGAGGTTCGTGTTCCCATGGATCTGCGCGCCGTCGTCGTCGCGCCGGCGGCGCCCGCGGCGGTAGCGGACGATGAACCAGATCAGCGAGCCCTCGACGAGCAGGAAGATGAACCCGGTGAAGATCGAGACCCAGGCGTAGCTCTCGTTGATCCCTTCGGCGTTCGGCGAGGCGGCGTCGACCGGCGCCAAGCCGCCGTTACCCGCCACGGCGGTCCCGCAGAGCGCGCCACCGATCAAGAGCAGCGCGCTCAGGACTGCAAAGGCAAGGGATCGACGCACGGCCGCTGGCATTCTATGAACGTGGTCGAGACGGTGCGCAGCCCAACCCGCGTGGAGCTCCCGGCCGGGATCGAGCGCCCGTTCGAGGTCTACGTGAACGGGGTCGCACAGGTCGAGGCCCGCGATTATCGTGTCGAGGGTCGAAGCCTGCTCTTCGGGCGCGAGCTCCGTCAGGAAGGCAAGCTCGGGTTCTGGCGCTGGGCCTCGCTCCTCTTCGGTGCCGCCGGGACGTATCGCCAGAACGATCTCGTGGACGTGGTCTACGAGGCCGGCGGGCGACGCACGGTTGCGAGCGGGCTCCGGCTCGACTCCGACTCATAGATCGCAGATCGGTCGTCAGGGCAGACGGCCGGCCGCGCCGGTCGACGCTCGCAGCTCCTCGGCGAGCTCGGCCGTGAGCTGTCCCTGCTCGAGGCGCCACGACCAGTTCCCCGACGACTTGCCGGGCCGGTTCATCCGAGCCTCGCTGCCGAGTCCGAGCACGTCCTGGGCCGGAATCATGCAGAGCGCCGCTCGCGAGGAGAGCGCGAGCTCGAGCAAGCGCCGGCGATTGCGTCGAGGGAAGTGACCGCGCAGCGTGTCCGTGTCGTGGGTCGTCGTGTAGACGACCTGATGCTCGCGATGGTTCTCGAGCCGGTGCGGGTTGTTCGCTGGCCGATTGAACGCCCAGAGCAGGACGGCCATTCCTGGAAGACCGAGCTCGTCGCGGAGCGCCTCGACATCCGGCGTGATCACGCCTAGGTCCTCGGCGATCACGGGCAGCGCTCCGAGCTGGCGCTCGGCGGCACGGAACATCGCGTCGCCTGGCCCGGGCAGCCAGTGGCCGTCACGCGCGTCCAACGAGCCCTCCGGGATCGCCCAGAACGCCGCGAAGCCGCGGAAATGGTCGACGCGAGTGAGGTCGACGAGCTCGAACGTCCTACGCAGCCGCTCGATCCACCAGCGGTAGCCGTCCCGCGCGACAGCTTCCCAGTCGAAGAGCGCGTTTCCCCAGTGCTGCCCTTCGGGGCCGAGCTTGTCGGGGGGTGCGCCGGCCACGAGGCCTTCGAGGAAGAGCTCGGGATGAGAGCGATGGTCGACGCTGCCCCAGGCCACGTAGATCGGCACGTCGCCGATCAGCCGTACGCCGCCGGCGCGCGCGTGGTCGCGGAGCGCCGTCCATTCGCGTTGGAATCGCACCTGGTCGGCGAGATCCTCGCCCGAGTCCTCCCAGGCTCTCGCCCAATAGGCGTTCCGTTTCCGGAAGAACGCCAGCTCGCGCGCCGAAACCTTCGCGTCCGGCTCGGAGAGGAAGCCGCTCCAGGTCGCGAAGGCAGACGCCGAGGCATAGGGCGAGCCGAATTCGTCGGGAGGGCCGAGCGGCAGCACCTGCCACCAGCTCTGGCCGGCAGCCTCGAGCCAGTCGACGAACTCGTAGGCGCTCGCGCCGAGGCGCCCCTCGGGGAGCGAGGTCGGGTGCAGCACGACGCCGCTCGATCGGGGAAGCTGCATGGACAACTGTTTACCGTTCTGCCAGCGCTGAAAGTCTCGGAAGCATGCCCTCACCACCGTCGAAGCAACCGCCCCCGCGGATCCAGATCCAGAACGTCCGGCCGCAGGTGGACTGCGGCCGGTTTCCCGCCAAGAGTTCCGTGGGCGACAGCGTCGAGATCACGGCTGACATCTTCAAGGACGGGCACGATGTGTTGCGCGCCGTGGTGCGCTACCGGCCGGCCGGCACCCGCACGTGGCTGGAACGCCCGCTGCGAGCGCTCGGGAACGACGCGTGGGCGGGAGACTTCGAGGCGACCGAGCTCGGACTCTGGCAGTTCACGATCGAGGCATGGGTGGATCGGTATGCGACTTTCCTCGACGAGCTCGATCGAAAGATCCAGGCCGAGCAGCTCGACCTGACGAGCGAAATGTCCGAGGGCGGGCTTCTCTTCGGCGGCGGCGAGCTCGCCGACTGGCGGGCGGCTGCGCCCGCGCTAGGCGCTAAGGACCGGCACGGGAAGGCGGCTCGCCGATCGCCACTCGAGATCGACGTCGAGCGCGAGCGCGCTCGCTTCGGCTCCTGGTACGAGCTCTTCCCGCGCTCGTGGGGCGGGTTCAAAGGGGTCGCCGCGGTGCTCCCCGAGCTCGCCGAGCTGGGTTTCGACGTCGTCTACCTGCCGCCGGTGCACCCGATCGGGACGACGAACCGCAAGGGACGCAACAACGCGCTCCTCGCGGCCGCGGGCGATCCGGGGAGTCCGTGGGCGATCGGCGGGCCGGAGGGCGGTCACGAGGCGATCCATCCGGAGCTCGGCACCTGGAAGGACTTCGACGCGATGATCGAGACCGGGCAGCGGGTCGGAGTCGAGATCGCACTGGATCTCGCGATCCAGTGCTCGCCGGATCACCCCTGGCTCGTCGAGCACCCGGAGTGGTTCAACCGCAGGCCGGACGGGACGCTCAAGTACGCCGAGAATCCGCCTAAGAAGTATCAGGACATCTACAACGTCAACTTCGACTCGGAGGACTGGCAAGGTCTCTGGGACGAGCTCCGGACGGTCGTGCTGGGCTGGTGCAAGCGCGGTGTACGCGTCTTCCGCGTCGACAACCCGCACACGAAGTCTGTGGGCTTCTGGGAGTGGCTGATCCGGGAGGTGCGCGCGGAGTTCCCCGACACGATCTTCCTCTCCGAGGCCTTCACCCGGCCGGGGATGATGACGACGCTGGCGAAGGTTGGGTTCGGCCAGTCGTACACGTACTTCACCTGGAAGAACACGAAGGCCGAGCTCGTCGAGTTCGTGGAGATGCTGGTCGGCTGGGCGCCGTACTACCGGCCTAACTTCTTCGTCAACACGCAGGACATCCTGCACGAGTACCTCCAGCTCGGCGGTCCGCCGGCTTTTGCGACGCGGCTCGTGCTCGCCTCGACGCTCTCGCCGACCTACGGCATCTACTCGGGCTTCGAGAACTTCGAGAACGTGCCGCTTCGCGAGGGCAGCGAGGAGTACCTCGACTCGGAGAAGTACGAGGCGAAGAAGCGCAAGCTGGACGGGCCGCTCCTGCCGTTCGTCCAACGGCTGAACGAGATCAGGCGCACCGAGCCCGTGCTACAGCGCTTCGAGAACGTGCGCTTCCTCGAGACGCACGGCGAGCACCTGCTCGCGTACGCGAAGGGACGTGAGATCGTCGTCGTCGTGAACCTCGATCCGCACGCGCCTCGGGAGGACGTGGTCGTCGTGCGGCCCGAAGTCGGGCTGCCGCCCGAGTTCGCGGTGACCGACCTGCTCTCGGGCGAGCGCTATCGCTGGCGCGTCGGCCGCAACTACGTCGGCCTCGCCCCCGGTCAGAGCCACGTGCTGAAGCTCGGCTCGTGAAGGCACCTGTGCAGGCCTTTATCGTTCACAAGCCGGTTTTCGTCGCAGAGACGGTCGCAGAGACGGTAGCAGGGGCGGTTACAGACGCGGCCGCAGGGACGAACGCAGAGGCGAGGGTTCATGTCTGAGCCCGGCCAGTGGTTCGAGCAGAATCCGCTCTGGTTCAAGACGGCCGTCTTCTACGAGATCCACACGCGCGCGTTCTTCGACGGCAACGACGACGGCTCGGGCGACTTCCGCGGGCTCCAACAGAAGCTCGACTACCTCCAGTGGCTCGGGATCGACTGCATCTGGCTGCTCCCGTTCTATCCCTCGCCGCTCCGCGACGGCGGCTACGACATCGCGGACTTCTACGGGATCAACCCGGACTACGGCACCGTCGAGGACTTCCGCGTCTTCATCGAGGCCGCCCACGAACGCGGGATCCGCGTGATCGTCGACCTCGTCATGAACCACACCTCGTCCGACCATGCCTGGTTCCAGGAGTCCCGCAACGACCCGACCGGCCCGAAGGCCGAATGGTACGTCTGGTCGGACACGAACGACCGCTACCTGGATGCGCGAATCATCTTCGTCGACACGGAGACGTCCAACTGGACGTTCGATTCGGTTCGCGGCCAGTACTACTGGCACCGCTTCTTCAGCCACCAGCCGGATCTCAACTACGAGAGCCAGGAGGTGCAGGAGGCGATGCTCGAGGTGCTGCGCTTCTGGCTCGACCTCGGACTCGACGGCTTTCGCCTCGACGCCGTCCCGTACCTCTTCGAGGAGGAGGGAACGAACTGCGAGAACCTGCCGCCGACGCACGAGTATCTGAAGCGCGTCCGTGCCGAGGTGGACGCGCGCTTCCCCGATCGGGTTCTGCTCGCCGAGGCGAACCAGTGGCCGGAAGACGTCGTCGCCTACTTCGGCGAGGGCGACGGCGACGAGTGCCATATGGCGTTCCACTTTCCCGTGATGCCGCGCATGTTCATGGCGCTCCGCCGCGAGGAGGCGCTGCCGATGATCGAGATCCTCGACCGCACGCCGGCGATCCCGAGCTCGGCGCAATGGGGCCTCTTCCTCAGAAACCACGACGAGCTCACGCTCGAGATGGTCACGGACGAGGAGCGCGACTACATGTACTCCGAATACGCGAAGGACCCGCGGATGAAGCTCAACGTCGGGATCCGCCGCCGCCTCGCGCCGCTCCTCGACAACGGCCGCGACGAGATCGAGCTGATGCACGCGATCCTCTTCTCGCTCCCGGGTTCGCCCGTGCTCTATTACGGGGACGAGATCGCCATGGGCGACAACGTCTACCTGGGCGATCGCGACGGCGTCCGCACGCCGATGCAGTGGACGGGCGACCGCAACGGGGGCTTCTCGCGCGCCGACTTCGCCCAGCAGTTCCTACCGCCGCTGATGGATCCGGTCTACGGCTTCCAATCCGTGAACGTGGAGGCACAGCTACGCACACCCACCTCGCTCCTTCGCTGGCTGCGCCGCTTCATCGAGCTGCGCAAGCAGCATCCCGTCTTCGGCCTTGGCGACGTCCACGTGCTCCGGCCGGAGAACCCGAAGATCTTCGCGCACATCCGCTCGTTCTCGGAGGACATCATCCTCTGCGTCCACAACCTCGCGCGGACGGCGCAGGCGGTCGAGCTCGACCTCTCCTCCTTCTCGGGACGTGTCCCCGTCGAGTTGCTCGGCAATACCGAGTTCCCGACGATTGGCGAGCTGCCTTACCTGCTCACCCTGGGCTCCCGCGGTTTCTTCTGGTTCCAGCTCCAGGACCCTGCCGATGAGCACTGAGCTCCGGACCAGGATCGAGGCGGGCAACCTCCACTTCCTGGACGGCCTCGTCCTGCTCGGCACGATCGCCTCGCAGCGCTGGTTCGGCGGCAAGTCGCGTGACGTGCTCGATGCCCGCGTCCTCGACGCCGGGATCGCTCCGGGCGGCCCGCCGATCCTCGCCTTCGGGATCGTCGAGGTGCGCTACGGGCTCCAGAGCCACGATCTCTACCACCTGCCCCTCGGCTTCCGCCCCGCCGACGAGGCCTGGAACGAGTCGGTGATCGCCGAGGTCGACGGCTGGACGGTGTACGACGCGATCGCCGACCCGGAGCTCGTGCGTGAGCTCGTCGGGCTGATGCGGTCGGGATCGGCGATCAGGTTGGACAACGCAGCGATCGTCTTCTGGGGTGCCAACGGCCTCTCCGACCGGGCGGGTGAGCTCGGGTCGATCAGGCCGATGGGCGTAGAGCAGTCGAACAGCTCGGTCGTACTGGACGAGAGCCTGGCGTTGAAGCTCTACCGGCGACTCGAGCCTGGAGTGAATCCCGAACTCGAGCTGCTCCGCTTCCTGACCGAGCGCGGCTTCGAGCACATCGCCGCGCTCGAGGGCTACGCAGCCTACGAAGGTCGGCCGCTCGAGACGACGCTCGCGCTCCTCCAACGCTTCGTCCCCTCACACGGCGACGGCTGGAAACTCGCGCTCGACACGATCGGCTCGGAGCCCGAGTGGCTACCCGCGCACGCCCGCCGGCTGGGTGAGGTGACGGCGCGGCTGCACAACGCTCTCGGCTCGGACCCGGGCGACCCGCACTTCGCACCCGAGGAGCCGAGCTCGGAGAGCCTGGCGCTCCTCTCTGCCTCGGTCGACGAGGAGATCGAGGGCGTTTTCGCGACGCTCCCGGAGCTCGACGCGCTCGCTCCCCTCGCAGGTCGCGGCGAGGAAGTGCGCGACCGACTGCGGCTGCTGACGCACATCGGCAACGTCGGCAAGGTGATCCGTCACCACGGCGACTTCCACCTCGGCCAGGCGCTCTGGACGACGGACGACGACTGGTTGATCCTCGACTTCGAGGGCGAGCCGGCCCGGAGCGTGCCCGATCGTCGCCGGAAACGATCGCCGTTGCGCGACGTCGCCGGGATGCTGCGCTCGTTCGCGTATGCCGCCTCGGCCTCCCAGCTCCAACGCGGAGTCGAGCCACCCGCGCGCTGGGAGGAGGAGTGCCGCTCGGGCTTCCTCGACGGCTACCTCGCGACCGCCGACGCGACGCTCTTACCGGCCGGCGAACAGGGGATCGAGCGACTGCTGACCGTCTTCGAGCTGGAGAAGGCCGTCTACGAGCTGCGCTACGAGTTGAACAATCGGCCCGACTGGGTCGGGATCCCGGTCGCGGGAATCCTGCGGCTGCTGGAGGCGGAGTGAACACGAAGCTCGGTGAACTCGATCTCCATCTCGCCGGGGAGGGGAGGCACGAGCGGATCTACGAGCAGCTCGGCGCGCACGTCACCCCCGACGGCGTCGCCTTCGCCGTCTGGGCCCCGAACGCGCGCAGCCTCGCCGTCGTCGGCGACTGGAACGGCTGGGCCGGCGACGTCGACGCGCTCGAGCCGGTCGGATCGTCCGGAATCTGGCAGGCGCTCGTCCCCGAGGCGGCCGAGGGCTGCACGTACAAGTTCGAGGTGCTCGGCGCCGACAGCGTCCTGCGTCTGAAGGCCGATCCGTTCGCGGCGGCTGCCGAGGTGCCGCCGCGGTCGGCCTCCGTCGTCTTCACCTCGAAGCACGAATGGGACGACGCGGCCTGGCTCGAGGCTCGCCGCGCTGCCGACCCGCTGCGCCGTCCGATGTCGATCTACGAGGTCCACGCCGGCTCCTGGCGCCTCGGGCTCGGCTGGCAGGAGCTCGCGGAGCAGCTCGTCGCCTACTGCGAAGAGCTCGAGTTCACACACGTCGAGCTGCTGCCGGTGATGCACCACCCGTTCTCGGGCTCGTGGGGCTATCAGGTGACCGGCTTCTACGCGACCGAGTCGACGCTCGGCTCGCCCGACGACTTCCGCGCCTTCGTCGACGCCATGCACCAGGCCGGGATCGGCGTCATCCTCGACTGGGTGCCGGCGCACTTCCCGCGCGACGAGTTCGCGCTCGCCCAGTTCGACGGCACAGCGCTCTACGAGCACGCCGACCCGCGCCGCGGCTCCCACCCCGACTGGGGCACGCTCGTCTTCAACCTCGGCCGCAACGAGGTGCGCAACTTCCTGCTCGCGAACGCGCTCTATTGGGTGCGCGAGTTCCATGCGGACGGGCTGCGCGTCGACGCCGTCGCCTCGATGCTCTACCTCGACTACTCGCGCAAGGAGGGCGAGTGGGTGCCGAACGCGTTCGGCGGGCGTGAGGATCTCGAAGCCGTCTCGTTCCTGAAGGAGTTGAACGAGGTGCTGCACGAGCGCGAGCCGGGAGTCGTCTCGATCGCGGAGGAGTCGACGGCGTGGCCGGGAGTCTCGCGGCCGACCTATCTCGGTGGGCTCGGCTTCGGCTTCAAGTGGAACATGGGCTGGATGCACGACACGCTCGAGTACTTCGCGAAGGAGCCCGTCCACCGGCGCTTCCACCACCACGAGCTGACGTTCTCGCTGGTCTACGCCTGGAACGAGAATTTCGTCCTGCCGCTCTCGCACGACGAGGTCGTGCACGGGAAGCGCTCGCTGCTCGAGAAGATGCCCGGCGACCGCTGGCAGCAGCTCGCGAACCTGCGCGCGCTCTACGGCTACATGTGGGCGCATCCCGGCAAGCAGCTCCTCTTCATGGGCTGCGAGCTCGCGCAGGAGCGCGAGTGGAGCGAGCCCGCGAAGTCGCTCGACTGGCACCTGCTCGCCGACCCGGATCACGCCGGCGTGCAGACGCTCGTCCGCGACCTGAACCGCGCCTACAAGGACGAGCCGGCGCTCTGGGAGGTCGACTTCTCGCACGAGGGCTTTCTCTGGCTCGAGCCGAACGCCGCCGGCGAGAACGTGCTCGCGTTCGCGCGGACGGACGGCGACAAGAGATGGCTCGTCTGCGCCTGCAACCTTTCGCCGGTCGTCGGGGAGGAATGGAGGCTGGGGTTGCCAGTCGCCGGGCGCTGGCGCGAGGTGCTGAACACGGACTCGCGCTTCTACGGCGGCTCGGATGTCGGCAACGGCTGGGGCCTCGAGACGGAGGCGGTCGCCTGCCACGAGCAGGCGCAGTCGGCGCTGTTGACCCTGCCGCCGCTGGCGACGATCTGGCTCGCGCCGGATGCAGCGGTAGAGCGGACTTAGTGTTGTTTCAACACTAAGTCCGTGCGTCGGCTCGTTCTCGTCCGACACGCGCGGGTTCGGCTCGACGCGGAGGTGCCGCCGCGACTGTGGCAGCTCACCGACGAGGGGCGCGCGGATGCAGAGAAGCTCGCTCGGCTGCCGGTCTTCACCGACGCCGAGGCCGTTGTCACGAGCCCCGAGCCGAAGGCGCGCGCGACCGCCGAGTCGATCGCGCGAGTGGCCGGAGTCGAGCTTTGCGTCGAGGCCGACCTGCGCGAGGCCGAACGTGGTACATCGCCCGTGGACGACCGGGATGGCTTCGTCCAGCGGGTCGACGCCTGGTTGGGCGGAACGCCGATTCCGGATTGGGAGGAACGGGATGCCGCCAGAGCGCGGATCGTCGCGTGCATCGGGCGGCTGCTCGCCAAGTCCGGCGGCGACCTGGTGCTGGTGTCGCACGGCACCGTGCTCAGCCTCTATCTCGCCTGGCTGCGAGGGCAGGAGCGGGTCGACCTGGCCGAGTGGAGGGCGATCCCGCTTCCCGCCGTCGCGGTGGTCGATCCAGTCAGCCGCGGGATCCTGGAGCCGTGGCGAGGAACCTAGAGCACCTTCAGAATGAAGCCTTGAGCCGTCGGGCCGTGCTGTGCGGCACGATCGCGGCGTCCTCAGTCGTCCTTGCACTCGCACCACCCAGCACGCCCCGCCGACGAAACGTCATTCTGAAAGGAGCTCTTAGTGGTGTTTCAACACACGAGCTCTTCGTCCCGCCCAGCCGAGCCACCGACGCGCCTCGGTAGGGTTGGCGCGTGGCAGCGCAGGACAACTCGATCGTCGTCGAAGGGCTCGTCCGGGAGTTCAAGAAGGGGCCGCGGGCGGTCGACGGGATCGACCTGCGGGTCGAGCCGGGCGAGATCTACGGCTTCCTCGGCCCGAACGGGGCCGGCAAGTCCACGACCGTGCTGATGCTGACGACGCTCCTGCCCCCAACCTCGGGCACGGCGCGCGTCGGTGGCTACGACGTCGTCAGGGAGGGGCCGAAGGTGCGCTCGGTGATCGGAGCTGCGCTCCAGGAGGCGGCGCTCGACCCGATGCTCACCGGCCGAGATCACCTGCGCCTGCAGTCGACGATGCAGGGAATCGCCCGCGCCGAGCGGAAGGCCCGCTCGGACGAGCTCCTCGAGCGCGTCGGCCTGAGCGAGGCGGCCGACCGGAAGGTGGGCGGCTACTCCGGGGGGATGAAGCGCCGGCTCGACCTCGCTCTCGCGCTCGTCCACCGGCCGCGGCTCCTCTTCCTCGACGAGCCGACGACCGGCCTCGACCCGCAGAGCCGGACCGCACTCTGGGACGAGGTCGGCCGGCTCGCACGCGAGGACGGCGTGACCGGCTTCCTGACCACCCAGTACCTCGAAGAGGCGGACGTGCTTGCCGACCGCGTCGGGATCATCGACCACGGCCGGATCGTCGCCGAGGGAACACCCAGCTCGCTCAAGGCGGAAATCGGGCTGCCGAGCGTGCACGCGAACCCGGTCGAGGAGGGCGATCGCGCCCGCCTCGCCTCGGTGCTCGCCGCCTTCGGCGAGCCGCTCGGGGACGGCTCTCGCGACGTCGTCGTGCGACTTCGCGAAGGCCTCGCCGGCCTCACGGCGGTCGTCCGAGCGGTCGACGACGCCGGCCTGACCCTGGCGAGCCTCGAGATCCAGGCACCCTCGCTCGACGACGTCTTCCTCGCGAAGACGGGACGCTCGCTCGAGGGTGCCGGCGAGGGCGAGGCGGACGCGGCCGAGCCCACCGCATGAGCAGAGCCGTCCTTGAGCAGGTCGGCGCGCTCGCCCGCCGCTCGATTCTCCGCACGATCCGCCAGCCTGCGGCTGTCGTCTTTCCGCTGATCTTCCCGATCATGCTCCTGCTCGTGAACTCGGGCGGGCTCGACGCCTCGACGAAGCTGCCGGGCTTTCCAACCGACTCCTTCGTCGCCTTCGCGCTGGCCGTGCCGTTCATCCAGGGCGCGCTCTTCTCGACGATGAACGCGGGTACCGATCTCGCGAAGGACATCCAGACCGGTTTCTTGAACCGGCTCTCGCTGACCTCGATGCGGGGAGCCGCCCTGATCGCCGGGCAGCTCGCCGGGGTCGTCGTGATGGGCCTCGTCCAGGCCGCGTTCTACGTCACGGTCGGCCTGATCGTGGGCGTCGACTTCGCCTCCGGCGCGCTCGGAATCCTGGTCCTCTTCGGCTTCGCCGCCGTTGTCTCGATCAGCTTCGGCGCGCTCGGCGCCTTCCTCGCCTTCCGCACCGGCTCGGGCGAGGCGATTCAAGGCCTCTTTCCGCTCCTCTTCGTCTTCCTCTTCCTCTCCTCGATGAACACGCCTCGGAACCTGATCGGGGTCGACTGGTTTCGCGTCGTCGCGACTGCGAACCCGGTCTCGTACCTGATCGAGTGCGTACGGAGCCTGATCATCACCGGCTGGAACGGCGAGGCGCTCCTGCTCGGCTTCGGCTTCGCCGTCCTGATCGGGGCCGTCTCGACGGCGCTCGCGTCGTTCGCACTCCAGGAGAGGCTGGCCCGGACGTGAGAATCTGGCCGGTGGCCTCAGGGGTGGCGTGGCGGACGCTGAAGGTCGTCTTCACGAATCCGTCGCTCTTCTTCCCCTCCCTGATCTTCCCGCTCTTCTTCTTCACCGCGTTTGCCGGCGGGCTCTCGCAGGTCGCGAACGTGCCGGGATTCGACTTCGAGCCGGGCTACACCGCCTTCCAGTTCTGCTTCGTCCTGATCCAATCTGCTGCGTTCGGCGGCGTCTTCACGGGCTTCGGGATCGCGCGCGACTTCGAGTACGGCTTCGCGCGACGGCTCCTCCTCGCGGCCCCGAACCGGACCGGGATCGTGCTCGGCTACGTGATCGCGGCGCTCGCGCGCTGGGCGGTGACCGCGGCCGTGCTCACGGTCGTGGCCCTGCTCGCCGGGATGAACGTCTTCGGCGGTGCCGTGGATGTTTTCGGGATGTACGCGCTCGCGCTCCTGATCAACATCGCAGGGCTGCTCTGGGCGTCCGGCGTGGCAATGCGGTTCCGGACGATGCAGGCAGGCCCCGTGATGCAGATGCCCGTCTTCCTGACGCTCTTCTTCGCCCCGGTCTACGTGCCCCTCGGCCTGCTCGACGGCTGGATCGAGGCGCTCGCCACGGTCAATCCGCTCACGTACGTGCTCGAGGCGGTTCGCAGCATGCTTGCGGGCGACGAGGTACACGTCCTGCTTGCATTCGGGCTCGCGCTCGGGCTGATCGGTGGCTTCGCGCTCTGGGCACTGCGCGGCCTGCGCTCGGCGGAGGCCGCCGGGTAGGAGGATTCCTGACGCGGGGCGGCGGTACGGTTCCGCGGATGTCGATCGTGACGCAGACGGCGCTCGGGGCGCGGGCGCTCGAACCCGGTCTCGGGGAGTTCCGCGTCTGGGCGCCGCTCGCCGGCTCAGTCGAGGTTCGTGTCGGCGCAGGGATACACGCCCTCACGGAGGAGGAAGGCGGGTTCTGGGCCGGCGAGGTCGCTGCGTCTGCGGGCGACGACTACCGCTTCGTGCTCGACGGCCGGAAAGAGCGGCCCGATCCCTGCTCGCGCTGGCAGCGCGAGGGCGTTCGCGGCCCCTCTCGGCTCCTCGACACGGACGCCTTCGAGATCGCGCCCGGCCCGAAGCTCCAGTTCGACGAGCTCGTCGTCTACGAGCTCCACGTCGGCACGTTCTCTCCGGAAGGCACCTTCGCCGGCGTCGTCCCGCGCTTGGAGGAGCTGCGCGCGCTCGGCGTCACCGCACTCGAGCTGATGCCCGTCGCCACCTTCCCGGGCGAGCGTGGCTGGGGTTACGACGGTCTCTACACCTCGTCGCCGCACCCGGCCTACGGCGGTCCCGCGGGACTGGCGCAGCTCGTCGACGCCGCGCACCGCGCTGGCCTCGGCGTGCTCCTGCACGTCCTCGCCGAGCTCGCCCGTCGCGTCCGCGCGGTTGCCCCCGACGCGCTCGTGATCAGCGAGATGGGGCTCGACGACTTCCGGCCGCTCCAGGAGTGGGGACACGACGCAATGTGGCTCGACAGCCTCCACCACGCCCTCCACGTCGCCCTAACCGGCGAGCAGGACGGCTACTACGCCGGCTTCGACGGCTCGCCGGCGTCGATCGCCCGCGAGCTCGCGCGTCCGGAGGGCTCGCAGCTCGTGGTCTGCGCGCAGAACCACGATCAGGTCGGCAACCGAGCGGTCGGCGACCGGCTTCAGTCCTCGAAGCTGCGGCTCGCGCAGGCGGTCGTCTTCTTCTCCCCCTTCACGCCGCTGCTCTTTCAGGGCGAGGAGTACGCCGAGACGGCACCGTTCCAGTTCTTCACGGATCACATCGACCCGTCGATCGCGGACGCGACGCGCGAAGGCCGCCGCCGCGAGTTCGCGGGCTTCGCCGGGTTCACGGCTGCCGACGTGCCGGATCCACAGGCGCCGGAGACGTTCGAGCGCTCGCGGCTCCAGCCGCGCCCCGCCGACGAGCTCGTGGCGCGACTCCTGCGTCTGCGACGCGAGCTACCGCGCGAGCTCGAAGTCCGCTTCGACGAGGACGCGCGCACGCTCGAGCTTCGCCGCGGCGCCGCCACGCTGCGTGTCGACTTCGCCACCGAGACCGTCGAGCTCACATGAGGGTCTGGCCTGGCAAGCCGTTCCCGCTGGGGCCGAGCTGGGACAGCGAGGGGACGAACTTCTCGCTCTTCACCGAGCACGCCGAGCGGGTCGAGCTCTGCCTCTTCGACGCCGACGAGCAGGAGACGCGCTACGAGCTGACCGAGCGAACCGCGTTCAACTGGCACGGCTACCTCCCCGGCATCGGGCCGGGCCAGCGCTACGGCTACCGCGTGCACGGGCGCTGGGCGCCCGAGCAGGGCCACCGCTTCAACCCGGCGAAGCTGCTGATCGATCCCTATGCGAAGTCGATCGAGGGTCCGGTGCGCTGGGATCGCGCAAACACGCTCCCGTACGTACCCGCCGGTCCGCTCGGCGATCTCGAGCGAGACGACGAGGACGACGCGGCGGCGATCCCGAAGGGGATCGTGATCGACGACTCGTTCGACTGGGAAGGCGACCGCCACCTGGAGACGCCGTGGCACGAGACGGTGATCTACGAGGTTCACGTAAAGGGGTTCACGAAGCAGCTCGACGGCGTCCGCGAGGATCTGCGCGGTACCTACGCCGGGCTGGCATCCGAAGCCGCGCTCGCGTATCTCAAGGAACTCGGCGTCACCGCCGTCGAGCTGCTGCCGATCCACCACATCGCGGACGAGCAGCACCTCGCCTCGAAGGGCCTCTCGAACTACTGGGGCTACAGCTCGATCGGCTACCTCGCGCCCCATGCCGGCTATGCCGCGACCGGCGATCAGGTGCGCGAGTTCAAGGGGATGGTCAAGGCGCTCCACCGGGCCGGGATCGAGGTGATCCTCGACGTCGTCTACAACCACACGGCCGAGGGGAACCAGCTCGGCCCGATGCTCTCGTTCAAGGGGATCGACAACCTCTCCTACTACCGGACCTACGCCGACCGGCCGAGGTTCTACATGGACTACACCGGGACGGGCAACTCGCTCAACCCCGTCCACCCCTCGGTGCTGCGGCTGATCATGGACTCGCTGCGCTACTTCGCGATCGAGTGTCACGTCGACGGGTTCCGGTTCGACCTGGCCTCCGCGCTCGCGCGCGAGCTCCACGAGGTCGACCGGCTCTCGGCCTTCTTCGACATCATCCACCAGGATCCGGTGCTCTCCCAGGTGAAGCTGATCGCCGAGCCGTGGGACGTCGGCGAGGGCGGCTACCAGGTCGGCAACTTCCCCGTGCTCTGGACGGAGTGGAACGGGATGTACCGCGACACGATGCGCGATTTCTGGCGGGGCGAGACGGCCGTTGCGGAGTTCGCCTCGCGCTTCACCGGGTCGAGCGACCTCTACCAGCACGACGGGCGGAAGCCGTTCGCGTCGATCAACTTCGTCACCGCCCACGACGGTTTCACGCTCCGCGACCTCGTCACCTACGACGAGAAGCACAACGAGGCGAACCTCGAGTCGAACAGGGACGGCGACAACCACAACCGGAGCTGGAACCACGGCGTCGAGGGCGAGACCGACGACCGCGCGATCAACGAGCTGCGCGAGCGCCAGCAGCGGAACTTCCTCGCGACGCTCTTCCTCTCGCAGGGCGTGCCGATGCTGCTCGGCGGCGACGAGCTCGCGCGGTCGCAGGGAGGCAACAACAACGGCTACTGCCAGGACAACGAGGTCTCCTGGTTCGACTGGCGCCTGGACGAGCGCGCCGAGCGGCTGCTCGCGTTCACGAAGCGGCTGATCGACTTCCGCTCGCGCCATCCGGTCTTTCGCCGAGCCGACTTCCTGCGCGGCGAGGAGACGCTGGGATCCGGCTCGCCGGACGTCTGGTGGTTCCGGCCGGACGGGCGCAAGATGACGCAGAGGAACTGGCAGGCGGGCGATACGCGGACGCTCGGCGTCTTCCTGAACGGCGCCGAGATCCCAACCGTCAGCGCTAACGGCGCGCCCGTGCTCGACGACACGTTCCTGATCCTCTTCAACGCCTTTCCCGAGCCCGTCGTCTTCACCGTGCCCGCGGTCTCGTTCGGCCGCCGCTGGGTACACGAGCTCTCGACCGCGGAGCCGGAGCGCGAGGCGGGAACGGACGTCTACCCCGCACGCGGCGTCGTCCCGGTCGAGGGTCGCTCGCTCGTCGTCCTCCGCCGGATCGCTTAGTGGCCGCTTTTCGCTGCACGTACCGGCTCCAGCTCGGCCCTGGGCTCGGCTTCGACGAAGCGCGTGGGCTCGTCCCGTATCTGCGCGACTTCGGCGTCTCGCACCTCTATCTCTCGCCCTCGCTGCAGGCGCGCGCGGGTTCGACCCACGGCTGCGACGTCGTCGATCCGACCCGGATCTCTGACGATCTCGGCGGCGAGGACGCGTTCCGGGCGCTCTGCGGGGCGGCGGGGGAAGCCGGGCTCGGCGTGCTGCTCGACATCGTCCCGAATCACATGGCGACGACCGAGGAGGAGAACCCGTTCTGGCGCGATCCGCTCTGGCGTGCCAAGTTCTTCGACCTCGACTGGCGCACCGGCGCGCACCGGCGCTTCTTCGACGTCGGCGAGCTCGCGGGCGTGCGGATGGAGGACCCGGAGGTCTGGGAGACGACCCACGCGAAGGTCATCGAGCTCGCTCGGAGGGGCTGATCGACGGCGTTCGGATCGACCATCCCGACGGGCTCGCGAATCCACGTCGCTACCTGGTCAGGCGCACGCTGGCTCTGCGCGAGCGCCGCCCTGCCGCGTTCGCCGGGAGCTACGAGCCGCTCGAGGTCGGTGCGGACACCTGCGCCTTCCTCCGTGGCGGCGAGGTGCTCGTCGCCGTCGCCGTCCGCGGCCAGCTCGGACGGCTCGACCCGCAGGGCGAGTGGCGCGAGATGCTGCAAACGCCGCAGCTCCGCCTCGCCGAACGTCTCTGATCCTCGACCACGCCTCCCCAGCCAAAATCGTCCACCTGGGCCGGCGTCCGCGGACCATCTCCTAGACGTGTCCGAACCGTCCACGTCCGGTGCCAGCCCCTGGCCATGCCCGGAAGGGACGTGCTCGCTGTTCTAGGTCGCCGGTGGAGCTTCGAGCAGGCGCACGCAGATCTCGACGACGCGCGGGTCGAACTGGGCGCCCGCAGCCTCCCGGAGCCGTCGCAACGCTTCCTCAACCGCAAGCTTGCTGCGATACGGACGATCCGTCGTCATCGCGTGGAAGGCATCGCAGGCGAAGATGATCCGAGCCTCGAGCGGGATCTCCTCCCCTGCCTTGCGATCCGGGTAGCCGAGGCCGTCCCAGCGCTCGTGGCACGCCCGTACGATCGAGCAGACATCCTCGAGCTGGTCGATCGGAGCCAGGATCCTCGCACCGACCTCGGGATGTGTCTCGATCAGAGCACGTTCCTCATCGGTCAGCCGGCCCGGCTTCAGCAGCACGGAGTTCGGAATTCCGATCTTGCCGATGTCGTGGAAGAGGGCGCCGAGCTCGAGGCGCTTCAGAGTGTCGGCGTCGAGCTCGAGCTCCTCGCCGACCTTGAGCGCCATGTCGGTGATCCAACGAGCGTGCGAGGAGGTGTACTGGTCGCGCGCCTCGAGCGCGTTCGCGAGCGCTTCGATGGTCGAAAGGAACGTCCGTTCCAGCGACTTGAAGCTGGTGGCGTTGGCGATCGCGAGCTTCGTCTGATGAGCGAGGCCGCCGAGCAGCTCGAGCTCTCGCTGCCCGTAGACGGTGTCCTCCGCCGAGCCGACGGCGATCGCGCCCCAGCGCCCGTCGAACGAGAATGGAGCGATTGCGAACATGCCAGAGCCGCCTGCGGGGGGCACCGAGAACGCTGAGTACTCGGCGGGAGAGAGCAGGTACGGCTCGGCCCGAGCGGCGAAAGGCGCGAGCGAGGCGGCCGGAAAACGTCGCTCCTCCAAGCTGTTGTGATCCCCGTAGCCAGTCGCCGCGCAGCAGATGAGGTCGCCGGCCCCCTCCTCCTGCAGCCAGAGTGACGCATGCGGCGCGCCCAACATACGGGCCGAGCCCTCAACCACGCGTGCGTGAACGCTCTCGAGCTCTTCCGCGGTTGCGAGCTCGCGGCTGAAGTCGAGCAGCGCGTGAGCGCTCTGCGCCTCGCGTGTCTGAGCCTCGTAGAGCCGCGCGTTCTCGAGCGCCACAGCCGCGTGGCCGGCGAGCACCTCCAGCAGCCTCATGTCGTCGTCGTCGAGTTGTCCGATCCCGAGCTTGGAGACGACGATCACGCCGAGCACGCGGCTCCCGAGGTTGAGCGGAACCGCGATCACCGATTCCTCGATCGCGTCGGTGCCCTCGATCTCGACGGCGAACTCGCACCTCGCCGCATCCGGCAGGAGCAGCGATTCGCCGTGCTCCGCGACCCAGCCGGTGAAACCGTCGCCGACCTTCGTCGCGAGGACGTCGAACGCGGCTCCGTCCGAGCCGGCGAGATCGCCCTGGAAGGCGATCGGCAGCAGATTCTCGCCCTCGCGCAGGAAGATCCGGCAGTTGTGGTAATCGATCAGGAGGCGAAGCTCGTTCGCGATCGCCATCCCGATCTCGCGGACGTCGTTCAGCCGGTTCAGCTTGCCGGCGAGCGATTGGAGCAGCTTCAGGTGTGCGATCGAGCGAACGTCCTCGCGCCGCAGCTCCGGCTCGCCGGGGCGTTCGCTCGCGTGCTCCCCGAAGAGGACGACCTGGCGCTTCCCGCGTGCCTTTGCGGTCATCATCGCCGCCTCGGCGCAGGCGACGAGCTCGCGCGGGTTGGCCGCGTGCTCGGGTCCATAGGCGATTCCGGTGGAGACGGAGATCTTGCCGGCGAGCTCAAGCTCGACACCGTCCAGGCGCGCCGAGAGCCTTTCCACAAGCGCCAGCGCGTGCGCCTTCTCGCTCGCCGGCAGGATCACGGCAAACTCCTCGCCGCCGATCCGACACACGACGTCGCTCGTCCGAACCGTTGCCCGCAGATGATTGGCGAGCTCTGCCAGAACCTGGTCGCCGAGGCCGTGGCCGTAGACGTCGTTCACTTTCTTGAAGTCGTCGATGTCGATCATCACGACCGCCACCGACTCGTGCGCACCCGAGGCCAGCGTCAACTCGCGGCGCAGCCGCTCGTGGAAGTAGCGGTGGTTGAAGAGGCCGGTGAGCGAATCGGTCTGCGCCTGGTGCTCGAGCCGCGCGCGGATGTGCGCGTTGTCGAGCGCGAGCGCGGCCGCGTCGCCGAAGCGCTTCGCGAGCTCGAACTCCTGCTCGCCGAACGAGGCCTCCTCACCGATCCGGTAGATGTTGAACGTGCCCTTGAGCAGGCCGCGGGCGATCATCGGAATCACGATCAGCGATTCCGGCTCGACCGGCGTCCCCGGCACGAACCGCACGAGCGGATGCAGGTGCGCCTGGTTCGCGAGCACCGGCTCGCGCTTCTCGACGGCCCAGCCGGTGATCCCCTCGCCATAGGGGAACCGCTCGTTCAGAATCTCGCTCGCCCACTCGCTGCGGACGAGTCGCGGGACGAGCTCCCGTCGCGCCTCGTCCGCCTCGTAGATGTGCAGTGCCTCGTAGGGGACAAGCTCGGCGAGCGCGTCCGCGATCCGGTCGAGCAGCGCGTCGAGGCTCTGCTCCGAGAGCAGCTCGTGGTAGACGTCCGAGAGCCGGCGATACGAGTCGACGAGACCGTCGTCGACCGGCGTCAACATGGGCTCAGGCGTAACCAACCGGATCAGCTTGCCGGCGAGGTCGAGGTCTGAGCGGGCAGGTTCTTCCATAGGTGGTGAGGAATGGGAAACGGTGGTTCCTGTCCAGCATCGGGCGTTTCCCGGTCTCGCCGCTCCCTCTTTCGGGGGACTCGGACGGCTCAGGTCGCGCCGACTAGACTGACGAGCGGGGGGTCTGAAGCCCTTTGCCGCCAGCGGCCTCCCCACGACGCCGCCAACGGTTGCATCGGAGCTCCATCGCCTCTCGAGCGAATGATGGAAGCCGCCGACAGACGACGACCGGGCACCGACCCCGAGGGGCCGACGATCCTGGTCTGCGACGACGAGCCGAGCCTGCGGGAGCTGGTGCGCGCCGTCCTCGGCCCGCGCTACCGCTTCGCGGAGGCGGCGGACGGCAAGGCGGCGCTCGCGCTCGCTCAAGACGTTGCGCCCGACCTCGTCGTCCTCGACCTGATGCTGCCGATCATGAGCGGGATCGAAGTCCTCGAGGAATTTCGCCGCGACAAGCGCCTGGCGGAGGTGCCCGTGATCGTGATGACCGCGTGGAGCCACGCCGAAGCGAGCGCGTGGACGGCAGGCGCCGACCGCTTCGTGTCCAAGCCGTTCCACCCTGACGAGCTGACCGCCGCGGTCGAGGAGCTCCTGGCATGAGTCTCGCGCGCAGGATGCTGGTTGCGAGCGTGATCCTCGCGATCCTCGTCGCCGGCGCGTTCGCAGCTCTGATCTTTGCGGTCTCGACGCTGCGCGACGCGAGTGAGCGTGAGGCGCGTTCGAAGGACGTGACCGAGGCGACGCTCGAGCTCGAGAAGCTCGTCGTCGACATGGAGACGGGGCTGCGCGGGTTCACGCTGACCGGCAATCGACGCGTGCTCCAGCCGTACACCGCTGCCCGCGCGGATCTGCCCAGGAGTCAACGGGTCTTTCTCGAACGCGCGTCGCTCGAGGCGGGCCAGCTTCGCCGCGCGATGCAGATCACCCGGTTGATCAGCGTCTACGTCCGGGATTACGCCGAGCCCGTGATCGAGCTCGCCCGCGAGATCCCCGCAGCCGCCCGCTCGGCCCCCGTGACGCTCGAGGGGAAAAAGCACACCGACGAGATTCGCCGGCGCTTTGATCGCTTCATCGTCGAGGAGAACGAGCTTGCACGCTGGGCCGCCTCGAACGCAGCCAGCCGCTCGGACCGGGCGCTCGCGGTGGGCGCAGTCGGCGTCGCCGCATCGACACTTCTGATCGTGCTCTTCGGCGTCCTCCTCGGCCGCTCGATCGGCAGGCCCGTGCGAGCCCTAGCCTCTGGCGCGAGCCGCCTCGCCGGAGGCGAGCTGTCGCACAGGCTCCCCACCGAGGGACCGGGCGAGCTCGGCGAGCTCACCCGCTCGTTCAACTCGATGGCCGAGGAGGTGGAACGCGGTCACGACGAGCTCGCGCTCCAGAACGCGAAGCTCCGCGAGAGCGAGCGGCTGAAGTCTGAGCTGATCACCATCGTCTCGCACGAGCTGCGGACGCCGCTCGCGAGCGTGCTCGGCTTCACCTCGCTGCTCCTCCAGCGGGACTTCGACCCGCAGGCGCGCCGGCATTACCTCGGAATCGTCGATGCGCAGGCGCGCCGGCTGGCGGCGCTGCTGGAGGACTTCCTCGACGTTCAGCGGATCGAGGACGGCCGGCTCGAGCTGGCTCAGGAGCTCGTCGACATGGCCTCGCTCCTGGGCGAGCAGGTGGAGCTGTACCGCGCTCAGAGCCCGAAGCACCGGCTCCGGCTCGAGTTGCCGAAGCGCCCGCTGCCCGTTCGTGGAGATGCGAACCGACTCGCCCAGGTCGTCGGCAACCTACTCTCGAACGCGATCAAATACTCGCCCGAGGGCGGGGTCGTCGTGCTCGCGGGGGCCGCCGAGGACGACGCCGTGCGCGTGAGCATCCGCGACGAGGGCCTCGGGATCGCCTCCGACCAGCAGAGCCGCATCTTCACCAAGTTCTTCCGCGGCGAGGCGGGGGCAAGCGGGATCGGCGGTACCGGGCTCGGACTGGCGGTCTCGCGCGAGATCGTCGAGGCACACGGCGGCCGGATCGGGTTCAGCAGCAAGGCGGGCTCAGGCTCGACGTTCTGGCTCGAGCTTCCGGTTGGAGGCAGATCCGGCGTCGAGAATCTCGAGGAGGATCGCCACCGCACTGAACGAAAGGAGCTGCAGCGATGACCCGACGAGTGAAGATCGAGCGATTCGCCCTGCTTCTCGCCGGACTTGGCGGAGGATTGCTCCTGGCCATCCCGGCCAGCCGCGGCGCCGAGGCGACGATCGGTCCAGCGACTATCCGGATCACCGATCGCGAGATCGCCTCGACCCGCGTCGACATCGGCAAGCGCGGTCGCAGCGCGGGCGACATCCACATCATGCGTCACGTCCTCTACAACCGGAGGCTCTCGGCGAGGACGATCGGTCACGTCGAGATCATCTGCAGTTTCATCGTCGGCAACTCGCGCCAGTGCCGCGGCACCTACTTCCTCCCGAGGGGAAAGCTGATCGTCGGCGGGTCGCTCATCTACCCGCAGTTCTACGAGCTGGCCGTGCTCGGCGGCACCGGCCTCTACGACAACGCCCGCGGGACGCTCACCGTCACTCGCACCGCCCGCAATCCGAACCGGAGCATCGTCCTCTTCCGACTCGTCGGTTAGCTCTACTTCCCGGATGTGTAGCTGACAAGAGCCGCGCGCCCGCCCGCGCCGTCGGTGTGGATGCTGAGGAGCGGGCCGACACCGCGGGCATAGAACTTCAACTCCTGCACCTTCGGCTCCGTCGGGACGAGGTCGCGGGTCATCAGCACGCCCGTGAAGTAGCCGAAGGGGACTTCGACCTGCTCTTCGCCGACGGTGATCACGACAGCCCGATCCTCCGCCTCGCCCTTGTAATACTCCTGGCGATAGGAGAGCCCCGGTTCCGGGTTCGCCGGCATCGCGATCCCGGCCTGCGCCCCGTCGACGCCGGCCTCGAAGGAGCCGGCGCTGTCGACGAGCTTGCCGTCCTCGTAGTTCTCGACGTCCTCGCCGAGATACCAGACGTTCCCGTCCTTGTCCTGCGCGTACCAGTCGTCGGTGATCTCCACAGGCGTGCCGTTCTCGGAGACGACGTCTCGGATCACACGAGCCTCGATCCCGTTCGCGATCCGCTTCGTCTCCTCGGTGACCGTGACGACGACCTTCTCCTCGGTGCCCGTGCTGTCGGTCTCGGAATAGATCCACTCGGTGCCCGGGCTCATCGGCCAATAGGGATTGTCGATCTCGAGCGTGAAATCGGCCGGGTCGAGCCTGACCGCCTCGCTGCTCTGCGGCAGCCCTCGGTTCGCGGCGTCGTTACCCCCGCAGGCGGCGAGGACGAGCACAAGCACAGCGCTGAAGAGGAAGTTCCGCACAGCCAGCCTCCTTCGTCGATGGAAGCCGTGTTCTACGTGCGCCGGATGAGAGCCCGATGAGAGGTGGAGCCGAAGTTACATCCGCTCGATCATCGCCTGTCCGAAGGTCGAGCAGGAGACCTCGGTCGGGTCGTCCAGGAGGCGCGCGAAGTCGTAGGTGACGACCTTGTCCGCGATCGCGGCTCCGAGCGAGGCGATGATCAGGTCTGCCGCCTCGACCCAGCCAAGGTGACGCAGCATCATCTCCGCGGAGAGGATCAGCGAGCCGGGATTGACCTTGTCCTGGCCGGCGTATTTCGGCGCCGTGCCGTGGGTCGCCTCGAACATCGCCACCTCGTCGGACATGTTCGCGCCAGGAGCGATCCCGATCCCGCCCACCTGCGCCGCGAGCGCGTCCGAGATGTAGTCGCCGTTCAGGTTCAAGGTGGCGATCACGTCGTACTCGGCCGGGCGGAGGAGGATCTGCTGGAGGAACGCGTCGGCGATCGCGTCCTTGATCGTGACCTGCCGCCCCTCGTGCTCGAGCAAGAGCCAGGGCCCGCCGTCGATCGGAGTCGCGCCGAACTCGCCTGCCGCGAGCGCGTAACCCCAATCGCGAAATCCGCCCTCCGTGAACTTCATGATGTTGCCCTTGTGCACGAGCGTGACCGAGTCACGCCCGTTCGCGATCGCGTACTGGATCGCCTTGCGCACCAGCCGCTCGGTGCCCTCCCGCGAGACCGGCTTGATCCCGATGCTCGACGTCTCCGGGAAGCGGATCTTGCGCACGTCCATCTCGTCCTGGAGAAAGGCGATCACCTTGCGGGCGGCGTCGGTTCCGGCCTCCCACTCGATCCCCGCGTAGATGTCCTCGCTGTTCTCGCGGAAGATCACCATGTCCGTCTTCGAGGGATCGCGGAGCGGGCTCGGCACTCCCGGGAAGTAGCGGATCGGGCGCAGGCAGACGAAGAGGTCGAGCTGCTGGCGGAGGGCCACGTTGAGCGAGCGGATCCCGCCGCCCACCGGCGTCGTCAGCGGGCCCTTGATCGAGACCGAGTAGTCGCGCGCGGCTTCGAGGGTCTCGTCGGGCAGCCAGACGTCGCTGCCGTAGAGGCGCGTCGCCTTCTCGCCGGCGTAGATCTCCATCCAACTGATCGTTCGCGACCCGTCGTAGGCCCTCGCGATCGCCGCGTCGACGACGGCCTTCATCACGGGCGTGATGTCGACCCCGATTCCGTCGCCTTCGATGAACGGGATGATCGGGTTGTCGGGCGTCGGCTCGCCAGGGCGGACACGCTCGCCGTCCGCTGGAACCTCGATGTGCGTCTGGGTGCTCATTCGCCTACCGTGTGCTCGTGGGTGTGCAGAGGCCGCCGGAACCGCCCGCGCGCAGGCTATCGCGTCCGTTCTGGTCGAGAGCTGCGTCGAATCCCGATCGGCGGCGAAAACGACTCGTCCCAGCACAGGACAATCGAAGGAAACGCAAACGAGTCATGAATCGTGGGCGACGCCGGGCGCAGTCGCGCGCCTGGCGCTCCCCACCTGGCGCTGGCCCTCCCGGCAGCATGCAAGGAACCTGGTGCCCCGGCGGCCACCAAGGCGTCGCAGGTGTAGGGTTCGCCCCCGTCAGCGAACGATTGGAGCTTGAATGCTTGTCCTACTTCTCGTCATCATCTTGGTGCTCGCGCTCGGTGGGGGAATTTTCGTCAGCAAGCTCCTCTTCTTGCTGCTGCTCCTACTCCTCCTGCTATTTCTCTTGCGCGGACGCTTTTAGGCACTCTTGAGGCGCCCAGAAGCGTCGCTCCAGTCACGTTGGTGCACCCACCCGGGCGAGCGGGCGGTGACAGGCGCAACTGGTGGTGGGGTTTCCGCGAACGCCTGGAGAACGAGAATGCTCCTGTCGGTTCTCAGGGAACCTTCGTGAACACTGTCCCCCAGGCAGGTGCCATCCGCCTGTGAGCCGTTGACATCGACCTTCGGATGTTCTCGCCGCCCTGCGGTCGCCTTGCGCCCATCTCACACCGCGACCGTCACGCGCAGGAAGGTGGCGGGAATGGAGGTGGCATCCTCGCTCGGGCTTGCGTTCTGGGCGTTGAAGAGGGCGTCCAGCTCGGCCTGCAGATCGGCCTCGCGGCCGTGGGCTGCTGCAGCCTCGAACGCGTTCATGGTCGGCCCGTAATAGGTCTTGAACGCCGCAAGTAGTTCCGACGGTGGGCCGGGGAAGTTGAACGTATAGGTGTCCCTCTCGAACGAGATCTTCTCTGCGGCAACTCCCGCCCCCGCGAATCGCTCGATCACGTTGTCCGCGACGCCCCACGTCATGGGACTGACGAACCCCTCCGGAGGAGGCGGCGAGTAGGCGGAGCTGATCTTCAGGATCTGGGCGACGAGCGTCGGGTCATTGGGGATCCAGTTGCCCATGACGATCCGGCCGCCGGGCCGCGTCACACGAACGACCTCCTTGGCAACGTCGAACGGCCTCGGAGCGAACATCGCGCCGAAGATGCTGACGACGAGGTCGAAGCTCTCGTCCTCGAGCTCGCTCAGATCGGACGCATCGCCTTCCTGGAATCTGCAGTTCGCGAGGCCCGCGCTCTCTGCTCGTGCGTTGCCCGCCTCCACGAGGTTGCTGGCGATGTCGACACCCAGGACGTCCGCCCCAAGCTTCGCCGCCGGCAGCGCCGTGGTCCCGTCGCCGCATCCTAGGTCCAGAACTTTGAGCCCGTCGGTTATTCCCAACGTCATCACGAGCGCCTCACCACTCTCCCGCATGCTCTCCGCGATACGAGTGAAGTCGCCCTTCTCCCAGAGTGCCTTGTTCGGATTCATGGACATTGCCCCTTTCGTCGGTGCGCGTGAAGGACTAGACGAACGCCCTCTGCAGGACCGTTGATACGAACCCCGGCGCACAGCTTCGCAGAAGGCGTACGAAGGCGTCGGCAGCCGCGTCGAAGGTGCCCCGCAGCGCGCCTGGCGACTCTCGCTTGCGAGTCCGTATCGTCTCAGATGCGGTCGAACGCCCGAGCGACATTCCGGGACACCGGCGCACCTCAGAGCATCGTCTCCTCCGAGGCTGAACGGGGCACCGTTAGCCCCTTTCTTCCGCGCGTCGGCTCGACACATCACGGGCGCCCCATTTGCTCTTCTGCGAACGATCGGTTCATAGATGTCGATCTCGGTCCGGCGCGTTCGTCGTCCAGAGGTAAGGCTTACTCGACCACGAGAAGGAGCGACGATGAATACCTGATGTTGGTCTGCTGGGACGCCGAGAGGATGGACGCCCAGACCGAGCCCGATCCGGCCGACACCCCGCGCGGGCCTTGCCCGCTCGCGCTGGAGGTCAACGGGTGCTGAGGTGTCGGTCCTCGGCTGCGTAGTCGAGCATCGGCCCGAAGAACGCGTCGTCGAGAGCGGGCAGATTCTCGGCACCGTCGCCGCCGCGGGCGGCGGCCACGAGCCACTCGACCTCCTCGGCAACCGTCGCCGCGTAATCGCCGGCCGGGGTATAGCCGAGCTCGCCCGCGGCAGTCAAGTCGAGCACGATCGGGTGCAGCGCGTCCCAGGGAGATCGGCCCAGCGCGTCGTCGGCTCCCTCGTCGAGCAACACCTCCTCCCAGGAATGCCCTAGCTGCCAGGCGATCGTGCGCGAGATCTCGAGAGCGCTCGGCGCGTCGGGATCGGCGCTGTTCAGGATCCGCCGGCCCGGTCTCGCGGCGATCGTCTCGATCAGCGCGGCGATGTTGGCGGCGGCCGTGGGGTGGTCGACACCGGCGCCTCGATGAGCGAGGAAGACGGCGGGACGCCGATCGAGCACGCGTTTGACGAAGACCCATTCGCGTGGCCTCCGCGCACCCGGACCGTGGATCTTGGACGGCCGGAGCACGGTGACCGGCAGGCCGCTGTCGAGCAGAACCTGCTCGGCCGCGACCTTGTTCGCGCCGTAGCCCTCCCGCGAGTCGAAGTCGACGTCGCTCGGAGCGACCGTCGGCTGCGTCTCCGCGATCCGGCCGTCGAAGCGCGGCGCGGTATCCGAGTTGGAGTGATTGCCGGCGCCGTCGACGTAGACCGCCTTGCTGGAGATCAGCACCGTCGAGCCCGCATCGCGCGCCAACGGCAGGAGCCGATTCGCGTCGGCGGCGGTGTAGCAGATGCAGTCGACGAGCAGGTCGGCGCCTCCGCCGAGCGCGGCGCGTAGCTGATCTGATTCTCCGCGATCCACCGCGACGAATCTCCCTCCGGCCGCAGCGATCCCGGCCGGCAAACGAGCCGGATCACGACCCGCCAGGTCGACCTCCCAACCGGCCGCGAGCAGCCGGCGCGCAGTAGCCCGGCCGATCGAACCGGTACCGCCGAAGATGAGCGCGCGCGACACCGCGGTCTCGATCCCCTACGGCCGGCCGTCGAGGAACATGCGCAGATGCACGGGCGTGTTGGCGCTCTCTCCGCCGCCCGAGCGCGCATTTACGGCGCGGCAGATCCAGCCGAGCCGCAGCGCAATCGTCGCCGCAGCCTCGAGGTCGGCGCGCTCGGCGAAGCGCTCGAACGGCGCCAGATACGCGTCGCGAAACGGCGTCACGTCGACAGAGCCCTCGATGTCGTCGAGCCCCCAGGCGAGCACGCCCTCCAACGTCACCGACAGTGTGAAGAACGGATGCGTGACGCAGGCATCTCCCCAGTCGAGCAGGAGATAGCGGCCGTCGCGGACGTAGACCTGGCCGTCGTGGAAGTCGTCGTGCTGGATCGTCTCCGGCAGACCGTAGGCGGCGAGCTCGTCGCACATCTCCCGCACGCGGCCCACGCTCCCGTCGAGGCGCTGGCTATCGTGGGGCGAGAGCTCGACCTCGTCGAGGAGCTGCTCGTACAGCGTCGGCAGCTGCGAGAGGCGGAGATCCGGGACGCCGAGCGCTACCAGCTCGTCCGCGAGATCCGCGAGATCGATCTGCAACCCGGCGTAGAGCGACAGCACCTCGAGCCAGCAGCTCAGGTCTCGCTCCCGCTGGATGAGCTCTCGCAGCCTGGTGCCCGCATCCTCCATCAGCATCCAGCCGCGCTCGAGGTCGACGGCGAGGAGCGGCGGGACGCAGTCGGGGCGGCGCTCGGCCAGCGTCACGACAAGGGAAGCCTCGTGCCGGAGCTCGGGCGCGTTCGCCTTGAAGTAGACGTCACCCCGACCGGTCGGCACGCGCATCACCGTCGACCACGGATAGACGTGATGCTGGTCCGCCTCGCCCATGGGGTCCGCGCCGAGCCGGGTGACCTGCTCGTTGATCCACGCGTGCGCCGCCGCGAGCCACTCCGAATCCGTCCAACCCGACACGACCCGGAAGCCGACGGAGTGTTAGGGGCCTGTCCGGGAAGTGAGCCAGGGCGCCTGACAGGCGCCCCGTGACGCGACGCGGCGTCCTCCGTCGCGCCGATATGCCTGCATATCGGCGCTCCCTGCGTCCTTGCGTCGCGCCACGTGTCGCGTGTCATCCACCGTGATCACCTCCCGGACAGCCCCTTAGTCCGGGATGACGACGTAGCGGACGGGCACGCCGTCGATGGCGTGCTGCGGCGCGCGGTCAGTGGCGATCGACTCGATGAATCCCTCCTGATCCTCCGGGCGAACCGCGACGACGATCTCGTCCGCCGGGAAGGTCGCCAGGGCGTCCCTGATCGCGAGATCCACGTTCGCCTCGCCGGCGCCCGTTTCGACGGTCACGCCAGGGAGCGCGTCGGCCGTCCGCTCGGCGACCACCTCGGCCCGAGCGAACGCCCGCTGGTCGTTCGCAAGCCAGTCGAGGAAGCCCTGGCGCACGGCGGGCACCACGACCTTGATCTTGTCGGCCTCGCCGATCTGCGCGCGAATCACGTCGTCGGCCTGCTCAACCGTGCTGACGACGAGGACGTTCCTGGCCACGCGGGAAACCTACAGTGGGGGCGCCCATCACGACGAGCCCTGAAGAGCCGAGACCCACACGTAGATCCAGTAGGCGATCACTACAATCCCCGCGAACGCTGCGCTCAACGCAACGGGAACTCCGATCCTTCGCGTCGCCAGCGCGGCGTAGAGCGCGACGGGCACCGTGATCATCCCGAGGCTCGCCGTGACTGCACGCCACCGCGAGCCCAGCGGCATCGCAGGAGCGAACTCGTGTCTCAGCGGCCCGATCGGAGGATCGCTACTTCTACCCGCGGAGACGAAGCTACGCAGCCCGCTACCCTCGCTCCATGGCGATCGAGAACGATCCGCGTGAGGTCGTGGCGCGCCTGAAAGACGTCACCGAAGCGCTCGAAGAGATCGTCCGAGACCGCAGCCTTCTACGCGCCCTCTCCCTCGAGGAGCGGACCCGGCTCCTCGCTGCGGCCGGAGACGTCCACAATCCGGACGTCGTCGCGCGCCGGCGGCTGAACAAGGTCGTCCGCCGCGAGAAGAAGGCCTCGAGAGTCGCGGCCGACGAGACGACGCTTGCCGAGACCGGGATCCGCGTGCTGCGCGCCAAGCCCGTCTTCATGACACCGAATGTCTTCCCGCCCGCCGGGTTCGAGCAGGCCGAGATGGACGGGGACCCCGAACTCCGCGAGCTGATCGAGCCGCAGCATTGCTACGTCTGCAAGGAGGACTACACCGAGCTGCACCCGTTCTACGACCAGCTCTGCACCGCGTGCGGCGATTTCAACTACTCCAAGCGCACCGAGACCGCCGACCTCGGCGGCCGCGTGGCGCTCCTCACCGGCGGGCGCGTCAAGATCGGCTACCAGGCGGGGATCAAGCTGCTGCGGGTCGGCGCGCAACTCATCGTCACCACCCGCTTCCCGCGCGACGCCGCTGCCCGGTACGCGGAGGAGCCCGACTTCGGCGCCTGGGGCGATCGGCTCGAGATCTTCGGGCTCGACCTCCGCCATACGCCGAGCGTCGAGGGCTTCTGCCGGCACCTCAGCTCGACCCGGGAACGGCTCGACTTCATCGTCAACAACGCCTGCCAAACGGTGCGCCGGCCGGCGGGCTTCTACCGGCACATGCTCGAGGCCGAGACGGCATCGGAGCGAACTCTGCCCGCCCGCGCGCGTAATCTCCTCGGCGAGTACGAGGGGCTGCGCCGGTCGGACATGCTCCCGTCGGGGCAGGCCGCGGAGCCGCTCATCGGGATCACGCGCTCGGCCGAGCTCTCGCAGCTGCCGCTCCTCCGGGACGATCTCACCGGGCTGCAGCTTGTCGGGCGGAGCGACCTCTTCCCCGAAGGCCGCCTGGATCAGGATCTCCAGCAGGTCGATCTGCGCGAACGGAACTCCTGGCGGTTGCTGCTGGACGAGGTCTCGTCGGTCGAGCTCTTGGAGACGCAGCTCGTCAACGCGGTGGCGCCGTTCGTCCTCAACGCGCGGCTGAAGCCGCTGATGTTGCGAACACCCGAGCGGGACAAGCACATCGTCAACGTCTCGGCGGTCGAGGGGCAGTTCTACCGGCGCTTCAAAACGACGCGGCACCCGCACACGAACATGGCGAAGGCGGCGCTGAACATGATGACGCGCACCTCCGCGGCCGACTATTACTCGGACGGGATCCACATGAACAGCGTCGACACGGGCTGGGTGAGCGACGAGGATCCGGCGCACATCGCGGAGCAGAAGGCGGCCGAGCACCGGTTCCGACCACCGCTCGACATCGTCGACGGCGCGGCGCGCATCGTCGATCCGATCATCCACGGCCGGTTGACCGGCGAGCACCTGTGGGGGCTGTTCCTGAAGGACTACCGGCCGACGGACTGGTGAGTCATTCGGCCTGCGACGCCGAGAGCCGCTGCACCTCGAGCGCAATCTCGCGAATCGCCATTTCGAGCCCTTCACTGCGCACGGCGAGCTCCGAGATCAGGACGCGCGACCCCGTCGTCGAGCGAAGCTCTTCCAGCTTGTGCGAGCTGATCAGCTCGTCGACGCGCTCGTACAGGGTCTCGTCAAGGGCTTTCACGGCGGCTCCCCTCCTCTGCTAGGACACGACCGAGTATAGAGCGGCGGCGCTCGGCCGTCCGCCGGTCATTGCGGGCATGATGGCGCTCGATGCGGATCGCGATTCTCTCGACGTACCCGCCCCGCGCCTGTGGGATCGGCACCTTCTCGTTCGACGTGCGGACGGCCCTGCTCGAGGTCCCGAACGTGGACGAGGTCGATCCGCTCGCCGTGGTGGACGAGCCGCGCGCCCCGCAACGCCCGGAGATCCTCCGAACCGTCTCCCAGGGCAGCCGCGGAGACTATGTCCGGGCCGCCCGGATGCTCTGCCGGACGGATATCGACGTCGCCCTGCTCCAGCACGAGTACGGAATCTTCGGCGGCCGCGACGGCGAGTACGTGCTCTCCTTCGCGCGCGAGCTCGCGCAACCGCTCGTCGTGACGCTGCACACCGTCCTCTCGGAGCCCTCCGATCATCAGCTCCAGGTACTCACCGCCCTCTGCGACGAGGCCGAGCGGGTGATCGTGATGACCGACACGCCTCGGCGGCTCCTCACCGAGCTCGGCGCGTGCGATGTCGAGAAGATCCGCGTCGTCCCGCACGGCGCGCCCGTCGAGCTCGGACGGCGGCGCGCGGAGCACGAGGCCGGGCGACGCCCCCACTACGTCGCGCCGGTACGCGGCGGCTACGAGCACATCAAGTCGCGCTTCCTCCTCTCCACCTTCGGCCTGATCTCGCCGGGCAAAGGCCTGGAGACGATGATCGAGGCGCTGCCGGCGCTCATCGAGCGGCATCCCGAGGTGCTGTACCTGATCGCCGGGCGCACCCATCCCCAGATCGCTCGCCGCGCGGGCGAGGAGTATCGCCTCATGCTCGAGCGACGGGTCGTCGATCTCGGAGTCGGCGACCACGTGGAGTTCGACGATCGGTTCCTCTCGGTCGAGGAGTTGGCCGACCTGCTTGCCGCGACGGACGTCTTCGTCACCCCATACCGAAATCGCGAGCAGATCGCGTCCGGCGCGCTCACCTTCGCGCTCGCCGCCGGCTGCGCCGCGGTCTCGACGCCGTACTGGTACGCCGAGGACATGCTCCGCTCGGGCGCCGGCACGATCGTCCCGTTCGACGACCCGGCAGCGCTGGCCGCGGCCGTGGGCGAGCTCGTCGAGCAGCCAGAGGCGCTTGCGGCCGCGCAGCGGGAGGCTCGGCGGATCGGCTCCGAGCTCGCCTGGCCCTCGGTCGCCGAGGCGACCGCCGCGGTCTTGCTCGAGGCCACCGAGGCGGCTCCTCGCCGGACCGGAATTCCGGACGTCGAGCTGGAGCTCGCCGAGACGCGCACCGACCATCTGCGGACGCTGATCGACGACTGCGGGATCGTCCAGCACGCCCACGGCGCGATCCCGAATCGGCAGACCGGATACTGCGTCGACGACGTGGCACGACTGCTCGTCGTCGCGCTCGAGCTCGAGCAGCGCACCGGCGACCAGGTCTGGACACCCGTCCTCTACCGCTCCCTCGCCTTCCTCTGCGACGCGGCCGACGGGGCGGGCAGCGACGGGATGCGCAACTTCATGAGCTACGACCGGCGCTGGCTCGACGAGCCGCACCTCGGCGACCACGTCGGCCGAGCGGTGTGGGCACTCGGCGACATCCTCTCGACCGCGTGGGTGCCGGCCGCGGTCGGGCCGTCGCGCCGCCTGCTCGCGACGCTCGTGGGCTCGCTCGCGACCGAACTCTCGCTGCGCACGGCGGCCTACGCGATCCTCGGGCTCGCCCGACTCGACCGTGATCGCCTGAACGCCACGGCCGCGGCGCTGCTCGAGCGCTGCGTGACGCAGCTCGAAGCCGCCCGCGACGCCACCTCGACCGACGGCTGGCGCTGGTTCGAGGAGGGCCTGACGTACGACAATGCCCGCCTCTCGCAGGCGCTGATCGTCGGCGGAGCGAGAATCGAGCGCGAGTCGACTGTCACGGCGGGGCTCGACTCCCTCGCCTGGCTGGGCGACGAGTGCGGCCTCGGCGAAGGACTCTTACGGCTTCCGGGTCACCTTGGACGCGTGCGAGGCGAGCCCGCACCGGGCGGCGGGGATGAGCAACCGCTCGACGCCTCGGCTCTCGTCGAAGCTGAGCTGGCCGCTTTCACCGTCACTCACGACCCCGCGCACGGCGCGCGCGCGCAGAGGGCATTCGAGTGGTTCCTCGGCCGCAACCGGCTCGGCCTCTCTCTCTACGACTTCGCCACCGGCGGCTGCAGCGACGGGCTCGGCGAGGAGGCCCTGAACACCAATGAAGGCGCCGAATCGACTCTCGCCTTCCACCGCGCCCAACACGTCCTCGAAGCGGCCGGACTCCCGCGCGTTCTCCGTGAGGGGCGGGGGGCGTCCTCCGGTGCGGTCCGTAAGGTGCCCGCGTGAGGGTCGCCCATTGACGACCGGGACGCGCGAGCTCTTCCGCCGTCATCCGGGCAATCCGATTCTGACCGCGGCCGACTGGCCAGCGCCCGTGAACGTCGTCTTCAATCCCGCCGCGGCGCTCGTCGACGGCGAGACGGTGCTGGTTGCGAGGGTCGAGGCGCTGACCGGAATCTCGCATCTCGCGGTCGCGCGCTCGGCCGACGGGACCGACGGCTGGAGCGTCGCGCCGGAGCCCCTGCTCGCGCCGGACGAGGGAATCGAGAGCGAGCAGTGGGGATTCGAGGACGCACGCACCGTCTGGGTCGAGGAGCTCGCGTGCTTCGTGGTCACCTGCACGGCGTATGGGCCCGCCGGCCCGGCCGTCTACCTCGCGACGACGAAGGACTTCGTCTCGGTCGAGCGGAAGGGGATCGTCGTCGCTGCCGAGGACAAGAATGCCGCTCTGCTGCCCGAGCGCGTCGGCGGCAAGTGGATCCTCTTTCATCGGCCGACGACGGGCTTCGGCGGCGTCTCGCAGGCCGGGATCGCCCTCTCGCGCTCCGACGATCTCGAGCACTGGAGCGCGCCCGAGCCTGTGATGCAGCCGCGCTCGGGTGCCTGGTGGGACTCGTTGCGGATCGGGATCGGACCGCCGCTTCTGAAGACCGAGCACGGCTGGCTCCTGATCTACCACGGCGTCAAGGAGACGGTGGCGGGGGCGATCTACCGGGTCGGACTGGCGCTCCTCGACCTCGAGGAGCCGACCCGTGTCCTCCGCCGCTGCGACGACTGGATCCTCGGACCGCTCGAGACCTACGAGCGCCAGGGGGATGTCGCGAACGCCCTCTTTCCTTGCGGGTTGATCCAGGCGCCGAACGGTGAGCTCCGCCTCTACTACGGCGCCGCCGACACGTCGATCTGCCTCGCAACAGGGCATCTCGACGAGCTCGTAGAGCGAGTGCTGGCTGCGCCCGAGCCAGAATGAAGGCAGCTCGCGCGACGCCGGCCGCTAGAAATCCGGCTTGACGACCATGAGGTAGAGGTTCGCCAGCGGCAGCAGCGTTGCGACCGTCCCGAACACCGCCCACAGCTTCGCGAGCCGCCAGTAGCGAGCCGGCACGGAGCCCTCGTTTCTGAACTGACGTGCCAGCCGTGCCTGGGCGATCTGGACCGGGATCAGCACGGCCGCCCAGATCACGCCGGACGCGAGGAACAGCGCGAAGCCGACCGTGAGCCAGGTCGGCCCTCCGATGCCGCCGAGATCCTCCGCGAGGATCGGGCCCGAGATCGCGATCAGCGCGGCTCCCGTGGCGGTAAACGCGACGTCGGTCACCGTCACGAGACGCTGCGCGTAGGCGACCACCGCCGGCGTACGCGTGCCGTCGGCGAGCAGCTTCCAGACTGCGGTGACGACGATGTTGCCGATGAAGAGCACGACGCCGACGACATGGACGAGGATCCAGGCGTCGCGGCTCACGGCTATGCCTCGTGAAACAAGATCTGCTGGGCGCCCTCCCAGAGCGTCAGGCGGCCGAGCTCCTTCAGCTGCTCCTGACCCTCGACGAGCGTCGCGAAGTGGTTCGCCCAAAGGTGGCCCGCCTTGCTCGCGAAGCTGCAGTAGCCGTAGGGGAAGAGCAGTTCCGTCTCGCTCTCGCCGCCGGGATAGAGCGCGAGCTCGCCTGGATGGGGATAGCTGGTCGCGTTCTCGGGGCCGATCCCGAGCTCGCGGTCGCCCCAGGGGATCCAGTTCGACTCGCCGCTCCAGCGGCAGTGGATGATCCGGTCGTCGAGCGGGAGCATCGCCTTGAACGCGGCGACCGTCTGCGGCGCCAGCTCGTCCTCCCAGCGGGCCAGGAAGCGCATTCCTGCGGCGGTGATCTCGAGCACGGGCGGAACCTATCGCGCGGCGGCGGCCCACGCGACGAGGAGACCGCGCTCCTCGTCGGTCAACCCGGTCGTGTTCCCGGGCGGCATCGCGCGGGAGGAGACCTGGCTCTCGATCAGCGATGCGTTGCCGCGCATCCCGTCGAGCGTCTCCAGGCGGATCCCGTTCGGCGCCGAGGCGCCGGCGTGACATTCGGTGCAGCGCTCGCTCACGATCGCCTGGGCTTCGCCGTCGGTGACCTGCCCGGCGATCCGCGGCGTGTCTTCCGGCGCAAGCGCGACGGCGAGGGCGACAGCCGCGACCCCGACGGCTGCCGGAATCCACCAGGCCCGGCGACCCTGGTGCCAGAGGTTGAAGAAGTGCCGGATCGCAGCGACGAGCGCAAACAGCGCCACCAGGACGAGCCAGGCGTGTCCGCTCGCGAAGGTGAATGCGAAGTGCCCGGCCAGCATCGTGAACACGACCGGCAGCGTCAGGTAGTTGTTGTGCACCGACCGCTGCTTGGCGCGGAGACCCGGCGCCGGGTCGGGCTCGCGGAACTCCTGCTTCGCGCGGACGAGCTCCCAGTGGGCCGGGATGATCGTGAAGAAGACGTTCGCGGCCATGATCGTGCCGAGCATCGCGCCGACCTGGAGGTAGGCCGCGCGAGCGGCGAAGAGCTCGCCGGCCGCCCAGGCCGAAGCGACCACGAGCGCCGTCACGAAGCCGGCGACCGCGCGGTCGTCGCGGAGGACGCGGCAGGCGATGTCGTAGAGAAGCCAGACGAGCACGAGCCCGCCGCCCGAGATCGCCGCGGCCTGCCAGCCCGCGAGATCCGCCACAGCCGGGTCGACGAGCCGCGTGTCGGGATCGGTCCAATAGAGGACGACGAGCAACGCGAAGCCGGAGAGCCACGTCGTGTAGGCCTCCCATTTGAACCAGTGCAGGTGCTCGGGCAGCTTCGGCGGCGCCACCTTGTACTTCTGCGAGTGGTAGAAGCCGCCTCCGTGGACGCCCCAGTACTCGCCGGCGACGCCCTCCTTCGGCATCTTCGGCGGGACCAGGCCGAGGTCGAGCCGGATGAAGTAGAAGGACGCGCCGATCCAGGCGATCCCGGCGACGACGTGGAGGAAGCGCAGTACGAGATCGGCGATTTCTCTCAGGTAGTCCGCGTCCAACCCTGCTGCTCCCTTCTGGGCTGCTCCCATCTAGCCCGGGCAATCGCACAGAGCTCGCGCAGGCCGGTCTCGAGCTCCTGCTCCCGGCTCCGGCCGAGCCGCTCGCGCAGGACCGGCAGCAGCTCCTCGCGCGGGCGACCGGCGACGAAGACGACGAACGCGAAGCCGAAGCGGCGCTCGTACTCCTCGTTCAGGCGGGCCAGCTCGGCCAGCACCACCACATCTCCCCCGTGTTGCTCGGCCGAGCGCTCGCCGATCCGCGGGTGCGCGGCGAGTGCTGCGAATCGATCCTCGTCGGGCAGGGCGAGCGCAACTTCTTCGGCGACCGCGAGCGGGTCGTCCCGCGCGGCGAGCTCGTCGACGAGCCGCGTCCGCCCCGAGAAGAGCGGCGCCAGCTCGTCGGCCGTCAGCTGCCGCGGTAGCTCGCGCACGAGTACGGGGAGACGAGCAGCGGCACGTGGAAGTGCCCGTCGCCGAGCTCGACCTCCAGCTCGACTCTGATGAAGAAGGGTGAAGGGGGATGAAACACCAGCCGGTACGCGCCGGGCTCGAGGTCGTCACCGAGACGGGCGCGCCCGTCTTCGTCGGTGTGCGCCATCGCCACGAGCCTCGAGCCGCGGTAGAGCTCGACCGAGACCCCGGCGGCCGGGGCGCCCGCGCCCGTGTCGAGCACGTGGGTCGAGATCGAGGTCAGTCCGTTTTCCTCATTGGGCGAATCTTCGCGCTTGGACCCGATGGAGGCGCGCGATCTCCCGCTCGTCGGCCCGGACGAGCGCGCCGCCGTCGACGACGAGGTCGCCGCCGACGTAGAGCCGATCGACGCGATGTGGTCCGGAGAAGACGAGCCCGTCGACGGGATCCGCAGCGCCGCCGAGCTCGAGCCCGTCCGTCCGCCAGACCGCCAGGTCGGCGCACTTCCCCGGCGAGAGCTCGCCGATGTCGTCGCGGCCGAGCACCGTTGCGCCGCCTCGGGTGGCGAGCCGCAGTGCCTCGCGCGAGGTGAGAGCTGTCGGCCCGCCGATCCCGCGTGCGACGAGCAATGCCTGCTTCACCTCCATAAAGAGATCGCCGCGCTCGTTGGAGGCGGAGCCGTCGACGCCGAGGCCGACCCGGACTCCCGCGTCGAGGAGCCCCCGCACCGGAGCGATCCCGGCGCCCAGGCGGAGGTTCGAGCTTGGGCAATGCGCGACGCCAGTTCCTGTTTCGGCGAAGCGCCCGATCTCCGCCTCGGGGAGGTGGACGCAATGGGCGCACCAGACGTCCTCCGCCAGCCAGCCGAGCTGCTCCAGATACGCGACGGGCGAGCAGCCGAAGCGCGCCCGGCAGAACGCCTCCTCCTCGACGGTCTCGGCCAGATGCGTGTGCAGCTGGAGGCCGAGCTCCCGGGCGAGCGCGGCCGACTCGGCCATCAGCTCGCGCGACACCGAGAACGGCGAGCACGGGGCGACCGCGATCTGGACGCGCGCCCCAGGTCCGGGCTCGTGCAGGGCGGCGAGCCGCTTCGTGTCCTCGAGGATCGCGTCCAGCTTCTCGACCACGGAGTCCGGCGGCAGGCCGCCATCGGACTCGCCGAGATCCATCGAGCCGCGGGAGGCGACGAGCCGGACGCCGAGCTCCCCCGCCGCCTGGAGCTCCGCCTCGATCAGTCCCTGCTCGCCGTGGGGGAAGACATAGTGGTGGTCGAAGACGGTGCCGCAACCCGAGAGCGCGAGCTCGGCAAGGCCGGTGCGAGCGGCGGCGTATTCGGCCTCGGCGTCGAGCCGAGCCCAGGTCGGGTAGAGCTCGACCAGCCATTCGAAGAGCGTCCCCTGCGGCGCGCGCGCGCGGGTGAGCGTCTGGTAGAGGTGATGGTGCGTGTTTACGAGCGCGGGCGTCACCACCGCGCCGCCAACGTCGTGGCGCTCGTCCGCGGCGGGCTCCTCCCCCGCGCCGAGCTCGCTGACGAGGCCGTTCTCGACCAGGATCCAGGCGTCTGGAAGCTCCGTGCCCGCGTTGTCCATCGTGACCAGGTGCGCGTGCGCGAGCAGGGATTTCATGCCCGGGTACCGTACTCTTCCGAGCCGTGGAGGTCGTCACCCCCCGTTCCCTGGACGAGGCGCTTCGTCTGAAGGCCGAACGGCCCGATGCGCGTCCGATCGCGGGTGGAACCGACCTGCTCGTCGAGCTGAACTTCGACCGCGCTCGACCCGACACGTTGCTCAATCTCAACGAGGTAGCGGAGCTGCGGGGCTGGTCGCGCGAGAAGGGCGAGCTGCGTCTCGGCTCCGGGCTCACGTACGCCGAGGCGATGCGAGCGCCGCTCGCCGAGCTGCTGCCGGCGCTTGCGGAGGCCGCGCGCACGGTCGGCTCGCCGCAGATCCGGACGCGCGGCACGCTCGGCGGCAACCTCGGTACCGCTTCGCCGGCGGGCGACGCGCTGCCGCCGCTGCTCGTCGAGGGCGCGCAGGTCGAGCTCGGCAGCGTCCGCGGGGTCAGGAGCGTCCCCCTTGCGGAGTTCCTCGTCGGGCCGAAGCGGAACGCCCTCGAGCCCGACGAGCTCGTGCTCGCCGTCCGGCTGACGCCGAGCGGCCAGCCGCAGACGTTCATGAAGGTTGGGCCGCGCAACGCGATGGTGATCGCGGTCTGCTCACTCGCACTCGTCGCCGACCGTGAGCACGGCGAGCTGCGGGCCGCCTACGGCTCCTCGGGGCCGGTCGTCGGACTCGTGACCGCGGCGCTCGACGAGCGCGAGGGCTTCGCGGACGCAGTCGCCGCAGCCGCGTCGCCGATCGACGACGTCCGCGGCACCGCCTCCTACCGGCGCCATGCGTTGCGGGTGCTGACCGTGCGCGCCTTGGACCGGTGCCTCGCATGAAGATCCGCTTGACCGTCAACGGAGAGCCGAGAGAGGCCGACGTCTGGGCCGGCGAGAACCTGCTGACGACGCTCCGGGACGCGCTCGAGTTGCCCGGCTCCAAGAACGCGTGCGAGCAGGGCGAGTGCGGCTCGTGCTCGGTGCTCCTCGACGGAGCGCTCGTCTGCGCCTGTCTCGTGCTCGCAGCGCAGGTCGACGGCCATGAGGTGACGACGGTGGAGGGGCTTGCCGACGGAGACGGGCTCCACCGCGTTCAGCGCGCATTCGTCGAGGCCGGGGCCGTCCAGTGCGGCTTCTGCACCCCGGGGCTCGTGGTCGCGACGGTGGCACTCCTCGAGTCGAATCCCGACCCGTCGGACGACGAGATGCGCGAGGCGCTGTCCGGCAATCTCTGCCGCTGCACGGGCTACGCCAAGATCTTCGACGCCGTCCGACTGGCGGCCCGCTCATGAGCAGAGACACGACCCGACCGGACATGTCTCCCGAGAACGTAGCCGCGCGTCCTTGGGGGCCACCGCTCCTCCTCCCCGCTGAGAGCGTACCCCTCGACACACCTGTCCTTTGCAACGCTCGCGTACCGGAAGCGTGCCGATTCTCATGAGTTCGAGCCCAAGCTCGACGCTGGCTCGGATCTCGACCGCGACGCCCTCCCGCTCGCTCGAGCTGGGCCGCGTCGGCGACCCCGTGAAACGGCATGACGGCGTCCCGAAGGTCACCGGCGAGTTCGCGTACTCGAGCGATCTCCAGGCAGCCGGAATGCTCTGGGGGAAGACCGTTCGCAGCCCGCACGCCCACGCGCGGATCGTCGAGCTCGACATCTCGGAGGCGCTGCGGCTCCCCGGCGTCCACGCCGTCCTCACCCACGAGGACGTGCCGGGCAAGAAGACCTACGGCCTCGAGTTCGCCGACCAACCGGTGCTCGCCGCGGATCGCGTGCGCTATTTCGGCGAGGCGGTGGCGCTCGTGGCCGCCGAGGAACCCGAGCAGGCACGCCGCGCGGCCGCAGCCGTCAAGGTCGTCTACGAGCCGCTCGAGCCGGTCACCGAGATGGAGCGGGCGCTCGAGCAGGAGCCGCTCCACCCCGATCGACCGACGATGCCGAAGGAAGCGGGGAGCCACGGCTACCGCGACGACCCGCGGCCGAACGTCGTCCGCACGCTGGTCGTCCGGCACGGCGACCCGGAGACAGAAGGCGAGGTTTCGGTCTCGGGCATCTACGAGATCGGGATCCAGGATCAGGCGTTCCTCGGCCCTGAGTCGGGCCTCGCAGTTCCCGACGGAGAGGGCGGGGTCGATGTCTACGTGGCCACGCAGTGGCTCCACGTCGACCGAGACCAGGTGGCTCCGTGCCTCGGGCTGCCGCCGGAGATGGTGCGGATCCACCTGAGCGGCGTCGGCGGCGCATTCGGCGGCCGCGAGGATCTCTCGATGCAGATCCACGGCGCCCTGCTCGCGCTGCGCACCGGCCGCCCGGTCAAGATCGTCTACGACCGCCAGGAGTCGTTCGTCGGCCACATTCACCGCCACCCGGCCAGGATCTGGTGCGAGCATCGCGCGACACGCACCGGAAAGCTCGTCAACGTGCGGATGCGGATCTTGCTCGACGGCGGCGCCTACGCCTCGAGCTCGACCGCGGTCACCTCCAACGCCGCCTGCTTCGCGCTCGGGCCGTACGCCGTCGAGAACGCGCTGATCGAATCCACATGCGTCTACACGAACAACCCGCCTTGCGGCGCAATGCGCGGATTCGGCGCCGTCCAGACGTGCTTCGCCGCCGAGGCGCAGCTCGACAAGCTCGCGGCGAAGCTCGGAATCGATCCGATCGAGCTGCGGCTGCTGAACGCCCTCGCGCCCGGTGACTTTCTCCCGACCGGCCAGCCGATCGGCGGCTCGCTCCCGGTTGCCGAGGTGATCCGGCTTGCCGCCGCGCTTCCCGTCCCCGAGGCCGAGACCCTCCCGCGCGAGGCGATCCGATTGCCCGGCGGCGCCGGCAACACGACCCGCGGCGAAGGCGTCCAGCGCGGCATCGGCTTCGCCGTCGGCTTCAAGAACATCTGCTACTCGGAGGGCTTCGACGACTCGACGGCCGCACGCGTGATCTTACGCGCCGACGGCTCGGCCGAGATCCACTGCGCCGCCGCCGAGGTGGGGCAGGGCGTCACCGACGTGATCCTCCAGGTCGCCCGCACGGAGCTCGGCACCGACCACGTGGTGCTCGCCGCGCCCGAGACCGCCAGCGTTGCCTCGGCCGGGTCTGCCTCCGCCTCGCGGATGACCTGGATGGCCGCTGGCGCGGTGCAGCTCGCGTGCCGGGCGGCGCTGGACGACCAGGCGAGCGCCGGTGGCGGCGAGGTCGACGTCGAGCGGATCTATCGCCATGCCCGCACGACTCCACTCGACCCCGAGACAGGCCACATCACGGGCGAGCGCGCCCACGTCGCCTTCGCGGTGGCGGCAATGCGCGTCGTCGTCGAGGTCGACGTCGAGCTCGGGCTGACGCGCGTCGTCTGGATCGGTACGGCGCAGGACGTCGGTAAGGCGATCAATCCGCTCGCGGTCGAGGGGCAGATCGAGGGCGGCACCGCTCAGGGTCTCGGGCTCGCGCTGATGGAGGAGATCCAGACGCGCGACGGGCTGATCACGAACGCGAGCTTCACCGACTACTTGATACCGACCACGCTCGACATGCCGCCGGTCGAGAGCGTGCTCGTCGAGGATCCTGAGCCGGACGCGCCCTACGGCGCCAAGGGCGTCGGCGAGCCGCCGACCGTCGTCTCCACCGCCGCGATCGTCTCCGCGCTCCGCGACGCCACCGGTAGGGAGCTCACCCGGGTTCCCGTCCGCCCGGACGACATCGTTTTCTAGCACTGGCTCTCAAGCGGCTCGGCCGGATGCCGATCATCGTAGGAATGAACCCGCCTCCGATCCTGACCGAATCGACGCCGCGCCATCTGCGCGGTCTGCTCGAGCTACTCCGGGTTCAGCGCTTCGAGCAGGAGCCGGACGTTCTCCTCGGGCGGACTGCGGAGATCCTGGCCGAGAGTCTCGGTTTCCGCGCCGTCGTCGTCCATCTCTACCGGCCGCGCTGCGACGCCTTCCAGGTCGTGGCCGCCCACGGAAGCGACGAGGTTCGGGAGCGCCTGCTCGACTCGACAACGACGCTCGACGCGTGGACGCCGTTGCTCGACGATCGGTTCGAGCACGGCGGTGTCTCGTTCATCCCCCACGGAGAGCTCGGCCGGAGCGAGCTCGGCTTCGTCAACATTCCGGCGACCGGCGATGTCCTGCTCGCACCGCTGCGAGGCGCCGACGGTTCGCTGCTCGGGATTCTCTCGCTCCACGACCGCGAATCGGAGGCCCTGGCCGGCGAGGAGGAGCTGGAGGTGCTCGCGACGGTGGCCGCGCACGTCGCGCTCTCGATCGACGCTGCTCGGGCCGCGGCCGCTCGTGACCGGGCCTCGCTCGTGAACCTGCTCGAGGTCTCCGCCCGGCTGACCGAGCTCGAGACCGTCGATTCCGTCCTTTCCGCCGTGACGCACGGGATTCAGCAGGCACTCGGGTTCGAGAAGGCGGTGGCGGCGATCTCGGACGGCGCCGGCGGTTTCGTCCCGGGCGGAGCGGCGGGTTGGAGCATGGACGACCCGGCGCTCGACTTCTCGATCAGGGCCGGCGAGATGCAGGCGCTCCTCGATCCCGCCTACGAGATCGAGGGCTGCTTCCTGTTGCCACGCGAAGTCGCCTCCGCGCGCGCCGCGGCATTCGAACTATGCCTCTGTCCGCAACGGCCTCGGCCCGAAGGCCTGGAACCGGCACTGGCTGATCGTGCCGCTCCTCGACCGGGCGGGCGACCTCCAGGGATTCATCTGGGCGGACGACCCCGAAGACTCGCTGCTGCCCTCGCGCGAGCGCCTCCAGGCCCTGCGCACGTTCGCGAACCAGGCGAGCGCTGCGCTACGCGCGGCGGCCGACCTAGAGACGTTGACCCAGCGCAATAGCGAGCTCGCGGCCCTGCATCGGACGACGCTCGGCCTGCTCGATCGGCTCGACCTGAACGATCTCCTCGAGGCGATCGTCGACAGTGCCCGCTCCCTGCTCGGGACGCCGCACGGATATCTCTATCTGGTCGACGACGAGTCCGAGACGCTCCGACTGCGGGTGCGGCTCGGCTTCTTCGAGCGGTCGACGGGAGTCGCGATGCGGCGCGGGGAGGGTCTCGCCGGGCGGGTGTGGGAGACGACCCGCTCACTCGCGATCGAGGACTACATGAAATGGCCCGGGCGGCTCGTGGAGTTCGCCGCGCAGCAGCCGCGCGCGGTCCTCGGTGTGCCGCTGGTCACCGGCGGCGAGGTCCGCGGCGTCCTCGGGCTGGCCTATGAGGAAACCGGTCGGACGTTCGGGCCTTCGGATGTCGCATTGCTCGAGCGCTTCGCGCAGCTTGCTTCGCTCGCGCTCCAGAACGCTCGGCTCTACGACGAGGTGCGCCGCAGCGATGAGCTGCACCGCCGCGTACTCGAGAACTCCAACGACCTGATCTCGGTCATCGACCTCGATGGTCGATTCACCTATGCGAACGCTGCGCACGAGCGGGTTCTCGGCTATCGGGTCGACGAGCTGGTCGGTCTGGACGCGAGCTCGCTGGCAGATCCGGAGGAGCCGCCACTCGAGCTTGCCGGTGAGACGCCACCCATGCCCGTTCGGCGGTTCCGACGCAAGGACGGCACGTGGGCACTCCTCGAGAGCTCGACGGTTCTCCTGCGCGATGCGGTCGGCGCACCCGAGCTCGTGCTCGGCTTCGCCCGCGACGTCAGTGAGCGCGAGCGCGTCGCAGAGCAGCTGCGGCAGGCACAGAAGATGGAGTCGATCGGCCGGCTCGCGGGTGGGATCGCGCACGACTTCAACAACCTCCTGACCGCGATCGGCGGTTATGCCGAGCTCGGCGCGCTCGAGCTCGACGCCGGGGAGCCCGAGGCGGTCCGGGAGAGCATCGAGCAGATCCAGCGAGCATCCGGTCGGGCAGCCGAGCTGACCTCCCAGCTCCTCGCCTTCAGCCGCAAACAGGTTCTGCAACCGCGCGAGCTCGACCTTCACGAGGTGATCTCGGGGATGGCCTCGATGCTCGCACGACTGCTCGGAAACGACGTCGTGCTCTCGTTCGCGCTTCAGGGCGACCTCGGCCGGGTCGTCGCCGATCCGACCCAGATCGAGCAGGTGCTGCTGAACCTCGCGCTCAACGCGCGCGACGCGATGCCCGGTGGGGGCACAGTCTCGATCGGCACCGCCAACCTCGAGATCGGCGACCTCGAGCCGGCACCCGGCGAAGCGCTACGGGATCTCGTGCCCGGCTCCTATGTGACGCTGACCGTTCGCGACACCGGCGTCGGGATGGACTCGCAGCTCACCCAGCAGATCTTCGAGCCGTTCTTCACGACGAAGGGCGTCGGCGAGGGCACCGGACTCGGCTTGGCCACGGTGCATGGGATCGTCAGCCAGAGTGGCGGCTCGGTCTGGGTCGACTCGGAACCGGGCAACGGCACCTGCTTCACCATCTGCCTGCCGCGGGTGGCCTCACCTGTAGCTCAGCTCTTGTAGAGGGACAGACCGGCGCCGAGTGCGAGCAGGAGCACCCCGAGCGTACGGGGCCAGGTCAGGGCCACCTCGTCCACGCCGAAGAGCCCGAAGCGGTCGATCACGACCCCCATCGCGAGCTGGCCCGCGATCAGGAGGCCGATCGTCGCGGTGGCGCCGAGCCGCGGCGCGCAGACCGTGATCGAGAAGACGACGAGCACGCCCATGCCCCCGCCGCCGAGCCAGTACCACCACGGGGAGCGGAATGCTCCTCCGATCCCGCCGACGCCTTGACGGAGGGCGAGAAGGACGAGCGACGCAAGGAGAGCCGAGAACGCGAGATTCGCGACGAGCGCCTCGATCGCGCCGACCCGCTCGCCGAAGCGGCCCATCACGGCTACCTGGATCGACCCGGCGATGCCGGCGACGAGCGCCAGCGTCACCACCGCCACAGTCGCTCCGCCCATGCAGTCGAAGCTATACGCTCGGCCGGCCCGAGGCAGCATATTGCCCTGAGATGCATGGCCGAGACGGAAGGAGCGGACGATGGTGCGAGCAGTCATCCTCTACGAGCGCGAGCCCGATCCCGACCGCTACGCGCGGCACCTCGAGGACTTTGTCGACAAGATCGAATGCGACGCGTTCCGGCACGGCAAGGCGTTCGGCGCCGCCGTCGGCGAGCCCGCATTCGCCTACCAGGCCGAGTTCGAGTGGGGCGATCGCGACGCCTTCAAGGCGGCCGCGCGCACCGAAGAGTTCGCGGCGAGCGGCAAGGACGCCGCCGGCATGGGGATCCCGTTCACCGTCACGTTCGTCGATCTCTCCCAGCTCTAACCGGTGGCCGAACCGAAGCAGCCGCACCCGCTCACGCCCGAGGAGCTCGGCTTCGAGACGATCGTCTACGAGAAGTCCGGACCGCGCGCGACCGTGACGCTGAACCGGCCCGAAGTGCTGAACGCGTTCGACTTCCAGATGCTCCGCGAGCTAGCGCGCGCCTTCGAGGACTCCTCCTGGGACGACGAGATCCGCGTCGTCGTCGTCACCGGCGCTGGGCGCGCGTTCTGCGTCGGCGCCGACCTCCGCACGTGGGGCGAGGATCTACTCGGCAACTCGCGTGCGTACTGGAAGTGGTTCGGCGCGTTCAAGGACATGCACGACCGGCTGCGCGAGATAGGCAAGCCGACGATCGCGCGCGTGAACGGGATCGCGGTCGGCGGCGGCAACGAGCTGCAGATGGGCTGCGACCTGACCGTGATGGTCGAGGACGCGTTCATCCGCCATGTCGGGCTCGAGCACGGCTCCGTGCCAGCGGGCGGCGCGACGCAGTGGCTCCCGATCATGGTCGGCGATCGCCGAGCGCGGGAGATCATCCTGCTCTGCGAGGAGATCCCGGCGGCCCAGGCCGCAGAATGGGGGCTCGTCAACCGCGCCGTCCCCGCCGCCGAGCTCGATGCCGTCGTCGACGACTGGGTCGAGAAGCTCGCCGGCAAGCTGCCCGAGACAACACGCTACGCGAAGCAGCAGCTGAACTGGTGGCGCGACGTCTCCTGGCACGAAACCGTGGGACACGCGCGCGATTGGCTCTCGATGTCGATGCTCGGCGAGGAGGCCCAGGGCGCCGTCCGCGCTTTCCTCGACCGTCAGAAGTAAGTGGAGCTCCGCACCGAGCGACTCCTGCTGCGACCGCGGGCGAGGCGGGGCTCGCGATCGCCGCCGACTGCTTCGAGCGGGTCGGGCTCGAGCGGGTTTACGCCGGCGTCGATCCCGAGAACGATAAGTCGTTGCGCGTGCTCGCCAAGGCGCCGGGCGTCCGGAAGGTGGACGAGGAGCTGTACGAGCTGACCGCGGCCGCGTTCGTAGCGCGGCCCGTGGGGTAGGGTCGGCCGGATGTCCGAGGTGCTGACGCAGCGAGACGGCGCCGTCCTCACGATCACGCTGAACCGGCCCGAGGTCTTCAACGCCTTCAACGCCGCCCTGCATGCCGCGCTGAATGCCGCGCTCAATGCGGCGGCGGCACCGGATGTACGCGCGGTCGTCATTACCGGGGCCGGCCGAGGCTTCTGCGCCGGGCAGGATCTGAAGGAGTTCCAGGAGGTCTCAGGCTCGATCCGCGAGCGCCTCGAGCAGACCTACCACCCGAACATCCGCGCGATCCGCGCGCTCGAGAAGCCCGTGCTCGCAGCCGTCAACGGCCCGTGCGCGGGAGCGGGGCTCTCGCTTGCCGCGGCCTGCGACCTGCGGATCGCCTCGGACGCGGCCACGTTCGTGCCCGGCTTCGTCGGGATCGGCCTCGTCCCCGACTCGGGCGGCTCCTTCTTCATCCATCGGTTGCTCGGCTTCGCGCGAGCGTTCGAGTGGATGAGCTCGAACCGGAAGCTCACAGCGGTCGAGGCGCACGCCTGGGGACTCGTCTCGGAGGTCGTGCCGTCCGGCGGGCTGGCCGGACGCGCCGCCGAGCTCGCCGCGACCTGGGCCGCAGCGCCGACCCGCGCGATCGGGATGACGAAGCGGCTCTTCGACCACGCCTACGACGCCTCGCTCGACGAGCAGCTCGAGCTCGAGGCGGAGCTTCAGGGCGAAGCGACTCAGACCGCCGACTTCGCCGAGGGAATCGCCGCCTTCCTGGAGAAGCGCCCGCCGAGCTTCAGCGGCGGCTAACCCTGCCTCTAGTCCTCGGCGCAGTCGTCGAGCCCGAGCTCGAGCGCGAGCCGATCCGAGGCTTCGCTCTTGGCGGTGCCCTCCGCGATGATCGTCCGAACCTCGTCCTCGTCGCCGTCCGCGGCGGCCTCGCCGAGGCGCTCGACGTCCTCGATCTCCTCGTCGAGCATCTCGAGTAGCCGGTCGTAGTCCTCATTGAGCTCCTCGGGCGGCTCCAGCTCCGCGAGCTCGTCGCGGCCGCCCCGGGCGATGTCGGCAGACCGGTCGGTGAAGTCCTCGATCTCGCCGAGTCCCTCTGGCGCACCGAGCTCATCGATCTTGCGGTCGAACTCCTGACAGACCTCGTTGGCCTGGCGGGTGAACTCCTGCTTCGTCAGCGGGTCACCGCCGCCGCCGCAGCCGGCTGCGACCAGCGCCAGCAGTGAGATCGCGAGGAGGCGCCGCACGTTCGCGACCCTACCTGGAGAAGAGCGAACTACAACAAGATTGGCTCCGGTGGTGGCGAGACCACCGGAACCGCGCCGAACTCTACGTCGTTCGCAGCGCGGCGAGGATCTCGTCGTGCTCGGGGAAACGGCCGGTCTCCTGCTTCGAGAAGACGAGCTCGCCGTCGGAGAGGACGTCGTACTGGCTCTTCTCGCCCTCGACGATCGAGGCGTCGAACCCATTCTCGCTCAGGTCGGCCGCGAGACTCGCGGCCCTGACGTCGTAGCTGCTTCAGGTGGGGCAGTAGAGGATCTCGACGGCCATGTCCGCACCCTAGCCGCCGAGCTGGGGCCGGTGCCGCTCGACGATCGCGCCGAGCTCGAGGCCGCGCGGGAGCGTCCCGAAGACGCCGCCTCCGCCGCCGAGCCGCGAGGCGCAGAAGGCGTCCGCGACCGCGGGGTCGCTGTAGCGAACGAGCAGAGAGCCCTGAAGCGCGAGCGCAAGCCGCTCGACGAGACGACGTGCACGCAGCTCGACCTCGTCCGTGTCGGCGAGCTCGTCCTTCAGCTCCACGATCGCCCGATCGAGCCGGGCGTCGGCGCCGGCGGCGAGCTCCACCTCCGTGAGGAAGGCGGCGACCGACTCGGGCTCGCGGCCGACGGCCCGGAGGACATCGAGCGCGTTCACGTTGCCGGCGCCCTCCCAGATCGAGTTCAGCGGGCTCTCGCGGAAGAGCCGCGGCAGCTGGGACTCCTCGACGTAGCCGTTCCCGCCCAGGCACTCGAGCGCCTCGGCGACGAGCGGCGGCGTTCGCTTGCAGATCCAGAACTTGGCGACCGCGGTCGCGAGCCGGCGGAATGCGTGGTCGCCCTCGTCGAAGGCGCGCCCGAGCCTGAGCGCCGTCAGCGTGGCCGCCTCCGACTCGACGCAGAGATCGGCGAGCACGTTCGCCATCAGCGGCTGATCCACGAGCAGGCGGCCGAAAGCGGCGCGGTGCGCGGCGTGGTGGGTGGCCTCCGCGACCGCGCGACGCATCAGCGCCGTGGAGCCGAGCACGCAATCGAGCCGCGTGTGCACGACCATCTCGATGATCGTCCGGATCCCGAGGCCCTCCTCGCCGACGAGTCGAGCCTCGGCGCCCTCCAGCCGGATCTCGGCAGATGCGTTCGAGCGGTTCCCGAGCTTGTCCTTCAACCGTTCGATCCGGAACCCAGGCTGCGGGCGCTCGACCAGGAAGCAGGAGAGCCCGCCCGGAGCCTGCGCGAGCACGAGGAAGACGTCGGACATGGGCGCCGAGCAGAACCACTTGTTTCCGTCGAGCTCCCAGGTCTCGCCGCTGCGCCGTGCGGTCGTCTCGTTTGCGCGGACGTCGGAGCCACCCTGCCGCTCGGTCATCGCCATGCCGCAGAGCGCGTCGCCGCTCGTCAGCCTCGGGATCCATTCCTCAGCGAGATCGAGCTGGACGCGCAAGGCGGGCACCGAGGCGAATGTCATCGAAAGCGGACAGCCCACGCCGGCTTCGACCTGGCCGAGCAGCATGAACAGCGCTGCCCGGGCGACGTGCGCGCCGGACCTCTCGTCCACCCACGGCAGCGACTGCACCTGCGCCTCGAGACCGAGTCGCAGGAGCGAATGCCAGGCCGGGTGAAACTCGATCTCGTCGATCCGCTCGCCGTAGCGGTCGTGCGTGCGGAGCTGCGGCGAGTGCTCGTTCGCAAGCCGGCCCCACTCGAGCGGCTCGCCGCCGAGCACCTGGCCGAACGCGCCGACCCGTTCCTCGTAGACGCCTCCGCCCTCGCGCCGCAGCGCCTCGACAAGCGGCGGGTCCTGGGCGAACAGGTCGTAGTCGACGAGCGGCGGCGGCTGGTTGGCCGCCGAGCTGCTAACGATCGCCATCGGGCCATTGTCGCGAGATCCGGCAAAGCGAGCGTCGCGAAGCGCCAGTGCGAGCGGAGGCTGCAGGGTCCGCATGAGCGCAGACCCGGGTCCAGGGGCTCGTTGCGAGTATGGTCGGCTGGAGGTGATGGACGTTCCGCCTCTCGTCTTCCTCCACGGGATCGGCAGTGGCGCGGAAGCGTGGCGACCTCAGGTTGAAAGATTCGTGTCGAGCAGGGAAGTGTTCGCACCGCCCGTTGGGCCGTCGCTAGAACGGGCAACATTCGAGCTCGACGCTATGGGGCTCCCCTGCGCAGACCTCTGCGGACTCTCCTGGGGGAGCCTCGTGGCGCTGCGCTACGCGATCGAACGGCCCGAACGCGTGTCGCGGCTGATTTTGACGGCGGGGTTCGCGTGGCTCCCGCCTCACCTTCGGGCGTTTCAGCACGTCATGAGCGTGCTCGTGAGGGTCGTACCGCGCGCTCCCCACGAACTCGCCGGGCCGATGCGCGAAGGCGCTCGCTTCGACATGCGCGAGCCGGCACGGTGCCTCGAGACGCAAACACTCGTCCTCTGCGGCGAAGGCGATCGGGTGAACCTCTCGTTGTCTCGCTCCCTTGCGAAACTCCTTCCGAACGCGCGTTTCGAGATCGTCCCGGACGCGGGTCATATCGCCAACGTCGATAACCCCCAGGCATTCAACGCTTCGCTCGATGCTTTCCTGTCACTGCCGCGTGAGCAGGCCCCGAACGACGTCCGGTGGGGAAGCGATCAGCCCTTCTGGGGCGCTCCTTGACCTTCGCTCCTCTCTTTTCAGTGGTCTATAGAAACGAAGGCTTTTTTTGAGCCGGCACCGCTTGGTACAAGCCGCCACTTTTTCGCATTTTACGGGCGCGGTTGTGTCCTCGCAGAACAGTTGAACCGTCGTCGGACCTGCTGAAAGCGTTTACCTAACTGCTTCATTGAATTGGAAACGGCTCACTCAAATCCCCCCGCTCCTAGATCGTCTTGAACTGCTCGAAAGGCTGCCTGCAGCTCTCGCAGTAGCGGACCGAGCGGCACGGGGTGGGGCCGAAGATGTTGTCGAGGCGCGTCTCGGTCGAGTTGCAGTAGGGACAGCGGAATGCCTTCGACCGAAGCTGGACGAGCGTCGCCGGACCGGCCGCGCGCGGCGTGGGCGGGGCGAAGCCTGCCACGCGAAGCTTCTCGCGGCCCTCGGCGGTGATCCGGTCGGTCGACCAGGAGTCGTCCAGCACGACGTCGACGCGCGGCTCGGCTCCCAGGCCCGCAATCGCGGCCTCCATCTGGCCCTTCATCGCCTCGAGCGCAGGACAGCCCATGAACGTCGGCGTGAACTCGACGCGCACGTGCTCACCCTCGATCTCGACGCTCTTGACGACGCCGAGGTCGACGAGCGAGATCACGGGGATCTCGGGATCCGGGATCTCAGCGAGCGCCTCCCAGACCGCTTGCGCGGTTACCACTGGGCTCCCACCGGAGCCGAGCGGCGCACGATCGTCATCTCCTGGAGCAGCTCCTCGAGCTCGGCCTCGTGGCGGTCGCGCGGGATCGCTTCCACCTCGGGCAGTCCGAATGGGAGCCGCTCGCGCACGCGGTCGGCGAAGCTCTCGCGCAGGTCGCCTTCGAGCACGCCGAGCGCATAGGGCCAGAGCTCGAGCACCGCTTCTTCCAGCCGCGTCCGGCCCTCGGAGGCGGCGAGCAGTCGCTCGATCCACATCTCCGCGTGGAGCCGGTGGTAGATCTCCTCGCGCTCGATCTTGCCGGCGAGCCCGGCCACTTCGGCGTCGTCAGAACTCTTCAGCGCCTCGATCCTGACTGCGTCGGCCGTCTCGTAGAGCCAATGCCGCGCGATCGTGCGCGCCCACTCGAGCCGCCGCAACTGCACGAGCGGCGCGCAGCGGTACTCCTCGGGCCGCCGGTCGAAGGCGAGTGCGTCGGCATCCGTGCCGAGGTCGCGTGCCGCGAGCTCGTAGAGCGCACGCGCGTGGCCGATCTCGTTCTGGGCGATCGAGGAGAAGGCGACGTCCTCCTCGAGGAAGGGCGCGATCCCCGTCCACTCCGAGTCGCGCCAGCCGAGGATCAGCTCGTCGTCGGCGAGCTCGAGGAGGAGCTCAGCTCTCGAGCGTTCCGGCGCGCTCACGCGCCTCCTTCAGCCGAGCCTTGATCGAATACCCGTCGACGCGGCGGTACTTGAGGTCGAACTCGTCCGGGAAATCGTCGATCTCCATGATCTGCTCGCGCGGCACGACCCAGAGCGCGACCGACTCCTGCCGGCGGGCGTAGAACTCACGCGCGTAGGCGTCGGCGAACGCCTGGTCGGGCGCGTGGAACGAGCCTCCGTGGACGAACGGCTGGCCCTTCCGCTCCTGCCGGAAGACCTCGTAGATCACTCAGGCAGCCTCCGGCAGCATCGCCTTTGCGACCCAGTCCACGTCGGCGCGCGAGAGCCGACGGAACGCGAGCCGCTCCTGCGAGGCCGGGCCGTGCCCCGTGACGACGGCGGTCAGCTTCTCCCAGTCGGGCTCGGTGTACTCCCAGACGCCCTCGTCGTTCTTGCGCAGGTTCGGGTCGGGGAGCTCGAGCCCGAGCTCGAGGATCTGCGGCACGTACCCGTCGAGGAACTGCTGCCGCGCGTCCTCGTTCCCCTGGCTCTTGATCCGCCAGTGCACCATCGGATCCTCCTCGGCGGGGATCGGCGTGCCGTGGAAGTGCATCAGCGGCTCCCACCAGCGGGTGACCGCCTCCTGCACGAGCTCGAACTGCTCCGGAGTGCCCGTCACCATCGCGAGCACGGTGTCGCGGCCGTGGAGGATGTGGAACGACTCCTCCCAGCAGACCTTCTTCATCACCCGTGCGTACGGCGCATACGAGCACTTGAGGAGCGCCTTCTGGCTGATGATCGCGGCTGCGTCGACGAGCCAGGCGATCACGCCGACATCGCCCCAGCTCTTCGTCGGGTAGTGGAAGACGTTGTGGAACTTCGACTTGCCGGAGATCAGGTCGTCGAGGCACTGCGCGCGCGGCTTGCCGAGATCCTCGACGACGCGGTAGATCAGCTGGCAATGGCCGACCTCGTCTTGGATCTTCGCCGTCAGCGCCAGCTTCCGCTGCAGCGTCGGTGCCCGCAGGATCCAGTCGCGCTCGGGGAGGACTCCCATCAGCTCGGAGTTGCCGTGCATCTCGATGAACTTGATCAGCCGCTTCCGGTACTCCTCGGGCATCCAGTCGTCCGTCTCGACCTGCCCTCCGGCCTGGACGAACTCGAGGAATTCGGCGGTGCGCACGTCTGACATCGGGCCTCCCTACCTAACGGTCGTTAGCATTGAGTGTATCGCCACACGCCCGCCAACCGCGCGAGGTCTCGAGCTGACCCGCCAGGCCGCCCGGCTCTTCGCGCAGAAGGGCTATCACGGCACGTCGATGGGCGAGCTCGCCGCCGCGATGGGCGTTCAGAAGGGATCGCTCTACTCGCTGACCGTGTCGAAGCAGGAGCTCCTCTACGAGGCGATGCGCGAGGGCGCGGTTGCGTTCCACGCGGGGCTCGACGCGATCCCTGACGAGCTGCCCGCCGGCCAGAAGATCCGGCTCGCCCTGCGCGCCCACCTGCGCGTCGTCGCCGAGCAACTCGACGTCGCCACCGTGTTCATCCGCGAATGGCGCTACCTCGAAGGATCCCGGCGCGACGAGATCGTTGCCGAGCGCCGTCGCTACGAGGAGCGACTGCGCGCCCTCTTCCGGGAGGGCCGCGATCGCGGCGAGCTTCGTTCCGATCTCGACGACTCGGCCGCAGCGCTGCTCGCGCTCTCAGCGGCGAACTGGGCCTACACCTGGCTCGATCCCGGCCGCGACACCGACGAGCTCGCCGACCGTTTCACCGCGATCCTCGTCGAGGGGATCCGCGGGTACGCGAGTCGTTGATCGGCGCGATCGTCCTCCTGCTCCGCCGCGTCGCGATCGCCACGGCGGTCGGGTTCGCGATCGCAGCAGCGATCGGCTTCGCGGTGGACGGCGAGCTCGGCCGGAGCTTCAGGATCGCAGTCTGGTCGCTCGGCTGCATCTACGTGCTCCTTGGGGCGAGCGGCGGGTCGCCTTCCCGGGATCGTGCCGTCGGCCAGGAGGCGCGGATGATCGTCGGGCCGCTCATGGGTCGCCAGGACGAGTCGTACCGGGGGCCGAAGGTCTCGACGTCGGCGGTGTTCGTCTTCGCCGGAATCCTCCTCTTCGTCCTCGGCGTCGCGCTCGACCGGTAGCGGAGAACTAGGCTCGTGCCGTGCGGAGCGTCCTCATCGTCAATCCGTTCGCCAGCCGGGTCACGGACGAGCTCGTCACAGAGATCGAGCAGGTGCTTGTGCCAGTTCAGACTCTGCGAACCGCACACGCGGGCCATGCAACCGAGCTGGCGCGCGAGGCCGACAGCGATGCGGTCGTCGTCTTCTCCGGCGACGGCGGCTTCAACGAGGTCCTGAACGGTGTCCGCCCGGGTGTCGCCGTCGGCTTCGTCCCCGGCGGGGGCACGAGCGTGCTGCCGCGCGCTCTCGGCCTGCCGCGCGACCCGCTGGCCGCCGCCCGCGCGATCGCGCTGGGCCGGACGCGGCGCATCTCGCTCGGACGCGCGAACGGCCGCCGCTTCGCATTCAGTGCAGGAGTCGGGCTCGACGCCGAGCTGATCAGGCTGATGGACGCGCGGGGAAGGGACGAGCACGGACGCCGGCCCGGCGACGTCGTCTTCGCGAGGACGACGATCGCCGCGCTCGCGCGGCACCGCGGCCGCTTCGAGCCGCTGCTCGAGATCGTCGGCTACGGCCCCGCCGCCTTCGCGCTCGTCGGCAACGCCGATCCGTACACCTACGCCGGCCCGGTGCCGCTCCGGCTCACGCCCGAGGCGCGCTTCGAGGGCGGGCTCGACCTGGTCGCCCCGCGCGAGGTGAAGGCGCGATCCTGGCCCCGCTTCGCCGCCTACGCCCTCCGTGGCCGCGGACAGGAGGGCGCGCGCGACGTCGTCTACGGCCACGATCTCGACCGGATCGAGGTCCTTTGTCGCACGCCGCAGCCGCTTCAGGTCGACGGCGAGGACCTCGGCGACGTGACGGAGGTCGTGTTCGACGCCGAGCGCGACGCCGTCACCGTCTTCTCGTAGCCACGGAACAACAGTTCGCTGAAAGATCGCGGGTCGGTACGTCTCAGCGATTGTGCGTCGCGCTCTCGCTCTCCTCGTCGTCCTGCCGCTGCTCCTGCTCGGCGCTTGCGGCGGCAACAGCGGCCCCGCGAAGGACGAGCCGCTCGCGGCCGCGTCTGCGCGCCTCTTCGAGTTCGACCGCGAGGCGCCGTTCGACTCATCCGAAGGACAGACATCGAGGCAGAAGGAGTTCGTCGTCAAGGGAATGTCGTATACGAGCCCTGACGGCGACCGCGTCACGGGCATCGTCGTCGTGCCGAAGCAGCGAATCGAGGGTCGGGCAGGCGTCGTCTTCATGCACGGCGCAGGCGGCACCCGAATCGACTTCATCGACGAGGCAGCGACGCTCGCCTCGCGCGGCGCGGTCGTGCTCGCGATCGACTCGCCGTTCAGCCGCTCTTCGCAGCCGGAGGTGCAGGCGGGCCGCGCCGCCCCGAACGTGACGCGCGAGCTGATGATCCGCAACGTCAAGGATCTCGTGCGCAGCTTCGACCTGCTCGTGCAGCGCTACGGCGTCTCGCCGGAGCGAATTGGAATCGTCGGCTACAGCATGGGCGTACAGCCCGCCGCGCTCGCGGCGTCGCTCGATCCACGGGTCCGGGCGGTCGTTCTCATGGCCGGACGGGCGTATCCCTCCGGCACCCCGGGCGACGCGGAGTGGGAGGTGCTCTTCGGCCCGATCGACACCGTCCACTTCGTCCCTCATCTCGCACCAGCGCGGGTGTTGCTCCAAGGTGGGAAGGACGACGAGGTGGTCCCGCGCGAGGAGATGGAGCAGCTCTACGCCGCGACGAGCGAGCCGAAGGAGATCCGCTGGTACGACGCGGGTCACGAGCTCGGCGAACGCTCGAAAAACGATCGGCTCGCCTGGCTCGGTCGCGAGCTGGCGCTCGAATAGACTTCCGCCCGCGATGGCGAGCACGATTCCTGCGGAGCGCGGCCTCCGACGCGTGATCGGCGATGGTGCGAGCGTTCCGGATAGCGAGGTCGACGGGCTCGGCGACGAGGACTTTCTCGCGCTCTACCGCTCGCTCGTCCTCCTGCGCACCTACGACGAGCGCTCGGTCGTCTATCACCGCCAGGGCCGGATCGGGACGTATGCGATCCACTGGGGCCACGAGGCGATGCAGGCCGGCTCCGTTCACGCGCTCGCCGACGAGGACTGGATCTTCCCGAGCTATCGCGAGTCGGCGATCGGGCTCCTGCGCGGGATGCCGGCCGCGACGATTCTCTCCTGGTGGCGCGGCCATCCGGCGGGATGGTGGAACCCGGCCGACTACAACGTCGCCTCGATCTGCGTCCCGATCGCGACGCACGTGCCGCACGCGGCCGGACTCGCCTGGGGGAAGCGACTGCGGGGCGAGACCGCGTGCGCGATCGCCTACTTCGGAGACGGCGCCACCTCCGAGGGCGCTTTCCACGAGGGCGCGAACTTCGCGGCGGTGATGCGGGCGCCGGTGATTCTCTTCTGTTCGAACAACGGCTGGGCGATCTCGACGCCCGTCTCGGCGCAGACGCGCGCGCAGGCGCTCGCCGACAAGGCGATCGGGTACGGGATTCCGAGCGCGCGCGTGGACGGCGGCGACGTCCTGGCCGTCTACGAGGCGACGCGGGACGCCGTCGCACGCGGTCGCGCCGGCGAGGGACCGACCTTCGTCGAAGCGGTCACCTACCGGGCGGCGCCTCACGCCACGGCCGACGATCCGAGTGCGTACATCGATCCCGAGCGCGTCGAGGAGGCTCGCGCGAACGAGTGCGTCGGTCGTTACGAGCGCTATCTCCGCCGGCAGGGCCTGCTCGACGACGAGCTCGCGGAGGAGATCAAGACCGCAGCGACCGACATGATGCGCGCCGGGATCGCGGCTGCCGAGGCGGAGCCGAAACCGGATCCGGGACTTCTCTTCGAGCACGCGCTCGTCGATCCGCCGGCCTCTTTCGAGACCGATCTCGCCGAGCTGAGGCGGGTCCTCGGTGCCTGAGCGATTCCTGGTCGAGGCGGTGAACGACGCGCTCCACGTCGAGATGGAGCGCGACGCCGACGTGATGGTGCTGGGCGAGGACGTCGGCCGTGCCGGCGGCGTCTTCCGCGCGACCGCCGGCCTGCGCGACCGCTTCGGCGCGGATCGCTGCGTCGATACGCCGCTCGCCGAGGCGGGAATCCTGGGCTCGGCGGTCGGGCTCTGCATGGCCGGCTTTCGTCCGGTCTGCGAGATGCAGTACGACGCGTTCTCCTATCCGTGTCTCGACCAGCTGATTACGCACGTCGGCCGCTACCGGTGGCGAACGGGTGGCACAATGACCTTTCCGATCACGATCCGGATGCCCTACGGAGGCGGAGTCCGGGCGCCCGAGCTTCACGACGACTCTCCGGAGACGTACTACGTGCACACGCCCGGGATCAAGGTCGCGATCCCGTCGACGCCCGCCGACGCAAAGGGATTGCTGGCCGCCGCGATCCGCGATCCCGATCCTGTCGTCGTCCTGGAGCCGAAGCTCGTCTACCGGACCGAGCGCGGCGAGGTACCCGAGGGCGAACATGTCGTCCCGCTCGGAACCGCGCGGCGAGCGCGGGAGGGCACCGACGTGACGCTCGTCGCCTACGGCGCGATGGTGGTCGTTTGCGAGAGAGCCGCGGACGAGCTGGACGCGTCCGTGGAGATCCTCGACCTGCGGAGCCTGAAGCCGCTCGACGAAGAAGCACTGCTCGCATCTGTCTCCAAGACCGGCCGGGTCGTGCTCGTCCAGGAGGCCCCGCGGACCTGCGGCTATGCGGCCGAGCTCGCGGCGATCCTGGCGGAGAAGGCGATCCTCGACCTGCGCGGCCCGGTGCTTCGCGTGACCGGCTACGACGTCCCCTATCCGTACTGGTCGATCGAGGACGCGTACATGCCCTCGGTCGCGCGGATCGTCGACGCAGCCCGGCGCCTGCTCGCGTTCTAGGGCGCGTGTCCGTGAGCGAGCGGCTCAGGCTCTGGCTCGAGCGGGGCGAGCGCGGGTTCCGGCTGCGCGACGCAGCCACGGGCGAGCCGGTGCGCTGGGAGGATCCGCGGATCCGCGTCGTTCCCGTTGCCGGCGTCTCCTACCGCGCCGAGTCGCTCGACCATTCCTCGTTCGATCCGGGACAGAGGCTCGCGCTCGTGCCGGAGCCGCAGAACGAGCACGATCCGAACGCCGTCGGGATCTGGAACGAGGCCCTGGCGCTCCAGCTCGGCTACGTCCCGGCCGCGATCGCGCCGGCGCTCCACGGCGACGAGCAGGCGCTCTCGCTGTGGCGGGTAGACGGCGGCCTGCGCGTGCTGATCGCACCTGCGAACGCCTGGCTTGGAACGCCTCGGTAGGCTCGCGGCCGTGGCGTACGAGTTCAAGCTGCCCGACCTCGGCGAGGGGTTGACCGAGGGCGAGGTCGCGCGCTGGCTCGTCGTCGAAGGGCAGGAGCTCGCCGAGGACGACCCGCTCGTCGAGATCCAGACCGACAAGACGACCGTCGAGATCCCCTCGCCCGCAGCAGGAAAGGTCTCGCGAATCCTCGTCGCGGAGGGCGACATCGTTCCGGTCGGGACGGTGCTCGTCGTGATCGGCGACGACGTCCCAACCCGGCCCCCCGCCGAGAAGGCGCCCGAGCCCGAGAGAGACCTTGTGTTGAAACACCACAAGGTCTCTTCGAGTAGCGTCCAGGCGACGCCGCTCGTGCGTCGGCTCGCGGAGGAGCTCGGCGTCGATCTCGGCTCCCTCAGCGGATCCGGGCCGAACGGGCGCATCGTCGAGTCGGACGTGCGCGGGGCCGGCGGTGAGGAGCTTGTGTTGGAACAACACAAGCCTTCCGAGGGTCGTCGGGAGCCTGTGCGCGGCGTGCGCCGCCAGATCGTCGAGCACCTGACACGGGCACACCGCGAGGTCGCGGCCGTGACGTTCGTGGAGGAGTGCGACTTCACCGAGCTCGACGTCAAGCAGATCGTGCCGCTCGCGCTCCGAGCGACGGCGGCCGCGCTGCAGGTCTATCCCGAGCTCAACGCGCGCTTGGAGGCCGACGAGCTCGTCTTTCTCGAGCGCTACGACCTCGGGATCGCCGTTCAGACCGACCAGGGGCTCTTGGTGCCGGTGGTGCGCGACTGCGACACGTCCTCGCTCCAGGAGCTCGCGGCGGAGTCGTCGCGCCTGGCCGAGGCTGCCCGCGCCGGCACCCTCCTTCCGGAGGAGCTCCGCGGCGGCACCTTCACCGTCACGAGCGCCGGCAAGCTCGGCGGTCTGCTCGTGACGCCGCTCGTCAACCATCCCGAAGTCGGAATCCTCGGGATCCACCGGATCGGCCCGCGCCCCGTCGTTCGCGACGGGGAGATCGTCGTCCGCCAGATCGGCAACGTCTCGGTCACGTTCGACCATCGCGTCGTCGACGGGGCACGGGCGGCGGCGTTCACGCTCGACGTGATCGCACGCCTGGAGTCCGGCCTCTCCTCCTAGTCGTCGTCCTTCCCGCCGCGGTTCTTGCCGAGCTGCGCCCGGATCTCGCCGCCCGGGAACAGCGACGTGTGCACGTTGGCGTACGTCTTGCCCGCCCTGATCGCGGCGAGCAGCTCCGCGAACTCTCCCGAGTTGATTCCTTGTGCTCGCGCACCGGCCGTCGCCGCGATCGGCGGACTCACGTCCGCTGCCACGATCGTGCCGCTGACCGTTCCGTTGGCAGCGGGGCATGCCTGGGTTCCTGCCGGACCGTTGCCGAGGTTCGAGCACAGGAAGACGGAGATCCCGCCGTTGACCGACCGCTGGCCGAAGTGGATGTGCGCCTGTTGAACGGCTGCCTCGAGGTCGCGGTAGCTGAGTTTGTACTCGATCTTCGAGTTGTCGACGATCTTTGCCTCGAACTCGCCCGAGCCGCGCGACGAGATGGACGGGACTTCCTGATAGCCGATCAACTGACCACGAGCGTGCTTGGAGCCGCCGTCGGCTAGCGCGTAGGAGCCGAGACCGAGCAGGAGTACCCCGCCCAAGCCGGCGAAGAGCACGAGCTTCCGCATACCTGTTCCTCCCTATTCCCTGAATTCCTAGAAGTGGCCTACACGACTACGGCGCCAGGCTGGATTCGGTTTTCGAAGTTACTCAGGCAACCGCGAGCTCGGCAGGAAGATGCGGTGCGAGCATGGCGTCGATCCGGGGCGCGCTCGTCCGGCCGTCGATCCGCGCAACGGCCTGCTTGTCCTTGACGAGGACGAGCGTGGGAACGATCTCCACCTTGAAGCGCTCGGCGAGTTCCGGGCTTGCATCGATGTCCACGCGGCGGACTCGCAGTCTGGCCCGCTCCTTCCGCGCGAGGTGGGCGAGCAGACTCTCCATCCGGCGCGCGGGGCCCGAGCGCTCGGACCAGAAAAATACGAGCAGCGGGCGCACATCCTCAGTCAAATCTCTCTCCTCCTGGGTGTTGCGGCGTTCGGGCGGTGTCGGTCTGTTGTATGTCCAGAAAACAATCCATCGAAACTAGACTGAGATCGATGGGAGACTGGTACTCGATCGGGATCGCGCTCGGGGTCGGAGTCGCGCTCGGCGCGCTTTTTGCCGGGCTGCTCTCGGCCACACCACTCGGTCGGATCGCCGCCGTCGTGCTCGCCGGAGCTGCAGGCGCTCTCGCAGGCATGGTGATCGACAATACGGCCGAGCTCGTCGCGGGAGGGGTCGCCGGGCTGGCAGGTGGAGCAGCGGCCGTCGTCGTGGTCGCCGGCGCGCTTCGACGTGGCGGGACGCGCGCCGGCCTCGCGCTAATCGTCGCGGGTGTCGCCGTTGCTCTGGCCGCGCTCGCATTCGTCCCCGTCGTCGGCTATCTCGAGGCGCTCGCGCTCCCGGCGCTCGCCGTCAGGTTGCGCCGGACCCGGGCCGACCGGTACGCCGGCCTGCGCTCGCTTGCCAAAGACTAAGAAGCTGATCCTGATCGTGATCGACGGGCTGACGCCGTCGATGTTCGAGCAGGTCGTGGGTGACGGCTCCGCGCCTGCGCTCGCCCTACTCGCCTCGCACGGGAGGTACCGCCGCGCGATCTCGACCTTTCCATCACTGACGCCAGTCTGCCTCTCGGCGCTCGCGACAGGCGCTCATCCGGACGTCCACGAGATCCCGCACCTCGTCTGGTATCACCGCGACGAGAAGCGGCTCGTCGAGTACGGCTCCTCGTTCGGGGCCGTCCGCGCGGCCGGCACCCGGCGCTCGCTGCAGGACACGGTCTACGAGCTGAACGCGAGTCACCTGAGCAAGCGTGCCGTGACGGTGTACGAGGCACTCGAGGACGCCGGCCTCACCACGGCCGCGGTCAACATCACCTGCTACCGGGGGCGCACGCCTCACCTCCCGACCGTGCCGATCCTGACGCGGCCCGCATACGGGCCGAAGCGATTCTTCTTCTACAACCTCTTCGAATCGGACGTGACCGGTGCGCCGCTATCGGTCTGGAACCGGCCGGGCGGGACGATCGACGCCTACGCCGGTGCCGTAGCGCGCTGGCTCGTGACGAGAGACGGATTCGACTTCCTCGTCTACTACCTCTCGGATTACGACTACGCCTCGCACCTGCAGGGACCGGACGCCGCGCATGTGGCGCTCGCGCGCTGCGACGAGGCCGTGGCGTCGCTGATCGCGGCAGCCGGCGGCGAGGAGGAATTCCTCGAGCGCTACGCGGTCGTCATTTGCGCCGACCACGGGCAGACCTCTGTGAGCGAGGTCGCCCGGCTCGAGGACGTCTATCCCGAGGCGCTCGTGACCGCGTCGAATCGAGCGGGGATGGTCTACACCGCGGGCGAGCCGCAGCCCCTCGCTGCCCGCCTGGACGGCCACGAGTCGGTCGATGTCGTCCTCTACCGGGAGGGGGACGAGGCGGTCGCACGCCGTGAAGGCGAGGAGTTGCGCTTTTCGCCCGATTCGGAGAGCTTCGCCACGAGTGGCGACGCGTCGATCCTCGACCACCCGAACGGACTCGAGCGAGCCTGGGCCGCGCTCGCCAACCCGAATGCGGGCGAGCTACTCGTCTCGGCGGCGCTGGGTTGGGAGTTCGCCGACCTCGCCGGTCGCCATCATTCCGGGGGTGGCTCGCACGGCTCGCTGCTGACCGGCGACTCCGAGGTGCCGATGCTGACCGTCGGGCTCGAGCTCGAGCCGTGCTCGATCACGGAGGTGATGCCCCTCGCGCTCGAGCACTTCGGCGTCGCGCTGCCGCCCTACGCACGACGGGCTGCGCGGGCATGACGACCAGAGCTGAGCTCGTCGAGATCCTCCGCGGTCGCGGTTTTCGCGACGAGCGCGTGCTCGCTGCGATCGGCCGCGTACCACGTGAGCTGTTCGTCCCGACGGAGCTCCGCGGCCGGGCCTACGACGACGGGGCCCTGCCGATCGGCCACGGCGCCACCATCTCGCAGCCCTTCATGGTCGCCACGATCTGCACGCTGCTCGAGCTCGAGGGCGGCGAGCGCGTGCTCGATGTCGGCACCGGGTCGGGCTATCAGGCGGCCGTCCTCGCCGAGCTCGCCACCGAGGTGGTCACGATCGAGCGCGTGCCGCAGCTCGCAGAGACCGCGCGGGCGGCGCTGGCGAGCGCCGGCTACGACGCCGTCGACGTGCGCGTCGGCGACGGAACTCTCGGCGCCGCAGACCGCGCGCCCTACGACGGAGTCGCAGTCGCGGCGGCAGCCCCCACGCCGCCGCCGGCGCTGATCGAGCAGCTTACGAGTGACGGGCGCCTCGTCCTTCCGATCGGGAACCGGCGCGGTCAGCGACTCGAGGTCGTACGGCGCACCGACACAGGAACGCACAGCACGCAGTCCGTCGCCTGCCGCTTCGTCCCACTCGTCGGCAGCGGCGGGTTCGGAGACGAAACCGGGTGGCGGAGCGACTCCTGAACCGCCTTGTACCGCTGCTAGGCTCGCCGGCGTCTCATGGAGCGCTCTTCAGATGTCCGCCCCTCGGGCGCGCTCGCCCGGACGCGGGAAGCGCTGGGGCGCCGTCACAACTGGTTCCAGCTCGCCAAGTTCTGTCTCGTGGGCGCGACTGGGTACGTCGTCAACCTCGTCGTCTTCACGCTGCTCGTCCACGGGTTCGAGCTGCATTACCTGGTCGCCGCCACATGCTCCTTCCTCGTCGCGGTGACCAACAACTACGCCTGGAACCGGCTCTGGACGTTCAGCGGTCAGCGGGGGCATGTCGCCTATCAGGGCCTGCGTTTCCTCGTCGTCTCGACGCTGTCGCTCGCGGCCAACCTGCTGATCCTGCACCTGCTCGTCGAGCTCGGGATCGGAAAGGTGCTCGCGCAGGCGATCGCGATCGTGCTCGTGACCCCGCTCAACTTCGTCGGGAACAAGGTCTGGTCGTTCAGAGAGCGCTAGTCGTCCTCGGCGCGGCGCTGCTGCTGGCCGCACCCGCCGGGGCCGCCGCGCCCACGACCCCGGTCTACGACGACGAGGGCCGGCTCGTCCAGGTGCCCTTCGCGCCTGCAGCCGGCGGCGCCCACCTGACCGAAGCGCAGGCGCTCGAGGTCTTCCTCGGCGAGCCCAAGGTGGCCGACTGGCTCGCGCGCTACCCGCCGAAACCGACGACCGCAGCCGAGTACGAGCCCGAGGCCGACGAATGGGAGCTCAAGGTCTGGTCGGGCGAGGCGGGGCAGATCGCGCTCGGAAAGGTGGACGACCGAACCGGGGCCGTGCGGGAAGCGTGGACGGGACCGCAGGTTGCGTGGACGATGGCGCGCGGAGGCGCCGGAGCGTTCGGAGGCAAGACGATCAACACCGCCTGGGTCTGGCTCGCCTTCTGCGGAGCGTTCCTGCTCGGCCTCGCCGATCTACGCCGGCCGCGCTCGCTGCGCAACCTCGACCTGCTGGCGCTGCTCTCGTTCACGGTCTCGCTCCGGCTCTTCAACGAGGGAGAGATCTTCTGGAGTGCTCCGCTCGCCTACCCGCCGCTCGTCTACCTCCTGGCGCGCTGCCTCTGGATCGCGCGTCGCGACCGGCCCCCGCGGGCGTCGAGGCCGGTCTGGCCGGTCTGGGTGCTCGCGGCGGCGGCCATCTTCCTCGCGGGCTTCCGGGTCGGACTCAACCTCGAGGCGCCGCGGAGCACGATCGACGTCGGCTTCGCCGGCGTGATCGGCGGCCAGCGGATCGTCAACGGTCAGGTTCCGTATGGCCACATGCCCGAGCAGGGCGACCTGAAGGAGTGCGGACCGGCCGACGCGAACGGCGAGGTACGCGAGCGGATCCAGACGAACGGGCGCTGCGAGGCATCGAACGCACGCGGCGACACCTATGGGCCGGTTTCCTATCTCGCCTACGTGCCCGGATATCTCGCCTTCGGCTGGACCGGCAAGTGGGACGAGCTCTGGGCGGCGCACGCGACCTCGCTGCTCTTCGACGGGCTCTGCCTGCTCGGTCTCGCGCTCGTGGGTCGCCGGTTCGGCGGCAACCGGCTGGGCGCGACGCTCGCGTTCGCCTGGGCCGCATATCCGTTCACGCTCTACGCGTCGAACTCGAACACGAACGACGCGATCATGCCCGCGTTTCTGATCTTCGGCTTCTGGCTCGCGTCCTCTGCCTGGGCGCGCGGCGCCGGGGTCGCGCTGGCTGGCTGGACGAAGTTCGCCGCGCTCCTGCTCGCACCGCTCTGGCTCGCCTACCCGAACGCGCTCGGCTGGCCGCTGCGCCTCGGGCGTGGCGGCCGGAGGTGGGCCGCGGGCTTCGCCGTCGCCACGCTTGCGGCGTTCGCCATCCTCCTGCTCGAGCCGGATCCGCTCCACGCGACCCGCGTCTTCGGGGAGCGCACTCTGGGCTTCCAGCTCGACCGGGAGTCACCGTTCTCGGTTTGGGGCTGGGGTCAGTACCACGCGGCGGGAGTTCCGGATCTGCACCTCGTGCAGCAGGGACTCGAAGTGCTGCTCGTCGCGGGGGCGCTCGCGCTCGCGTTCGTGCCGCGACGACGCTCGCCGCTCCAGCTCGCAGCGCTCACGGCCGCAGTCCTGATCGGCTTCGAGCTCGTGCTGACGCACTGGTTCTACCTCTACATCCCGTGGTTCTTTCCCTTCGTGGCCTTCGCCATCCTGAGTGCTTCCCGCCGTGATCGCGTCGAGCCGGTTCACTAGCTGCGTCACGGTCGCCGGCGCCTTGCTCTTCCTGGGCGCGTTCGGGGCGCTGCACGGCGGCTTCTACGACAACGAGGAGATCGTCGACATCCCCGTCTACGAAACCTACGGCAACGCGATCGAGCGCGGCAGGATCCCCTACCGAGACTTTCGGCTCGAGTACCCGCCGGCGGCGCTGCCCGTCTTCGCGCTTCCCTCGCTCCTCAGCGAGAACGGCGACCGGTCGGCGTTTCGCAACGTGTTCGAGTGGACGATGGCCGCCTGCGGGGTGCTCGTGCTGCTCTGTGCGGGCCTCGTGCTCGCAGCGCTGCGGGCCTCGCGGACGCGGGTCGTCGCCGCGCTCGCCGCGATCGCGGTCTTTCCGCTGCTGCTCGGCTCGGTCGTGCTCACCCGCTTCGATCTCTGGCCTATCGCGCTCGTGCTCGCGGCGCTCGCAGCGCTCGTCTGGGAGCGGGACCGACTCGGCTTCGGCGTGCTCGGCCTCGCGGTCGCTGCCAAGCTCTTCCCGGTGGTGCTCGTGCCGCTCGCGCTCTCCCTCGTGTGGCAGCGCCGCGGCCGGCGCGAGGCGCTCGTCTGCCTCGGCGTGCTCGCGGGAGTGGTCGCGCTCGTCTACCTGCCGTTCGTCGTTCTCGGTGCCGACGGAGTCGCCTACAGCCTCGGCCGCCAGCTCGGCCGGCCACTTCAGATCGAGAGCCTCGGCTCGGCTCTCTTCCTCGCCGCGCACCACCTTTTCGGGCTGGGGATCGAGATGCGCTCGGGCCACGGCTCCCAGAACCTCGCCGGCGCAGGCCCTGCGGTCGTCGCGACGCTGCTGACGGCGGCACAGCTCGGCGTTCTCACCTGGATCTGGCTGCAACGGCCGCGCACCGGCGAGGAGCTCATTCGCTGGAGCGCCGCCGCTCTCCTGGCCTTCGTCGCGCTCGGCAAGGTCCTGTCGCCGCAGTTCCTGATCTGGCTGGCGCCGCTCGTGCCGCTCGTCGCCGGCCGGCGCGGTCTGCGCGCGGCGGTGCTGCTCGGCGTCGCACTGGTGCTGACTCAGCTCTGGTTCCCGGCGCGCTACTGGGAGCTGGCGCTCGAGTTCGACGGGGTTGCGTCCGGGTTGGTGCTCGCCCGCGACCTCGTACTGGTTGCCGTACTCGTGGCGTTGCTCAGTCGATCCGAACGCGTACCGGCTCGATCGCCGTAGCCCGGCCGGCGGCGTCGCACTCGACGAGCGCACCCTCCAGCCGGACATCGCGGTCGGCGACCTCGAAGCGCACCGGCATCCCGGTTCGCATCCGGTGGATCGCGAGGTCGGCCTTGACGCCGATCACCGAATCGTGCGGCCCGGTCATCCCCACGTCCGTCATCGCCGCGGTTCCGCCTTTCTGGATCCGCGCGTCCGCGGTCTGGACGTGCGTGTGCGTGCCGAGCACCGCGGTGACGCGGCCGTCCAGCCAATGCGCGAGCGCAACCTTCTCGCTCGTCGCCTCAGCGTGCACGTCCACCACGACGACCTCGGCCGCACGCTTCGCCTCGTCCACGAGCCCGTCGATCGCCTCGAAGAGGTCGTGCGCGACGTTCAGGAAGAGCGAGCCCATCACGTTGATCACGGCAACCGGCGTTCCGTCGGTCGCGTTCGCGACGGCCAGCCCGCGGCCCGGCGCGGCCGAGGCGAAGTTCGCCGGCCGGATCACGCGCTCCGACCCGGTCAGATAGGGGTTGATCTCGCGACGCCGCCAGGTGTGGTTCCCAAGCGTGATCACGTCCGCGCCGGCCGCGAGCAGCCGCTCGGCGAGCTTCGGCGTGATCCCGACCCCGTCGGCGACGTTCTCCCCGTTGACGATGCAGAACGAGACGTCGAGCTCCTCCCGCAGGCTCTTCAGGCGCTCCTCGATCGCCCGCCGGCCCGGCGCACCGACCACATCTCCGACAAAGAGGATCTTCAGCGGAGCGACAAGGTCGCGGCGGGGCGAACCTCGAGCGAGACGTTGTTGCCGGCGTCCTGGGTGTAGCGGGCAAGCGCTTGGCGCTCCACCTGCGAGAGGTCGAGCACGACGCCGATCTTCGAGCGCGAGGCCGCGACCGCGGAGCCGACCGTGAGCGCCGGATCCGGGCGAAGGTGGATCAGCGAGACGACGACCGAGGGCGCCAACTGGGGCCGAATGTCGATTCGCGAGCCCTGTACGCGGTTCGAGATCACGTAGTCGGAGATTCCGACGACCGTGCCGTCGACGGGCGCATAGACGTCGGTTCCGGGCGTCGCCCCGATGTCGACCGCAGAGGTGCCCGGACCGCGGCTGCCGCTGAGCTGGTACCAGACGAGCCGTCCCTCCCGCGAGCCCGCAAGCCGGTGCCAGAGCCGTGAGAGCAGCCCCGCGTTGCCCTGGTGCCCGACCGGATCGAGCGAGAGAGAGGAGCCGCCGGCGCGGTGGTAGCCGATGGCGGTAACGGCGTTCTGGGCGATCGGAAGCTGGAGCCGGAGCGAATCCGCCGAGGCGACGACCTGCGGCTCGGGGCGTCCGCCGGGGAGGCCGCCCGCCGGCGCAAGAGGCGCGGCCGCGAGCTGGATCGAGGTCGAGCCGAATGCAGTCAGGAGCAGGGTCAGCAAGAGAACCGCCGAGACGAGGGCGGTCAGGACGATGCGTCCGGCGTGCCGTTCGGTGTAGCTGCGCGGGCGGCGACGGCGCGCGCGTCGGCGCACCGCGTCCCGTTGTCGGGCCGAAGCCATTGGCGGCAACCATAGCCGAGTCTGCCGAAACCTTCCACCGGAACAGGGCTACGATCCACCTCATGGCCGAGTCGCCGCCGCTCTCGGCCCAGCTACGTCCGCCGGAGTTACTGTCGGCGAAAGGGATCTCGCGGCTCTTCGGCCGCCGAACCGCGCTCGAACCGTGCGATCTCGAGCTGCGGGCCGGCGAGCTCTTGGCGCTCGTCGGGCCGAACGGAGCCGGCAAGACGACATTGCTCTCGATCCTCGCCGGGGCGCTCGACCCCTCCACCGGCGGCGTCGAGCGCTCGACAGCCGTCGGCTGGGCACCCCAGCGGCCCGCGCTCTACGGGAAGCTGACGCCGCGGGAGAATCTCGCGCTCTTCGCGGCGCTCGCAGGGGTTCCGGCCACCAGCTCGGAGCTCCCGGATCGCCCGGCGGCCGACCTCTCGGTAGGCCAGCGTCAGCGGCTCAACCTCGCGCTCGCGCTGCTCGGCGCGCCGCCCGTCCTGCTGCTCGACGAGCCGACGGCCTCACTCGACGCCGAGAGGCGTGACGAGCTCTGGCGGCGGCTCGCCGAGGTGGTCGCCGGCGGCGGGGCCGTCTGCTTCGTCACCCAGAACCTCGAGGAGCTCGGGCAAGCCGACCGCGTCGGCCTGATCGAGGCAGGGCGGCTGAGCTTCCGGTGAGTCGAGTGCTGCGGATCCTGCGCAAGGACCTGCGGGTGCTGTGGCGCTCGCCGCTCGCGCTCGTCGTCCTGCTCGCCTATCCGCTCGTCGTCGCAGCGCTCGTCGGACTCGTGGCGAGCTACGCGAACGCGAAGCCTCGGGTCGCGCTGGTGGACGAGGACCGCCTGCCGGTCTCGATCGAGATCGGCGACCGCACCTTCCACGTCGGCGAGACGATCGATCGCGTCGCCAACGAGGTGACACTCGTCCGGCTCGACCGAGACGAGGCGGAGCGACAGCTCTCGTCGGGTCGAATCGTCGCGCTGCTCGTCGTCCCGCGCGGGTTCGTCGCCGACCTCCGCAGCATGGCCAGGAGCCCGCAGCTCGAGCTCGAGACGACCCGAGGCGGACTTTCGATCCGGGTCAGCCAGCAGGTGCAGGCGCTCGTCTACCAGCTCAACCGAGAGCTCTCCGACGCCTACGTGGAGGCGAATCTCCGCTACATCGAGCTGTTGCTCGAGGGCGGGCGGGGCGAGTTCCTCGGCCAGAGCATCGACGTGTTGGGGCTCGATGGAGCGCGCAGCCTGCTCGACGAGCTGCCGCCGGGCCCGCGGCTCGATCGGATCCGCGAGTTCGTCCGCACCGCCGAGCTCGCTCTGGGGGAGACCGACGACGCGCTCCGGGCGACCGCGAGTCCGATCGAGCTCGTCGAGTCGCGCGACGCGGGGCGCACGTGGGCGCTCTCGGCCCAGGTGCAGTCGTATGCGCTCGCGCTGACGATCTCCTTTCTCGCGCTCCTGCTCGCAGCCGCCGCGCTCGCAGGCGAGCGGGACGAGGGCGTGCTCGGACGACTGCGCCGCGGTCTCGTGGGTCCTGGAGAACTGGTGGCCGCGAAGGTCGCTCTCGCCGCTGTCGCGGCAATCGCGGTGGGGTTGGGGATCGCGGTCGCGTTCGGCGCGATCATCGAGCTCGGCGACGTCGAAGGGGGCCAACCGTGGTCGCGGCTCCCGCTCCTCGTCGTCGGGTTGGCTCTCGCGGGCGCGGCGCTCGGAGCGCTTGGCTCGCTGCTCGGCGCGCTCGCGCGAGAGGGACGGACGGCGTCGCTCGTCGCGATCCTCGCCGTGCTCCCGATCGTCTTCCTCGGTCTCGTCCCACGCGAGGTCGCGCCGGCCGCAGCCGCGATCAGCAATGCGTTCCCGTTCGCGCATGGGCTTCGTTTTTTCACCGCGGCGCTTTTCGAGCTCGACCCCTGGGCGGCACTGCTGCGGGAGGCGGCGTGGCTCCTCGGCCTCACGCTCGGCTACGGCGCGGTGGCTCGCAGCGTGGTCGCCCGGCTCCCTGCCTAGAAAAAGGGTCGCCTGACGTACCCTGTTCTGCGTGAGCGCCTTTCCAGTCACGCGGCTGCGCCGGCTCCGGCGCACCGACGCGCTGCGCTCGCTCGTCCGCGAGACGCGCCTCGACCTCGACGACTTCGTGCAGCCGCTCTTCGTCGGGCCCGCGAGCGTTGCGAACGAGGATCTTCCGGGCATGGCGCGGTACTCGGTCGAGGACGTCGTCGCGGAGGCGGGCGAGCTTGTCTCGCTCGGCGTCAGGGCGGTTCTCCTGTTCGGGATCCCGGAGGAGGAGAAGGACGACGAGGGCTCGGGCGCCTGGGCGGACGACGGGATCGTCCAGCAGGCGCTGCGCGCGCTCCGGGCCGAGCAGCCGGAGCTGGTGCTCGTCACGGACGTCTGCCTCTGCGAATACACCGCCCACGGCCACTGCGGCGTTCTCCGCGGCGGAGAGGTCCAGAACGACGAGACGCTCGAGCTGCTCGCGCGGACCGCCGTCAGTCACGTCGAGGCCGGTGCGGACGCGGTCGCGCCGAGCGACATGATGGACGGTCGCGTGGGTGCGATCCGCGAGGCGCTTCCCGAGACGCCGCTCATCTCCTACGCGGCCAAGTACGCCTCGGCTTTCTACGGCCCCTTCCGGGAGGCCGCGGAGTCGACCCCGCAGGAGGGCGACCGCCGCGGTTACCAGATGGATCCCGCGAACATTCGCGAGGCGCTACGGGAATGCGAGCTGGATCTCGCCGAGGGGGCGGACGTGCTCCTGCTCAAGCCCGCGCTGCCCTACCTCGACGTGATCCACGCCGTGCGCGAGCGCTTCGACTGCCCGGTCGCCGCCTACAACGTCTCGGGCGAGTACGCGATGGTGAAGGCGGCCGCGGCCGGCGGCTACCTCGACGAGCGGCAGGCTGCGCTGGAGTCGCTGACGGCGATCAAGCGCGCCGGCGCAGACATCGTGTTCTCGTACTGGACGAAGGAGCTCGCCCGATGGCTCTAGCGTCCAGGTCGGCGCTGTGGAGCCGGGCCACGAAGCTCATCCCCGGCGGCGTCAACTCGCCGGTGCGGGCGATGCGCGCGGTCGGGCTCGACGAGCCGGTCTTCATGCGCTCGGGCGAGGGCGCTCTGATAGAGGACGTCGACGGCAGGCGCTACGTGGACTGGGTGATGTCCTGGGGGCCGCTCGTCTTCGGCCATGCCGACCCCGAGACGCTCGCGGCGATTGGCGACGCCGCCCAGCGCGGGACGACCTTCGGAGCGCCCACCGAGGCGGAGGTCGAGCTCGCGGCGGAGATCGTCGACGCAGTGCCGTCCATGGAGCTAGTCCGCCTCGTCTCCTCCGGCACCGAGGCGTCGATGAGCGCGATCCGGCTGGCGCGCGCCTTCACGCACCGCGACCGGATCCTCAAGTTCGCGGGCTGCTATCACGGTCATGTGGATGCGCTGCTCGCGAGCGCCGGCTCCGGCCTCGCAACGCTCGGGATCCCGTCGAGCCCGGGTGTCCCGACCGGCGTGACGGCCGACACGATCGTGACGACCTTCAACGACGTCGATGCCGTCGCGGCGGCCGTCGAGCGCTACGGCGAGGGGCTCGCGGCGATCGTCGTCGAGCCCGTCGCGGGGAACATGGGCGTCGTTCCGCCGGCGCCCGGCTTCCTCGAGGCGCTCCGCGCGCTCTGCGACGCATCCGGGGCGCTGCTGCTCTTCGACGAGGTGATCACCGGCTTTCGCGTGGCGCGCGGGGGCGCCCAGGAGCGCTTCGGCGTCCTGCCCGACCTGACGATCCTCGGCAAGATCGTCGGCGGCGGTCTCCCCGCCGCAGCGTTCGGCGGCCGAGCCGAGATCATGGAGCGCCTCGCCCCTTCCGGCGACGTCTACCAGGCCGGGACGCTCGCCGGCAATCCACTCGCGACCGCGGCTGGGATCTCGGTTCTCCGCCGCCTGCGCGAGCCGGCCGTGTACGAGCGGCTGGAGGAGAAGGGCGCTCGGCTCGAGGCGGGGTTGCGGGCGTTCGGACACGTCCAGCGAGTCGGCGCGATGGCAACCTTCTTCCTGATCGACGGCGCGGTCCGCAACTTCGCCGACGCTCAGCACAGCGACACCGAGCGTTACGGCGCCCTCTTCCGCCACCTGCTCGAGCGCGGGATCTACATCGCGCCCTCGCAGTTCGAGTGCCTCTTCGTCTCGCTCGCGCACGAGGACGAGCACATCGACGCGACCATCGACGCAGTTGCTGACTTCTTCGCCTCCTGACCTCTGGGAGACGCTCGCGGGCGAGGCTGCAGCCGAGAGCCCACTCTGGGCCGAAACGCTGCTCCCGGACGACGAGCGCAGACACGAGCCGGTCTTCTCGCCGCTCGCCGCGGAGCGCTTCGCGCTTGCGTTGGAGACGATCTACGAGGGCTACCTCGTCCACTACGGGCGCTCGCGGCTCTTCGCGCCTCCCGGCGAGCACGAGGCGATCCTGCTCGGCGACTACCTCTACGCGCACGGCCTCGTCAGGATCGCGGCAACCGGCGAGATCGAGGCCGTGGCGGCGCTCGCCGACCTGATCTCGACATGCGCCCACCTACGGGCCGAGGGCGCTGCCGGCGACGGCGAGGCGTGGGTCGCGACGACACGCCGGTTGGGCGGTCCAGCGAGCGCGGACGCCGTCGCAGCCGCTCTGGTGGCTCACACGGAGCGGTTCGGATAAGCTCGCGGCCATGATCGCCTGGCTGCTCGCGAACGCCGCCGAAGAGGGACGTAATGTGATCACCGGCATGCTGATCGTCGGCCTGATCTTCCTCGCCGTGATCGCGCTCGGCGAGACCTCGCAGGCGCTCCGCCGCCGGCGCCGCGGCCACTAGCGCTCTCGATGAGGTAGAACCGGCACGTGGCGCCTGCGGCACTGGCTTCGGGGTCTCTGCTCGCCGGCTTCGAGCTGGAGCGAGTGCTCGGGCGGGGTGGGATGGGGGTCGTCTGGCTGGCGCGCGAGCCGGGCCTCGACCGGCACGTCGCGATGAAGGTGCTGGCGCCCGAGTTGGCGGCAGACGAGGAGTTCCGCGAGCGGTTCTTGAGGGAGATGCGGCTGGCGGCGTCGTTCGATCATCCCCACGTCTGCCCGGTCTACCGTGCGGGAGAAGAAGACGGACTGCTGTATCTCGCGCTTCGATTCGTCCCCGGCCGGACGTTGGGTGAAGCGATCGAGAACGAGGGTTCCTGGCCGCCGGAACGGGCGTTCGCGCTACTGGGGGATCTGGCCGGGGCGCTCGACGCGGCGCACGCGCACGGGCTGCTGCATCGGGACGTCAAGCCGGAGAACGTGTTGCTGGACGAGCAGGGCAACGCCTATCTCGCGGACTTCGGGCTTGCGCGTGCGGACAGCGGCACGCGAACGGGCACGGTGGCCTCCCTGGCAGGAACCCTCGCCTATCTGGCGCCGGAGCTGATCGAGGGTCTGCCGGCCTCGCGGGCTTCGGATCTGTACTCGTTCGCCTGCCTGACGTTCTGCCTCCTGACGGGGACGCCGCCGTTCGTGCGCGAGCACGAGGCGGCGCTGATGTTCGCGCACGTGCGCGAGCCGCCGCCGTCCTTGGCCGAGCACGACCTGAGCGTGCTCGACCCGTTCTTCGCACGGGCCCTCGCGAAGCGGCCGGAGGAGCGCTACGCGAACTGCCGCGAGCTCGTCGCGGCTCTCGAAGACGCGCTCGTCGGCGTCCACGCGGGCGTTGCCGGCCGGGCGGACCATCTCCCCCGCCCGCAGACGGCGTTCGTCGGGCGCGAGCGCGAGCTGGCGCACGCCGCCGAGCTGCTCGAGACCGGCGCGCGGATTCTCACGCTCACAGGCCCTGGCGGCACCGGCAAGACGCGACTGGCGCTGGAGCTGGCAGCCGGGGCCGCCGTCGGGTTCGAGCGCGTCCACTGGCTGCCGCTGGCGGCGCTCCGTGACCCGGAGCTGATCGCAGCGGAGATCGCACGTGAGCTCGGCGAGCCAGAGCGGAAGCCGGCCGACGCGATCGGGGCGCGGAAGCTCCTGCTCTGCCTCGACAACCTCGAGCAGCTCCTACCGGCCGCCGCCGGCACGATCGCCGAGCTGATCCTGGCCTGCCCGAATCTGACAGTGATCGCGACGAGCCGCGCGGCCCTGCGCGTCCAGGCCGAGCGTGAGTACCCGGTGCTTCCGCTGGACGAGCGCGAGGCGGTCGACCTCTTTGGGCAGCGGGCGCTCCAGCAGGGGATCGAGGTCGATGCCGACGCGCCGGTCCTGGAGATCTGCCGGCGACTCGACTGCCTGCCGCTCGCAGTCGAGCTCGCCGCAGCGCGACTGAAGCTGCTGCCGGCGGAAGCGTTGCTTGCCCGGCTCGAGCAGCGACTGCCGCTTCTGTCAGGCGGTCCACGCGACGCGCCCGAACGTCAGCGGACGTTGACCGCGACGCTCGACTGGAGCCACGATCTCCTCCGCCCGGAGGAGCAGCAGCTCTTCCGGAGGCTGAGTGTCTTCGCCGGCGGCTGCACGCTCGAGGCGGCCGAGCAGGTCTGCGGCGCCGACATCGACACGCTGTCGGCGCTGCTCGACGCGAGCGTGCTGCGCCGGCGCGACACGGTCGACGGTGAAGCTCGCTTCTCGATGCTCGCGGTGGTGCGCGAGTACTCCGCCGCGAAGCTCGCCGCCGCCGACGAGGAGCTCGACGTTCGACGCGCGCACGCCAGCCGCTACCGGGAACTGGCGGAGCGCGCCGGGCCCGAGCTCTACGGCGCGACGCAGAAGGAATGGATCGAACTGCTCGAAGCGGAGATCGACGATCTCCGAGCCGCGCTCGCCTTCGCGCTCGAGCACGAGCCGCACACCGCCGTCACGATCGGCGGGTCGCTGTGGCGCTGGTGGCAGTTCGGCTATCTCGGCGAAGGTCGGGCCGCACTGACCGCAGCACTCGAGCGGGTCGGAGACGTGGAGGACGCGGCGGTGGCGGCCGCGCTCCTCGGGGCTGGCGGCCTTGCACGCAGCCAGGGCGATCTCGAGGACGCCGAGCGGCTGCTCGAACGCAGCCTCGCCGTGCACGAGCGTCTCAGCGACCCGGTCGGGACGGCACGGACGCTGAACAACCTCGGCAACGTAGCCCTGAGCAAGCACGATCTCACGACCGCGCGTAGCCGCTACGAGGCGACGCTGGAGGCCGCGCGGAAGACGAACGACCTCACTCTTCGCTCGGTCGCGCTCAACAACCTGGGCGAGTTGGCTCGTCGCACCGACGACCTTCCGGCCGCTCGCCGGTACTACGAGGAATCGCTGTTCGTCGATCGGGAGCGCGGCGACCGTTTCGGGGTGGCGCAGACTCTGCACGGGCTCGGCCTGACACTGCACCGTCTCGGTGACTCGGACGCCGCCGGGACGGCACTCGCGGAGAGCTTGGCGCTCTTCGGCGAGTTCCAAGAGCTCATCGGGATCGCGTGGGCCCTGAATGCGATCGCCGTCACGCGGGCCGAGGCCGACGCGGAGCACGCGGCTCGGCTGCTCGGCGCCGCCGACCGGCTTTTCGAGGAGCTCGGGGAGTCGGACACAGGAGACGCGGACGTTCGAGAAGCGCTCGCCCGACAGCTCGGCACCGCAGAGTTCGAGCGCGCCCTGGCAGCCGGGCGCACGCTGACGCTCGAAGCAGCCGTCGCACAGGCTGAAACGTCGGCGCGAGTGCGATAGAACCCACCCGTGACGCCTGCGGCGTTGAGCTCGGGATGCACGCTCGCCGGCCTCGTGCTCGAGCGGGTGCTCGGCCGGGGTGCGATGGGTGTCGTCTGGCTCGGCGTCGAGGAGGGCCTCGAGCGGCCGGTGGCGGTGAAGGTGCTGGCGCCGGAGCTGGCCGAGGACGAGAGCTTTCGGGAGCGGTTCCTGACCGAGATGCGGCTGGCGGCCTCGCTCGATCACCCGCACGTCTGCCCCGTCTACCGGGCGGGCGAGGAGGACGGCCTCCTCTATCTCGCGCTCCGGTACGTGCCCGGGGAGGATCTGGGAGCTGCCGTCGCGCGCGCGGCTCTCGAGCCGGAACGGGCGCTCGGGCTGCTGCACGATCTTGCCGGCGCGCTCGATGCAGCACACGCGCACGGACTGCTGCATCGCGACGTGAAGCCGGCGAACGTGCTCCTGGACGAATCCGGCAACGCGTATCTCGCCGACTTCGGCCTCGCCCGCTCCGACGCCGGCTCTCAGGCGAGTGTGGCCGGCTCGCAGGCGGGCACGCTCGCCTACCTCGCGCCGGAGCGGATCGAGGGCGCAGCAGCGACGACGGCGTCGGACCTGTACGCGTTCGCCTGCCTCGCCTTCTGCACCCTCTCCGGCGCACCGCCGTTCGTTCGCGAGCACGACGCGGCGCTCCTCTTCGCGCATGTCCGCGACGCCCCTCCCTCGTTGATCGAGCACGGTCTCGGTCGGCTCGACCCCGTCTTCGTCCGCGCGCTCGCCAAGCGACCCGAGGAGCGATATTCCAGCAGCCGTGATCTGGTCGAGGCGCTCGCGCAGGCGCTTGCCGGTGACGAATCCGCGTTCGGCCTTCCGTCCGCCTGGCCCGAGACGCTTCCCCGCCCGCAGACCGCATTCGTCGGCCGCGAGCGTGAGCTTGACCGAGCAACCGAGATCCTCGCGACCGGAGCGCCGCTCCTGACTCTGACTGGGCCCGGAGGCACCGGCAAGACCCGCCTCGCGCTCGAGCTCGCCGCCCGCACCGCCGCTTGCTACGACAGCGTCCACTGGGTCTCCCTCGCCGCGCTCCGCGATCCCAATCTCCTTCTTCCGACGATCGCGAAGGAGCTCGACGAGCCGGATCGTGCCCCGGCGGAGACGATCGGCGAGCGACGACTGCTGCTGGCTCTCGACAACCTCGAGCAGCTTCTCCCCGACGCGAGCGCGCTGCTCGCGGAGCTCAAGACCGCGTGCCCGAACCTCACGCTCGTCGTCACGAGCAGAGCGCCCTTGCACGTCCAGGCCGAGCACGCGCTGCCGGTGCCGCCGCTCGAGCAGAACGAGGCGATCGCGCTCTTCCACCGGCGCGCGGAGCACCACGGTCGCGGAGTGACCGGCGAATCCGAGGCCACGGTCGCCGAGATCTGTCGCCGCCTCGATTGCCTCCCGCTCGCGTTGGAGCTGGCCGCCGCGCGGCTTCGCCTCATGTCCCCGGCAGCGCTCCTCGAGCGGCTCGACCAGCGCCTGCGGCTCCTGGCCGGCGGCCCGCGTGACGCACCCGCGCGCCAGCAGACCCTGACCGCGACCCTCGACTGGAGCTACGACCTGCTGCAGCCGGCCGAGCGGGAGCTCCTCGCGGGGCTCACCGTGTTCTCCGGCAGCTTCGCGCTGGAGGCGGCAGAAGCGATCTGCGCCGCGGAGCTCGACACGCTCGAGGGCCTGCTCGACGCGAGCCTGCTTCGGCGCCTGGACGACTCGCCTGGCGGCGCTCGGTATTGGCTCCTTGCGGTGGTGCGGGAGTATGCGGCGACGAAGCTCGTGGAGCTGCCGAGCCACGACGCGCTCCACGACGCGCACGCAGCCTCGTTCCGCGATCTCGCCGTGCGGGCGAAGGACGAGCTCGCCGCAGACGACGTCCTGACGTGGCTGGCACGACTCGATGCCGATCACGACAACGTGCGCGCGGCCCTCGCCTGGGCCAAGCGGCGGCACGACGGCGAGACGGTGTTCGGGATCGCGACCTCGATGAACCAGTTCTGGCAGACGCGGGGCCACCTGGCGGAGGCACGGCAATGGCTGAGCGAAGCGCTGGACGAAGCGCTGGACGACGAGCTCGAGGCGCCCGCTGCGCTGCGCGCGAAGGCGCTCCTCTCGGCCTCGCACATCGCCCTGCGGCTCGGAGACCTCGAAGCCGCGGAACGCCTTTGCGAACGAAACATGGAGCTCTGCGAGCAGACGGGCGACATTCCGCACCTGAGCCAAGCGTTGTCCGTGCTGGCGGTCGTGTCGGAATACCGGGGCGACTTCGAGGTTGCCGCGGATCGCCACGAACGGGCTTTGGCTCTCGCCCGCCGGCAGAACGACGAGCGCGCACTGCGGATGACGGTGAACTACGTCGCGCTCTTCGAGCTCACGCGCGAGAACTACGATCGCGCGCGCTCTCTCTTCGAGGAGGGCTCCGTGCTCGCGACCAGGATCGGCTGGCGCTCGACGATCGCCGGCTCGATCTACGACCTCGCCCTCGTCGATGGACTGGCAGGAGAGCACGACGAGGTGCGCAGGCGGCTGCCCGAAGCGATCTCGATCTTCGGTGAGCTCGAGGACAGGGAATGCCTGGCCTACGCGTTCATCGTTCTCGCCGCCGGGGAAGCGGAGTCTGGCCGTGGGGAGCGCGCGGCAACGTTACTCGGCACCGCCGAGTCGTTGTTCGGCGACCTCGGCTCGAAGCCGGAGCCGCTCGAACAACGGCTCGTCGACCGTGCGCTAACCGCATCTCGCGCCCAACTCGACGCTGCGACGTGGGAGCAGGCGCACGCGACGGGCACCGGCTTGAGTCTCGAGGAGGCGGTCGAGCTGGCCCTCGCCGACCGCCTCCCGGACAGCGCCTAGCAGGCCTTCCCGAACGTCCTGATGCACATCTGGCGGTAGAGCGAAGCGCTGATCGTGTTGTAGTAGCCCCAGGCGCGGTAGTAGTCGTCGCCCCTCATCCAACCCGTCGGATAGAGGCTCACGTACCAGGTGCCCGAGGCGAGGTGGAGGTACCAGGCCGGGCTGATCGCATCGCGGAAGTAGAGGCGGCCGCCGAGCCGGACGAGGCAGCCCTGCTTGATCCACCCGTTCGACCACCTATACGCGCACTTGCCGCTCCACGTGTAGGAGGCGCTGGTGGCCGCTTCGGCGGGGACGGCACGAGCGCCGGCGGCGACGCCTGCGAGCGAGGCAACCGCCAGCGTGACTGCGGCGGATCGGAGGATCTTGCGAGTGAGGGTGTGGGCTGGATTCATCGGAGTTTTCTCCTCTCGTTGAGATCGCAGGCCGCGATCCATCGGGAGCAGCGTCGAGACGACGGCTCAAGCCGCAGTCAAGCTCGGCTCAAATTCCGGGCTAGGCGGCACGTCCGCGGTGCTGTAGAACGATCGTGTGGCGACTGCGGCGTTGGTTTCAGGGTCTTCGTTGGCCGGCTTCGTGTTGGAGCGGGTGCTCGGGCGGGGTGGGATGGGCGTGGTCTGGTTGGCGCGGGAAGAGGGACTCGCGCGGCGGGTGGCGGTGAAGGTGCTGGCGCCGGATCTGGCGGCTGACGAGGATTTCCGGAGGCGGTTCCTGACCGAAATGCGACTCGCAGCCTCGCTCGACCACCCCCACGTCTGCCCGGTCTATCGGGCCGGCGAGGAGGACGGTGTCCTCTATCTGGCGCTCCGCTATGTCCCGGGTGAGGATCTCGGCTCCTCGCTCGCGCAGACCGGTCCGCTCGAGCCGGAACGGGCGCTCGCCCTCGTCCGCGACCTCGCGGGTGCGCTCGATGCCGCGCACGCGCACGGACTCCTGCACCGAGACGTGAAACCGGAGAACGTGCTCCTCGACGAGGAACGGAACGCCTACCTCGCCGACTTCGGGCTCGCCCGCTCCAACGCGGCCTCCCGGGCAACTGTCGCCGGCTCGCTCACAGGAACCGTCGCGTACCTGGCTCCGGAGCGGATCGAGGGCGGCGAGGCCACACGAGCATCCGACCTGTACGCGTTTGCGTGCCTCGTCTACTGCGCCCTCGCCGGCACGCCCCCCTTCGTTCGCGAACACGAGGCCGCGCTCCTCTACGCCCACGTCCGCGACGCGCCACCCTCGCTCGCCGAGCACGGACTCGGCCGGCTCGACCCCGTCTTCGCCCGCGCGCTCGCGAAACAGCCGGTCGAGCGCTACGAAAGCTGCCGCGAGCTCGTCACGGCACTCGGGCAGGCGCTCGCGGGCGGCGAGCCGGAGCCGGGGTTGCACGCCTGGCCGGCGACGCTGCCGCGGCCGCAGACCGCCTTCGTCGGCCGAGAGCGCGAGCTCACACAGGCGGCCGAGATCGTCGTCGACGGAGCGCGACTCGTGACGCTGACCGGCCCAGGCGGAACGGGCAAGACCCGGCTCGGCCTCGAGCTGGCGGCACGTCTGGCGTCGCGCTTCGAGGACGGGGTCCACTGGCTGCTGCTCGCAGCGCTGCGGGACGTGGAGCTCCTCCCGGCCGCGATCGCCCGCGAGCTGGGCGAGCCGGAGAGCGATCCCGCGCAGGCGATCGGCGAGCGCAGGCTGCTGCTCGGTCTCGACAACCTCGAGCAGCTCCTCCCGGAAGCGGCGGACGTCGTCGCCGACCTGCTGATCGCCTGCCCGAACCTGACAATGATCGTGACGAGCCGCGCGCCACTCCACCTCAGGGCCGAGCGGGAGGTGCCGGTGCCGGCGCTCGAGGAGATCGAGGCGGTCGACCTCTTCGTTCGGCGGGCGGAGCAGAACGGGTTCCCCACTGAGCCCGGCGATCCAGACGTCTGCGAGATCGTCCGTCGCGTCGACTGCCTACCGCTCGCCGTGGAGCTCGCCGCCGCGCGCCTGCGAATGATGCCGCCCGCGACGCTCGTCGCCCGCCTCGACCAACGTCTTCGCGTCCTGACCGGCGGCCCGCGAGACGCGCCGGCCCGCCAGCAGACTCTGTCTGCGACGCTCGACTGGAGCCACGAGCTGCTTCCTCCTGACGAGCAGCGGCTCTTCGCCCGGCTCGCCGTCTTCGTCGGCGGCTTCTCGCTCGAGGCCGCCGAGGCGGTTTCCGAGCTCGACCTCGACACGATGCAGGGGCTGCTCGACGCGAGCCTGCTGCGCCGGCGCGACGACAGCGAGGAGCCGCGCTACTCGATGCTCGCCGTGATCCAGGAGTACGCGGCCGGTAAGCTCGCCGCCGCCGAGGATCGCGATCGCGTCCATCAGGCGCACGCCGCGTTCTTCCTCGAGCTGGCCGAAGGCTCGCAGGCCGGATCGCGGGGCACCGAGGGAACCGCGTGGCTGGATCGGCTAGAGGCCGAGCACGACAACCTCCGCGCCGCCCTTGCCTGGGCCGAGCACGCACGAGACGGCGAGAGCCTGGTGCGGATCGCGCTCGCGCTACGAGACTTCTGGGGCACGCATAGTCACTTTCGCGACGCGCAACGCTGGCTCGGCGAGGCGCAGCGTGACGACCTCGGCGCCTCGGCGGCGCACCGCGTGCCCGCCCTGGTGACCGCGTCCTACATGTCCTGGCGGCTCGGCGACCTCGATCGAGCAGAGGAATTGGGACAGGCCGCGTTGGCGCTTGCCGAACGGGAGAACGACTCTGCGGGCAAGGGGCGGGCCCTCCTGCCGCTCGGATTCGTCGCCCAAGCACGCGACGACCTCGCTCTGGCGGCTCGTTGCTACGACGAATCTCTGACACTTTCGCGCGAGGCGGGCGATGCCGTCGCCGAGTTGACCGCAATCAACGCCGGGGGCAACATCGAGATCGAGCGCGGCGACTACGAACGGGCTCGCAAGCTCTTTGTCGCAGCGAAGGGCATCGCAGAGGCCGGCGGCAGCGCCCAGAATCTCGGGATCGCGACGTTGAACGTCGGAATGGCGGAGGTACTCGCCGGGCGACGCGACGAGGGCCGAGAGACGCTCGCAGAGGCGCTGCGCGGATTCGTGGAGATCGGCCAGCGACACGGCGCCGCGTTCACGCTGATGATCTACGGGGTCGCGGCCGCCGCGGACGGCGACGCGCGCGACGCTGCCGTGCTGCTCGGCGCCGCCGACGGACTGCTCGAGCAGGTCGGCGTGGATCTCGAGCGAGCCGAACGGGGAATCTACGAGAACGCGGCCGAAAGCTCGCGGGCGGCTCTCGGACCGGAGGAATGGCAGCGCGCGCACGACGAAGGCGCCGCGCTCGGCTTCGAGGAGGCGGTCGAGCTGGCCCGCTCGCCCGGATCGCCCTGACTGCCGTGGCTGCGGCGGCGGTTGCTTCGGGGCGGGTACTCGCCGGCTTCGTGCTCGAGCGCGTGCTCGGTCGAGGCGGGATGGGCGTCGTCTGGCTCGCGAGAGAGGAGAAACTGGGCCGCCGCGTCGCGGTGAAGGTGCTGCCGCCGGAGCTGGCCGCCGACGAGGGGTTCCGCGAGCGGTTCCTGACCGAGATGCGACTCGCAGCCTCGCTCGATCATCCGCACGTCTGTCCGGTCTACCGATCGGGCGAGGAGAAAGGCCTGCTCTATCTGGCGCTCCGCTATGTGCCGGGGGAGAACCTCGGCGCGTTGCTTGCGACGACGGGAGGGTTGGAGCCGGCACGCGCTCTGGGACTGCTGCGCGACCTGGCGGGCGCGCTCGACGCCGCGCATGCGCACGGGCTCCTGCACCGGGACGTGAAACCGGAGAACGTGCTCCTCGACGGGGCCGAGAACGCCTATTTGGCCGACTTCGGGCTGGCACGCTCGAGCACGGGCTCGCAGGCGACGGTGGTCGGGTCGCTGGCCGGTTCTTTGGCGGGCACGCTCGCCTACCTCGCTCCGGAGCGGATCGAGGGGGCAGCAGCGACGACGGCGTCGGACCTGTACGCGTTCGCCTGCCTCGCCTTCTGCA
>JBBJLW010000080.1:0-4709 GCA_037720595.1 Gaiellaceae bacterium | reverse complement strand
GCCGGGCCGCCATTCGCGAAAATCAGCCGGGGTGGTCCTACCGCGCGCTCGTGCGGGTTCGCGGCTCCTCTCCCTGCTTCTCCGGTCGCAGCAAGCGAACATCAGCCGGGACGGTCGTACCTTCAGGATCGCAGCGGTCCGGACCTCGAGCGCCGGTCATAGCGTCGTTACCGCCGTCCGGGCTGGCATTCGCGACGCTGGGGCGATGCGGTTTCGAGAGCGGCCGCCCGAATGGCGCCGTGACACCATCCCCGCTGATGTTCGAGCCAAGACCCGCCCGGCCCGCCTGCCGTCGCCCGCCTCTTGCGCCGCTGCGAGGCTTCCTGCCCGAGGCGCACGCCGGTGATGGTCACTCACCGACCCGCGGAAGCCCCCAGAGCATGAGGTAGAGCACCAGCGGCCGCCCGGCTGCATCGAACGCTCCGAACGTCACAGTCGGGTTATCGGGATCCATAGCGTCGACGAGGAAGGTTCGTTCATCGAGCGGAAGCGCCGCGGTTACGCCGTCCTCGCTGTTGATGAGGAGACCTCTCGCGGTGACCGTGACTTCAACCTGCCGGTCGGGCCATGCGTAGACGCCGGCGAAGCGCGAGAGGTCGCCGTCTGCGGCGGGCGATGTGTCGAAGCGCAGCGGCGGAACGGTGATCCCAAACAGCGATTGCATCAGATCGGCGAAGAGCGAGCGGTACACCCCGCGCCCGGTGTTGCTGTTCGTCATCAGGACGACGGCAGCCTGATGCTCCGGCACGACCCGCAGAACTGACCGCTCGCCGGGGACAACCCCGTCTCATCCCCACACCGGACCGCCTTCCCAGTCGAACCGAGCCCAGCCGAGACACCACGAATCGAGCCAGCCGTAGATCGAGATCTCCGACTGCACAGCACGCAAGGCCGCGAGCGACGAGTCTTCGAGGTGCAAGGAAGCGAACCGAAGCACGTCTGTGACCGTCGAGACGACACTGGGACCGGCCGGTCCGTACGCGTGCGACCAATGGCTCCACCGGCACTGCGCCGTCAGCCGTGACCTTGTGGCCCGATGCGCGCCGCTTCAGAACGGCGCCGCTTACGAAGCTCGTCTGGCGCATGCCTGCTCTGTCGACAACGTGCCGCCGCATCGCGTCCTCCCAGGCAGCGTCCGTCGCGGTCTCGATCGCGCGCCCGAGCACGCACCAGCCCACATTCGTGTACGACCAGAAGTTGGCCGCGGGGGTGCCCGCGGGGACATCCGCGACGAGCCGCAAGAGCGCGCCGTCGTCGTCCTCGTCCTTCCGGGCCTCGAAGTCGAACTCCAGCCCGGCGCCAAGCGGAAGCCCGGAGCGATTCGCAAGAAGGTCGCGCAGGGTCGCGCTTTCGGCCCAGCCGCTTGCGCGCAGCTCCGGCACGTGTGCGGCCACCGGGTCATCGAGCGACAACCGGCCTGCTTCCGCGAAACGACCGATCACCGTCGCGACCATTGACTTTGTCAACGAGCCAACGCTGAAGCGCGTCTCGGACGTGACCGGCTCGCCCGTCGTCACGTCTGCCACCCCGTAATACGCGGTCGTGACCGCCCCTTCGCGCAGGATCCCCACTGCCGCACCCGGAACCGAATGCCTCGAAGCGGTGATCGCGAAGCAGAGCCATCAGATCGCCCTCGTTCACGCGACCACCCTACTCACGCGGCCAAGCGCGCTCGCTCTCGCGTAACCCGCCATTCGCGCTCCGCCCTTTACCCATTGAGAAGGTCATGGCGCAGCCGGAGCAAACGAAGACGGCTCGGCGTCGAGCGTGGAAGGGCTTACGCCCCGACGCGTTCGCGTCTGGTCGCGCTGCCTCTACCTCCGCGCTCTGCTCTCGCCTGGGTCGGCTCCTGCTGTTCACCCTGCCGAGCTACGCCGTATCGATCGTGGCCTTGAGTCGAGAAACCGCCACGTCCCGTCGCTCCGCAGATTCAAGCCGGCCCCACGCCCTCCGGGCGGTCTCACACGAGTGATTCCGCGCGCTGACGCCGATCTGGTGGTCGCAGAATCTCCTGGAGGCGGGTCAGATAAGGCGCGCACCTGGGTCATCTGTTGGCCACGGAGCGCGCCTTCGCGATGGCGGATCCCCGTGCTCACCTGGTGGGAGTCCCAGGCCAGGCTCGGCCCGGAGCGCGGCGAGGATCGAGGCTGCGGACAGGACCGATCCTGTCGCAGTATTCCGGCGGTACGGCCACGCTCGATGTATCGCCGCAGCCAGCGTCTCCTCCGTCACCAGCACCGCGCCGTCGGGGATTGCGTCAGTGGATGCCATGATCCGGCGACCAACCACGACAGTCGGATGCGTTTCCCCAAGACTCAACGCGAGATGCTCGACCGCGTAGGCAACGAACTCAGGCGCCCCATCCAGCGCCGCCTTGATCTCGACTCCTGTCATCCGTCCCCTTCCATGCCACTCCGACGAGGGCCGCGACGACCTGCCCGAAGCCTTACTGCCGTCCGCAGCGTCCCCGCCACCAGCGGTACACGTCGCGCCACGCCGTCGCCTGGTTTCGCATGGTCTTTGGGCCGCACGGGCACGAGCCCGTCGATATCGTATGCGAGCGGTTCCAGAGCCATTAGTCACCCGCCTTCGGCGCGGACGGCACGGAAGCCCGAGTCGTCACCCAGGTGGAAGTAGATGTGACCGCTCAGCGAACGGTCCCGCTCCATCACCGCCCAACCACGACCGCTGGCCCTATCCCCATCGTCCTCACCGTCCCAGGTGAACTCGGCAGAAGGGCGCCCGTCGCAACTTGGTTCACATTCGCCAACATGGAACGTATGGGACAAGTGACTCAAATCCAGCCGTAAGCGGCACGGTGAGGCTCGCCGTCGACGACCGCTGCTCGTTGAAGCTCATCCCCAGACAGCCCGCAGTTAGCGGTTGTCGAATCCAGGTTGCCCAGGGATGTGAAGGGTCTCGCCAGTCTCAAGAAAGGTCTTAAGGCTCGAGAGCACGATGCTCCAGCCTGACTCGACCATATCGAAGGTCGTTGTCTCCGCCTCGAACCCATCGTGGGTGAGGACAAGCCTCGTGATCTCTCCCATCGGGTCCAGCAACCAGGTCACCCGCGTCGGACGATCACTCAGCGCCTGCGGACTCATTGATCGGAACGTCGTCACCAGCTTCCGTGGAGGATCGAACTCCACAACGACTCCTTCGTTCCACACGAGCCCGTCGCGCCTGACCTGTCGGACGGGCGCACCGGCCTCCCATCCGGACTCGACCGATAGGCCCATGAAGTAGCGCGGGGTCACGGCCGCATCGGTGAGAGCCTGCCAGACGGTTGCCGGATCGGCCCGGATGTAGATATCGTCCCTGTGGCGCAGTGCTGTCGCGATGTCCGGTCGTCGAACAGCTTGGTCGACGTTTGCCGATGCTCGCTCGTGATCGGTCACTCGCGGCCGCCTTTGAGCAGGAGGTCGTAGCCGTTTGGCGCTCGCGCGTGAAGAACCCGGTAGCGCCAGTCCGCGCTCGGCGTGACGGACTCCTCGTCGTAGTCAACGCCGGCCGCGGTCAGCTGCTCCTTGGCCGGCTCAAGGTCGGTGACCCCGAACTGCCAGGTCAGCACCCGACCTGGGTCGTCCCGACTGAAGCCATCCTTGTGCTCGAGGCCGAACTCGATCGGGCCACAACCCATCGCCACGAAATCGGGAAACTCTGAACCCTGGTACGTGATCTCGAATCCCAGCCTCACATGGAAGTCGCGCTCGCCTTCCGGGTCGCCCATAAACAGGATCGGAATGAGCCGATCAAACAGTGGCGTCACGCGGTTCTCCTTCTGCGAAGCCGCCGAGGAGCGCGGCGAGTTCGACGAGCTCATCGCGCCAGCCCTCGACGTGATCGTTTCGGTGCTCGGCGCGCACGAAGCCAGATTCGCGGACGCGCAGCGTTGCGCCGCCGTCGGGACGCGGCGTGAGCCACCACTCGACGAGCGTCATCACCGTCGTCTCGGGTGCCACGTCGGCGTCCTCGGCCCAGCGCCAGACGAGGTAGCGCTCCGGATCGACCGCCTCGACCTCGACGGCGGACGCGCCTTCTCTCTCTCACGACATCGTGCCGCTGGCGCCGGGCTGTACACGACGTCTGCCCGATCGGGGACCAGCGGGCCAGCTCGACCGGATCGGTGATCGCGCGCCAGACGCGAGGGACATCGGCATGCAGCTCGACCGTCAGCTCGATGGCTGGGAGGGTGGTAGAGGCGTCAGAGATCATCGTCTACTCCTCGAGATGCTGCTTGAGCCGCTCGATCCGGGTTTCCCAACGCGCGGCGTACGGGGCAAGCCACTCGGTCGCCTCGCGCAGCGGCTGCGGGTCGAGCGCATGAATCCGTTCCCGGCCACGCCGCTCGACACGCACCAGCCGCGCGGCGCGCAGCAGCTCGAGGTGCTTCGTCACGCCCTGGCGCGTCATCGGCATGCCGGCCGCAAGGGCGCTCAGCGGGAGCGGGCCGTCGAGACGGAGCCGCTCCAGCAGGGCGCGGCGCGTCTCGTCAGCGAGGGCCTCGAAGACCGGGATCATGGGCCCAGTATGCAACCTCTAGGTTGCATGTCAACCCTAGGAAGTCCGCATCGTGCTACGACGACGAAGGAAGGATTCGGCCGCCCTCATTCGGTGGGCGCGTCGTACGTACGGTGGAGCGGACACGAGCAACGCCGTCAGGCGAGGGCTCGGTATTGGACGAGCAGCTCCTTGTAGTGGCCGGTCCA
>JBBJLW010000079.1:0-4725 GCA_037720595.1 Gaiellaceae bacterium | reverse complement strand
CTTATGTAAAGGCGCTGTGGCCGGTGAGGGCGCGGCCGACGATGAGGGTCTGGATCTGACTCGTTCCTTCGTACAGGGTCGTAACGCGCGCGTCGCGTAGATATTTCGCCACCGGATACTCGTCCACGTAGCCGTAGCCGCCGAGCACCTGCACGGCTGCGTTGGCGGCCCGTACCGCCGCCTCGCTCGCATACCACTTGGCCACCGCGGCCTCCGTCGTGTACGGGCGCCCGGCGTCAGCGAGCGCCGCTGCCTTCCACGTCAGCAAGCGAGCCGCCTCCGTCTCGACGTGCATCTCGGCGAGGAGCTGCTGAACGAGTTGAAAGCCCGCAATCGGACGCTTGAACGCGTGCCGTTCTGCGGCGTAGCCGACGCACGCGTCGAGGCAGCCCTGTGCGATCCCGACGCAGCCGGCCGCAAGCGAGATGCGGCCGTTGTCGAGCGCGGACATCGCCACCTTGAACCCCTGTCCCTCCTCACCGAGCCGATCGAGATCGGAGACGCGAACCCCGTCGAGCGACAGCTCGGCCGTGTCCTGTGCGCGCAGGCCGAGCTTGCCCTTCATCGGTGCGGCCGCGAAGCCGTCGGCGTCCGTCGGGACGAGGAAAGCGGTGATGCCGCGCGGCCCCTCCTCGCCCGTGCGGGCGAAGACGATCGCGGTGCTCGCCCACGAGCCGAGGGTGATGAAGACCTTCGACCCGGTGAGCACCCACTCGGCGGCGTCGCGGACTGCCCGCGTGGCCAAAGCGGCCGCGTCCGAGCCGCAACCGGGCTCGGTGAGCGCGTAACAGCCGAGTGCCTCGCCGCTCGCGAGCCGCGGCAGGAGTGCCGCTTTCTGCTCCTCGCTCCCCCACTTCGCCACCGTCTTGCCGAAGAGGCCGTTCGAGACGGAGACGATGCCACGTACAGACGAATCGGCTCGACCCAGCTCCTCACAGAGCAGGCAGTAGGAGACCGAATCGAGGCCCCCGCCCCCGAGTTCCTCGGGCAGCGCAGCGGCCAGGAAGCCCGCCTCCGAGAGGGTGTCGACAACGGAGCGCGGGAGCTCCTCCGCCTCGTCCCACTCGCGCGCGTGCGGTGCGAGCTCACGCTCGCAGAGCTCGCGCGCGGTCGCGCGAATCAACTCCTGGTCGGGCGTAAGCGTGAAATCCATGGGAGAACAGTCGGGGCCGGCGGATGCCGGCCCCCGACCTTACAGCGTCTCAGAGCGTCGCTAGCCGCGCGGGCGACCGTCGACGAGTCGACCGGTGAGCGTCCACCCGCCGTTGTTGAACCGCATCATCGACTGCTGGGAGATGATGAAGCGATCCGTCGGCGTCGTCTTCAAGCGAACGCCGGGGAGGGCGAACGGGCTCGTCTCGTTCAGGCTCGTGAGCGCCCTCATCAGGCCCTCGCGGGTTGGGTTCTTTCCGGCCTTGTACATGGCGCTGACGAACGTGTGCGCCTTGGCGAACCCGTAGAAGTTCAGCGAGTCGGTGGGGCGACCCCGCGGGTTGTACTTCGCCATCAGCGTCCTGTACTGCTTGACCGTCGCGTCGCTGTCCCATCTCGGCGACGCCGGGTCCTTCAGGTACACGGCGCTGATCGAGCCGTTCACCGTGTCGGCGCTCGACGCGGCCACTGCAGTCGTCATGAACGTCTCGGTGGCCGACACCGAGTTGACGTAGATCTGCGCCGGCTTCCAGCCGAGGGCCCTGATGATCGCGTAGCTCTGGATCGTCGGCCGCGGCGTCACGAAGATGATCAACGTGTCCGCACCCGAGGCCTTGAGCTTGGCGAGCTGCGAGCTCGGGCTCGGGCTCGTGACTTCGAACGCCTCCTCGCCCACGATCTGCCGCTTCACGTTCGCGGTGCCGAGAGCCGACTTGAAGCCGATGAGGTAGTCCTTCCCGTAGCTGTCGTTCTGGTACAGGATCGCGATCTTCGCGTTCTGCTTGTTCTGCCGGATGTCGGTGCCGTAGAGGCGCCCCTCGGCGATGTAGTCGGGCTGCCAGCCGATCGTCCACGGGTACTCCTTGTACGCGGTGCCGAACTGGCTGGCGCCGGTGGAGACGAGGACGTGTGGCACCTTCGCCTGGTTGAGGATCGGCCGGACGGCCTCGTTGACCTCGGTGCCGAGCGAGCCGACGACGGCGAACACCTTGTCCTCCTGAATCAGCTTTCGCGTCAGCTGCACCGAGTTGACGGGGTTGTAGCCATCGTCGTAGATGTTGAAGACGATCTGACGGCCATAGACGCCGCGCTTCCCATCGGGGCCTCGGCGGGCGTTGATGTAGCTGAAGTACGCCTTCATCGCCTGCGGGATCGGCGCGTAGCTCGACGCCGGGCCCGTCAGCGGGAACGTTCCCCCGATCTTGATCGTGCGCGCGGTGATACCGGGCGCCTGCGCCGCAACGTCGGCTTTCGCGAACGCCGCAGGAATTGCGAGTACCAACGCTCCCAGAAGTGCCAGGCCAGCGAGTGAGACCCTACGCATGAACCACTCCTTCGTTAAAAAGACATACGGCCGCTGCCGGCCGAGATTACTCCCTCCCAAGTAGTTAGACAACGACGGAGCCCGGAAGTTAGGGGCGATTCGTCACGAGCGCGGCCGCATCGGTGACGGGCGCGCGGCAGACGAACCGCTCGCAGACGTAGACGGCTGTCTGCCCGCCGACCCGAGTTTTCCCTGCGAGCAGCGGAACTCCCTCTGCCGGGCCCACGGCGACGACCGTGTCGGGCGCCCACTCCTGCAGGGCGGAGCGCGCCACCTCTGCGTCGAGGTCGCCGACGATAGCGAGCTCCCGCGGCGGGCTGAACCAGAGCCCGAGCGCGCACAGAGACCAGCCGAAGGCGGATGGAGCCCGCTCGAGCGCCGGCCTGAGCAGCCGGAAGACGGCTACCGCCCGCCGCTCGAGCTCCTCGTCGCCGTAGATGCGGGCGAGCCGGAGCAGGACGTGGGCGAGCATCGAGTTCCCGGACGGGAGCGGATGATCGTCCAATGGCTTCGATCGGGCCACCAACGGGTCGCGCTCACGATCGGCGAGGAAGAAGCCGCCGCGCTCGTCGTCGCCAAAGAGCTCCACGGCGAGGCGAGCCAGCCGATGTGCCTCCTCGAGCCAGCGGAGCTCCCCGGTCGCGACGTGGAGCTCGAGGAGCCCATGCGCGACGTTCGCGTAGTCGTCGAGGAACCCCGGCCCGCTCGTGCGACCGGCGCGATAGCTGCGCAACAGGCGTCCGTCGCCGTCACCGAGGCGCGTGAGCACGAAGTCGCCGAGCTCGGTCGCTGCGTCGACCCAGTCCCGCCGCTCGAGCCGCCTGCCCGCCTCCGCGAGCGCGGCGAGCGCGAGGCCGTTCCAGGAGGCGATCGCCTTGTCGTCGCGGAGCGGCTTCGGGCGCAGCTCGCGCTGCTCGAGGAGCCGGCGCCGCAGCTCGGGATCGAGGTCGCCGCGGATGATCGAGCGCCCGTGCTCGAAGGGCTCGAGGAGCTCGGCCGGAACGCCTTCCTCCTCGGTCCAGGTGAACGTCAGCCCCTCGACGCCATCCGTGTCTGCGTCCTGCGCCGAGGCGAAGCCCCCTCCGTCCAGCCAGAGCTCGCGGAGCATGTACTCGACCGTCTCCTCGACGATCTCGCGGTAGCGCGACGTGCCCGTCACCTGCCACGCGTGCAGGTAGGCCGGGACGAGCAGCGCGTTGTCGTAGAGCATCTTCTCGAAGTGCGGCACGAGCCAGCGCTCGTCGACCGAGTAGCGGTGGAAGCCGCCCCCGAGCAGGTCGTACATGCCTCCGAGCGCCATCCCGTCGAGCGTCGCCGTCGCCAGCGCGAGCGCCTCCTCGTCTCCGGTCTGCACGTGCCGGCGCAACAGGAACTCGATCGTCGGCGCAGGTGGAAACTTGGGCGCACGACCCCAACCTCCCCACGCGCGGTCGAAGCCCTCACGCAGCCCACGCGCGGCGCCGGAGAGCAAAGTCTCGGTGAGGGGGTCGGCCGACGGCTGGAGCGTGCTCCCATGTCGCACGGCCTCGACGAGCTGCGCCGCCGAGCTCGCCACGTCCGAACGGCGGTCGCGCCACGCCCCGGCCAGCGCCTCGAGCACCTGCCGGAAGCTCGGCAGTCCGTGGCGCGGCTCCGGCGGGAAGTAGGTGCCGCCGTAGAACGGTTCCCCGTCGGGCGTGAGGAAGACCGTCATCGGCCAGCCGCCTTGACCCGACATGGCGACGACCGCATCCATGTAGACCGCATCGAGGTCGGGACGCTCCTCCCGATCGACCTTGACGTTGACGAAACGCTCGTTCATCAGCTCCGCCGTCGCGGGATCCTCGAACGACTCGTGCGCCATCACGTGGCACCAGTGGCAGGCCGAATAGCCGATGCTGACCAGCAGCGGCTTGTCCTCGGCCCGGGCCTTCGCCAGCGCCTCGTCGCCCCACGGAAACCAGTCCACCGGATTGTCTTTGTGCTGAAGCAGGTACGGGCTGCTCTCCGTCGCCAATCGATTCGCCAAGAGCGTTCTCGCTTTCCGTTGCGCATGCGGTGTTTCGCCGCTTCATTGTGATCTTCAGGCACGACCCGCGCCATCGGCCCACTCCCCGTGATTACAATGGCCAGGGCAGAACGTATGCAGGGAGGACAGACGTGCCGGATCGCGATGCGACGTCGGGCGACGACATTTCAGGAGCGAACGCGGGCGGATGCGCGATCGACGGCACGCGACTTGCATTCGTCGGCGCGGGCGTCACGCGGGG
>JBBJLW010000078.1:0-4733 GCA_037720595.1 Gaiellaceae bacterium | reverse complement strand
CCTCTACACTAAACTTCGGGGGGAGCGGTGTCTCACGCACGTTGGCACAGAGGGGGACTGCAAGTAGGCCGTGTCGACGGTCGCCCCAGGCAGGGTCGCCGCGACACTAGAACTAGAGCAGGGAGCGCCCGAGAGCGTGAGCGTAAGTGAATCAAGCCTGTTCGGCGGGATGGCCGGGAGGGCCGCGGCGCGCGCCTGGGCTGCCCGGTCGGACGGAGCCGCCGAGGGTGGTGTCCAAGTGGGGGCGGGAGTGGGAGCGGTCGGACGTCGAGCTGGTGGCGGACGCGGGGCGGACGTCGGCACTCGGGTCCATGTCGACCCGCCTACGGCGCCTCGGCGCCTACGCGACCTCGCCGAGCGCCTTGCGGCGCAGGACGACGCTTTTCCAGGTAGGGCGGGCCGCGGCTGGGCGAGCGTGACGGCACGTCGGTGGTCTCGCCGAGGGCGGCGAGGTAGCGGGTGATGCTCTGGGGCTCGTTGACGATGGCGAGCAGCTTCACATGCGGCCCTTGCAGCTCGGGCACTCGAGGACATCCACTTCGAAGGTGCGGGCGAGCAGCTCAGCCCAGGCGCGGTAGGTGCCCTTCGGGCTCTTGGCGCCGAGCTCCTCGTCCTCCGGCGCCTGCGCGGAGGCCGGGCCGGCCTGTGGGCTCGAGCGCCTGGACGGGCTTCGGGCGCGGGCCGATGCGCGCACGCCACGGACTCGCCGAGGCGAGGACGCCCGCGTACTTGACGACATGGTAGCCGGGGGGGGCACGCTGGTCGCCAGTCTGCAGAGAGGCTGAGCGGATCCATCTCCACCGCCACCGTGCCGTCGGCGTACGCGCGTTTGAGCGTGATGCGCACGAGGCCGTCGGCCGCGGTCTCGACGCGCTCCTGGGCGATCGGTGGGCGGAGCACGTAGCGGAGCAAGGCCTCACGCCCGGCGGCGTCGGCGGCACTGGCGCGGGTGGCGGCGTGCAGGGTGAAGCCGTCGAGCGAGGCGCAGAGCGGCTTGTCGAAGCCGAGGGGCCGCGGCTCGAGCGGGGATAGGCCGCGCAGCCACGTTGGAAGCACGGCGCGAGCGCGCCGACCACGGCGTCGCTCGCGCCGCGCTTGCCCGCGCGCGCGCGAACATACACGTTCCCCGGAGGTATGGGCTCAACGCTCGTGTACGGTTACCGAGCGGTGACCCGATGGCGCGGCCCTCGATGGCGCCAGACAGCCAGTGCGGTGACTCTGCTCGACGCCGTGCGCGCCGAGGCCGACCGCAAGGTGCAGCGACCCCCCGCGCACGGCATGCCTGCCGAGACCCAAGCTCAGACTCGGGTTTCGCCGTTACGCGGCTCGTCGGTTGGCGGCCAGAACCGCGGCGGTGCCACGTTTCCGGCCGCGAGGGCGTTCGCGCGCCTGCGTGGCGGCGAGCTTGCGCAAGTTATCGATACTACTGGCCGGATCAAGAACGTCGAGCGGGAGGAGAGCTCGCTGGGCAGCGCGAAGGACGTCAGCGAAGGAGAGTCCGCGCTTATGTCGATACCAGGGGCGCAACGGGGGGACGGCGAACGTGGACTGCCAACTGTCCTGCGCGAACCAAAGCACGAGAGTTGTGTAGATGTAGCCGACGAATGGGGCCGTGCGCTCCACAGCGGCCTTCTTGCGAGCGGAGGAGTCGGCGAAGCCAAGGCTGCTTGAGATCACGGAAGCAGACCTCGATAGCCCAGCGACCTGCGTACGTTTCGAGGATCGTCGAAGCAGACTGGGCCGTGTCGGTGCAGAAGAACGTGCGGAACTGAACGGCGCCTGTCTCGACTCGAACCACGATGATGCGCACGAGTCGCGTACCGCAGGCGCGGTACCACTGCGCATCGATGGTCTTGTACTGGACGAAGCGGCGCCGACCGTACAGCTCCGCCTCGCAGGTCAGCCATGGTCGACGACTGCTCCCGGCGAGCTTCTCGGGCTTGGGCAGAAGCTTGCCTCGGACACGTCGACGGCCGGTTGCACGGCGCTCCTTGTCGGTTGGCAGAGCGGTGAGCACTGCGTCCGGCCGCATGGCACCGAAGACGGTGACCGTCGACGCAAGCCCGCGCATGAGAGTGTCGTTGCAATACGCGCCGTCCGCGGCGAGGTGAATTTGCCGGCCAGGAGCCCACTTCGCGACGACATCGACGAGCTCCCGAGCGAGCTCCGTCTTCTTGCTGTACGAGTCGCTCTTCGAGAGGCACTCCTTCTTGTTCCGGTACAGCCGGAAGAGCACCGGCAGCGCCCAGGGGCGCGGGGAGAATGGCACGCGAACCACGACCGAGAGAACGACCCACACGTGCCCGAAAGAGAACACGCGGAAGCGCTTCGTCGACCGAACACCGTCCAGGTGGCTGCCGATGCCGAAGACGTGAGGACCCTTCTTCGGAGCAAGCGTGTCGTCGAGCGCCACCTGGATGGGAGCCCCGGCGTCCACCCAGTACAGCAGCCGCCCGAACAGGAGCTTGCCGATCTCGTCCGGGTCCCACGTGCCTCGCGAGAAGAAGCGATGGAATCGCTCGTGATGCCGTCGGCGCGCGACGTCGGTCACGACGAGTGCCTCCGTCACGGCGTGCGGCCCGCTGCTCAGCACCCAGCCGACGAAAACGACCAGCGCGTTGTCGAAGCCCGGCCGCGTGAGGGCAGGTCGAAGGACTTCCACCCAGGCCAACAGCGTGCGAAGAACATCGTGAGCCACGGCTCCTCCTGCGGGTTGGTGTCAGCAACCGCACCGTCGGATGTGAGCCGTGGCTCGTCTACTCTTTTCCGTCAGCGCCTGGGCGCGCCGTCAGGCGCGATCAGGCGCTGAAAAGAGCGAAACCCGAGTCAGAGCGTATAGAGGAACGCCAGCAGCTGCGCCTTCTCCGCCGCGGCGAGGTCGAGCTCGAGGACGAGATTGAAAAACTCGATGGTGTCCTCCAGCGTCAGGAGTCGACCATCGTGTAGGTACGGCGGCGACTCCTTGATCCCCCGGAGGACGAACGACTTGATGGGCCCGTCCTCGCTGGCCATCATGCCGTTGATCATCTTCGGTTCGTAGAAGCGCTCGACTTGCAGGTTGTGCATGAGTTGATCGCTGTAGACCGGCGCGGGATGGCAGTTGCCGCACGTCGCCTTGCCGAAGAAGAGCTCCTGACCGGCGAGCTCGTCGGCGGTCGCCTTGCTCGGATCCAGCTTGCCGTCGAGCCCTAGCTTCGGCGCGGGAGGAAAGTCGAGGATCTTCTCCAGTTCGGCCATGTGGTGGACCTGTGTCAGCCGATCCAGCGGGTTGACACCCTTCTTCGTGGCGAGGACTGGGTCGCCGTCGAAGTAGGCCGCGGCCTGCTCGAACTCCGTGAAGTCCTCGACGCTCTCCAGAGCGCGCTGGGAGCCGAAAATCTGCTGATTGAAAAGGCCTCGCAGGGACGGCGTGTCGATGCGATGGCGGAACTTCTGCGGCCTGATGTCACCGACCAGGTGTGTGGCGCCGTTCGAGTGACCATTGACGTGGCAATCGAGGCACGAAACACCGAGACTTGGCTTCTCGGAGCGGCGGTCGTCGATGAGGTTGAACTGCTGCTGGGCAAACGGCGTGACGAGCAGACGGAGGCCGTCGAGCTGTTTCGGATTGAGGATGCACTTGAAAAGCTCGTAGTAGTTGTTCGACGTCACCACCTTACCTTGAGACACGTCGCCGAGGTCGGGCCGTGTCGTCAAGAAGATCGCCGCCGGAAACTCTGGCAGGAATTGATCCGGCAGATCGAAGTCGAGATCAAACCGAGTGAGATCCCGTCCTGTCTGCGCCAGCACCTCGTCGATGTGGAATTGCGGGAATACCATGCCGCCCACGGGATGGTTGGGGTGTGGCAGCGGGAAGAATCCCGCCGGGAGGATGTCCTGCGCACGGATCTCGTCGGGGCTCAGCGCCGACAAATCGTCCCAGGTGGCGCCCTGGGGCAGCTTGACGCGAATGCCTATCTGCACGGGCTTGCCGCGGAACATCGTCACCGTAGCCGAAGGCGCGTCGCCGAGATCGTAGCGCACGTCGAGCAGATTGAGCTGCTGGGCCATGACCCCGGGCTTCTGGGCTACGCCGTCCTGCATCAACTGCTCGAAGTCGACGTGCTGGTCGCCTCCGCCGTTCATGTCACCGCACGCCGCGGGCGGCGGCGGGGGTGCGTCTCCGGAGCCGGGCTCCTGATCCTGCGGCACGATGGGACCGCCGGTGCTCTGTCCCCCCGAGCCGGCGCCTCCGTCGTCGTCGTCGTCGCGGCAGGCGCCGAGCAGTGTCGCGGCAGCAAGGGCGGCGAAAAGCTTCATCTTCATCTTCTTCTCCTAAAATGGCGAACTTCCGCCGCCATTGGCACCAGCAGTGCCAGTCTCGAGTGGGCAGTTACTGCGCACATGCTTGGCAACGATTCTCGAACGGGAGCGCTTGCAGTGCGTACGCACTGTGAGGAGTTGAGGGAAGTAGCTTCGATCCGTCGCGCACGGTATTCAAGCCGTCCACCGAAAGCGTGGGCCTTCGCGTCACGCGGTGCGTACGCAAGCAGGGCGGGTCGGTTTCGTTTCCGGCAGTCGAAGTGCGACGAGCGCTCTCGGGAGCGGCCAGCGCCGTCCATCGCGCATCCGGCTGTCCTGGACTGACGACGCCACGGCGCAGTGGGTGGCTGGCGCCGAGCTCGGCATCATCGCTGGGCGCGCTCGCGACGCATCGGGAACAGGTCCACCGATGCTACGCGAACGTAGCCTGC
>JBBJLW010000002.1:0-212804 GCA_037720595.1 Gaiellaceae bacterium | reverse complement strand
CTCCCCTCTCTTCTCGCCTTCCTACGGAGCGATCGTTGCGCCGTAGATGTTCTGGTCGAGCCCGCCGGCGTTCGGCGTCGTGTCAGCGCCGCAGCTCGGCGGCGTCCCCGAGCACAGGCGCGTCTGGAACACGTCGAAGCCGTCGGTTCCGTCCCCGTTCGTGTATCGCGGGTCGTCTCCGGGCCGCGTGTCGCGCTGGTCGGTCCAGGTCATCAACACGGTCGAGCCTTCAGCTGAGATGTAGTTGTAGTCGCCGTGGAAGGGCACGTTTCGGTTGCCGAACTGCTCGTACTGCGGCATCTGCGTGACACTCGAGACGTCCGCGTACGTCCAGCTCCCACCCCCGTCAACGGAGGTGGCACTGAACGTGTCCAGCCCCCCGCCACAGGAGATGCCGCCCGGCGGGTTTGCCGGCACCCAGCTGTTCGAGATGGGCACCGTCCGGAAATCGCCGGTCATGCCGGCCGGACCGGTCGAGCAGTCGAACCGGCTGTCGTGGTAGACGGCATAGAGCCGCCCGGCGTTCGCGTCGATGTCCGCGAAGAACTGGTGCCCCTTCGGCTCCGGGTCGATTCGCGCCGGTGCGCTCCAGCTTGCCCCACCGTCCCCGGTCTTCACGAAGTAGACGGATCCCTGCGAGCCCGCGCCGGAGACGCCGAGCGTCCCGTAACTCGTGCCCGTGGGCGTCTCCGACCCGGGCACCGTTGCGTCGTAGACGATGTACGCCGCGTCCGGATCGCCGGCGGCTTCCGTATCGGCGGTGATGCGCGTCTGCGAGGCGTTGCGGAAGAACACGTAGCCCGACTGGCAGACGAACGGGCCGTCGCCGCAGTCGCGAGAGTCGTTGCGCGGCTCGGGGCCGGCGCAGCCCCCGAGGGTGCCGTCACCCGCGAGGCACGCGTCGTACCGGGCCTGGCCGTTCGCCGCCGGCAAGCCGGCATGGTCGGTGAGGTCCCACGGCGTGAACTCCGTGACGACCTCCGGCTTCGTGAACGAGCGCCCACCGTCCGTCGACTTGACGACGACGACCGCGTCGTTCTGCTGCTTCTGGAACGCGAACTGCCGCCAAACGACGAAGATCGTCCCGTCCTTCGTCGTCGCGATGTCGCAGAACTGGTTGCCGTGGACGCCGGCAGAGATCTTCTGCTGGCTGAACGAGCGAGCCTCGTCGTCCGAGCGCAGGAAGAAGATGCCGTTATTGGCGCCGCTAGCGGTGAAACGGGCGTAGCAGGCGTAGACGTTGCCTTCGAAGGGGCTCGCAACGCCGCGATCGACCTCGAGCTGCACCTTATCGTTGAAGAGCCCACGGAAGATCGGGCTCGGCGTGCCACGCGAGGCGATTGTCGTGTACCGGTAATCCGGGGCCGTCATGACCATGTTCCAGTCGTAGCGAGCCACCCAGATCGACCCGCTCGCTGGCCTGCCGCGATTGAACGCGATCCCTGCGTAGTACGCATGGCCGGAGCGGTCCCAGGCCTGCACCGGGTCGCCGGCGTTGTTCACGAGGCCGAAGAGCGGCGAGGCCCGGCCTTCCGCCGAGGTGTCGGTCGGATAGCCCGGCAAAAGGCTGTCGGTCCAGGTGTCGCCGCCGTTCGCCGAGTGGTAGAAGCCCGCCCAGGTGCCGCCGGTCGTCGGCGTGGTGCAGTACTCGTTCGAGCCCGCTACCGCATGCTCCGAGTTGATCGGGTCGACGGCGACCGACGGCTCGTTCTGCTGCCGATTGTTCGTCGAGCAATCCGTGATCGTCACGTCCGTGCCGCCGTCGTGCCGAACGTAAGCCTGGTCGGTGACCGCGACGTCGGCGGAGGCGGGTGCGACCAACGCGAGCGCGCCGAGCGCGAGAAGCGCCACGCGCAACAGAAATCCGTTCATTGTCTTCCCTTCCCTCGAACTCATACGAGTCTTCCTCTCCCCTTAGATGAACGAGTCCAAGCAAAGCCCGAAGAGATTCCTCGGGCTGGGGCGGATCGTAGCCGCCTCCTAGCGCCTGTCAAGGAGGTAACGCATCCCCCATTCGCGGGTTGTGCAGGACTTGTGCCGTGTCTTTCATGAGCGGAAGACGCAAACGCCATGCCTGCCACTGCCGCCATGCTCGCCGCGCTCGTTCTCGGGCCGACCGCGGGTGCCGTCTCCACGGATGCCGGCACGACCCGTCCGATCCTGCAGCTCCGGGCCACGGCGCCGCTCTCGGTTGAGGGACGGGGGTTCGTCTTCGGCGAGAGCATCCGGGTCGTCGCGGTCACGACCGGAGCGCAGCAAACACGTACGGCCACCGCTTCGAAGCTGAGGCGGCTGAAAGTCCGGTTCGCGCTGCGCCTCGGACGGTGCGCAGAGGCGACGGTACGTGCGGTCGGCTCCCTCGGCAGCCGGACCGTGTTGCGCCGCGACGGCGCGTGCAAGAAGCCCGAACCGAAGAAGCCGAAGCGCTAGCCGTGCGGCTTGGCCATCGCGCGGTAGTCGAGCGCGCGGTCGAGCGTGTCGTCGTCGACCCCGGCCTCGCGGGCGACCTCGCGCAACGACCGGCCGGACGAGGCGGCGGCCTTGACGATCTCGGACGCCTTGTCGTATCCGATGTACGGATTGAGCGCGGTTGCAGCGGCCAGCGTCAGCTCGGCATAGCTCTCGCACTGCTCCCGATTCGCCTCGATCCCATCGACGCACTTCTCAGCGAGCAGCCGAGACGCGGCGGCGAGCAGGGCGACCGACTGAAGGAGGTTGCGCGCCATCATCGGCACGAAGACGTTGAGCTCAAAATGCCCCTGCATCCCCCCGGCGGTGATCGCGGCGTCGTTACCGATCACCTGCGCGGCGACCTGCGTCACGACCTCCGGGATCACGGGATTCACCTTGCCCGGCATGATCGAGCTGCCCTTCTGGAGCTCGGGGAGGAAGATCTCGGCGAGACCCGCGCGCGGGCCGGAGCCCATCAACCGCAGGTCGTTGGCAATCTTCGTCAGGGAGACGGCCACCGTCTTCAGCGCACCCGACGCCTCGACGAGCCCGTCCCGCGCGGCCTGCGCCTCGAAGGGGTCGGCCGGGGCAGAGATCTGGAGAGCCGTGTCGCCCACAAGGAGGCGGCGAACGCGCTCCGCGAACTCCGGATGGGTGTTCAGGCCGGTGCCCACCGCAGTGCCGCCGAGCGGGATCTGGCCGAGCCGCTTGCGCGAGTCGGCGACGCGATCGAGCCCCTGGCGCACCTGGGCCGCATAGCCGCCAAACTCCTGGCCGAGCGTGACCGGCACGGCGTCCATCAGGTGCGTCCGCCCGGATTTGACGACGTCGTCGAACTCGCTCGCCTTGGCCTCGAGCGACGCGGCGAGCTGCTCCAGCGCCGGCAGGAGATCGTTCTCCACCTCGCCGAGCGCCGCGAGATGGACAGCGGAAGGAAAGACGTCGTTCGAGCTCTGGCCCATGTTGACGTCGTCGTTGGCGTGAATGCCGTCGCCGGCGAGTGCCGCGATCACCTCGTTCGCGTTCATGTTCGAGCTCGTTCCGGAGCCCGTCTGGAAGACGTCGATCGGAAACTGGTCGTCATGTTCGCCCTGGGCGATTGCGTCGCCGGCTGCGGCGATCCGCTCCGCCTTCTCGGCGTCGAGCAGCCCGAGGTCGGCGTTCACCCGCGCAGCTGCCGCCTTGATCCGACCGAGCCAACGGGCGACCGGGACCGGAATCGGCTCGCCGGAAACGGGGAAGTTCGCGATCGCCTTCTCCGTCTCGGCGCCCCAGTGCTGTCGGGCCGCGGGCTCCCGTCTCGCTTCCGTGCTCACGGACCGAGTCTAACGACGGGCGAGAGCCCTGCCTCTAGGCCGCGCGGCCACGGGTGAGTCGCCGAAGCGGAAGCGGACGCAGGAGCCGCTGGGCTCGCGTCGTCGAGGCGGTCGAGAAGGCCCATCCGACGTACTCGCAGCGCGGGCACTCGCCCGCTCCCTGATGCCCCCACCGCCCAGGCACGAACGGCCTCGAATGGCCGCAACGGAGACATTCGACGGTGGGCTGCTCCACAGCACTCTTGTCGGCGCAACTCGCGCGATTCTCCTCCCCCGCACGAGGGAACCAGCGAGAGGCTGTTACGTGGCACCGGCGGCGGCGCGCAGCTCATCCCAGCTGGAGAGCTTGATTCTCGGACGGCCGTGAGGCTCTCCGGCGGTGCGCTCGGCAAGGTCGATCGCCTCCCAGCCTGCGTACATGACGGCCTCGACGCGACGCTCGGCGAGCAGCGCCTCGAGACTGCCGTCCGTGCTGGCCGGCAGGAGCCCTGCGCGGGCATCTTCGAGCAGGAGCTCGACCGTCTCCGTCGCATCCTTCTTGTTCGTGCCGATCACGCCGCTCGGGCCGCGCTTGATCCAGCCAGCCGCGTAGAGGCCGGGCTCGACCCGGCCGCCGACGTTCGGGATCGTGCCGGTGCTCTCGTCGAACGGGACGCCCGGAAGACCGACTCCGCGATAGCCGACACTGCGGAAGACAATGCCGCAGGCGAGCGTCTCGCGCTCCTCCGTCGGGACGGCACGACCGTCGTGGAGCTCGTTGCGGACGAGCTCGATCCCCTCGACGCGCTCCTCGCCAAGAATCGCGACCGGCGAGGTGAGGAAGCGAAGCCGGATCGAGCGCGGCTTACCAGACGGGGCTCGGGCGGCGTAGTCGCGCAGATGCTCGACGCTACGGCGAACGGTCGCCGGAGCCGCCGCGAGCTCCGCCTCGCTCGCCGGATCGAGCTCGAGGTCCGCTGGAGGGACGAGCACGTCGGCGCCCGCGAGCTCGCCGAGCTCGCCCACCTCGACCGGAGTCCAGGCCGCCTGCACCGGACCGCGGCGGCCGACGACCACGATCTCGCGAATCCCGGATCCGACGATCGCCTCGATTGCCGCATCGGTGGTGTCGGTAGCCGCCAGCTCCTCGGGCGTCAGCGCCAGCATCCGGGCGACGTCGAGGGCGACGTTGCCGTTGCCGATCACGACCGCGCGCTCGCCGGAGAGGTCGAACGAGAGCTCCTGGAAGTCGGGGTGGCCGTTGTACCAGGCGACCAGCTCGGTGGCGGCGAAGGAGCCGGGCAGGTCCTCGCCCGGAATCCCCATCCGACGGTCGGTTTGCGCGCCGACCGTGTAGACGACGGCGTCGTAGAGGCCGCGGAGCTCCTCGTGGGAAACGTCCCGGCCGACCTCGACATTGCCGAAGAACCGAAAGCCGGGCTGCTGCGCGGTCTTCTCGAACGCACGCGAGACGGCCTTGATCTTCGGGTGATCCGGCGCGACCCCGAGCCGGACGAGCCCCCAGGGCGTCGGCAGCCGCTCGATCAGGTCGACTCCGATCTCGAGGTCGCTCGCGAGGAGCGCAGCGGTCGCGTAGAACCCCGCCGGCCCCGAGCCGACGACCGCGATGCGAAAGTTGGCGGCTGGGATCACCTGAGCGATGCTACGGAACATGAAGGGCGTCCTCGCCGGGCTGCTGCTCCTCCTCTGCGCCGGCTGCGGCGGTGACGATGGCGGCGACGAGCGATTCGCGCTCTACCACCTCGAGGCGGCGATCGGCCCGCCCGGAGAGGAAGGCGAGCTCCGGTGCGGGCCGCCTCGGGAGGTCTGTCCCGGCATCCTGGAAGAGTCGCCGACCCGGGTCTTCCGCTACCCGGTGTTGGCCAAGCCTGCGCTCACCACCGAGGACATCGATCGCTCGAGTGCCCGGCGCGCAGCCGACCCGAGCACTGGGACAGCCGTCGTCCTGGTCGACCTGACGACCGAGGGAACCGAGGCGTTCGCGCGGCTCACCAAGGAGGCGGCTCGGGTCGGTGGACGCGATCAGGCTTGGCATCACGTCGCGGTGGTCGTGGGCGACGAGATCGTTGCCTTCCCGCAGATCGACTTCGACGTCTACCCCGACGGGATCCCGGACTCGCCGGAAGTCCAGATCGCCGCTGCGAATGACGCCGACGCCCGCGATCTAGTGCAAAGGCTGCGCGGCGACGACGACTAGATGATTGATGCCACGAGATCGTCCGTCTCGGGGCGCGAGCTGGCAGCTCTGGGGCCGCGGGATCAGGCCGTTGCCGATGCCGGCTGCATCGGTGACGGGCTGAGCACGCGAAGCGGACGGGCTGACTGAGCGGCCGCCAGGCCGCTCAGGTAGCCCGGGAGCGGCCCAGACACGCCAGATCGCGCATCCGAGCGCGCGAGATCGTGGCATCAATCATCAGACGAGGCTACGCGTTGGTGCGTTCGGGGAACGGACGACCAGGTGCAGCAATCATCCGAGCGAAGGAGAGAACAATGGGCGGTCTCGACGACTTGTTGAAAGGCGCGAAGAGCGGAGGCGGAAGCGGAAGCGGCGGCCTCGGCGATCTGCTCGGCGGGATTCTCGGCAGCGGCTCGCGGGGAGGGTCGCTCGCAGGCGGTGGCCTCGGCGGCAATCCGATGCTCCGGATGCTGCTGCCGATGGTGGCCTCGATGCTGATGAACGGCGGCCTCAAGAAGCTGCTCTCCGGTCTCCAGGCGAACGGGAAGGCGAAGGAGGCGGACTCCTGGGTCGCAAAGGGCGAGAACCAGCGCGTCGCGGGAGAGGACGTCCGTAATGCGGTCGGCGACGACGAGATCACGAGCATCGCGGACAAGCTCGGTGTCTCGAAGGACGAGGCGGCCGACGCGGTCGCGCAGGTACTGCCGGACGTCGTCGACCAGGTGTCGCCGAACGGCGAGCTGCCCCCGGACGACGAGCTCGAGTCGGCCTTCGACCGGCTGAAGCGGGTCGACGCCTAGCTCAGCCCCGGACGAACGAGGCCGGACTCGTAGGCCGCGATCACGGCCTGAGTCCGGTCTCGGAGATCGAGCTTCGAGAGAACGCGAGCGACATGGGTCTTGACGGTGTGATCGCTGACGACGAGCTCGGCGGCGATCTCGGCATTGGACATGCCACGGGCGACGAGGCGCAGCACCTCCAGTTCGCGGGCCGTGAGGCTGTCGAGCCGAGGCGGAGCGCCTGCGTTCTCTTCGAGCGCGGCGAACCGCTCGATCAGGCGTCGGGTGACGGCGGGCGCGAAGAGGGCGCCGCCGTCCGCCGCAATTCTGATCGCAGCCGCCAACTGCTCCTCCGGAGCGTCCTTGAGCAGGAAACCGCTCGCCCCCGCGCGGAGAGATGCGTAGACGTACTCGTCCAGGTCGAACGTCGTCAGCACGAGGACCCGGGGCGGCTCGTCCAGCGCAGCGATCCGGCGAGTGGCCTCGATCCCGTCGACCCGCGGCATCCGCACGTCCATCAGCACGACGTCGGGGCGCAGCTCCCGCGCCAGCGCGACGGCCTCGATGCCGTCGCTCGCTTCGCCGACGACGTCGAGCCCGGCATCGGCTCGAAGGATCATCCGAAAGCCCGAGCGGACGAGGTGCTGGTCGTCGGCGAGGAGCACCCGGATCACCGCAGCCGCTCTCACAGCGGCAAGCTGGCGCGGACGACGTACCCGCCGCCACTCCGCGGGCCGGCCTCGATCCTGCCGCCGAAGACCGCGGCGCGCTCGCGCATTCCGAGCAGGCCATGGCCGCTGCCGTCGCCGTTCTGGCTGCCGACGCCGTCGTCGGCTACCTCTATGTCGAGCAGCTCGTCGCCGTAGTCGACGGTCACGACCGCACGCGCCCGGCCCGCGTGCTTGAGCGCGTTCGTCAGCGCCTCCTGGACGATCCGGTAGGCAGAGGCGTCGAGGCCGGGCGAGAGCTCGCGGGGCGCACCCGCGATCGTGATCTCGACAGGGAGCCCGGCCGCACGCACTTCCTCGGCGAGGACGTCGAGGTGGGTGAGCGAAGCCTCGGGAGCGAGTGCGGCCGCGTCGTCGTCAGCGCGCAGGATCGAGAGGAGCCGCCGCATCTCGCCGAGCGCCTGCGACGCGGTGCGCTCGATCGCGTCGATCGCACGGCGCGAGTCGTCGGGATCGACGGCCAGCGAGTGCCGCGCGCCGCGGGCCTGGAGGACGATCACGCTGATCGCGTGCGCGACGCGGTGGTGAAGCGCGCGCGCGATCCGGGTCCGCTCCTCGTCACCGGCGGCGCGCGCCTGCTCGTCGCGCTCGCTCACGAGCAGCCGCTCCCGCTCGCGCCTGATCCGGATCACGACGCCCGCGAGAAACGGGGCTCCCAGGAAGAAGCCGAAGAAAAGGAAGCCGCTGATGTTCAGGCTGCTCCCATCCCGGCTCATCGCCGCGATCACGGCGGCCACCACGACGACCGAGCCGAGGACGACCGCGCGGCCGCGAAGGTGGGCGCCTGCCGAGTAGAGGGCGACTGCCACCGGCAGGATCACGCCCATCGGATCGTTGTTCGGAACCGTATTGATCGCGGTGGCAAGCTCGAGCGCAGCGAGCTCGAGAAGGAGCGTCAGTAGAGGAGCCCGAACCCGCAAGAGCAGGAGCGCAGTCATCGCGAGCGCGAGCGGGGCCAGCTCGTACCGGTTCTCTGACCACTCCGAATCGAGCCAGAGTTCCAGTTGCGCGAGCGCGCCCAGCGCGAACAAGAAGACCAGCTCGCCGTACGCGCCGAGGAACCGCCGGGCCATGGGCTGACGCTAGCGCAGGAGAACGCGCCTGTCGTCGCCCGCGCAGCCGATCGCGAGATCGCTCGCACGAGCGACCCGAGTTCGCCCGGAGCACCGATGGCAGACGCGCTCCGCGGCCGTAGCGTCCCTCACGTCAGCACTCGAACGGAAGGAGCAACGTGACTCTCTCTCGACAGAACATCCTCGGCATAGGCTTAGCAACGGCAGTCCTCACCGCGGTGGCGCTCGCAGCCGCAAACTTCGTCGGCGACGGCGAGAACGGAGGCGCCGGCGCTTTTGCGATCACGCTCGTTGCGTCGTTGATCGTCGCAGGCGCACTCTTCGGCTGGGCGATCCCGCGGATCGAGCGCCCCGCACGCATGGGGCTGATCGTGGGCGCGCTCGGCCTGCTCTCGATTGCGGCGTACTGGACAGGACTCCCCTATGTGCTGGGCCCGGCCGCAATCGTACTCGGGCTGCTCGGTCGCACCCGGATCGACGGTAAGGGCGTCGCCACCGCCGCTGTCGTGCTCGGCGTGCTCGCCACCGTCGGCGGGATCGCCGCCATGATCGGGGATCAGGCGTTCTGAGCCGGCGCTAGTGCGAGCAGCCGGAGCCGCAGGCGCCCCCGTGCTCGGAAGCGGGGGCTTCTGCGCCCTCCTCGACCGTGAACGAGTGGCCGCAGCCGCACGAGGCCTGGGCGTTCGGGTTTTCGATCTTGAAGCCCGACTCGGCGAGGCCGGTCAGGAAGTCGATGGTCGCCCCCTTGAGATAGGGCGCACTGTGGGGATCGATCACGACCTTGACGCCGTGCTGCTCGATCGTCTCGTCGCCCTCCGCCGGGCCGGAGTCGAAGCCGAGTCCGTACTGGAAGCCGGAGCAGCCGCCGCCCTGGATCGCGACGCGGAGAACCTGGCTCTCGCCATCGGGGTCTTCGGCCATCAACTCGCGGATCTTGTCCGCGGCCGTTGCGGTCAGCGAGACGAGCGTCGTCCCCTCTCCGGTTACCTCTTCGATCGTGGCCATGAGCGGATGGTAGCACCGGGCCTGGCGGGTGGCGAGAGGCCGACTTTGTGACAGCCTGAAATCGCTTGGTTCCACGGGTTCCACCTCTCTTCGTGCGTCCGAGCGCGACTTGCTAGCGTTCGCGCGAACCGGATGCTCGGCGACTACTTCCCCTTCTTGGTCTACGCGTTCTTCGCAGCCGTGATCCCGGCCTCGATGATCGCGTTCTCGTTCATCTTCGCGACCCCGCCGCAGAAGCGGGTGAAGGCCCGTTTCCTGCCCTTCGAGTCGGGTGTCTCCGAGGGAGCGCCGAAGCAGCAGCGCTTCACGGTCAGCTTCTACCTGACGGCGATGCTCTTCATCCTCTTCGACATCGAGATCGTCTTCCTCTACCCGCTCGCGATCGTGCTCGACGCCCTCGGCTGGTTCGGCCTCGTCGAGTTCCTCGTCTTCGTCGCGATCCTCGCGGTCGCCTACATCTACATCTGGCGCAAGGGCGCGCTGGAATGGAAGTAGCGGCGGTGGAAGTAGCTGTATGGGTGTAGACAAGACCGTCGACCCGAATCGCGCCTCGAAGCGTCCGCTCGCGGTGGCCGGACTGCAGAGCGAGCGCCTCCTCTGGCCTACGAAGGGACCGGGCGTCTTCGAGCAGGAGGTCGAGAGCCTCGAGGATGCGCTCGGGCTGACGACGCTCGAGAAGGCCGTCGCCTGGGCCCAGACGAACTCGATGTGGCCCGACACCTTCGGGCTCGCCTGTTGCGCGATCGAGATGATGGCGATCGTCTCCTCGCGCTACGACATCGCGCGCTTCGGAATGGAGCGCTTCTCGTCCTCGCCGCGCCAGGCCGACCTGCTGATCGTCTCGGGCCGCGTCGTCCACAAGATGGCTGCGCCGCTGCGCCAGGTCTACGACCAGATGCTCGAGCCGAAGTGGGTGATCGCAATGGGCGCGTGCGCGAGCTCGGGCGGGATGTTCAACAACTACACCGTCCTCCAAGGCGTCGACAAGATCGTTCCCGTCGACATCCACGTCCCCGGCTGTCCGCCGCGACCGGAGGCGCTGATGGAGGGGATCGTGCGCCTGCACGAGAAGGTGATGGCCGGGGTTCCGCCCGCGTACCAGATCCGCGGAGTCGCCTCCTAGTGCTCCGTCCCGGAACTCCTTTGGACTCTGGCGGCATCCAGCCGCGCCTGGCGCCACCCAGCACCCAGATCACACCTGGCCACTCCCCAGAGCGGCAACGGACTTCCGGGACGAAGCACTGATGGGTTACGAGGGCGTCCCGGGCCTCGTCGAGACGCACGAGGCGTTCGGCGAGACGACGCTCGTCGTCGATCCCGCCCGGCTCCTCGAGGCGGCCGCCTACCTACGCGACGAGGCCGGCTTCAACGTGCTCGCGGACATCGCGTCCGCGGACTACCTCGGCTGGGGCGAGCTCGGCGTCGCCGGCTATATCGGCACGGCCGGCGGCCGCGACCTGAACGCACCCGGCTCGCAGGGCTACGCCCGCCGGCCGGAGTCGAAGCCGAAGCGCTTCTCGCTCAGCTACCACCTGCTGCGGCTGGCCGAGGACTCGCTGCGCGTCCGGCTCCAGGTCTGGCTCGACGAGGGCGAGAGCGTCGCGAGCGTCGTCCCGCTCTGGCCGACCGCCGACTGGCACGAGCGAGAGGCCTTCGACATGATGGGCATCGCCTTCGACGGGCATCCGAATCTGCGCCGGATCCTGATGGAGGACGACTGGGAAGGCCATCCGCTGCGCAAGGACTACCCGATCGGCGGCGAGCCCGTTCGCTTCTCGGGAGAGGAGTAGAACCCATGGCCACCGTCGAGCGCGGCACGCCGATCTACACGGGCTCGCGCATTCCCTCGCCGATCCCGACCGTGCTCTCGCCGAACCCGGAGGAGGTGCCGCTCGAGGATGTCCTCACCGTCAACTTCGGTCCCAATCACCCGTCGACTCACGGCGTCCTCCGGCTGATCGTCGACCTGAACGGCGAGCAGGTCGTCGGCCTCTCGGCGGTGATCGGCTACCTCCACACGGGTTTCGAGAAGACGATGGAGCAGAAGACGTGGTGGAAGGGCGTCACGTACCCAGCCCGGGTCGACTACGTCTCCTTCCAGTACAACGAGCTCGTCTTCGTGCTGGCGATCGAGAAGCTGCTCGAGCTCGAGGTGCCGCGTAAGGCGACCTGGATGCGGATGGCGCTCTGCGAGCTCGTCCGGATCCACTCGCATCTCGTCTACCTCGGCACCTCTGCGCTCGAGATCGGGGCGATCTCGATGTTCTGGTACACGTTCCGCGAGCGCGACCTGATCCTCGACCTCTTCGAGATGGTCACCGGGGCGCGCATGCATACGCGCTACTTCCAGGCGGGCGGGCTCGCGGAGGACATTCCGATGGGCTTCTACGCCCAGGCGCGCGAGTTCTGCACGCGGATGCCGAAGGCAATCGACGAGTACGAGGCGATCCTCGACGACAACAAGATCTGGCTTGAGCGCACGCGCGGGGTCGGGCTGCTCTCGGCCGACGACGCAATCGCGCTCGGGCAGAGCGGACCGGTGCTGCGAGCGTCCGGAGTCGACTGGGATCTGCGAAAGCGCGAGCCGTATCTCGCGTACGACCAAGTCGACTTCGAGGTGCCGGTCTACCCCGGCGGCGACGTCTACGACCGCTACCGCGTGCGGATGGACGAGATGCGCGAGTCGACGCGGATCGTTTCCCAATGTGTCGACCGGCTCCTGGAGATGCAGGGCGAGCCGTGGATCGCAGACGACCGCAAGGTCGTTCTCCCGCCGCGCGAGGAGCTGCACACCTCGATGGAATCGCTGATCCATCACTTCAAGATCGTCACCGAGGGATATCGCGTCCCCGAAGGGGAGATCTACGTGGCCGTCGAATCGCCGCGCGGCGAGTCGGGCGTCTATGTCGTCTCAGACGGCGGCCCGAAGCCGTGGCGCGTCAAGTTCAGGGCACCATCGTTCGTCGCGCTCGAGGCGACCGCGTCGTGCATGAAGGACGTGGCAATCGCGGATCTGATCGCCGTTGTGGGGTCTTTGGATGCCGTGATGGGAGATACGGACCGATGACCGCCCTGCACGACGAGATCCGCGGACTGATGGCGCTCTATCCCGAGTCGCGCTCGGCGACGCTGCCGGCGCTACGGCTCGCGCAGGAGAAGCACGGCTGGCTCTCGCCCGAGGCGCTCCGCGAGGTCGCCGAGGGGCTGGGCGAGACGCCCGCCTACTGCATGGCGGTCGCGTCCTTCTACGACATGTTCCACCTGGCGCCAGTCGGCCGGCACCTCGTCGAGGTCTGCACGAACGTCTCCTGCGCACTCGTGGGGGCGCAGCAGGTGCTGGAGGCCTTCGAGCGCGAGCTCGGCGTGCGGGCCGGGGAGACGACCGAGGACGGCGAGGTGACGCTCCGCACGGTCGAGTGCCTCGGCGGCTGCGGTTGGGCGACGATCGTGGCGCTCGATCATCGCTACCGCACGCACGTCCAGGCGGACGACGCCGGTGCGATCGTCGAGGAGCTGCGGACCGATGGCTGAGACACGCCCGGTCGTTCTGGAGGGCGCGGACGAGCGCGACCTGACGAAGCTCGCCGAGTATCAGGCGATCGGCGGCTACGACGCTCTCGCGAAGGCGCGCGCGCTGGCGCCGCAGGCAGTCATCGACGAGTTGCTCGCCTCGAACCTGCGCGGCCGGGGCGGTGCCTTCTTCGCGACCGGGCGCAAGTGGAGCTTCATTCCGAAGCCCGATCAGAACCCGAACCCGCACTACCTCGTCGTGAACGCCGACGAGTCCGAGCCGGGCAGCTTCAAGGACAACGAGATCCTCTCGCGCGTGCCGCACCGTTTCATCGAGGGCTGCCTGATCACGGCGCACGCCGTCGAGTCGAAGCACGTCTTCGTCTACATCCGCGGCGAGTACCTCGGCCCGTTCGAGGCGGTCCGTGATGCGTTGGAGGAGATCCGTGACGATGACGAGCTCCTCGGCGGGGTCACTGTCGTCGTCCACCGCGGCGCGGGCGCGTACATCTGCGGCGAGGAGACGGCGCTGCTCGAGTCGCTCGAAGGCAAGCGCGGGCAGCCACGCTCGAAGCCGCCCTTTCCGGCAATCTCGGGTCTCTACGCCTCGCCGACCGTCGTCAACAACGTGGAGACGCTGGCGACGGTGCCGCCGATCGTCGCGATGGGCGGCGCGGCCTACGCCAAGCTCGGGGTCGAGAACTCCACCGGGACGCGCGTCGTCTCGCTCTCGGGCAACCTCGTTCGCAGCGGCAACTACGAGGTCGCCCATGGAATCACGCTGCGCGAGCTGATCTACGACATCGGCGGCGGCATCCCGGAAGGGCATGAGCTCAAGGCGGTGATTCCCGGAGGCTCCTCGACCGTGATCTTGACGGCGGACGAGATCGACGTTCCCTACGACTACGACTCGCTCGCGGAAGTCGGGACCGCGATGGGCTCGGCCGGAGTGATCGCGATCGACGATCGCTGCTGCATGGTGCAACTCGGAATCCGAGTGTCCGAGTTCTACGAGCACGAGTCGTGCGGCAAATGCACCCCGTGCCGCGAGGGCACCCGCTGGATGACCGCGATCCTGCGGAAGCTGGAGCTGGGTGAGGCGAGCGATTCCGAGCTCGATCTGCTGCTCGACGTGTGCGACCGGATCAACGGCAAGTGCCTCTGCCCACTCGGTGAGACGGCCGCGATGGCGGTTGCGAGCTACGTGCTCAAGTTCCGCGACGAGTTCCTCGCACATCTCGACGGCGGCTGTCCGTTTGGAGGTCAGTCCCCCCTGGAGGGAGTCGTCGCGCCGGTTTCCCAGCACACGCACGGTCCGGTCGCGGAGGTGCCGGCATGACCGTCGTTTGCGGACATGCCCGGGGTCAAAGCCCGGACGCGGCCCCGCAGGACAGGTCCGATCCGGCAACCGGTCACCTTCTGCGGGAATCGGCGCACGCAGGCCGCGGCGAGGGACATGTCCGGGCTTTGACCCCGGACGCGGCCGAAGGGGACGGTTGATGAGAGCCGCCGAAAACGTGACGCTGACGATCGACGGGCGCGCGGTCGAGGTGGCGAAGGGCACCGGGCTCGTGGAGACGGCCGCCGTCGCTGGAATCGAGATTCCCGTCTTCTGCTACGAGCCGCGGCTCGGCCCGCCCGTCGGCGCCTGCCGGATGTGCCTCGTCGAGGTCGAGGGGATCCCGAAGCTCCAGGCCGGCTGCACACTGACCGCGCAGGAAGGGATGGTCGTGCGCACCGGAGCGTCCTCGGAGAAGGCTGCCGAGGGCCAGAACGCGACGCTCGAGTTCATCCTCGTCAACCACCCGCTCGACTGCCCCGTCTGCGACAAGGGCGGCGAGTGCCCGCTCCAGGATCTGACGTTCCGCTACGGCCCCGGCCAGACGCGGATGACCTTTCCGAAGCGCACGTTCGACAAGCCGATCCCGATCTCGCCGACGATCGCGCTCGATCGCGAGCGCTGCATCCTCTGCTACCGCTGCACGCGCTTCTCGGAGAGCGTCGCGCAGGACGGCCAGCTCGTCGCGCGCAATCGCGGTGCGATGTCGATGATCACGACCTTCGAGGACGAGCCGTATCGTGACCCGTTCAGCGGCAACGTGATCGAGCTCTGTCCCGTCGGTGCGCTCACCTCGACGCAGTACCGCTTCGAGGCGCGCCCGTGGGAGATCCAGAACGTGCCGACGATCTGCGGGCTCTGCCCCGTCGGCTGCAACATCAGCGCGACGACGCGCGAGGGCAAAGTCAAGCGGATCCTCTCCCGCAACCACCCCGAGGTCGACCAGGGCTGGCTCTGCGACAAGGGGCGCTTCAGCTACCCCCATCTGTACGCCGAGGATCGGATCGAGATCCCGCTCGAGCGCGTGCGCCGGCGCGGGTTCGGCGAGATCTCCTGGGACGACGCGCTCGACCGTGCGGAAGGCCTCCTCCGCGGCGCTGGGGGCAGGATCGTGACCGCGCTCTCGGGCTCGGAGACTATCGAGGAGGCCTACGCGCTCGGCCGTCTGCTGCGCAGCGGACTCGGCGCCCACTCCGCGGTGCTGCCCGAGGCGACCTCGTCGGCGCTCGACGCGTTCCGGGCGCCGCTTTCCTCGATCGGACACGCAGAGCTCGTCGTCGTGATCGGCGAGGAGCGCGTGGCCGACCGCGCCCCGATCGTCGAGCTCTGGATCAAGCAGGCACACCGGAACGGTGGCGAGGTCGTCGAGCTGGCCGAGCCGAAGTTCGAGCCCGAGCTCGAGCAACGACTCCGCGCTTCCGACCGCGCTGTCCTGATCTGGTCCGGCCGCGGCGGAGGAGGCGGCGCCCGACTCGCAGAGCTCGCGCACTCGCTCGGCTTCGACGGCAAGCCCGGCTGCTCCGCCTTTCACCTGCCCGCGACCCCGAACGGCCGCGGCGTCGCCGAGGCCTGGGCTGCCGCGGCTGACGGCGACGAGGCGAACCCCGAGCCGATCGGCCTCCTGATCGTCTCGGGCGACGAGGCCGCAGCCGACCCGGCGGTGCGCGCGCTCGCGGAGAAGGCCGAGCACGTGCTCGCAATCACGATGTACCACGGGCTCGCCGTGGGTTGGGCCGACCTCGTCCTTCCGGCCACGAGCTACCTCGAGCGCGACGGCTCGTTCGTCAACCTCGAAGGTCGCGTCCAGCGCCTGCGCCGCGGCGTGATCCCGCCCGTCCCGGACGAGCTCGCCTGGATCTCAAAGCTCGCCGCCCGATTCGGCGTCGAGATCTCTCCGCATGCGTCGGTCGTCGTCGCAGAGCTGGCGGAGACGGTCTACGGCGGTGAAGCCAGCTTCGGAGAAGTCGGCGAGCGTGCGCCGCTGCCCGCCCGCACAGCGTTCGAGCCACCAGAGCCACGCCCGGTCGCCCCGATCCCGCCGCCCGCGGCCGCACCGCAGGAACATTTCCTCGGCACGTTGCGCCTGCTCCGCTACCGGCCGCTCTTCTCCGGCCCTGCCGTCGAGCGGATCCCCGAGCTCCAGTTCCAGCGGCCCGCCGCGGAGGTCGAGCTCTCCTACGACGATGCCGAGCGGCGTCAGATCGCGAGCGGCGACACGGTCGCGATTCGCTCCAACGGAACGTCCGTCGCGCTCCGCGCGCAGGTCAGCATGGCCCTCGCCGCAGGCACGGTCCGGATCGCCGACGAGCACGCCGCGGATCTCCACCGCGACGTCGAGGTGGTGAAGACCTCGTGACCGAACCGTGGTGGATCAGCACGATCAAGGCCGTGATCATCATCAACCTCGTCCTCGTCAGCTTCGCCTACCTGACGCTCGCCGAGCGCAAGGTGATGGGGCGGATGCAGCTCCGCTACGGCCCCAATCGCGCCGGGCCGTTCGGCCTCCTCCAGCCTGCAGCCGACTTGATGAAGCTGATCCGGAAGGAGAGCTTCTTCCCCGCCTCCGCGGTCGACGCCCTCTACATCGCCTCCCCGTTCGTTGCCGCGTTCACGGCTCTCTCGACGTTCTCGGTGATCCCTTTCGGGCCGGGCTGGGAGGTCTTCGGCACGCAGATCGACGGCCAGGTCGTGGACGTGCCGATCTCGCTGATCCTGATCTTCGCGATCGGCTCGATCGGCACCTTCGGCTTCATCGTCGCGGGCTGGGCATCCGACTCCAAGTTCGCACTCCTCGGCGCGATGCGGACGTGCGCGCAGCTCGTCTCCTACGAGGTCTCGCTCGCGCTCAGCGTCCTCGGTGTCGTCCTGATGGCCCAGTCGCTCTCGCTGACCGAGATCGTCGCCGGACAGGATGGCACCTGGTGGTACGTGGTGCCCCAATTCGTCGGCTTCGTCGTCTTCCTGCTCGCCGGTACGGCCGAGACCGCGCGAGCGCCGTTCGACCTACCCGAGGCCGAGCAGGAGCTCGTCGCCGGCTATCACACCGAGTACGGCGGGATGCGCTTCGGGCTCTTCACGATGAGCGAGTACATCAATCTGATCACGCTCTCGGGTCTCGCCGTGACGCTCTTCCTCGGCGGCTGGCACTTCTTCGTGCTCGACGGGCTCGGCCCGCTCTGGTTCATCCTCAAGCTCCTCGCACTGCTCTTCCTCTTCATCTGGATCCGGACGACGCTGCCGCGGCTCCGCTACGACCAGCTCATGCGCTTCGGCTGGAAGGTGCTGCTGCCGGTCGCCACACTCAACGCCGTTGTCACCGCGATCCTGGTCGTGGCCCTATGACCCCTTCCGGTTGGGGCACTCCGAAGGGCTTCGCCGTCACGTTCCGGCAGATCTTCAAGAAGCCGATCACGCAGCAGTACCCGGAGTACAAGCGGCCCGTCTACCCGCGCTTCCGCGGGCGGCACCGGCTGGAGGTGCACGAGAACGGGCTCGAGAAGTGCGTCGGCTGCTCGCTCTGCGCCGCCGCCTGTCCGGCCGACTGCATTCGGGTCGTACCGGCCGAGAACACCGCAGAGAACCGCGTCTCGGCGGGCGAGCGCTACGCGCGGATCTACGAGATCAACCTCAGCCGCTGCATCTTCTGCGGTTACTGCGAGCTTGCCTGCCCGTTCGACGCGATCACGCTCGGGAACGAGTTCGAGATCTCCGAGTACTCGCGCGACGACCTGATCTACACGAAGGACATGCTGCTCGCTCCGCCGATGAAGACGGTGCCGGTCGCCGACCGCGACCTCTACGACACTCCGATCCCGACCCACAGGTCGAGTAGCTGATGGGCAACGTTCTCGTCTGGGCGATCTGGATCGGAGCCGCCGCGGCCTGCCTCGGTTCGGGGATCGCGGTCGTCTCGTTCGCGAACCCGTTCTTCTCGGCGCTCGCGCTGATCGGGAATCTCGCCTCGCTCGCCGTCCTCTTCCTGCTCGCCTCGGCCGAGTTCGTCGCAGCGGCGCAGGTGCTCGTCTACGCGGGCGCGGTGATGGTGATGTTCCTGTTCGTGATCGCCTACCTCGGCGGCCGCGCCGACGCCCCCTTCGAAGGCGGTTCGTCGTGGGTCTCCTTCGGCGCCGTCGTCGCGGCAACCGCGCTGCTCGTGGAGATCGTCGTCGTGATCGGGCTCAAAGCCGGCGACCTGCTCGCGGACGAGGCCGACGTCGAGGGGGCCTTCGGCAGCCCCGCCGAGATCGGGCGCTTCTTCCTGACCGATCATCTACTCGCGTTCGAGATCACCTCGATCGTGCTCCTGATCGCCGCGATCGGCGGCGTCATCCTGGGCACGAAGACCCGCGCGGAAGAGGAACTCGATGCAAGGGCCTGACGTCACCTGGTACCTCGTCGTCAGCGCGCTCCTGTTCTCGATCGGCACGCTCGGCGTGCTCCTGCGGCGCAGCCCGCTGATCGTGCTGCTCTCGCTCGAGATCATGCTCAACTCCGCCAACCTCGCGCTGATCTCGTTCTCGCGGCTGCACGGTGACCACGATGGCCAGATCTTCGCGCTCGCGGTGATGGCCGTCGCCGCCTCGGAGGTCGTCGTCGGCCTCGGCCTGATCGTCGCGGTCTCGCGCCGCAAGCTCGTCCTCGACGTCGACCGCTTCCGGGTGCTGCGCGGATGAGGTCGGGAGGGTGAAGACGACACTCGTTCAGGTGCCGTACGACGTCGATCGCGAGGACGGGATGGGAGCGGAACGTGCGATCCCACCGGCGGCGACGGTCGTCCTCGAGCGCGTGCTCGCGGAGGCAGTCAGATGACACAGGGCGCGTGGATCTGCCTGCTCGCGCCGCTCGCTGGGGCCTGGACGATCACCGTGATGGGCGACTCGATCTCTCGCCGCAGCGCCGCGTGGGTCTCGACGGCGTCGGTCTTCGTCGCGTTCGCCGGAGCGCTTGCAACGTTCGTTAGCCTGCTCCGCCGCGGCGAGGAGGAGCGCCAGAACCTGACGACGGCGTGGACCTGGCTCTCGACTGGAAACTTCGACGTCGGCCTGACGTTGCTCGTCGATCCGCTCGCGGCGACGATGATGCTGATCGTCTCGGGCGTCGGCGGCCTGATCGTCCTCTACTCGGTCGGCTACATGGACGGCGACCCGGAGGAACGGCGCTACTTCGCCTACATGTCGTTCTTCGTCTTCGCGATGCTTCTGCTCGTGCAGGCCGGGAACTTCCTGATCCTGCTCGCCGGCTGGGGCCTCGTCGGGCTCGCCTCGTACCTGCTGATCGGCTTCTGGCACGAGCGGCGGGAGGCGGTTGCGGCGGCCAAGAAGGCGTTCATCATGAACGCCTTCGGCGACGCGACGATGGCGCTTGCGTTCTTCGTCCTGATCTGGCAGACCGGCACGCTCGAGTTTGCGGGCGCCTTCGAGGGTGCGGAGGCGATGTCCTCGACGGCGCTGAACCTCGTCGCGCTCGGGCTGCTCGGCGGGGCCGTAGCGAAGTCGGCGCAGATCCCGCTCCACACCTGGCTCCCGGACGCGATGGAGGGCCCGACCCCCGTTTCGGCGCTGATCCACGCGGCGACGATGGTCACGGCGGGCGTCTACCTGATCGTGCGGGCGCATCCGCTCTTCGAGCTGGCGCCCTCGATCCAGGATCTCGCGGCCGGTCTCGGGGCGATCACGCTGCTCGTCGCGGGGCTCGTCGCGCTCGTGCAGACGGACATCAAGCGCGTAATCGCCTATTCGACGATGTCGCAGATCGGCTACATGTTCCTCGGCGTCGGCCTCGGCGCCTACGGGAGCGGAATGTTCCACCTGATGACGCACGCGTTCTTCAAGGCACTGCTCTTCATGGCGGCCGGGCTCGTGATCCACCACCTCGCGGGTGAGCAGGACATCCGCAAGATGGGCGGCGTCCGCAAGGTGATGCCGAGGACGTATCTGGCCTTCCTCGTCGGCTCGCTCGCGCTCGTGGGGATCCCGCCGCTCTCCGGCTTCTTCTCCAAGGACTCGATTCTCGCCGCCGCGTTGGCGAGCGGCAGCTACGGCGTGGCGCTCTTCGTTGCCGGTCTGCTCGGAGCACTGCTCACCGGGATCTACACCTTCCGACTCTTCTTCGTCGTCTTCCTCGGCGAGCCTTCGCCGCTCGTCCGGCAGCACGCCGCTGGTCACGGCCACGGCGAAGGACCGTGGACGATGACCGTCTCCGTCGCGGTGTTGAGCGTGCTCGCGGTCGTCGGCGGCTGGATCGAGATCGCGGGCGTCTGGCATCCGTTCGGCGACTGGCTCCACGTCGTCGCCGAGCCGCTCGTGGAGCCTAGTGTGACGCAGGACTACGTGGCGAGCGTGCTCGCCGTCGCCCTCGGTGTCGGTGGGATGGGAATCGCATGGCTCTTCTACCTCGCGCGGAAGCGCGAGCTGCCGCGCGCCGCCGCCGTTCGCGACGTGCTCGAGCACAAGCTCTACTTCGACGAGCTCTACGACGCGCTCTTCTACCGACCGGCGGTCTGGATCGCCGGGATCTGGCGGCGCTGGATCGAGGAGCCGCTGATCGGCGGCTCGATCAGCGGGGTGACCCTCGGCGCCCGGCGCGCAGGCGGCGCCCTCGGTGAGGCCCAGACCGGCTACCTCCGCACCTACGCGCTGGCGATCGCAACCGCCGTCGCCGTGCTCGTCGTCGTCTTCGTGGCGGTTCAATGACGACCGCGCTGATCTTCCTCCCGCTCGCGGGGGCACTCCTCGTCTGGCTGCTGCCGCTGCCGGCCCGCGCGGCCGGCCTGCTCGCGACGCTGATCGCGCTCGCCGAGGTTGCGCTCTGGGCCGTCGCGGTGCGCCGGTTCGACTTCGGCCAGAGTCTGCAGCTCGAGAATCACCAGAGCTGGTTCAGCGACCTCGGCGTCTCCTACCACGTTGGCTTCTTCGGCTTCTCACTCTGGCTGGCGGGGCTGACCGTGGTCGTCTGCGCCGCCGCGATCAGCTACGCAACCTGGGTGAACCGCGAGCGGGCGCGCGCCTACCACGGGCTGCTGCTCTTCCTGACGGGCTCGATCGTCGGCGTCTTCGCCGCCCAGGATCTGCTCGTCTTCTACGTCTTCTTCGAGGCGATGCTGATCCCGCTCTACGTCCTGATCGGCGTCTGGGGCGGCGAGCGGCGGGTCTTCGCGACAGTCAAGTTCGTCGTCTACACGATGGCCGGGTCGCTCCTGATGCTCGCCTCGATCATCGTCTTCGGGCTCTCACAAGGCACCTTCGACCTCGTCGAATCGGGCGCTTCGTCGAACGAATGGGTCTTCCTCGGCTTCCTGGCCGCATTCGCGGTCAAGGCGCCGCTCTTCCCCTTTCACGGCTGGCTCGTCGACGCCTATCGCGAGTCGCCGCCCGAGGTCGCTGCGATCCTCTCGGGTGTCGTCTCGAAGGCCGCGGTCTACGGGCTCTTCCGGATCGCGATCGCGAAGTTCGACGAGTCTCTCGTAGCGGACTTCCAGCCGTACATCCTCGCGTTCGCGACGATCGGGCTCGTCTATGCATCCCTGCTCGCGTTCCGCGCCCGTGACGTCCGCTCGGTGACCGCGTACTCGTCGATGGCGCAGATGGGCTTGATCGTGCTCGGTCTCTTCTCGCTGAACGAGCTCGGTGTCAACGGCGCGTTCCTCCAATCGGTGGCGCACGGGCTCGTCTCGGCGACGCTCTTCCTGCTCGCGGGGATGCTCGAGACACGGACCGGCACGAGCGCCTTCGCCCGGCTGGGCGGGCTGGCGCGCGGCCGGCCCGATCTCGCGACGGTCTTGCTGGTCGTGGGCGTGATCGCGCTCGCGGTGCCCGGCTCGGTTTCCTTCGCGGGCGAGTTCCTGATCCTCGCCGGGATCTACGCGGAGGGCTGGGGCTGGGCGGCGGTCGGCGCAGGCGCGATCGTGCTAGCCGCGATGTACATGTTGCGGCTGATCTCCGGAGTGCTGCACCGCTCGCGCGGGGAGGCGGTGGGCGAGGAGGCGCTCGATCTGCGCCCGGCCGAGCTCGCGGTCGTCCTCCCGCTCCTCGCCGCGCTGCTCTTCCTCTCGGCCTCGCCGGCCTCGATCACAGAGCGGAACTTTCCGATCCAGGGCAGCGACGTATCCGAGGCAGCGCCGTGATCGAGACGCCGAAGGTCGACTGGCTCGCGCTCTCGCCGACGCTCGCGCTGCTCGCGGCGGCCGGGGTGGCGCTGCTTGCGGCCGTGATCGGGCCGACCTGGTTCCGACGCGCGTTCGCTGCGTTCGTCGTCTTCGCCGGCTTCGTCACAGCGGGCGTGCTCGCGGGCTTCCTCTTCGACCGGACACCGAACGCACAGCCGCTCCTGAACGAGTCGATGACGCGCGACCGCTGGGCCGCGCTCGCCGCGATCGTCCTGTCCGGGGCGGGCGCTCTCTCGGTGCTCGTCTCGTGGGGCGAGACGCGCCGCGATCATGCGGGCGAGTTCTACGCGCTCCTCGCCGCGGCCGGCGCCGGGATGGTCTTCTTCGTCGGCGCCTCCAACCTGATGACCCTCTTCCTCGGGCTCGAGTGGTTCTCGATCGCGCTCTACATCCTCTGCGCGCTCGACACGCACCGCGAGACGTCGCTGGAGGCGGGGCTGAAGTACCTGATCGTGGGCAGCTTCGGGTCGGGGATCCTGCTCTTCGGCTCCGCCCTCGTCTACGGCGCCACCGGCGAGCTCGGCTTCGGGGAGATCGCCGCGGCCGGCATCACGGACGACTCGCTCCTCCTTGCGGGCCTCGCGATGATCGTCGCCGGGCTCGGCTTCAAGGCGTCGGCGGCGCCGTTCCACATGTGGACACCGGACGTCTACCAGGGCGCGCCGACCTCGGTGACGGCGTTCATGTCGGCGGCGACGAAGGTGGCCGCGCTCGTGCTGACGCTGCGCGTGCTCACGGTCGCGTTCCCCGAGCAGGAGCACCTCTGGACGGTCGCCGTCGCGGTGATCGCGATCGTCTCCCTCGCTGTCGGCAATATCGCGGCACTCGTCCAGCGCGACATCAAGCGGCTCCTCGCCTACTCGTCGGTCTCGCACGCGGGCTTCATGCTGATCGCGGTCGCTGCGAACAGCGAGCTCGGCGGGCGCGCGCTTCTCTACTACCTGATCCCGTACAGCGCGATGTCGATCGGCTCGTTCGCCGTCGTCGCAGCGCGCGAGCGCGAGCTCGGCGTTCCGGTGACGCTCGACAACCTCGGCGGGTTCCTGTGGGAGCGCCCGCTCCTCGGCGCCTCGATGTGGGTGTTCCTGCTCGGACTGATGGGGATGCCGCTGACCGGCGGCCTCGTCGGCAAGTTCTACGTCTTCTCCGCGGCGTACGAGTCCGGCTGGTGGTGGCTCGTCGTGGCCGGGGTGATCGGGACGGCGATCTCTCTTTACTACTACCTCCGCGTTCTGCTCGCGATGTGGACTCGGCCCGATCCTGCGTTGAGACCTGTCGTGGCGGGCGGCTCCCCGCCACGCGACCCGCTGCTCGTCAGCGCGGTTTTCGCTGCGCTCGGCGTCACGATCGGCTCGTTCTTCTTCGTGCAGCCGCTGATCGACCTGGCGCGCGACGCCGCGGCATCGCTGCCCTTCTAGCGATCGAGTGCCGTCCGGAGGCCGCGGGGAACGGCAACCGTCGCCGCGAGCAGCGCTTGGAGCGCGAAGAAAGCGAGGCAGACGAGGACGCAGGTGGCACCGATCGTGGGCGGCGGGCTCCCTCCGAGGAGCGGCACGCGGACGGCGGCGCCGAGGACGAGGAACGGCACCGCCACGGCCGATAGGCCCGCGACGACCCGATCGAGCGGCTCGGCGGCGCTGCCGTCGAGGACGTCGCCGAACGCACCCAGCGCCGCGAGCGCGCCCAGCGGGACGGCGGCGACGAGTGCGTAGTAGGCGAGCTCGTGCGCAGCGGCGGCATCGGCCAGTGCGGTGCAGAGGACGAGGCCGACGGTGAGCAGGCGAAGTCGCATGGCGCGCATGTTCGCCGCCGGGTCGGACGGTCCTTTGTACGCTCCGAGCATGGCAACCAACGGAACTCTCACCTGGCTCGGGCACGCGGCCTTTCGGATCGATAGCCCTGGCGGCAAGCGGATCTATGTCGATCCGTTCCTCCACGGCAACCCGTCCTGCCCCGAGGCCGAGCAGGAACCGGAGCGCGTCGACCTGATCCTGCTCACCCACGGTCACGACGACCACGTCGGCGATACGCTGGCGCTTGCGCAGACGTTCTCGTGCCCGGTAATCGCGCACACCGAACTGCGTGGCTGGCTCTCGACCAAGGGCCTCTCGGAGAACATGGGGGAGGCGCCCAACAAGGGCGGCACCGTCGACGTCGGCGGGATCACGATCACCCTGACCGACGCGAAACACTCGAGCAGCGCTTTCGAGAACGAGACGTTCGTCTACCTCGGCGAGCCATGCGGCCTCGTGATCGGGCTCGAGAACGGCTTCAAGCTCTACTTCGCCGGCGACACCACCGTTTTCGGTGACATGGCGCTGATCGCCCGGATCTACGAGCCCGACCTCGTCGTGCTGCCGATCGGCGACCATTTCACGATGAGCCCGCGCGAAGCCGCGGTCGCGCTCGAGCTGCTCGGGGCGAAGCGCTGCGTCCCGTCCCACTACGGCACCTTTCCCGTCCTCACTGGGACGCCGGAGAAGCTGCGCGAGCTGGCGCCAGACGTGACGATCGAGGCGCCGGAGCCGGGAGGAACGATCGAGCTGTGAGGGAGCGCTGGTACGGGGGGACGGGTCGGAGGGTGCCCGAGCTCGCGCTCGAAGGGTCGCTCGACGTGACCGACGCGCTCGTGCTCGACGACGTCTCCGATCTGGCGAGGCTGCGCGAAGCACACGATCGGGGCACGCCGGTCGTCGTCCGCGCCGACTCCGCCGAGGGAGTGAAGTCGGCGCTCGCGCGGCCGGAGGTCGCGACGGTGCTCGTGCCGACCGAGGAGCTGCTCGCGCTCGACCTGACGGAGCTCACCTACGGGCCGAAATGAGCTTGTGTTGAAACAACACAAGCGCCTCATCAGCACGTACTCGCTCGTCGCCTGCGACCTCGTTGCGGGCCAGTGGGGCGTTGCGGTGCAGTCGAAGTTCCTCGCCGTCGGCTCGGTCGTGCCCTGGGCAGAGCCGCACGTCGGGGCGGTCGCGACCCAGTCGTATGCGAACCCGCGCTACGGCCCTGACGGGCTCGCTCTGCTCCGCCAGCGGCTCGCCGCCGACGAGGTCGTGCGGCGGCTGACCGAGGCGGACGACGAGCGCGAGAGCCGCCAGCTCGGGATCGTCGACGCGGAGGGTCGCGGTGCGAGCTTCACCGGCACGGAGTGCCACGACTGGGCCGGCGGCCGCACGGGCGCGGGCTACGCGGCGCAGGGAAACATCCTGGTGTCCGGCGAGACCGTCGACGCGCTCGCCGAGACGTTCGAGGCTTCGTCCGGATCGCTCGCCGAGCGGCTGCTCGCATGTCTTGCCGCCGCGCAGGCAGCCGGCGGCGACCGGCGCGGCCAGCAATCCGCCGCGCTGCTCGTCGTCGAGCGCAACGGCGGCTATGCCGGCCTCTCTGATGTCGTGGTCGACCTACGCGTCGACGATCACGAGCGACCGATCGAAGAGCTGAACCGGCTGTACGAGATCCATCAGGCGCTCTTCGGCAAGACCCCGCGCTCTGACTGGGTGTCCGTCGACGCCGAGCTGCGCGCCGAGTTGCAGGAGCGCCTCGGCGGGCTCGGCTACGAGACGCTCGCCGACTGGGCCGGCGTCGAGAACCTGGAGGAGCGCGTGGACGGCGAGGATGCCGTCGACCCGGTTGTCCTGGACAAGCTCAGGAGGCGGAGCGGATGAAGCCGTGGGAGACCGCCTCGCTCGAGGAGATCGAGGACATGCCGGGGCCTGGGACGCTGCGCTGGACGCCGATCCGACGCCGCTTCGACGTGCGCGCCTTCGGCGTCAACGGCTACACGGCCACCGAGGTGGGGCAGGACGTCGTCGAGGAACACACCGAGGAATCGCTCGGCCACGAAGAGCTCTATGTCGTCGTCGCGGGACACGCGCGCTTCACGCTCGACGGCGAGGAGGTCGATGCGCCGACCGGCACGCTCGTCTTCCTCCGCGACCCGACCGTGCGGCGCGCGGCAATCGCGGTCGAGGCTCCGACGACCGTGCTCGCGCTCGGCGGCAAGCCGGGTGAGGCGTACTCAGTCTCGGGCTGGGAGTTCTGGTTTGCCGCCACCGCCAAGGGCGAGGCCGGCGACCACGCCGGCGCGATCGCGGAGATCGACGCGGGCTTCGAGCACCACCCGAAGCACCCGATGCTCTTCTACCAGCGCGCCTGCTGGGAGGCGCTTGCGGGCCGAGCCGACGACGCGCTCTCGGACCTGAACCGGGCGGTCGAGCTCGGCGGCGAGAAGTTCCGCGCCTACGCGAGCGACGACGAGGATCTCGACTCGATCCGCGCCGACCCGGGGTTTCCCGCATGAGCGAGCGGTACGTGGGTTACGCGGCTAGCGGACGTCGGCAGCTTTATCGACGAGGAACGGGCGCGCTGGCATCCGATCCGGACGGAGCTCGGGATCACCGCCTTCGGGGTCAACGCCTGGCGCGCGACCGAGGCCGGGCAGGAGCTGATCGGGGAGCACGACGAGGTCGATGGAGGCGCGGGCGGCCACGAGGAGCTCTACGTCGTGCTCTCGGGACGCGCGACCTTCACCGTCGACGGCGAGACCGTGGACGCGCCCGCCGGGAAGCTGGTCTTCGTCGGCGATCCAAATGTGAAGCGGTCGGCCACGGCCGAAGACGCCGGAACGATAATCCTCGTCGCGGGCGGGAAGAGAGGCGAGGCCTTTTCGGTCTCCCCGTGGGAGCGGTACTCCAAGGGCCTGCAGTTCTTTGCTACGCGGGAGTACGACCGCGCCCTCGAGTTCTTCGAGCAGGCGCACCGCGACGCTCCCGACCAGGCCGGCGTCCTCTACAACCTCGCGTGCGCCGAGAGCCTCGTGGGGCGCCACGACGAAGCGCTCGCACACCTCGATCAGTCGATCGAGCTGAGCCCGTTGTTCCGCGAGGCTGCGCAGACTGACTCGGACTTCGACGCGGTCCGAGCCGACTCGCGCTTCCCCGCACCATCGCCGAACGCAACCGGCTAGGAGTCGCCCGGCAGGCGAAGGCCCGCAGCACGCTCCCGCAAATCCTCGGCGAAGTGCGAGAACTCGGGCTTCGCCGCCACGAGCACGATCCCGTGGGTGTCGCCGACGAAGGAGGAGATCAGCCCCTCCAGGCCGACCGCGAGGGCGAACGCCTTGTGCGCCTGCTCGCCGCCGAAGGGGACGAGGTCTTCCGGTTGCGCCGCACCGCGGATCACGTCGCCGTAGGTGACGGCGCCCATCGAGACGTCGACGACGATCGGCTCGCCCTCGGGGTTGGGCAGGCCGATCGCGAGCGGGTTCGTGCCGACGAGCGGCTGGCCGCCGTCGGGGTGCGGGAGCCGAGCCGGCGACGACGCTGTCAGCGCGGCGACGAGGCCGGCTTCGGCCAGCCACCGAACCCAATAGCCGAGGTGACCCGTCGGGAACGCATCCGCGACTACGACCCGGACGGGCCACGGCTCTGCTTCGGCCAGCTCCGCGCAGATCTCCGCTAACACGAGGTATCCCAGCGCCCCGCGCGACTCCCAGTAGTCGAAGCCCGGCAGCGCGCTCCCCTTGACCGGCTTCGCCACCGGCTTCAGCTTCTGTGTCTCGAGCCATTCGATCCGCGCGTGGCCGTGGCCGGGCTTGGCGCGCCGCTCGGCGTCGTCGAAGTGGTCGAAGAGCGTCTCGACGTCGTCGGCCTCGAAGCCGAGCGCCGCGAGCCTGCGCCGCGCTTCCTCAGGCTGCACGGCGGCGTGCGGCCCAGACGGCGGCGCTCGCACCCAGTGCGAGCGGGATCCCCACGAGCGTAGCGCGCAGACGTCGGGGCGCTGGATATGCGAGGTCGCTGAACTCGCGCGCCGGCCAGCCGCGTTCAGCCGCGATCCGGCGGAGCTTCCGGTCGGGATTGACAACGACCGGATTGCCGACGGCGTCGAGGAAGGGAAGGTCGGTGTGACTGTCGGAGTACGCGGTCGAGACGGCGAGGTCGATTCCCTCTGCCGCCGCGAGCTCTTGGACAGCAGCGGCCTTACCTTCGCCGTGGCAGGCCCGCAGCGAGACACCGGTGTAGACGCCGTCCTCGATCTCACACGTCGACCCGAGCGCGCCGTCGAAGCCGAGCTCCCGGGCCAGCTCCTCGACGATCTCCTGCAGCGTCGCGGAGACGATGTAGACGGGTTCGTCACGCCCCTTGTGGCGCTGAACGAGCGCGAGCGCATCGGAGTAGACGAGCGGCTTCAGCACGGGCTCCATCGCGCCGGCGACCATCGTGCGGAGGTCGTCCACCCGGAAGCCCTCGAGGATCATCATCCCGTCCTCGGACGCCTTGCGAACGGCCTCGGCGCCGATCCCGCGCGCAGCGAAGAGAAGCTGCCAGGCGGCGGCCTTCGCGAGCTGGCCGCGGCCGATCACGCCTCGTTCGCGGAACGAGCCGGCAAGCGCGAGCACGCTCGAGCGCCGCAGGAGCGTCCGGTCGAGGTCGAAGAACGCGGCGGCGTGCCCCGAACCTGTCACGCGAGCAGGGTCAGCGGTTTCTGGATCGCGCCCGGCCGCGGTACGGCCACGAGCTCCGCAATCGCGACGATCGCCCGGGCTGAAGGGGAATCCGCCCGCGACTCGACCACCGGCTCGCCCCGGTCGCCCGCCTCGCGAAGCTCGACGTCGAGCGGCACCGAGCCGAGGAACGGCGTCTCGAGCTCGCGTGCGAGCAGCTCGCCACCGCCCGTGCCGAAGGTCTCGCCGGTCATGTTCTCGACGACCCCGACCAGTCGCTGGCCGGTGCGCTGTGCCATCACCGCGGCCCGCGATGCGACCTCCTGCGCGAGCGGCTGCGGCGTCGTCACGATCAGCACCTCGGCGCGCGGAAGGAGCTGCCCGAGCGAGATCGCCATGTCGCCGGTGCCGGGCGGCATGTCAATCACGATCACGTCGAGCTCGCCCCAGTGAACGTCGGAGAGGAACTGCTCGAGCGCGCGGTGCAGCATCGGCCCGCGCCACATGACGGGGCCGTTCTGGTCGAGGAAGTTGCCGATCGAGATGAACTTGAGCCGGCCGCGCACCGGCGGCACGATCATCTTGTCGACGACGATCGGCCGCTGGTTGATCCCGAGCATGTGCGGGATCGAGTGACCGTAGATGTCCGCGTCGATCAGGCCCACGCTCTTGCCGGACGCGTCGAGGGCGGCGGCGAGATTGACGGTGAGAGAGGACTTGCCGACCCCGCCCTTGCCGCTCGCGACCGCGATCACGCGCGTGCGCGGATCGACCGAGATCGACTTCTCGGGCCGTCCACCGCGCAGCCGCGTGGAGAGCGCAGCCTTCTCCTCGGGGCTCATCACGTCGAAGCGGAGCTCGACCCGGCGGACGCCCTCGAGCGTGCCGACGTGCTGGGCGACCTGCTCCTCGAAGGAGTTGCGCAGCGGACAGCCGGCGACGGTCAGCGCGATCGTCACCTTCACGTCCGGGCCGTCGATCTCGATCCCGCGCACCATCTCGAGCTCGGTGACCGGCTTCTGGAGCTCCGGATCGATCACGCGCTCGAGCGCGCGGAGGATCTCGTCCCGGTCGATAGCCACCCCCAGAGCGTAGCTCCCAGTAGCGTAGAGAGGCATGCTCGACCTCCGCTCCGAGCTGCGCGCTTTCGCGCTCGGCCTCCCCGAGACGACGGAGGAGTTTCCGTGGGGCGATCGAGTTGCGAAGGTGCGCGGCAAGATCTTCGTCTTCCTCGGCGACGCGCCGGCCGATACCGGCACGATCGCGGTCAAGCTCGACGAGGCTCACGACCACGCGCTCTCGATCGGAGGCGCCGAGCCGACCGGCTACGGGCTCGGGAAGGCCGGCTGGGTGACGGTGCCGGTGGTCGGCCTTCAGCTCGAGGTCCTGCGCGACTGGGTCGAGGAGAGCTACCGCCTCGTGGCGCCGAAGCGCGTTGTCGCGGAGCTCGAAGCACGCGGCGGCTGACCTACGTAAGGGCTCGGGCCAGCTTCGCGCACAGCTCGGGGGTGCCCGCCGCAACGACGCGCGAACGTCCGATCAGGTCGAGCGGAGCCGCCTCGAACGGCGGCGCCTCGAAGAGGTCGATCGCGAGCCCGAGCTCGCGCACGAGCAACTGAGCCGCGGCGATGTCGACCGAGCGCGCCGGCTTCAGCGAGCAGACACCGTCGACGCGCCCGGCGGCGAGGTGGCAGAGCGAGATCGCGAGCGAGCCCATGATCCGCAGCCGGTAGGCGATGCCTGCCACCGCAGCCGCCTTGTCGGCCACTTCGGCCGTGGTGGTCGCCTCGAAGGAGAGAATCTCGATCTCGTTCTTCGGCCGGACGGCTCCGAGAGCGCGGCCGTTCAGCTGGGCGCCGCCACCGCGGGTGGCCGTCCACTCCTCGCCCGAGCCGAAGTCGTAGACGTAGCCGAAGACGACGTCTCCCATCGCCGTCCCGTCGGCGACGGCGACCGAGAGCGAGAAGAAGGGGATGTCGCGCTTCGCGTTCAGCGAGCCGTCGATCGGGTCGACCACGACACGCCACGGCCCGCCGGAGCCGTAGCTCGCCTCACCGAGCTCCTCAGAGACGAGCGTGAAGCTCTCGTCGAGCCGGGCGAGCCGAGCGATCACGACCGCCTCCGCAGCCGCGTCGATCGCGGTCGTGTCGTCCCCGCCCTCGCCAGTCTTCGCCACGGGCTCGCGCTCGACTCGGGTCGGCAGCTCGGCGAGCACGCCGCGGATGTCGGCGACGGAGTCGCGGCAGGCGTCGAGCCACGGGCTCATACGGGGTGAAAAAGGAGCCCGGAGAGCAGTTTCGGGAAGAAGTAGGTCGTCTTCTGGGGAAGCACCTCGCCACGGCGCGCGTACGCGAAGACGTCTCCGATCCGCGTCGGCCGCATCAGGTAGGCGACGTCGGCCTCGCCCTCGCGTACGCGCCGTAACGCCTCGGCCGCGTCGGGCGTGTAGGCGATCCCCTCGTGGCCGAGCGAGTCGACGAGGTGGACGTCGAGCAGGCCGGGCTCGCCGCGGACGATCGCGCCGCCGTCGCGCGTCACTTCGACGACTGCGGGCCCAGGAGCTTGTGTTGTTTCAACACTAAGTCGTTCCAGGGCGACCTCGGGGTCGGCGACCGGCTCGCGCTCGCCCTCGAGTCGTTGTGGTCCGGCGAACACGCGGTGGGTGGGAAAGATCTCAAGGCCGGGGTCGTCCGTCGACACGAGCACGACGAGCATCTGCGCACTTGCGGGCGTTCCCTCCTCCTCGTGGTAGGCCAGCGCGGTCTCGTAGCGATGGTGGCCGTCGGCGATCAGCAACTGCTTGTCGTCGAACGCACGCGTGATCGTAGGATCGTCGAGCCGCCAGAGGCGAGCGCCTTCGACAGCGAGATCTGGCTCCCGGTCCGGCGCCTCGAGCGGCGCGGGCCTGTCATAGAGAAGGAAGATCGGCTCGAGCTGGACGCCGGTCGCGCGCAGGAGCCGCAGTCGTTCCTCCTTCGGACCGGCGTGGGTGCGCTCGTGCGGGAGCACCGTACGGGTGTCGTAGGGCTCGACCCTGAGTGACGCCACGAGGCCGCTCCGGCTCCGCGCGACCCCGTCCGGCCCGACGTAGTCCTGGACGAGGAACCAGACTGCCGGCGGCTCCTCCACGAGCAGCCCGTCGGCGCGCCAGCGCTCGAGCGTGCTCGCGGCCTCCTCCTCGGAGTCGGGCAAGGTGAGGTGGACGACGTTGTTCGGCCGCGCGAGGTAGTCGAGCCGCTCCCTGGGCGAGATCACGTCGTAGGGTGGAGCGACGAGCGTCCCCAGCGGCCCGGCCTTCCTCTCGTCGTAGCGAAGCGCGCGGAAAGGCGTGACGACGGCCATCGGCCGAGCCTAGCAACGGCCTAGACTCAGCCCATGAGCGCGATCAACGAGCTAGCCGCGGATCGTGTGGTCGAAGGCGTCTACGCGGTCGCGCGCAAGCAGCGGCTGCGGACGAAGAAGGGCGCTTCCTATCTCGCGCTCGAGCTCGTCGACCAGACCGGGCGGATCGAAGCCAGGGTCTGGAACGACGTGGAGCTGCTCGACGGGCGCTTCGCGGAGGGGGACGCCGTGCGCGTCCTCGGCCGGGTCTCGCGCTTCGGCGAAAGGCTCCAGCTCGACGTCCGCTCGGTCGAGGCGGCCGACGCCGATCCTGCCGAGCTGACGCCGACGCTGCGCCGAGACGCCGACGAGCTCGACGGGTTTCTCGAGTTTCTCGCGGCGGAGATCTCGCACACGGGGCTGGCGGGGGTCGTCGGCCGCTTCACGAGCGACCCGCAGCTCCGCTCCTCGCTGCGTACGTTGCCGGCCGCCGAGACGCACCACTCCTACGCGGGCGGCCTGCTCGAGCATACGGTCGGCGTCGCGACGCTCGCCCGCGAGACGGCGCAGCTCCATCCCCGACTCCGCGCCGACCTGCTGCTCGCGGCCGCGCTCCTGCACGACGTCGGGCGGACGCGCGAGCTCGGGCGGGCGCCGGCCTTCCGGCAGACGGAGGAGGGCCGGCTGCTCGGCCACGTTCACCTCGGCCTGCGCTTGATCGAGGAGCGCGCCGAGGCGATCGACAGCGCGGTGCGAGCCGAGCTGCTCCACGCCGTGGCCACTCATCACGACCGAGGCGCCGCGCGCACCGCGGAGGCATCCGTTCTCTACCACGCGAACCAGCTCGACGCCGTGGCCGCTACGCGGCCCGTCGGCGACGACTGACACCGCGCAGTGACCGCGATTCTCCTCGCGCTCGGCGCCAGCCTGTCCTACGGTGTCGGCGACTTCCTGGGAGGGCTGACCTCCCGACGCGCGCACGTCCTGGCGGTGCTGCTCCTTTCGCAGGTCGCGGGAGCGGCTGCCGTCGTCGTGTGGGTCGTGGTCGCCGGCGAGCCCTTTCTCGGGGCCGGGGCAGCGCTGGCGGCAATCGCGGCGGGGCTGTGCGGCGTGCTCGGCTTGGCCGGCCTCTACCGGGGGATGGCGATCGGCGCGATGGGCGTCGTCGCGCCGATCTCGGGGGTCGCGGCGGCGATCCCGTTCGCGGTTGGGATCGCGCGCGGTGAGCGGCCGTCGCTGCTCCAAGTCGCCGGCGCGCTCGTTGCCGTGATCGGCCTCGCGCTCGTTTCGCGCAGCACGGGCGAGCCCGGCGCGCGCGTCGCGACCGGAGTCGGGCTCGCGCTGATGGCGGCGCTCGGCTTCGGCCTCTACTTCGTCTTCCTCGACATCGCCGCCGACGACAGTGCGCCCTGGGCGGTGCTCGTGGCGCGGCTCGCATCGACGACGCTCGTGCTCGTGGCCACCGTCGTCGCCGGTGTCTCGCTCGCCCTCCCGCCCCGGCTCCTGCTCGCGGTTCTCGCCGTCGGTGCCTGCGACGTCGGGGCCAACGTGCTCTTCGCGCTCGCGACGACACGCGGTCTCGTCAGCGTCGTCTCGGTGCTGACCTCGCTCTATCCCGCGGTCACGGTTGCTCTCGCTGCGCTGCTCCTGCGGGAGCGGCTCGGCGGCGTCCAGCTCGCCGGTGCAGCGGCTGTCCTCACCGGCGCCACGATGCTCGCCGGGGGCTAGACGTTGAAGCGGATGTTCAGGACGTCGCCGTCCTGGATCTCGTAGCTCTTGCCCTCGAGACGCTGCGTGCCGCGACGAGCCGCCTCGGCGTGCGAGCCGGCGTCGAGCAGGTCGCCGCACGTGATCGTCTCCGCTCGGATGAACCCGCGCGCGATGTCGGAGTGGATCGTCGCAGCCGCATCGAGCGCCGACTCGCCGCGCCGCAACGTCCAGGCGCGGGTCTCCTTCTCGCCTGCGGTGAAGAAGGTGATCAGTCCGAGCGCGTCGGAGAGCCGTCGCACGATCTCGTCGAGAGCCGACGGCCCCTCCCGGTAGGCGGCGGCCTCCTCCTCGGGCAACTCCGCCAGCTCCGCCTCGAGCTGGAGGTCGATCCCGCCCGGCCCGTTGACGATCGCGATCAGCGGCTTCGTGGTCAGCGGCTCGAGCTCGCCCGGTAACTCGCCGGGGAAGTCGCGCAGACTGTTGCCGGCGTCGAGGTGCGCGAGAAGCGCCGTCAGAACCTCCAGCTCCTTGCGCAGGGCTGCATCTCCTGACTTCGCCTGCTTCTCGACGCGCTCGAGCCGCCGCTCGACGTGATCGCGGTCGGCGACGAGCAGCTCGAGCTCGAGCGTCTCGAGGTCGGAAGCAGGGTTGCCGCCCGGCGTGAATCCATCCGCCACGGCCAGCACGGCGTCCACTTGGCGCAGGCCGCCGAGCAACGCGAGCCCTGTGCCCGGCACGTCGACGACGCGGATCGTCGCGGGCGTGATCTTGCGTGCCCCGACGAGCTTGGAAAGCCGCTCGAGCCGCTCGTCGGCGATCGTCGCCATCCCGACGTTCTCCTTGCCGAAGCCGGCGCCGCCGGTTCGCGTCAACGCCGTGAAGAGCGTCGTCTTCCCGGCCCCCGGAAGCCCGACGATGCCGACCTCGAGCGCCATCTAGCTTTCCGCGGAGGAGGCGATCTGCTTCTGCAAGGAGCCGAGTGCCCGGTGCTGGAGGCTCTTCACGGCGCCCTCGGACTTGTCCAGAATGGTCGCGGCCTCGCCGTTCGAGAAGTTGAAGACGAACTTGAGCGTCAGCACCTGCTGCTGTTCCTGCGAGAGCGACTCGATCAGGTCGAGCATCGACTGGCGTCCGATCGACTGGAACGCCTCGTCCTCGGCCGAGCGCTCCTCCGAGTCGCGCGGCTCGGGGACGTCCTCCTCCGGCTGCCAACGCCGGTTGGCGCGAAAATGATCCATCGAGAGGTTGTGCGCGATCCGGAAGAGCCAGGCCGAGAACGGGGCCGCCTGGAAGCGAAACTTGCCGATCGACTCGAGCATCCGCAGAAAGGTCTGGGTCGTCAGATCCTCGGCGTCGGGACGGTTGCCGACGGTCAGGTGCAGATAGCTGTAGATGCGGTCGAAGTGGATCAGATAGAGCTCCTCGAGCGCGGTGCGCTCGCCGTGTTGTGCCCGCTCGACGAGCTTGCGGACCTCGGCCCCGGAGGGGCTCTTCTGCGCCGTCTCGGCCACTCGCCTCGTCTCCCCGACCTGCTAGATCCCGAATCCGACCCGTGACTCACGCGCGTAGCGCTTGACGTAGACGATCCGGCGCAGGGCGACGGTGTAACGACCGTCGCTCGTGTCGAGGACGTACGTCTCGGCGTCGGCCTCGGCGAGCGCGCGCTCGAGCTCGTCCGCACCGGCAGACGTGACGATCGCACCCATGATCTGACCGCCGTCGAAGGCGATCTCGATCCGAACGGAATCAGCCAAGCGAAACCACCTCCGTGAGGACGCCGTGGACGGCATCAGGATGGACGAATGCGACCTGGAGCCCGAAGAGGCCCTCGTGCGGCTCCTGGTCGATCAGCTCGACGCCCGCGACGCTGAGCTCGCGCACCGAATCTCGCACGTCCGCGACCTGGTAGGCGACGTGGTGCATCCCGGGCCCTCGCTTCGCGAGAAACCGGCCGACGGGGGTGTCGTCGCCGAGCGGCGCGACCAGCTCGACGCGTCCCGAGCCGATCAGGACCGCCGCGGCCTCGACGCCCTGAGCAGGAACGATGTCGCGATGCTCGAGAACGCCGCCGAAGAGCTGCAGATAGGTGTCGAGCGCCACGTCGAGATCGTGCACTGCCACGCCGAGATGATGGATTCCGCGGGCGCGCATGCGCCGTGATCCTAGTTAGGGGAGAACCCGGACCGTGCCCATGGTCTCGGACGCGCGCGACTCGGGCTCGAGCTCGTGCAGCAGCTCGCGCAGCTCGTGGCGGTCGAGCGTCTCCTTCTCCAGCAAGGCCGCCGAGAGCCGGTCGAGCATGGCGCGGTGCTTGGCGAGCAGACGCTGCGCCTCCTCGTACGCCTCGTCGGTGAGCCGCGCCTGCTCCGAGTCGCGCATCCGCTTGCTCTCCTCCGAGAGTGCATAGTTGTCGGCGCGCAGCGTGCGCGCGGACGCGAGCGCGGACATCCCGTAATCGAACACCATCGCTCGCGCGATCTCCGTGACCTTCTCGAGGTCGGACGCAGCGCCGTTCGTGACGCGGCCGAAGACGAGCTGCTCGGCCGCGCGGCCACCGAGGGCGACTTTCATCACGTCGAGCAACTCCTCCTTCGTATGCAGATAGCGATCCTCGGTGGGGAGGTAGTACGCATAGCCCATCGCATCGCCGCGCGCGACGATGGAAACCTTCTGGATCGGGAGCAGATCGCCCATGAGATGGGCGAGGAGCACGTGGCCCGCCTCGTGGAAGGCGAGGATCCGCTTCTCCTTGTCGGTGACAACGCGGCGCTGCTGCAGGCCGGCGACGACCCGCTCCATCGCATCCTCGAAGTCTTCGAGCTCGATCGCATCGGCCTCGCGCCGGCCGGCGAAGATGGCGGCCTCGTTGCAGATGTTCGCGAGCTCGGCGCCCGTGAGGCCGGCGGTCTGGCGGGCGACCACGTTCAGGTCGACGCCCTCTGCGAGCGGCTTCCCGCGCGTGTGGACGAGCAAGATCGCGTGGCGGCCGACGAGGTCGGGCGGCGAGACGAGCACCTGGCGATCGAAGCGACCGGGGCGCCGCAGGGCCGGATCGAGATCCTGGAGCCGGTTCGATGCGCCCATGACGACGACCTGGGCGGTCTCGTCGAAGCCGTCGAGCTCCACGAGGAGCTGGTTCAACGTCTGGTCGTGCTCGCGGTTGAAGCCGTTGCCTCCGCGAGCGGTGCCGACGGCGTCGAGCTCGTCGATGAAGATGATCGCCGGCGCGTTCTTGCGCGCCTCCTGGAAGAGCTTGCGGATCCGCGAGGCGCCGAGGCCGGCGAACATCTCCACGAAAGCGGAGGCGCTCTGGGAGTAGAACTTCGCGCCGGACTCGTGAGCGACGGCCCTCGCGAGGAGCGTCTTTCCGGTTCCGGGCGGCCCGTACAGGAGCATCCCCTTCGGCACGCGCGCGCCGAGCCGCTGGAAGCGCTTTGGGTACTTGAGGAAGTCGACCACCTCCTGCAGCTCCGCCTTCGCCTCTTCGACCCCGGCGACGTCCGCCCAGGTGACCGCCGAGCTCGAGTCGGACACGATTGCCTGCGTCTTGATGCGCGGCATGTACTGGAGCGAGCGCCAGAGCAGGTAGATGATCAGGCCGAAGAAGACGAGCGGCAACCAGGTCAGCGCATAGCCGCCGAGATCGTGGAGGAAGGCTCCGAAATCCGGCATCCATCCCCTATCGGCATGCCTCTAGGAAGCCTGTAGCACCCCGACGATCGCCGCCTCGCGCGGCGAGAGCTGGAGCTCGATCGCGGCGAGGCGGGGATGGTTGAGCCACAGCTCGCGGACGAGATCGGGGGGCGGGCGGCCAGGCGTGAGGTTGTCGAGGATGAGTGTCCCGCCCGGCGTCAGCAGGTCGAGTACGGCCGGATTCGTCTTCATCGCCTGGCCGCCGCCGTCCGCGAAGAGGAGGTCGAACGGCGCCTCGGACGGGAGAACGTCGGCCCAGTCGCCTTCGAGAACGCGAGCCTGCTCATCGTCGGCCAGGAGCGCGGCTGCTGCCACTGCGCGCTCCGGGTCGAGCTCGACGGTGACGAAGGGGGTCTCGGGCGAGAGCGCCGAGAGGATCCACGCGGCACCGACCCCGCAGCCCGTTCCGATCTCGGCGACGCGGGTCCGTCCGCGCTGGGCCGCGAGGACTCTGAGCAGCCGACCGACCTCCGTGCTGCACGAGCGCTCGAATCTGCTCTGCTCCGCGAGCGCGAGGGCTCGCTGGGCGAGCGGAGGAACCACGATGCGACACTAACAGCGTGTACGAGCCGCTTCCCCTGCCTCCCCATTGGGCACCCGAGCGCGTAGGTGAGGTCTGGCGCGTCGACTATGCCAACCGCTTCGAGGAAGCCGGCCGGTGGCGCGAGCAGCACGCGCTCTCCGGTGCCGCCGGCGACCGCTTCCGGATCGCGCTCGTCGTCGTCGACGTCCAGAACACGTTCTGCACACCCGGCTTCGAGCTCTTCGTGGCCGGCCGATCGGGGACCGGCGCCCTCGACGACTCGCGCCGCCTCTGCGAATTCGTCTACCGCAGTCTCGGCGCGATCACGCAGGTCTTCCCCACCCTCGACACGCACCAGGCGCTGCAGATCTTCCATCGCGTGCTGCTCCTCGACGAGCAAGGTCGCCACCCCGAGCCGTTCACGCAGGTCACGGCCGCAGACGTAGCCTCCGGCAGGTGGCGGATCAACTCGGCCGCAGTGGACGGCCTCGGCCTCGACGCGAACTACGCCGAGGAGCACCTTCGCTACTACACCCGGGCGCTAGAAGATGGCGGCAAGTACGGCCTCACGGTCTGGCCGTTTCACGCAATGCGCGGCGGGATCGGCTACGCGCTCGTCTCGGCGGTCGAGGAGGCGCTCTTCTTCCACACGATCGCGCGCTACACACCGGCCGGCTACCAGCCGAAAGGGGACAACCCACTCACCGAGCACTACTCGATGCTCGGGCCCGAAGTCGAGTCGGATCGCGAGGGAGAGCCGCTCGGCCGCCGCAACCAGCCGCTGATCGAGGAGCTGCTACGCTACGACGCAGTCGTGATCGCCGGCCAGGCGAAGAGCCACTGCGTCGCCTGGACGATCCAGGACCTGTTCGACGACCCGACCGTCCAGGGCCGCCATCTGGAGGAAAAGGTCTATCTGCTCGAGGACTGCACCTCGTCCGTTGTCGTCCCGGACGTCGTCGACCACACCGACGACGCGGATGCGGCGTTCGCACGCTTCGCGGCTGCGGGCGCGCACGTCGTCCGCTCGACGGAGCCGCTGGCGGAGTGGCCGGGCTGCGTCGGCGGCGCTTTGAGCAGGTAGCCGACTCTAGGCGCGGGTTAAATCACGAGCGGTCATCGAGTAACACGGCGCTCGCCCAGGTAGGGCCGCCCCCGAGTGCGTCAACTGTCCGCCCCCGCCCAAAAAGCTTGTTGCAACAACCATCGGGCGCCCCAAGGCTGTTACACCGATGGACAGCGTCCCGAAGTTGGGCGGACGACGATAGATTCCGGCCGTGCCCGGCGACGGCTACTTCGACGAGCGCGTCGCCGCGCGGTACGACGAGTCCTCCGCGGAGATGTTCGACTCGGCTGTCGTGGACCCGGTCGTCGATTTTCTCGTCGAGCTCGCCGGACGCGGACGCACGCTCGAGCTCGGGGTCGGGACGGGCCGGATCGCGCTCCCGCTCTCCAAACGGGGAGTGCCGGTGCACGGGATCGAGATGTCGAACGCGATGGCCGCGAAGCTCCGCGCGAAGCCCGGCGGCGAAGGCATCGGCGTCACGATAGGCGACTTCGCGACGACCATCGTGGACGGGACGTTCTCCGTGGCGTACCTGGTCTTCAACACGATCATGAACCTGACGACGCAGGCGGCGCAGGTCGCATGCTTCCGCAGCGTCGCGGCTCACCTCGAACCCGGCGGCCGCTTCGTGATCGATGTCGGCGTCCCCGGGCTCCAGCGGCTCCCGCCCGGCGAGACCATTCAATCCTTCCACGTGAGCGAGACCCGCTGGGGCCTCGACGAATACGACGTGGCGAACCAGGGGCTCACCTCGCATCACTTCGAGTTCGCCGAAGGACGAGTCGAGCGGTTCTCGATTCCCTTCCGGTATGCCTGGCCCTCGGAGCTCGACCTCATGGCACAGCTCGCCGGGATGAGCCTGCACGAGCGCTGGAGCGGGTGGAAACGGGAGCCGTTCACGAGCGAGAGCCGCAAGCATGTCTCCGTCTGGGAGAAGCCGGAAAGCTAGGCCTCCGGCGGAGGCTCCTGGTTGACGAAGTCAGGATGGATCAGCCTTTCGGCCAGATCCCGCTCGCCGCCCGCTGTCAGCCGGACGAGGATGTCCTCGACGTTCTGCCGAACCGTGGGCGCATCGACCATCGCGACGAACATCAAGCGTCGGCTGATTCCGTCAAGCACCGCACTGTGGCGCTACTGCTGGATCAGGGTCTCGGGGTGCTTCAAGTACTGGTGCACGAAGGCGATAGCCATGCTGCCCTCCCCGACGGCGGCGGCGACGCGCTTCACCGGGCCGAGCCGTACATCGCCGCAGGCGAAGACGCCCGGAACGCTCGTCTCGAGGAGATACGGATCGCGCTCGATGTCCCAGCGCCCGGCCAGGTGCACGTCGGAGCCCGTGAGCACGTAACCGTGGCGATCGAGCGCGATCTCGGGCGGCAGCCATGCCGTCTCGGCGTCGGCCCCGATGAAGATGTACAGGCCGCCCGAGTCGAGGCGCGTGATCTCGCCGGTGACGCGCTCGCGTATGTCGACCGACTCGAGCGAGACCTCACCGTGGGCGGCGACGATCTCGGATCGGTAGATCGTGCGGATGTTCGGCCGGGCATCGACCTGGTCGATCAGGTAGCGCGACATGCTCTTCTCGAGCGTCTCGCCGCGGCAGAGAATCGTGACGCTCCTCGCATGGTTGGCGAAGGAGACGGCTGCCTGCCCGGCCGAGTTGCCGGCGCCGACTATGTGGACGTCCAGGCCGTGGGTGCCCGGCGCCTCGCTGCGCGCAGCGCCGTAGGAGACGCCCTTTCCGGCCAGCCGGTCGAACCCTTCGATCGAGAGCTGCCGCCAGGCCACCCCGCAGGCGAGGATGATCGTCCGCGCTCGCAGGACGTCGCCGTCGTCGAGATGCACGTTCCTCGTCGCCGCGTCGATCCGGGTGATCGCCCGCGTGACGAGGATCTCCGCTCCGAGCCTCCGTGCCTGCTGCAACGCTCGGCTCGCGAGCTCGTCGCCCGAGACGCCCGAGGGGAAGCCGAGGTAGTTCTCGATCCGCGCGGAGGTCCCGGCCTGGCCGCCCGGCGCCTCGCGCTCGATCACGATCGTGCGCAGGTCCTCGGAGGCGCCGTAGACCGCGGCCGCGAGACCCGCAGGCCCGGCGCCGACGATTACGACGTCGTACTCCGCGGCAGACGCCTCCGTCGAGAGGCCGAGCAGCTCCGCCACCCGGCGGAACCGCGGCCGGACAACCGTCTTCCCGTCGACGACCCGAATCGCAGGGAGGTCCTCGTCGGCCGGAACGGGACCGCCCCAGCGCTCGGCGGTGTCGGGCGCGTCGGGGGTGAGCCAACGAAAGGTGATCTGGTTTCGGTCGAGGAACCGGCGCAGCGCCGTGCAGGAGGCGTCCCAGCGATGCCCGACGACGATCGCCCGTGGCGGCGGAGGCTCGGCCGCGATTCCCTGTAGTCCGCGCAGGCCGCCGATCCGGTCGCTCGCGAGCCTGCCGACCTCCTTCCCGACCTCGGGCTTTAGGGCCGCGACGGCGTGGTAGTCGTCGGCCGCGATACGCATGATGCGGGACTTCTCCGCCGCCCGGAAACCGACCGGGAACACGGTTCCGAGCATGATCGGGACCTCGCCGAAGATGTCGCCCGGATGGCGCTCGCCGACGACCCGCCCGACCCCGTCGACATGCTTGATCGCCTCGATCCGGCCGTCGAGGACGGCGAAGAGCGCGCGCTCGGAGCCTTCGTCCGCGGCGTACTCGCCCGAGACGAGCGTGATGTCGGCCGCAGCCCGGGAGAGAAGTTTCCGCTCCGCCGGGCCGAGCGCGGCAAAGACGGCGATGCCGCCGATCTCGTCCGGCGTGATCACGGCTAGGAAACGAGCTCGAGCCGCTCGTTCGGGCGGAAGCGGCGGCCGACCTTCGCTGACGGGCGGCCGTCGGTCAGCACGATGTCGGCGGTGAAGTCGTTCTGGCCTCGGATCAGCGACGAGCCGACTCCGTAGGCGTCGACCGGGACGACCTTCGCCTCGAAGTGTTCGATCTTCTCGACGGTGAAGCCGCCGGACGCGACGATCTTGACGCGCTCGAAGCCGTCAGCGTCGAGCGCGTCGCGAACCTTGCGCACGAGCCGCTCGTTCACGCCGCGCGGGTCGAAGTCGCCCATCTCGTTCCAGAGCGAGCGGTCGACGAGCTGACCGGAGGTGTCGAGCCGGACGCCCCAGAGCCGCGGCCCGAGCGCGCGGGCGACCTCGAGCGAGGTTCGCACCGAGTCGTTCTCGAAGTCGACGAGGACGACGATGTTCAGGTCGCCGGCCCACTCGGCGAACTTGGTCGCCGCGAGCACGGTATTACCGCCGTACGCCGCAATCAGCGCGTGCGGAACCGTACCGACCCCGCGGCCGCCCCACCAGGACGCCTGCGCATCGGAGGTGACGCCGATCGGGGCGCCGATCATCGCGCCCGCCACGTAGGCGGCGTAGCCGTCGCCGGTCTGAACGCGATGGTGGTCGTGGCGAGCCGGCATGAAGATGATCGGCTTGCCGTTCGCAGCCTCGACGACGCGCGCGACATTCGTCGTGATCAGCGTCCGCCGGGTCAGGACGCCGAGGTAGAGCGTCTCCAGGTGCGCGAAGAGGGTGTAGTCGCCCTCGATCGTGAGCACGCTCTCCCACGGCTCGATCCGATCACCGTCGCGAAGCGCATGCACCGTCAGCGCCTCCCAGTCGTGCGAGCAGAGCTTGAGGATCGCGATCGCCTCGTCGACGCCGCCGAGCATCGCCGCGTTGCGCTGGAAGACCTGCATCACGACCCGCGGGCGCCGGCTGTCGGCGAGCAGCGTGTCGCGCGTGTGGTTGAAGTAGGCGTCGGTGTAGTAGCCGTCCCGCATCTTCTCGACGGGGAGGTCGAAGATCGCGGGAGGCAGCCTGTCCGTCCGCTCCCGCGTCGCCATCAGCCCTCGAGCTCCAGACAGGCGGCGAGGGCTGCCTCCGCGACCTCGAGTTGCGCCGCGGACGGCTCGGCCGTGGCGATGCGGTGTTGAAGCTCGTGGCCCGGTCGCGCGAGCGCCTTCGAGAGCGGGTGCTGCGGATGCTTCGTCATCCAGGCGAAGACTTCGACCGCGATCCCGACGGCGCCGATCGTGCTCCCCATCCGGGCGGTGCCCCGCAGCCGCTCTGGTGCGCGCGCGGCGAGGACGTTACCGGCAGCGGAAGCCGCCAGCAGCGGTCCGATCAGATGCGAGCCACACCGCTCGTGCTCCTTGGCTCGCTTCTCGCCGTGCTCGTAGCTCCCGATCGAGACGTGCTCGGCGCCGTGATAGGCGGCGAGCTCGCCGCCGCGCAGCGCAAGCAAGGCCGGGGCGAGCGAGAGCGCGCCGGAGAAAAGCTCGCGAGCGGTGTCCCCAAGTCGATCGGAGCGACGGACCGCCTGGACGGTCGCCGCGCTCGCGAGCGTCGCTGCAAGCACAGCCGGCCGCTCGAACGGGAGGCGGGCCTCGGGCAGCTTGCGGCGGAGCTCCGGGAGGAACGCGAACGATTCGATCAGCTTGATCGGCCCGCGCAGGAACGGCTGCTGCAGCCGCGGCGCCAGAACCCGCTTCCGCGCCGACGCGATCTTGATCTCACCGGCGTCGTTGCGAATCGCGCACGCCCAGGCGGTGGGGCCGTGCACGAGCACGCCGTTCGCGAGCGCCATCCCTCCGAGACGGACTTTGCCCTGGCTCATGCAGCCAGCGTAGCCTCTGCACGCAAGGCCGCCTGGAGCTCGTCCGCCGCGGGGCCGCGACCGAGCGGTTGCTCGTCGAGCTCCGTAACCGGCATCACCTCGCGGATCGAGGAAGACGTGAAGGCTTCCTCGGCGCTGGAGAGATCGCCGAGCGGGAACGCGCCCTCGACCACCCCGTAGCCGAGCCCGCCGGCCAGGTCGAGCACCGCGGCGCGCGTCACGCCCGCGAGGATCCCCAGCTCGAGCGCCGGTGTGTAGAGCGTGCGGTCGCGGCGCCACCAGATGTTGGTCGTCGGACCCTCGAGCACCACTTCCTCGCGGTCGACGAACACGGCGTCGTCGGCGCCGCGGCGCTTCGCCTCTCCCTCCGCAGCCATGTTCACGGCGTAGCTCGTCGACTTGACTCCCGGCAGGAGCCAGGGCTCCTCTGCGCGGATCCCGCGCAGCGCTATCAGCCGCTGACCGCGCTCGCGGAGTGCGTCGTAGTGCGCTGGCAGCTCGCTGACGAGGGCGAGCGAGGTCGGCGCGCCTTCGCCGTTTCCCGGTGTCCAGAAGAGGCGGAGAACCGCCTCGGGCACGGACGACGCGCCGATCGCCTGTGCGGCGAGCTCGGCGAGCTCCTGCACGTTCACCGCCGGCAGACCCATGCTCTCGGCCGACCCGGCGAGCCTGTCCAGATGCGCGGCAAGCCGGAACGGCACGCCGCCGTAGACGCGCACAGTCTCGAATGCGGCCCGACCCCGCAGCAGCGCCTCGTCGTCTGCGCGCAGGACGGGCTCACTGGGATCGACGAGGCCGCGCCCACCGACGGCGACGGTGAGAAGGGTCATGCAGACACCTCGAGCGGCGTCCCGACCGCCGCAAGCAACGGCCGCGCCTTGGTCCACGACTCCTCGATCTCGTCGTGCGGGTCGGAATCCCAGACGATCCCGCCGCCGACCCAGAGGTGGATGCGTCCGTCGACGATCGCGAAGGTACGAATCGTCAGCGCCAGCTCGAGGTCGCCGTTCCCCCGCACCGTCCCGAGCGCGCCCATCGAGGCGCCGCGGCCGACGGGCTCGAGTCGTGCGATCTGGTCGAGCGCGGCGAGCTTCGGCGCGCCCGTGACCGAGCCGCCCGGAAAGGTGGCGAGAAGAAGCTCGGCGAGCGAGACGTCCTCGCGCAACGTTCCCTCGACCCGCGAGACAAGGTGCGTGACGCCCGCGAGTTCCCGCTCGACCATCAGCTCCGGCCAGCGCACCGAGCCGGGCTCGCAGACCCGCGAGAGGTCGTTGCGCTCGAGGTCGACGATCATCACGTGCTCCGCCTGGTCCTTCGCACCCTCGACGTGCTCGCCGAGCGGCCGAGTGCCCTTGATCGGCATCGTCCAGATCCGGTTTCCGCGGCGCGCGAGAAAGAGTTCCGGCGAGGCGGAGACGATCGCCCAGCCCTCGCCGGCGAGGTGCGGCGCAACCGGTCTGAACCCGGCGAGCACGGCCGCCAGCACACGCGGCTCGCCGTCGCAGCTCGCGGAAAGATGCTGGACGAGGTTGACCTGGTAGACGTCGCCGCGCTCGATCGCGGCGCGCACCTCCTCCACGGCGGCGGCGTACTCCTCGTCGGTCCAGGTTCGCTCCCACCGGCCGATCCGGACATGTCCCGCGCTTGAAGCCCGAGACGTGTCTCGAACGGACGCGGCGGCGAGGGGCAAGCGGCACGGCTCCGGCGGTGACGGCGCAGCCGAGCGGCGCAGCGGCGCCGAGAGGCCGTAGCCGAGGTAGACGTCGGCGACGAGCTCGTCACCGCCCGGCTCGAAGAAGCCGCGCTCCCGCAGATAGGCCTCGATCCGCTCGAAGGCTCCCTCCGGCGACCAGAGCTCGAGCACGGCTAGCCCAACGAGCGCGCGAGCGCACGCAGAAACTCGACGCCGAGCTCGAGGTCGTCGACGTGGACGCGCTCGTCTGCGGAGTGGATCAGCCGCGCCGCCAGCTCGGGATCCATCGTCCGCATCGGGAAGAAACCGTAGGCGATCGTGCCGAATGCGTCGCGGAGCCAGTGCGAGTCGGTGAAGCCGGCGCAGCACATCGGAGCCACCTTGGCGCCCGGCTCGGTCTCGCCGACCCAGCGCTCGATCGCGTCCCACAGCGGCGTCTCCATTGAGGAGCGGGTGCCGCCCCAGCGCTCCAGGAACTCGAGGTCGTAATCGCCTTCGCCCAGGACTCGCCGGATGACCGGCTCGACGTCCTCTGGAGTGGTGCCCGGAAGCAGGCGGCAGTCGACCGTCACGTCGCAGGTGGCGGGAATCACGTTGCGCCGCTCGGACGCAGCGATGATCGTCGGCGAGAGCGTCAGCGAGAGCAGCGGCTCGATCAGCTCGACGGCAAGCGGATCGATCTCGGCCAGCCGCGCGAGCACCTGCTCGGGGGGCAGCTGCTCGCCGAGCACGGTCGCGAGAAACGCCTCGACCTCGGGACCGACCTCGGGCTCGGGCCGAAAGGCACCGAGCGCCTCGACGAGCGGCGCCGCCTTGACGAGCGCGTTGTCGGCGATTCCGGGCATCGACGCGTGCCCACTGCGGCCGTGAACCCGCATCCGGAACGGCGCCGTCATCTTCTCCGCGCTCGCACAGAGATAGTACGGCGAGCCGCCGAGCTCGACGCGCTCGCCGCCACCCTCGTTGATCGCGTAATCGACACGCACGGCCTCAGGATGCTCCTGGCAGAGCCATTCCAGCCCGAACGACTTACCGACCTCCTCGTCGGCCGCGGCGATGAAGACGAGATCCCCGGCCGGCCGGAACCCTTCCCGGGCGCGCGACGCGAACGCGACGGCGCTCGCCGCCACCTGGTTCTTCATGTCGAGCGCGCCCCGACCCCAGACGTGGTCGTCGACGATGTCCCCCGACCACGGATCGCGCGACCACTCGACCGGATCGGCTATGACCGTGTCGGTGTGGCTCAGGAAGGCGAGGCTCGGCCCCTCGCCGCCCGGGATCCGCGCGACGAGATTCGCGCGCTCCGGCGAGCGCGCGTAGAGCTCGCATTCGACGCCGTGCGAGGCGAGATAGTCGCGGAGCGCACGCGCCGCGATCGTCTCGTTGCCGGGCGGGTTGACCGTGTTCAGCCGGATCAGCGTCTGAAGGAGGCCGACCGCTTCGTCGCGCAGGGGCCCGCTCACCGCCGCCTCCCGAGCACGAGCAGGTACTCCATCGGGAAGCGGACGCCGCGCTCGTCGCGATAGCGCTCGTGCAGGTCGACGAAGGCGTTCCGCAGGGCCGGCCGCCGCTCGTCGGGCAGCGACCCGAGTAGCGCCCGAACCGGCGGGGCGGAGCTCGCGAAGAGCTCCCAGACCTCCGCCCCGTTTCGGCCCGTCACGATCCACGAATCGCGCTCGACCTCGAGGTCGAAGTGGTCGCCGAGCAGCCGCTCGAGGCTCCGCTCCTCGCCCCAGACCTCCGTCGGAACCGGCCGTCCGTCGGCGAACGGCTCCCACACGGCATCGAGCTCCTCGTTCGGAACCCACGTCGTCAGGCCGAGCCGCGCCCCCGGTCTGCAGACCCGCGCCAGCTCGGAGACCACCCGCTCCGGCTCCGGCGCGAAGATGACGCCGAACGCAGAGGAGACCACGTCGAAGCTCGCGTCCTCGCAAGGCAGCGAGCGGGCATCCGCGACACCGAGGTCGAGCTCGACGCCCGCCGCTGCGGCGGCACCTCGAGCTCGTTCGATCATGGCCGGGGCGAGATCGGAGGCGGAAACCCGCGCGCCCGCCTGCGCAGCCCGGATCGCGACCGCGCCGGGCCCAGCGGCGACGTCCAACCAGCGCTCGCCCGACCTCGGCTCCAGCCGTCGCACGAGCTCGTCGTGGATCGGGGCGAGCCGCTCCGCGAGCCGCTCGTAGGTTCCCTCGCCCCACCAGGCGGCGGGATCGCTCACGCGCGCCTCTCGCGGGCACGGCCCCGCCCGGCAGCCGGCTCCGCCGGCGCCTGGCGTCGCGCGCCTGAGGAACGCGCGAGCGTTGGCGGTTGATCCAGAGGTCATGTTTCTTGGAGAGCGCCGTCAGCTCGTTGCGCGCGCGCCAGAGCTCGGAGAAGAACGAATGATGGATCAGCCGGCCGAGCACCTCGACGGGGGTGCCCTGCGTCCCCACGACCGAGTCGCCGATCACGCGCGCGACCACCTTGTAGTGCCGGACGCGCCACATCGTGATCCGCTCGTCCCACTCCGTCAGCGCCTCGGCGAGCTGGTAGAGCAACTCGTGCTCGCGACCGCGCACATAGACGTCGACGACGCTCAGCCCCTCCTGCTCGCGGAGAGCATGGAAAGCCTGCCCGAGCGCGGGCGTGACGCGCCGGATCTCGCGCCAGCCCGGCGAGTCGAAGCCGCTCCCGTGGCCGAGCACCTTGCGGATCTCCTGGTACTCCCACGGCGACATGTGCTCGAGCATGTCGAGCTGCGTCGTCGCGTAGACGAGGCAGAGCGCCGAGCGCCGCAGCAGCCGCAACGCAGCCTCGCCCTCGCCGCGGCAGACGTGCGCGGTCGCGTCCTCGACGTCATTCCAGGCGAGCTTCAGCCAGAGCTCGGAGGACTGGTGCACCACCTGGAAGAGGAGCTCGTCGCGGTGCACCCAGTCGTCCCGTCTCTTCTGAAGCGCGAGCAGCTCGACGGTGTTCAGGTAACGCTCGTAGTCGCTCACCGCATCGCCGGGGAGGATCGGCTCGGAGAAGTCGTCGGCCTCGTGGGTCGCCACGGGGCGGAGCATACTTCGCTCGATGAGCGACCTCTTTGCGGATGCGGCGCGCGAGCGTTCCGCGGCCTACGCGCCGCTCGCTCAGCGCTTGAGGCCGCGAACGCTCGACGAGCTCGTGGGTCAACAGCACGTCCTCGGGCCCGGGTCGGCGCTGCGCCGCTCGATCGAGGAAGACCGACTCCGCTCGCTGATCCTCTACGGTCCTCCAGGCGTCGGCAAGACGACGCTGGCGCGGATCGTCGCGGAGACCACCGGCGCGGCCTTCGAGGAGCTCTCGGCGGTCTCGGCCCGTGTCGACGACGTGCGTCGGGTGCTCCAGGCGGCGCGCGACCGGCTCGGTGGCAACGGTCAGCGGACGATCCTCTTCCTCGACGAGATCCACCGCTTCAACAAGGCGCAGCAGGACGCCCTGCTCCCGTCCGTCGAGGATGGACTGTTGATCCTGATCGGCGCCACGACCGAGAACCCCTACTTCGAGGTCAACTCGGCGCTCCTCTCGCGCTGCCAGGTGGTCGAGCTCGAGGCGCTCGGCGAAGACGAGCTACTCGAGGTCGTGCGCCGCGGGGCCGACACAATCGGCGCCGAGGTGCCGGAAGAAGTCGCGGCGGCGATCGCGCGCCGGGCAGGCGGCGACGCCCGCACTGCACTCAACACCGTCGAGCTCGCGTGGGAGACGGCAGACGCCGAAGGCGTTCCGCTCGAGGAGCGCCACGTCGACGACGCTGCGCGCAAGCGGCCGCTCCGCTACGACAAGGGCGCCGACCAGCACTACGACTTCGTCTCGGCATTCATCAAGTCGATGCGCGGCTCCGACCCCGACGCCGCCGTCTACTACCTCGCGGCGATGCTCGAAGGCGGCGAGGATCCGCGCTTCATCGTCCGGCGGATGGTGATCTTCGCCTCCGAGGACGTCGGCAACGCCGATCCGCGTGCGCTCCAGGTCGCCGTCGCCGCGGCCCACGCACTCGAGCACGTGGGTCTCCCCGAGGCGCAGCTCAACCTCTCGCAGGCCGTGCTCTACCTCGCGCGGGCGCCGAAGTCGAAGGCGAGCGCGCTCGCGATCTGGGAGGCGCGCCAGGACGTCCGCGAGGGCGGCAACCTCCGCCCGCCGGCGATGCTGCGCGACTCCCACTACGCGGGCGCCAAGAAGCTCGGGCACGGTGAGGGCTACATCGACCCGCACACCGACTCGCGCGGCTTCGAGCTCGACTACCTCCCGGAGGAGCTCCGCGGCCGGCGCTACTATCGCCCGAGCGGGAGCGGCGAGGAAGGGGACGAGCGTGATCGAGACCGGCAGCGAGGCGCCTGAATTCGACCTGGAGGTCGACCGTTCCGAGCGCGTGCGGCTTGCCGACTTCCGCGGTCGCCGCAACGTCCTGCTCGTCTTCCATCCCTTCGCGTTCACCCCGGTCTGCGAGGACGAGGCACGCGATCTGGAGGAGAATCGAGCCTCGTTCGCGTCCGCCGAGACAGATGTCGTGCTCGTCTCGTGCGACTCGGCACCGGCCCGCCAGGCCTGGAAGCGCCAACTCGAGCTCAGTTACACCCTCGCATCCGATTTCTGGCCCCACGGCGCCGCCGCCAAGGCGTACGGCGTATTCGACGAGGCGCGCGGGGCGGCCACCCGCGGCACGTTCCTGATCGGGAAGGACGGCATCGTCGTCTGGTCGCTCGTCAACGACGACGACACGCGCCGCACCGAGATCGTCTCCGGTCCGCTCGGCGCGGCGCACGCTTGACGCTCACCAGCCACGAATGGGGCGAGCGGGGCTCGCCGGTCGTGGTCTGCCTCCACGGAATCACGAGCCACGGGCTCCACTTCGCCAAGCTCGCCGAGCGGCTCGCCGGCCGTTTCCATGTTGTCGCTCTCGACCTGCGTGGGCACGGCGCCTCGGAGTACGACCCGCCCTGGCATCTCGAGCAGCACGTCGAGGACGCGATCGACACCCTCCAGGAGCACGGGCTCGTCGATCATCCGATCCGCTGGATCGGTCACTCGTTCGGAGGCCGGATCGCCTTCGAGGTCGCGGCGGCGGCCCCGGAGGCCGTCGAGCGGCTGGTGCTGCTCGACCCCGCACTCCTGATCTCGGGCAACGCGGCGCTGAACGGCGCCGAGGGCGCACGCCTCGACCGCTCGTACGCGAGCTTCGAAGAGGCGATCGACCGACGCTACGAGGAGAGCCAGCTCTCGCGGGCTCCGCGCGAGCTCGTGGCGGACGAGCTGCGAGAGCATCTCGTCGAGCACCGCGACGGCCGCTGGCGCTACCGCTACCTCCAGAGTGCGGTCGTCGCCGCCTACGGCGAGATGAGTCGGGAGCCGCCCCCGTTCGAGCTTGCCAACGTCCCGACCCTGCTCGTGCTCGGCGAGGACTCGTACGTCCGCTACGACCACCTGCTCGACGCGCACACAGCCGTTCTCGACGACGAGCTCGAAGTCGTCCGTGTTCCCGGCGGACACACCGTGCTGTGGGATGCCTTCGAGGAGACCGCCGAAGCGGTCGAGCGCTTCCTGGGCTAGATGATCTAGGCAGCCAGGGCGGTGCGCTCGTCGACCGCGGCCGCGAGCGCGTCGACGACTGCGCGCAGCTCGCCCAGCAATGCCGCATCGATGCCGTCCGCGAGCCGTGTGTCGGCCTTCGCGACGGCGACGGTGTCCTCCAGGGTGCGCGCCCCGAGCGCCCCCATGACCTTGCGCGTCTCGGCAGCAGCCCAGACGCCCCCGAACATGCCCGTGCTCGAGGAGAGCACAGCGACGGGCTTCCCTCGCACAGGCGACTCGACGAGGGGCCTCGAGGCCCAGTCGAGCGCGTTCTTGAGCACGCCCGGGATCGAGGAGTTGAACTCGGGGGTGGAGATCAGGATCGCGTCGGCCTCCGCGAGCGCCGCCTTGAAGCTCTCGACCGCGACGGGGCGGTCGCCAGGCAAGTCGGCGTCGGCGTCGTAGGGCGGGATCTCCTTCAGCCCGTGGTAGAGCTCGATCTCGATCCCGTCGGGCGCGGCCGCGGCAGCCCCCCGCAGGAGGTCCGTGTTATGGGAACCCTGGCGGAGGCTGCCGCTGAGCGCGAGAATCTTCATCTTTACGACTGGATGAACGCGAGGTTGGCAGTGATCTTCACGTCATTGCCGAGCGCGGGCTCGCCGGTCGGGAGATCCGCGTTCCAGTTGATCCCGTAGTCGCGGCGATCGACGCTCGTCTCGACGTCGAACGCGAACCGCTCCTTGCCGTACACGTCCGGGGTCGGTCCGGCGACGGTGCCGCTGATGATGACTTCCTTCGTATCACCTCGAAGGGTCAGCTCGCCCGCGATCGTGATCTCGTCACCGTCGCGCTCGATCGACTTCGACGTGAACCGAAGCTCGGGGTTCCGCTCGGCGTCGAAGAAGTCCGGCGACTGGAGATGTCCCGCGAAGTTCGGGTCGTCGACTGCCACGCTCGCGACCTTGGCAGTGCCCTCGAGCTTGCCGTCCACGAGCTTCGCGTCGAACTCGTCGAACGTGCCCCGGAAGGTGCCGGCGCCGCTGTACTTGACGGCGAAACCGATGTCGGAGTGAACCGGATCGAGACTCCAGGTTCCGGTCGGAATGGCAACGGCTTCCTGCGTGATGCTCATTGTGGTTCCCCTCTCGTCGTGGTAAACTTTGCGTGCTCAACCAATCTAGAGGATAACCATTGAGTCGTCAAGTATTGAGCCCACAAGCGATCGAGCTTGTCGCCTTCGCCCGCTTGATGCGGGCGCAGACAATCCTGCGCCGCGAGCTCGAGGCGGAGTCGCTCACCCCGCGCGGCCTCACGATCAACGATTTCGAGACGTTGCTCCACCTCTCGAAGGCCGAGGGGCAGCGGCTCCGCCGGACCGACCTCGTCCAGCGGCTGATGCTGACGCCGTCGGGCGTGACTCGGCTCCTGGAGGGTCTGAACGAAGCGGGCCTGACCGAGAACCACGTGTGCGCGGGTGACGCGCGGGTCACCTGGGCGCAGCTCACCCCGGCCGGCGCCGAGACGCTCGAGTGCGTCGGGGTCACGCACACCGAGCGGCTGCGCTCGCTCTTTCGCGGCGCGCTCAGCGAGGACGAGGTTGCGCAGCTCTCGGAGCTGCTCGGCCGCCTTCCGGGCGTCGGCCCAGGCGCCTGCGCCGGCTAACCTAGTTGCCAGTTTCCGTGGTAGGATGATGCCATGAGAACAACCATCGACGCTGCCGGCCGGATCGTGGTTCCAAAGCGGCTGCGGGACGAGTTGCGATTGGAGGCCGGTCAGGCGCTCGAGATCGCGGCCCGCGACGGTCGTCTCGAGATCGCGCCGCAGTCGACGCCGATGCAGCTCGAGCGACGCGAGGGGAGGCTTGTTGCAGTCCCCGACGAGCCGCTACCGGCGCTCACTGCCAGCGAGGTACGCGAGACGCTCGAGCAGCTTCGCCGTTGATCGCCGCCGATTCGAGCGTCGTCGTTGCCGCGTTTGCGAGCTGGCATGAATCCCACAAGACGGCAAGCCGAACACTCGATGGAGAGGTGCGCCTTCCGGCCCACGCTGCGCTCGAGTCATACTCGGTTCTCACGCGTCTGCCCTCGCCGCATCGCGCAGAGCCAGAGCTTGTGCGCTCATTCCTCGCGGATCGATTCTCGGCGCCGCTGCTGCTTCTCGACTCCGGAGCCCACAAGCTGCTACTCGACGAGTTCGTTTTGCTCGGGATTGCCGGTGGCGCCGTCTATGACGGCCTGATCTGCGCGACTGCTCGGGAGGCCGAGGCGACGCTCGTCACTTTCGACCGTCGAGCCGCGACGACGTACGACCGCCTCCGGGTGAGCTTTCGCCTGTTGGGCTGATCAGTCGACGTACTCGTCCGCGACCGACAAGACCTCGTCGAGCGTGGCGAGGCCCTCGTCGAGCTCCTCGCGGGTGATCGTCAGCGGTGGGCAGATCATGACGACGTTCCAGTGGGTCATCAGGTAGAGGCCCTTCTCGAGCGCCGCCTTCGCCATTCGCGCTACAGGGGCAGAGGCCTCGCCGCCGACGTTGAACGGGACGAGCGGCTCCCGCGTCTCGCGACTCTTGACGAGCTCGAGCCCCCAGAAGAGGCCGAGGCCGCGCACCTCGCCGATCGACGGATGCCTCGCCGCGAGCGTGGGTAGCGCCGTCGCCAGATACTCCCCGTGCTCGGCCGCGTTCTCGACGATCCCCTCCTCGCGAAAGGCCTCGATCGACGCGACGGCGGACGCGCACGCGAGCGGGTGGCCGGAATACGTGAGCCCGCCGGCCAGGAACTTGTCCCGCAGCCACTCGGAGATCGGCTCGGAGACCGTCATCGCGCCAAGGGGGACGTAGCCCGAGTTGATCCCCTTCGCCATCGTCAGGATGTCCGGGACGACGTCCCAGTTGTCGCAGGCGAACCAGCGGCCGGTGCGGCCGAAGCCGGCCATCACCTCGTCGAGGATCAGCAGGATCCCGTGCCGGTCGCAGGTCTCGCGGATCGAGCGGAGGTAGCCGTCGGGCGGCGGGATCACACCGTTCGTGCCGGTGACCGTCTCGAGGATCACCGCGGCGACCGTGTGCGCGCCCTCGTACTGGAGGATCTCCTCGAGGTGCGGCGCCCCGGTGCAGACGGGGCAGGGATCGGGGTGGCCGGCTGGACAGCGATAGGTGTACGGGTCGAGCATCCGGACGACGCCCGGCAACCCCGGCTCGGCGTGCCAACGGCGTGGGTCGCCCGTGAGCGTGATCGCACCTGCGGTGGCACCGTGGTAGGAGCGGTAGCGCGCGACGATCTTGTGCCTGCCCGTGTACCAGCGGGCGAGCTTGATCGCGTTCTCGTTCGCCTCGGCGCCGCCGTTCGTGAAGAACGACATCTTCAGGTTGCCGGGCGTCACCTCGGCGAGGAGGCGCCCGAGCTGCGAGCGCGGCTCGGTCGCCATCGGCGGCCCGATCGTGCAGAGGCGCTCGGCCTGCTCCTTGATCGCCGCGATCAGCTTCGGGTGCCCGTAGCCGATCGAGACGTTGACGAGCTGCGAGGCGAAGTCGAGATAGCGCTTGCCCTCGTAGTCCCAGAAGTACCGCCCCTCGGCGCCCGCAACCGGGATCGGGTCGATCGCGTCCTGCACCGACCAGGAGTGAAGGACGAACTCCTTCGCGTCGGCGCGGATCTGCTCTCCGAGTTGCGCGTTCGTCTCGATCGTCGCCACGCCGAAAGCCTACTTCGAGATCGCCGCGCCGGTCTCGAGGTCGAAGAAATGGAGCATTCGCGTGTCCACTGCGACCTCGATGCGGTCGCCCTCTCGGGCGCGTGACTCGCGGTCGACCCGCGCGACGAACGGCGTACCGGCCGGGTTCTCGAGCGCTGCGACCCCATCCTCGGTCTCGACGGCATCCTTCACCTCGTCCGTGGCGACGTGCGGAGCGGAGACCGAGAAGTGGAGGAAGATCTCCGAGCCCATGTCCTCGCGCAGGTCGACCGTGACAGGCAGGCGGCTGCCCTCGGGCGCGTCGGAGAGCGCCGCGTCCTCGAGATCCTCCGGCCTGATCCCGAGCGCGACCTTCCGGCCCTCGTAGCCGCCGAGTCCACCACGGCCGTCGACCGGGAGGCTGTGCTCGCCGAACCGTGCCAGCCCGCCCTCGATCGCGGCCTCGACGAGGTTCATCGCCGGCGAGCCGATGAACTCGGCGACGAAGAGGTTGGCGGGCGCGCGATAGAGCTCTTGCGGTGAGGCGAGTTGCTGGAGCTCGCCCTTGCGCATGACCGCGACCCGGTCGCCCAGCGTCATCGCCTCGGACTGATCGTGGGTGACGTAAATCGTCGTCACGCTCAGATCGCGCTGGATCCGAGCGATCTCGGCACGCATCTGCACTCGGAGCTTCGCGTCCAGGTTCGAGAGCGGCTCGTCCATCAGAAAGGCCTGTGGCTCGCGGACGATCGCGCGCCCCATCGCGACGCGCTGCCGCTGTCCGCCGGAGAGTGTCCGCGGTTTCTTCTTGAGCACATCCCCGAGACCGAGTACGCGGGCCGCGTCGTTCACGCGCCGGTTGATCTCGGCCTTGTCGTGTCCACGCATCTTCAGCGCGAAGGCCATGTTGTCGAACGAGCTCATATGCGGGTAGAGCGCGTAGTTCTGAAAGATCATCGCGATGTCGCGATCCTTCGGCGGCAGGTCGTTCACGACGCGGTCGCCGACCTTGATCGTCCCGTCCGTGATCTCCTCGAGCCCGGCGATCATCCGCAACGCCGAGGTCTTGCCGCAGCCGGAGGGGCCGACGAAGACGACGAGCTCGCCGTCGTCGATGTCGAGATTGAGCTCGCGGACCGCGCGCGTCCCGTCCGGATAGACCTTCGAGACGTTCTCGAGGGCGATCTTCGCCACGACACGAAACATAAAGCACGACGACTTGGTTAGGATCGTCATGTGGAGGCAGCCGCAGTGCCGCGGCGCCGGAGACGCGATCTCCTCGAGGAGCGCCGCTTCCTCGCACCAGCGCTGATCGCGCCGGCGGTGCTCTTTGTCGGGCTGCTCGTCGGCGCGCCGCTCATTCTCTCCGTGTACCTCTCGCTGACGAACGCGACCGCCGGCTCGCTGACCGGCGACTTTGTCGGCTTCGACAACTACGCCTCCCAGTGGTCTGACCCGAACTTCCGCACCGCCTTCAAGAACACGATCGTCTTCACCCTGGCCGCGAACGCGATCGTCGTGCTCGGCGCTTCCGTGCTCGCGCACTTCCTCATCCGCGAGTTCCGGGGCAAGTGGCTGATGCGCTTCCTCGTCCTGCTGCCGTGGGCGGCGCCGGTCGCGCTCTCGACGATCGGCTTCCTCTGGATCTTCGACTCGCTGTTCTCGGTCGTGAACTGGACCTTGAAGGAGCTCTCGCTCGTCGACCAGTTCAACCCGCCGCAGTGGCTGGGTGAGCCGAACAAGGCGCTCGCCGCGATCACGACCGTGCACGCGTGGCGGCTGCTCCCGTTCGCGACGGTGATCATGATCGCCGGCCTCGCCTCGATCCCCAAGGAAGTGGACGACGCGGCGAAGGTGGACGGAGTCACGGGCCTCAAGAAGCTCTGGTTCGTGACGCTGCCGCTCCAGCTCCCGATCGCGACGATTGCCGTCCTGTTCGGAATCGTCTTTACCGCGACCGATATGGCCGTCGTCTACATCCTCACGCGCGGCGGACCGTTCAACTCGACGCAGATGCTGCCGATGTGGGCATTCCAGACCGGGATCCAGGGCGGCTCACTCGGCGAGGGCGCTGCGGTCGCGCTCTTCCTGCTGCCCGTGCTCGCAATCGTGACAGTGCTGATGCTCCTGTTTGCGCGCAGGGTCGAGGTCACCTAGATGCCCTTGCGCCGGCGCGACAACCTGCTCACCTGGCTCGTCGTAGGGCCGTTCGCGATCGTGCTCGCGTTTCCGTTCTACTGGATGCTCCAGACCTCGCTCAAGTCGGAGCTCGACCTCTACAACACCGAGAACAACCCCTTCGGCTTCGGCGAGGGCTCGCCCACGCTCGACAACTACCGCTTCCTCTTCGGCGAGACGCAATATGCGCACTGGCTCCTGAACACGGTGCTCGTCGGGCTCGTCGTCGTCGCGATCACGCTTGCCGTCTCGCTGCCGGCAGGCTACGCGCTCGCGCGACTCTCCGGACGCTGGGGCCAGACGCTCGGCGTCGGCCTCTTCCTCGTCTACCTCGTGCCGCCAACCCTGCTCTTCCTGCCGCTCTCGCGGGTCGTGGCCGAGGTTGGGCTCCAGGACCGGCTCGCGGCTCTGATCCTCGTCTACCCGGGCTTCACGATCCCGTTCGCGACCTGGCTTCTGATGGGCTTCTTCAAGTCGATTCCTCGGGAGCTCGAGGACGCAGCCCTCGTCGACGGCGCCTCGCGCCTGCGGACGCTCACCCGCATCGTCTTCCCGATCTCGCTCCCCGGGATCCTGACCGTCGTCATCTTCACCTTCTCGCTCTGCGTGAACGAGTTCATCTACGCGATCGCGTTCATCACGAGCTCGGACAGCAAGGTGGTCTCGACCGGCATCTACACCGAGCTGATCCGGGGGGACGTGTTCTTCTGGGGCGCGCTGATGGCCGCGACCCTCATCCCCGCGATTCCGCTCGCCCTGCTCTACAACACGTTTCTCGACCGTTTCATCGCCGGCTTCACCGGCGGTGCCTTCCGCTGACAGAAAGGAGGAGCACGATGGCTGACGTCTACGACGTTCACGGATCGATCGGAGAGGAGGTGACCGGTACACGGACGACCCGCCGCGAGCTGCTGCGGCGCGGCGCGGTTGGCTCGATCGTCGTCGTCTACGGCGGCGCGACGGCGAAGTCGGCCGTCGGCGGGGCGCCCCGCTTCCGGAACAGAGAGCTGAAGGAGACGCTCCGGATCATCCAGTGGAGCCACTTCGTCCCCGCCTACGACAAGTGGTTCGACAACGTCTACGTCAAGCGTTGGGGCCAGGCCAACGACACCGAGGTGATCGTCGACCACATCAACGTCAACGACATCCCGGCCCGCGCGGCGGCGGAGGTCGCGGCCCAGAGCGGCCACGACATCTTCTTCTTCCTCGCCCCGCCTGCCGCCTTCGAGGACCAGGTGATCGACCACAAGGAGATCGTCCAGGCCGTCACGCGCAAGCGGGGCAAGATCGGGAATCTCGCCTTCCGCAGCACCTACAACCCGAGGACGAAGAAGTACTTCGCCTTCTCCGACAACTACGTCCCCGACCCGGCGAACTACCGCGCCGACCTCTGGGGCGAGGTCGGGATCAGGCCGACGAGCTGGGACAACGTCCTCCGGGCGGCCCCGAAGCTGAAGGCAATGGGTCATCCGGTCGGGATCGGAATGTCGAACGAGATCGACTCGAACATGGCGCTGATGGCGTTGATGATGTGCTTCGGCGGGTTCATCCAGAACGACAAGAACCGGGTGGTCCTCAACTCGAAGGGCACGCGCGAGGCGCTGAAGTTCGCCAAGGCGCTCTTCGAGCAGGGGATGTCGAACGAGATCTTCGCCTGGACGCCCGCCTCGAACAACCAGGCCATGGTCGCGGGGCGGCTCTCGCTCGCGATGAACGCCATCTCGATCACGCGTACCGCAGAGCTCGTCAATCCCGAGCTCGCCAGCAAGATCGAGCTGCTCCCGATCCCGGCGGGACCGAACGGCAGGGTCGGGCTGGAGCACGTGATGGGCTGCTACGTGATCTGGAAGTTCGCGAAGAACAAGCGGCTGGCGAAGAAGTTCCTCGTCGATCTGGAGACGAAGTACATCGGGGCGTTCGAGAACTCGAAGTTCTACAACTTCCCGTCGTGGCCGAGCTCCGTTCCGAACATCAACAGGCGACTCGAGCGCGACCCGGTGGCGAAGCCAGCCGGCAAGTACAAGGTGCTCGGCGAGATCGCCGAGAAGTACACGAAGAACGTCGGCTACCCCGGCACGTCGAACGCGGGGATCGACGAGATGTTCAGCAAGTTCCTGATCCCGCAGATGTTCGCGGAGGTGGCGCAGGGCAAGCGGACGCCGGACGACGCCGCGCGCACCTACGACCGTCAGATCAGGGAGATCTTCCAGAAGTGGCGCAACCTCGGGAAGGTGTAGCCGGCTAGTTGCGAGCGGCGCAGGTCACCGAGCTCGGGCGCCCTCCCTTCGTGGGGGAGGCGCCCGAGCCCGAGGGCGACGCGATCGACGTCGTCGCTGCATCCCTCAACCCCATCGACGTCGCGGTCGCGAACGGCCGCTTCTACGGCGGTCATCCGGAGCTCCCGTACGTGCCCGGCTGCGAGGCGGTTGGGCGGGAACGAGTGTCGGGCCGGCTCATTTGGACATTCGGCGGCGGGCTCGGTCTCACCCGGAACGGGGCCATGGCCGAGCGGACGCTGCCGGGAACGGTGGTCGCAGAGGTGCCGGATGGCGCAGATCCCGCGCTCGCGGCGGCGCTCGGGATCGCCGGTCTCGCCGGCTGGATGCCGCTGGCCTGGCGGGCCCCGGTGCGGGAGAGCGACCGAGTGCTCGTGCTTGGTGCGACGGGGACGGCGGGACAGGTGGCGCTCCAGGCGGCGAAACTGCTAGGTGCGGGGCACGTCACGGCGGCGGGGCGAGACGGGGAGGGCCTCGAGCGGGCGCTCGCGCTCGGCGCCGACGAGGCGGTCGCCCTCGACGGCGACTTCGGCGAGCCGACCTACGTCTTCGACCCCCTTTGCGGCGAGCCGCTCGAGCGGGCGATCGGAGCCGCCGCGCCGGGGGCGCGGATCGTCCAGCTCGGCCAATCGGCAGGACCGACCGCCACGTTGACCTCGGCGAGCGTCCGTGGCAAGCAGCTCGAGCTCTACGGCTACTCCAACTTCGCCGTGCCGGCGGACGTCCTCGCCGAGCAGTACGCCCGGCTCGTCGGCCACGCGATCTCCCGGGAGCTCGCACTCGACATCGACCGGATCGGTCTCGATGAGCTCGGCGCCGCGTGGGGCAGGCCCGGAAAGGTCGTAGTCCTCCTCTAGCGCGCAACGACCTCGAGCGCGGTCGTGATCTCGATCGCGCTGCCGATCGAGCGGTAGACCGGGCAGTGGGGCATGTGATGCTCGAACGCTCTGTGCGCCTTCTCGTGGTCGGCGTCCGAATCGAGGCGGAGCGAGTAGACGACGTGGATCCGCTTGACCACGAGCACGCCGTCGTCGCTCTCGATCTCACCGGTCGCCTCCGCCGTGAGCCTGCCCCCGCTCGCCTTCACCTGACGCGCCTCCAGCGCGCCCCTCAGGGTGCCGGCCAGTCAGCCGGCGGCGGCAGCGACCAGGTAGTCGAGCGTCGTCGGACGTTCCACGTCGCCTCCGCGCGGCACGCCGTAGTGATCGGCGACCTCGTCGTGGACGCCGAACTCGACCGGCTCGTCTCGAGCCGGGACGAAGGCCCGGCGAAGCGGGCCGCCCACGACCTCGATCCGCACCCGCGACGTGTATGCGATCTCACCCACGCTCGAGGAGGATAGTACGCTGGAGGCGACCTTCGAGGAGGACCCCGATGACAGAGCTCGCCACTGCACCCGACCCGCGCAGGCAAAGCGTCGTGCGCATCAACCACTGGATCGGCGGCGCGGCCGTCACCGGCAAATCCGGCCGCAGTGGGCCCGTCTACAACCCCGCGACGGGCGAGCAGTCCGGCGCCGTCGACTTCGCCTCCGTCGAGGAGATCGACCGCGCGGTTGCCGCAGCCAAGGCGGCGTTCCCCGCCTGGCGCGCGACCTCGCTCTCGCGCAAGTCCGAGATCTACTTCCGGATCCGCAAGCTCCTCGACGAGCACCGCGAGGACATCGCCCGGCTGCTCACGGCCGAGCACGGCAAGGTGCTCTCCGACGCGCTCGGCGAGGTCGCGCGCGGGCTCGAGGTGATCGAGTTCGCCTGCGGGATCCCGCATCTCCTCAAGGGCAGCTTCTCGGAGCAGGCATCGACCGGGATCGATGTCTACTCGATCCGCCAGCCGCTCGGGGTCGTCGCCGGGATCACGCCGTTCAACTTCCCGGCCATGGTGCCCATGTGGATGTGGGGCCCGGCGCTCGCGTGTGGCAACACGTTCGTCCTGAAGCCGTCCGAGAAGGACCCGTCGGCATCCGTCTTCGTCGCCGAGCTGCTGCAGGAGGCCGGGGTGCCGGACGGCGTCTTCAACGTCGTCCACGGCGACAAGGTCGCGGTCGACCGGATCCTCGAGCACCCGGACATCGCCGCGGTCAGCTTCGTCGGCTCGACGCCGATCGCGCGCTACATCTACGAGACCGGCACGAAGCACGGCAAGCGCGTGCAGGCCCTCGGCGGCGCCAAGAACCACATGATCGTCCTCCCCGACGCCGACCTCGAGATGGCCGCGGACGCCGCCGTCAGCGCCGCCTACGGCTCGGCCGGAGAGCGCTGCATGGCGATCTCGCAGGTCGTCGCGGTCGGCGGAGTCGGCAACGATCTCGTCGCGGCGATCAAGGAGCGGCTGCCGAAGATCAAGGTCGGGAACGGGCTCGACGAGGGCGTCGAGATGGGTCCGCTCGTGACGGCCGCGCACCGGGACAAGGTCGCGGGCTACGTCGAGGGCGCCGGCGCGCAGGGCGCCACGATCGTCACCGACGGCCGCGAGACCGCGCCCGAGGGAGACGGCTTCTTCCTCGGCGTGACGCTGCTCGACGATGTGACCCCGGACATGGACGCCTACAAGGACGAGATCTTCGGGCCCGTACTCGGCGTCACCCGCGTCGACACCTACGACGAGGCCCTGACGCTCGTGAACGAGAACCCGTACGGGAACGGCACGGCCATCTTCACGCGGGACGGCGGCGTCGCCCGCCAGTTCCAGTTCGACGTGGAGGCGGGGATGGTCGGGGTCAACGTGCCGATTCCGGTGCCGGTCGCCTACTACTCCTTCGGCGGCTGGAAGGCGTCGCTCTTCGGAGACACGCATATCTACGGGCCGGAGGGGATCAACTTCTACACCCGCGGCAAGGTCGTCACCTCGCGCTGGCCGGATCCGGCGACCTCGAAGGTCGACCTGGGCTTCCCGCAGACGCGCTAGCCGAGCTGCGAAGCTTGTCCTTCGCGTCGTTCGGCTTGAAGAACGAGGCGAGAGCGTCCAGGATGTGACGATGGCGATTACGGCGGCCGAGAGGGTCTGTCTGCTCGAGCGCGACGACGCCCTCGCGAGCTTGCGCCGGGCGCTTGCGGCGTCCGCGTCCGGCAGCGGCAGGCTCGTGCTCGTCGCCGGCGAGGCGGGGGTCGGGAAGACGGCCGTCGTCAGGGCCTTCTGCGCCGAGCCGGGCCTGGACATCCGCGTGCTCTGGGGCGCTTGCGACGCGCTCTTCACGCCACGGCCGCTGGGACCGTTCCTCGAGCTCGCCGCGGACGCGAATGGCGAGATCGGCGCGGCGTCCAACGCCGGCGCAGCGCCACACGAGCTCGTCAAGGCGCTGGTCGACGCAGGCGAACGAAGTCCAACCGTCATCGTGCTCGAGGATGTCCACTGGGCTGACGAGGCGAGTCTCGACGCGCTGCGGTTGCTTGCCCGAAAGGTCGAGCGTTCGAGCCTCCTCGTGATCGCGACCTTCCGCGACGACCTGGATCGGATGCATCCGCTTCGGATCGTGCTCGGCGAGCTCGCGACGCGGCCAACGGTGAGCCGCGTCGCGCTCGAGCCGCTCTCGAAGGCGTCAGTTGCCGAGCTGGCGGCAGCAGCGGACGTCGACGCCCGCGAGCTCCACCGCCAGACCGGTGGCAACCCCTTCTTCGTCACAGAGGTGCTGGCCGCCGGAAACGGTGAGATTCCAGGAACGGTCAGGGACGCCGTGCTCGCTCGCGCTGCCTCGCTGAGCGCGCCTGCGCGGGCGCTGCTCGACGCCGTCTCGATCGCGCCGCCGCGGGTCGAGCTCTGGCTGCTCGACGCGTTGGCGCCGAACGAGGCCGATGCGCTCGAGGAATGTCTCGGGTCGGGAATGCTTAGGGCGAGCGCCGGATCGGTCGAGTTCGGCCACGAGCTCGCTCGGCGGGCGGTCGAGGACTCGGTCGAGCCGCGCCGCGGGGTCGGTCTCCACCGGCTCGCGGTCGCCGCGCTCGCACAGCCACCTGCCGGCGCGCCCGACGCCGCCCGGCTCGCTCACCATGCCGAAGCCGCCGACGAAGCCGAGCCCGCGCTGCGGTACGCAATCGCCGCGGCCGAGCGCTCCGAGGCGCTCGGGGCGCACCGCGAGGCGGCCGCCCAGTACGCCCGTGCTCTTCGATTTGCGGACGGTCTCTCAGACGAGGAACGCGCCTCGTTGCTGGAGCGGCAGTCCGACTCGCTCTACAACACCGACGAGCAAGTGCAGGCGATCGCGGCTCTTAAGCTTGCGATCGAAATCCACCGGCGTGCCGGCGACGTGCGAGCCGAGGCTGCCGGGCTCGCTCGGCTCGTGCCCTACCTCTACTGCCGTGGCCTCTTGCCCGACGCGGCGGAGGCCGCGACCAGTGCCGTCGCGCTCTTGAAGCCGCTGCCGGCTGGCCCCGAGCACAGCGCGGCCTACCAGGCGATGGCCCGCTCCCGGCTCATCGAGAACGACCCCGAAGGGGCGATCCCCTGGGGGAGGCGCGCTCTGCGTCGGGCCGAAGAGCTCAACCAGACGGCCACGATCGTGGATGTCTCGATCACACTGGGCAGCGCCGAGATGCTCCGCGACGGCCCGCAGGCCCGCGCCACGCTCGAGGAGGCGCTCGATCTTGCACGACGGCATGGTCTCCATGCCCAGGTCGTCCGGGCGCTCAACAACCTGGCGTCGATTGCCGCCCAGTACCGCTCCTACGACCTGATTGAGCCCTGGCTCACCGAGGGACTCGAGCTCTGCAACGAGCTGGAGCTCGACCTCTGGCGCCTGGCCCTGCTCCAGATTCGGGCGTGCGTGGAGCTCGAGCTCGGTCGCTGGGCCGATGCGGCGGCGACTGCGAAGCTGCTCGTCGACGAGCCGCGGGACTCGCCCGAGCCGCGGCTCATGGGGCTGCTCCTCCTCGCACTCGTGCGCGCTCGCCGGGGCGATCCCGGCGCGCGAGCGCTGCTCAACGAGGCGACGGCGATGGAGTTCCCCGCGCCGGAGCTCTATCGGGACAGCGCCGTCGCGTGCGCTCTGGCCGAGATCGCATGGCTCGAGCGGCACGCGGACGACGTCCGGGAAGCCACGCAACCGGTGTTCGACCTCGCCGTCCTGCGACGATCGGCGTCGTGGATCGCGCGGATCGGGTACTGGCGGCGCAAGCACGGCATCGTCGACGAGCTCCCGTTCGACCTCAGCGGGCCGTACGCCCTCCAGCTCACCGGCGACTGGGAGGCCGCCGCCGCCGCGTGGGCGGCACTCGGGTGCCCGTACGAGGAGGCGCTCGCGCTCAGCGAGACGGACGACGAGCGCGGCCTCCGGGCGGCGCTCGACCACGCCCGGCAACTCGGCGCCGGCGCACTGGCAGCGCAGGTCTCGCGCCGTCTGCGTGAGCTCGGCGTCCGCGACGTCGCCCGCGGCCCGCGGCCCTCCACAAAGACGAATGCCGCAGCGCTGACCGCACGCGAGCTCGAGGTGCTGCACCTGCTCGGCGACGGCCTGCGGAACGCGGCGATCGCGGAGCGGCTCTATCTCTCGCCGCGCACCGTCGACCACCACGTCTCTGCGATCCTGCGCAAGCTCCAGGCGGGGAGCCGCGGCGAGGCCGTCGCCCGGGCGGCTCAGCTCAGCCTCATCGAGAATGGGCAGGCCGTAGCGCCAACCTAGGCAGTTCCACCGATGTAGCGGCCGGCCGCCGCTCGTAGCGTCGAGGCGTACCCGAACGAGAGGAGACGCCGATGGAGACCTACGTGATCCTGCGCCGCAATGGCTGGCGCACACCCGACGAGCTGCAGGCGGCAGCCGCCCGCTCGACGGAGGAAGGCGACAGAACCCCGGACGACATCCGCTGGATCCGCAGCTACGTGCTCGCGGAGCCGAGCGGCGAGCTCGGCACCGTCTGCATCTACGAGGCCTCGAGTCCCGAGGCGATCCGCACCCATGCCTACCGGGCGGGCCTGCCGGTCGACGAGATCGTCGCCGTCGCAGACACCGTCCTCGTCCGACCCGACCCGCAGCCCGCTGCGGTCTGAAGGGAGAAGAGAGATGAAGCGCATCCTCGTCCTGCTGTTCCTCGCCTTTCCCGTACTCGTGACTGCGGGACTTGCAGTCGCCGCCGGCGCGTTCGACGGCGCCAAGCCGGCTACCGCCCGCTTCCACGACGTCGAAAAGGCGATCGAGGCCGGCTACACGATCCGTCTGGCCGATCTCGCTGGAATCGAGTGCATCGCCTCGCCGAGCCAGGGAGCGATGGGCGTCCACATGGTCAACGGCTCGCTACTCGACACGACGATCGACGCGACCGCCCCCGAAGCGCTGGTTTACGAGCCTCGCAACGACGGCACGCTCAAGCTCGTAGCGCTGGAGTACGTCATCTTCCAGAGCGACTGGAGCGGAAGCGGCAAGCCGTCGCTCTTCGGCCAGGAGTTCGACTTCGTGCCCGCCGGCAATCGTTACGGGCTACCGCCGTTCTACGCGCTCCACGCGTGGATCTGGAAGCCGAACCCGAGCGGGCTGCTGAACGCCTGGAACCCACGCGTCGACTGCGAGTCCTAGTAGCTCAATAGCGCGATGCCGGTGGAGGGCGCCCTCTACCGGCACCGCGCAGCTCAATTAGCCTCTGCAGCATGGGCGCCTGCGCGAGCTGCGGAGCCGAGAACCGGGACGGCGCCCGCTTCTGCGACTCCTGCGGCGCGGTCCTCACCGAGGCGGAGCGGCCGCGCGAGCAGCGGAAGACCGTGACGGTGCTCTTCTGCGACGTGATCGGCTCGACCGCCCGCGCCGAGCAGCTCGACCCGGAGGCGACCCGCACCACGATGGCGCGGTACTTCGAGACGGCGCGAGCGGCGATCGAGCGCCACGGCGGCACGGTCGAGAAGTTCATCGGCGACGCAGTGATGGCCGTCTTCGGCGTACCGCAGGTGCACGAGGACGACGCGCTCCGCGCGGTACGGGCGGCTCTCGATCTCCGCGATGCGGTCGAGAGCGAGGTGCGGATCGGGGTCAACACGGGCCAGGTCGTCACAGGTCAGGGTGACACGCTCGTCACCGGGGACCCCGTCAACGTCGCGGCCCGGCTGGAGCAGGCGGCCGGGATCGGAGAGGTGCTGCTGGGAGTCGACACCTACCGGCTGGTGCGGGACGCCGTCGACGTGGAGCTTCTCCCCCCGCTCGAGGCGAAAGGGAAGTCGGAGCCGCTGACGGCCTATCGGCTCGTCGCGGTCACCGGCGAGGAGGCCCATGTCCGGCGATTCGACGCGCCGCGTCGGTCGTGATCGCGAGACGCAGCTGCTGGCCGGCGCCTGGGCCCGCATGCTCTCGGAGCGGGCGTGTGCCCTGTTCACGATCCTCGGGGCCGCCGGCGTCGGCAAGTCGCGCCTGGCGCAGGAGTTTCTTGCCGGCGTCGACGCGACCGTCGTCGGTACCCGCTGCCTCTCGTACGGCGAGGGAATCACCTACTGGCCCGCTGTCGAGATCGTCAAGCAACTCCTCGGTGCCGAGCCTCCGGACGATCCCGGCCTCGCCGCCCTTCTCGGCCACGGACAGGCGGCGACCGATGAGATTGCGTTCGGCGTCCGCAAGCTGCTCGAGGCGCGGGCAGCGGAGCGGCCGCTGGTCGTCCTTCTGGACGATCTCCACTGGGGCGAGCCGGCGTTCTTCGAGCTCGTAGAGCAGGTCGCCGACTTGAGTCGCGACGCGCCGATTCTGCTTCTCTGCCTCGCTCGACCCGAGCTGCTCGACCGGCGTCCCGGCTGGAGCGGCGGCAAGCTCAACGCGACGAGCGTGCTGCTCGAGCCGCTCGCGGCCGAGGAGACAGATGTCCCGATCGACGGCCTCCTCGGACGCGACGAGCTCGACCCGACTCTTCGGCGGAGGATCCTGGCTGCGGCTGAAGGGAACCCGCTCTTCGTGGAGGAGATGCTGGCGATGGTGCGCGAGCGCGGAGGTGAGAACGTGAGCGTTCCTCCCACGATCCAGGCGCTCCTCGCTGCCCGGATCGACCAGCTCCCGCGGGCCGAGCGCGAGACGCTCGAGCGTGGGGCGATCGAGGGCCAGGTCTTCCACCGAGGCGCCGTTCAGGCTCTGTCGATCGACGAGTCCGCCGTGGCCGGCCACCTGCTGGGTCTCGTGCGCAAGGAGCTCGTCCGGCCGAGCACGACGATGGTTTCCGGCGACGATGCCTTTCGCTTCCGTCATCTTCTGATCCGGGACGCAGCCTACGAGGCGTTGCCGAAGTCGACTCGCGCCGAGTTGCACGAGCGCTTCGCCGACTGGATCGGGGAACACGGGGCGGATCTCGTCGAGCTCGACGAGATCCTGGGCTACCACCTCGAGCAGGCAGCCCGCTATCGGGCCGAGCTCGGCACTTCAACTCCCGAGCTCGCGGCGCGGGCAGCGGGCTATCTGGGAACCGCCGGCACGCTCGCGCTCGAGCGCGTCGACCATCACGCTGCCCGGAACCTGCTGAACCGGGCCGTACAGCTCGTCGCCGACGACAGGGCCGCCCGAGCACGCCTGCTCCCGCAACTTGCCGAGGCCGCCTACGGGACGGGCGACCTCGAGAGCTGCGAGCGGCTGCTCGCCGAAGCAATCGTGCTCGGGACGGAAACTGGCGAGACGGCCGCCATGCTGCGAGCGCGACTCTTCTCCGCCTACGTCCGCGGTCATACGGGCTCGGGCGGCCTGCTCGGCCTCATCGACGAACTCGATCTCCCTCCTCGTCGAGATCGCCTCAGCCCGCGAAGACGACCTGGCAGCACGGGCATTCCACACACGAGGCTGGTTCTGCCTCTGGCTCGGCCGGGCCGACGCCGGACTGGCGGATCAGCTCAGAGCGCTCGAGCACGCCGAGCGGGCGACCTCGCCCAAGCTGCGTGACGACATAGCAGGTGGTGTCGCGGCGGCGATGCGCTGGGGTTCGACATCGTGGCACGAGCTCGAGCGCTTTCTCGACGCGGACGCGCAGACGGGCGCGGTTCGATCGCGTAACCACCTCGGCTCGGATGTCTTCCTGCATGGGCCGGGGGCGGCCGCGGCACGCGGCGACTTCGAGTCATCGCGGGCGCAGTACGCCGAGGGACTCCGACTGCTAAGAGACCGTGGCGAGACGTTCTTCATTCACACGTTCGCGATGAACATCGCCGCGGCCGAGCTTCGCGCGGGGGAGCTCGCAACCGCCGAGCGAATCCTGCACGACGCTTGGCTCGGCCTCGAGGCGGCGGGCGAGAGGGGGTTCCGCTCGACCGTGGGAGCGATGCTCGCCGAGACGCTCGCCCAGCTCGGACGGCCGGACGAGCCGAGACGGTCGTCCGTGCGAGCGAGGAGCTGACGGCCGAGGACGACGCGGCCTCGGTTTTCGCTCGTCCACCGCGCGTGGGCCAGGATCGCGTTCGCACGAGATCAGCACGACGTGGCAGCGGGCCATGCCCGTCAAGCGCTTCGCGTTCTCGACGCGACAGACATGCTCGAGGAGACCGCCGAAACGCAGCTCCTGCTGGGGGAGGCGCTGGCGGCAGCCGGCTCGACCAACGAGGTCGCCCTCGCCTTTCGCACCGCCGTCGAGCTCGCCGAGGCGAAGGGCTCGATAGTTCTGGCCGAAAGTGCCCGCGCGGCCCTTGCCGGCCTCGCTTCCTAGACGAGCTCGAAGCGGACCTGCCGCTTGGCGACGTCGGCCAGCGCAAGCCGGACCTCGACACGTTCGCCGAGCGGCAGGTCGCCGACGCAGCGAGCTGTGACGGCGAGCTCGAGAAGCTGAACGGTCCCGTCGTCGTCATGCTCGTCCACCTCGACGACGACCGCCTCGAACGTCTCGCCGACGCGTCGCTCGAGCACCGCCGCCTCGACCGTCGAGATGATCCCGGCCTCGTACTGCTGCGCCCGCCGGTTCGATCGTTCCATCGTCTCGGGAAGTTGCGGCAAAGCGGCACGCGCCCAGTCGGGCACCTCCTTGCCGGCCGACACGGCCACGCACACCTCGCCGACGTAGCGATCGACCAGCCGCCGCAGCGGGGCGGTCGCGTGCGCGTACGGGGCGCCGATTCCTGCATGGGCGGCCCGCGCCGGGATCTCGCCGTCGAACGCCGCGTAGCCTGAGCCGCGAAGCAGCACGGTCGACTCGGCGAGGAACGCCGACTGCGCGGGCACAGTTGGATCCAGCGTGCGGATGAGGTCGGCGTACGACTGATCCGGCGTCCAATCGACAGCGAGCGCCTTCGCGATCCTGCGCAGCCGCTCGACGGCCCGCGGATCGGCCACGGGAAGCGTTCGGAGGACGCCGACGCGCGCGGAGAGCATCAGCTCGGCCGCTGCCTGGCCGGTCATGAGCGAGATCTGGGCATTCCAGCCCTCGACCGGCAGCGGAGCGCGAAACGCGAGCACGTACCCGTTCGGCCCCTTGTCGACCTTCTGCTCGGGAATGGGCAGGGCGATCCCGCCGAGCCGCTCCTCGCGCTGCTGGCGCAGGAGCCCGACCTCGCGCAGCAGCTGCAGCGACTCGCCCGCCGAGCCGTCGTCGAGCGAGCGCTGGACGCCGGCGTAGTCGAGCTTCTCGCGGCTTCGGACGAGAGCCCGGCGGAGCTCGACCTTCACGCCCTCCCCGGTCTCGTCGAGCTCCATCGTCCAGAGAAGAGACGGGCGCGGCTCGCAGGGCAGCAGGCTGCCGGCACCTTCGGAGATCTGCGGCGGGTAGAGCCGGGCGTTCTCGTCCGGCGCGTAGAGCGTCTCCCCGCGCGCGTGCGCCTCGACGTCCATCGGCCCGCCCGGGGCGACGAACGCAGCGACGTCGGCGATCGCGTACCGGAGGGGGTCGCCGCTCCCGGTGCGCTCGTGGTGGAGCGCCTGATCGAGATCTAGCGACTCGGGGGGGTCGATCGTGACGAACGGGATCGCCGTCTCGTCGAGGTCCGGCAACCGCGGCGAGCGAACGGCCGCCTCCGCGTCGGCGACGACCTCCGGCGGGAACTCGAGCCAGACTTCGAGGCTCTCGCGGAGCTCCGCGAACGCGCTCGCGATCTCGGTGGCGTCGGGGGCGGAGAGGCGGATGCGGCGAGCCACGGCCGGAGCCTACGTCCGCGAGCGCCCGCGGGGTCACACGGAGTGCGACCTGGTGGCGGCTAGACCGCGATGCCGCTGCGCAGTTGCTCGCCGAATCGCGCCCGCTTCACGAACTGGCCGCTGCCCGGCTCCGCTACGACCTCGCCGCCGTCGACGATCACGTTGCCGCGCAGCAGCACCGTCTCGACGTCGCCGACGACTTCCGTGCCCTCGTAGAGGTTGTAGTCCGTCCTCGACTGCTGGTCGGCGACGGTGATCGTGTGCCGCTTCTGCGGGTCGAAGACGACGAGGTCGGCGTCGGCCCCCACCGCAATCGTGCCCTTCCGCGGATAGAGCCCGAAGAGCTTCGCGGGATTCGTCGCCAGGAGCTCGACCATCCGGTTGAGGGTTATCCGCCCCTCCGAGACGCCGAAGTGGTGGATCATCCGCAGCCGGTCCTCGATTCCCGGCCCACCGTTCGGGATCTTCGAGAAGTCATCGCGGCCGAGAGTCTTCTGCCCGTCCCAGAGGAAGGCGCAGTGATCGGTCGAGATCGCGGAGAGGACGTCGGTACGAACCGCGTTCCAGAGCACGTCCTGATTCGCCTTCGCGCGAGGTGGCGGCGTGTAGACGAACTTCGCGCCCTCGAAGTCCGGCCGCTCGAGGAAGGTCTCGTCGACGAAGAAGTACTGGGTGCACGTCTCGCCCCAGACGTCCCAGCCGAGCTCCCGCGCGCGCATGATCGGGGCGACGGACTCCTGGCAGGAGACGTGGACGACGTAGAGCGGGCAGCCGGCAACGCGGGCGAGCTGGATCGCCCTGTTCGTGGCCTCGCCCTCGGTCTCCGGGGGCCGCGTCCGCGCGTGCCAGACCGGCTCGGTGTGCCCCGCCGCGAGCGCCTTCTTCACGAGCACGTCGATCGCGTCACCGTTCTCGGCGTGCACCATTACGAGGGCTCCGGTCTCGGCGGCCACCTCCATCGTCTTGAAGAGCGTCTCGTCGTCGACCATGAGGGCGCCCTTGTAGGCCATGAAGAGCTTGTAGGAGGTGATGCCCTGGCCGGGCAGCGAGGCGAGCTCCTCGAGCGTGCCGCCCTCCTTCAGGTCGGTGACCGCGATGTGGAAGCCGTTGTCGATCAGCGCCTTGCCCTCGCGCTTGGCGTGCCACATGGCAAGCGAGTCGCCGAAACTCGTGCCCGGTTGCTGGATGCAGAAGTCGACGTGCGTGGTCGTGCCGCCGCGGGCGGCCGCGGCATGTCCCGAGGTGAAGTCGTCCACGGTCGTCGTGCCCCGAACGGCATGTCGAGGTGCGTGTGCGGGTCGATCGCCCCCCGCAGGACGAGCTTGCCGGAGGCGTCGATCACACGATCGGCGGCCACGTCGAGCCCTGCGCCGCCGAGATTCGTGCCGATCAGGGAGATCCGCTCGCCGTCCACGAAGATGTCGGCCACGGTGTCGTCGACCGCGGTGACGACTCGGCCGCCCTTGATCAGTACGGACATAGCGGATCTCCCTCCCTCTCGTCGCCTACTCGCCTCCGGCCGTGACCTCCACGGTCTCCTTCTCCCAGTCCGCGCCGTTGACGTCCACGTCCTCCTCCTCGAGCTCGGCCACAGCGGCCTCGGCGAGATCGGTGCGGTAGGCGTCGTTCGACGCGTCGGCCTTGATCACCCCGAACTGCTTGGCGATGTCCGCCGTCCGCTGGAAGGCGGCCTCCTCCATGATCCCGATCCCGGCGTCGTTCGGCCAGGTGATCGCGTTGATCTCGTTGAGCTGCCAGCGCTGGTGACCCTCACCGAGCGTCGGGCCGCTGTCGAGCACGTTCTGGAGGCACTCGTCCTGGTTGTCCCGGCAGAAGGCCCAGCCCTTGAAGCTCGCCTTCAGGAATCGCCGAGCGATCTCCTGGTTGGCCTCGTCGGCTATCCACTCGCCCTGGACGAAGATCCCGTCCTCGAGCATCGCGGTCCCCGCGTCCTCCATCGAGATCACGTTCAGGTCGTCGAGCGTCCAGAGCTCGCCCGTGTCCGGGTTCTCCGTCTCGAGCACCTGAGCCAGCTCGTTGTAGGTCATCGCGGCGGCGGCGTCGATGTCGCCGTTCAGGAACAGGTTCATGTCGAACGGCTGGTTGACGATCGTGACGTCGTCCTTCGACTTCGGATCGATGTCGTTCTTGACGAGCGCCGCATAGAGCTCGTTCTCGTTCCCGCAGCACCAGACCCCGACCTTCTTCCCGCGCATCCCGGCCACGTCGGTGATCCCGGAGTCCTTGCGCGTCACCTCGGTCATCCCGCTCTTGTTGAAGACCTGCGCAATGTTGACGAGGTCGCCGCCCTGGTCGCGCGCGGCGAGGAGCGCCGGGAGCCAGTCGATGCCGAACTCGGCCTGACCGCTCGCGACGACTTGCTCGGGTGTGATATCCGGGCCGCCGGGCTTCAGCGTGACGTCGAGATTCTCATCCTCGTAGTAGCCCTGCTCGAGCGCCGCGTAGTAGCCGGCGAACTGGGCCTGCGTGACCCACTTGAGCTGGAGCGTCACCTTGTCCGGCTCGGCCGTCGCCTCCTCGGTGGTCGCCGCCGTCGTCGTGGTGCCGTCGTCGGCCGCCTCGTCGTCGTCACCGCCGCAGCCGGCCGCGACGAGCAGCAGCGTCGCCAGGATTCCCGCGAGTACGAGCCATGCCCGTCCCTTCATGAGTCCTTCCTTTCGATGTGGTTGCCTCGATTCCAGATCTCTCTGTGCAGCATCTCATTCTCCTCGCGTGGACGGATGCCAGCTCATCGTCAGCCGCTCGACGAGCGCGACCGAGGCGTAGAACAGGATCCCGAGCACACTCGCGACGACGATCGCCGCCCAGGCGACCTCGAACTGGAAGAGCGCGGCGGAGTTCCTGATCTGGAAACCGAGTGCCTCCTGCGAGCTGAGGAAGTACTCGCCCACGATCGCCCCGATCATCGCGAGCACGGTCGCCACCTTCAGCGCCGAGAAGATGTACGGGAGCGCGTTCGGCAAGCGCACGCGGCGGAAGATCTCGACCTCGCCGGCCGCGTAGGAGCGCATCAGCTCGATCGAGGACGGCCGCACCGAGGTAAGCCCGCGGAGGGTGTTCACGAGCACGGGGAAGAAGACGAGGATCGCGGCGATCGCCATCTTCGACGTCTTCTCGAGCGGGCCGAACCACTGATTCGTGATCGGAGCGAAGGCGATGATCGGGACGGCGTTCGCGGCGATTGCGAACGGCATCAGCGAGCGCGCGAGCCGGCGAAAGCGTGCGAGCGCGATCGCGGCGAGCACGGCCAGCGTGCAGCCGACGACGAAACCGCCGAAAGCTTCCGAGAAGGTGTAGATCCCCGCGTCGAAGAGCTCCGAGCGCCGTTCCCAGAGCGTGTCCAGGATCGCGGAGGGAGCCGGGAGGAGGAAGCGCTGGACGTCGAGGGCGCGCACGAGCCCCTCCCAGAGCAGGATCCCACCGACCAGCACGGTCGCAGCGGGGAGCCAGTCCGTGAGCTTCCGGCCGACGCGGCGGCCGAGCGTGCCGCGTGGGAGAACGACTACGCCTTGGACGCTCACAATCCCTCCTCGGCAACGTAGAGCGGCACCTCGGTCTCGCCCTCGATCGCCTCGTCAGCGTGCCCCTTGCGCAGCAGGCGCCGCACCTCGGTGATGTGCTCGGCGAAACGCGGGCTCTCACGCGTCTCGGGCCCACGCGGCTGCGGCAGGTCGATCTCGACGATCCCGGCGATCCGGCCAGGGCGCGCGGACATGACGACGACGCGCGTCGAGAGGAACACCGACTCCGCGATCGAGTGGGTGACGAACACCACGGTCGAGCCCATCTCCTGCCAGATCTGGAGCAGCTCGTTGTTCAGCCGCTCGCGCGTCATCTCGTCGAGCGCGCCGAACGGCTCGTCCATCAGGAGGAGCGCCGGCGAGAACGAGAGCGCACGGGCGATCGAGACGCGCTGCTGCATCCCGCCCGAGAGCTGCCAGGGATGGTGCTTCGCGAAGCCGTCGAGCTCGACGAGCTCGAGCATCTCGCGCACCCGCTCGTCGCGGCGACGCCGATCCCAGCCGGCCAGCTCGAGCGGGAGCGAGATGTTGCGGGCGACAGTCCGCCAGTCGTAGAGGACGGCATCCTGGAAGACGATCCCGTAGTCGCGGTCGGCACGCGCCTGAGGCGCCGGCTTGCCGTTCACGAGCACCGAGCCCTCGGTCGGTTGGATCAAGTCGCCGATGATCCGGAGCAGCGTCGACTTGCCGCAGCCGGACGGGCCGATCAGCGAGACGAACTCGCCCGGCCGGACGTCCAGGTCGATCGTCTCGAGGGCCTGCACGTTCCCGCGCTCGAAGCGCTTGGAGAGCTGCCGAACGGCGACCGCTGCGCTCTCGGCCGGAGAGGTGCTCATGCGACGTTCTCCGGGGCGCGGCGAACGAGCAGCCTCTCCGCGATCGCGACGACGCCGAAGAACGCGATCCCGAGCGCGGCGGCGACGATGTTCGTCGCCCACAGGCTCGGCGGCGAGCTGACGTAGTACTGGTTGAAGTTGAGGATCGCCCCGGCGAGACCGTCCTGGATCGAGGACGGCAACTCGCCGATGATCGCGCCGACGACGGCCGCGGGCGCAGAGATCTTCAGCGCTGAGAAGAGAAACGGGAACGACGCGGGCACGCGCAGCTTCCGGAGGATCTCCCAGCGGCTCGCCGCGTACGAGCGCATCAGCTCGACCGCGCGCGGGTCGGCCGACTGGAGTCCGCGGAGGGTGTTGATCGTGACCGGGAAGAAGGTCAGATAGGCGGAGATGACGGCAACGGCGCCCCATCCGGCCAGCGATTCCGGCAGCTTCGGGTTCACCCAGACGACGACCATCGGCGCGATTGCAAGGATCGGCACGGTCTGCGAGGCGACGATGTAGGGCAGGAAGCCGCGCTGGAGCAGGCGTGACTGCGAGAGTGCGACAGCGATCAGGAAGCCGACCGAGGCGCCGAGCACGAAGCCGACCGCGGCCTCCCGAGCCGTGAACGCGGCCGCGTCGAGCAGCACGTCGATCAGAAGCGGCCCGTTGCGGCGCGAGGGCTCGAAGAGCTGGCCGACCATGTCGTAGACGTGCGGCATCGTCCGCTCGTTCACCGGGAAGGGCCAGCGGATCTCCGCCCGCTCGCCGATCCACTTGTATCCCTCCCAGACGGCACAGAGAACGGCCAGGACGAGGACGGAGAGACCCGCGCTGCGCAGGGCCGGGCCGATCTGCTCGCTGCGCGGCTCCACACCTCGCTGGACTGCCGCTGCACTCGCCACCGCTACTGCTTACCACACTCACAGATCGCGTGACATGCCACGTTATGCTCGCCGCGTGCCGCTCGAGCCTTCCCGCACGGTCGCCGAGCTGCTCGAGCTGCGAGACCTGACGGGCGACGAGAACGGGGCTCAGCGCGTCGCGTGGACGCCCACCTGGGCGCAGGCTCAGGAGTGGCTCGCGGCGAAGCTGGAAGGCCTGCAGCTCAAGGCCGAGGTCGACGAGGCCGGGAACCGCTGGTGGACACTGCGCGGCGAGTCGGAGCGGGCCGTGCTGCTCGGCGGCCACATCGACTCGGTCCCGAACGGCGGCTGGCTCGACGGCTGCCTGAACGTCGTCGCCGCGGTGGAGGTGCTGCGCCGAATCGCCGAGGAAGGCGCGCCGCCGGTCTCCGTTCGGCTCGTCAACTGGGCCGACGAGGAGGGCGCCCGCTTCGGCCGCTCGCTCTTCGGCTCGTCCGCGGCAGCCGGCTCGATGGCGGATCAGGACGAGCTGCGGGCGCTGAGCGATCGCGACGGCGTCGGGCTCCCGGAGGCGTTGCGCGAGCACGACGTCGAGCTCGACCGGGCACTCGACGCGCGCTCGCAACTCGAGAGCGCCGCCGCCTATCTCGAGCTGCACATCGAGCAGGGGCCGGTGCTGGAAGCGCTCGGCCTGCCGCTCGGCGCCGTCCTCGGAACCTTCGGCGTCGAACGCCATCGAATCACCTGGCACGGCCAGGCCGCCCACGCCGGCTCGACGCCGATGGATCAGCGCCGCGATGCGCTCGCGGGCGCCGCGAAGCTCGCGCTCGAGCTGCGCGAGATCGCGAAGCGCATCGGGGGCGGAGCAGTGCTGACGAGCGGCGGCCTCGTCACGAAGCCGGGAATCGTCACCTCGGTCGTCGAGACCGCCGAGCAACTCCTCGACCTTCGCCATCTGGATGCGGCCAAGCTCGCCTCGATGTGGGAGCAGGTGCGTGAGACGTGCGAGCGCTTCGCAGCCGAGGAAGGGCTCGAGGTCGACACCGAGCGGATCTGGCAGATCGAGCCGATCCTCTTCGACACGCACCTGATCGACCTCTGCGAGGAGTCGATTCGCGAAGTCGCCGGCGAGTCGCACCGGCTCCCCTCGGGCCCGCTGCACGATGCCGCCGAAGTCTCGCGAGCCGGGGTGCCGACGGTGATGCTGTTCGTCCAGAGCCTCCGCGGCCTCTCGCACACGAAGCTCGAAGACACGCGCCACGAGCACCTCGAGCTGGCCGTCCAGGCGCTCGACCGGCTCGCCTCGAAGACGATCGCCTGGGTGTCAGACGGAGGCGGCCGCGCGTAGCGACCGCCCCGCACGCGATTCACTCGCAGGACATCGTCGAGGCGAGCCGGTAGACCCTGTTGACGCCGTCGCGCTTGACGATCGTGAAGCTCTCGCGAAAGACCAGATCCCGAACAGCGCCGTCGTTGCTCCGGATGCTGACGTGAAAGGCGAAGCCACCCGTGCTGAAGCCCTCCTCGATCGAGCCGATGCCATGCTGGGTGAGATGGGAATGGTCTCGGTAGATCGCACCCGAGTCGAGTCCTACCCCAACGAGCCCGTGCGTCTGGAAGCGGAAGAGGGCGTGACCCCGGCCATTCCCATCCGTAAAGAGCTGAATCGTCTCGACGACGTAACCGCCCGTCAGCAGGATCGGCTCGTCACACCCTTGCTCGACCTCTCCCGCCACCTGGATCACGAACTGCTCCCGCACGACGTCGGAGCCCGCCGAAGCGCTGCCCGCAAGAGCGAGCAACCCCAAGGCAAGCGCCCACGTCGCCACTACCGTCCGCTTCACGTTCATGTTCGTTTCCTCTCCTTCTGCCGGCCGAGCCGGCGGTCGCGTCCGCACCGTCCGTGGCACGCGTCCCGGGTCGCGTGCCGCGGACGGACGAGTCGTACGATGCCGTTGGCCGGTTTCGCAGCCCCTTCAGCTGGCCGACCGGCGGTTTCAAGACGGTTTCGCAGGTGCTAGCGTCGCCAGCTAGCGAGATGGATTTCCGCATCCTGGGACCGCTCGAGGTCGAGGAGAATGGCAGGTCGCTCGCCCCGAGCGGTCGCAAGGCGCGCGCCCTCCTCGCGGTACTCCTGATCCACGCTAACGAGCCGATCTCGGCCGATCGACTGATTGACGAGGTGTGGGGCGAGGAGCTCCCGGAAAACGCTGCGAAATCGCTGCAGATCCAGATCTCGCGACTCAGGAAAACAGTCGGCGGCGAGCGACTTCGAACGGGCGCCCGAGGAGGGTATGAGCTCGTCGTCCATTCCGACGAGCTCGATCGGGATCGAGCCGTGACGCTCGTGGAGCGCGGGCGGGCCCTCCTGGAGGACGGCAAGGCTGCGGACGCAGGCTCTGCATTTGCGGATGCTCTCGCCCTCTTCCGCGGCCGACCGCTCGAGGAGTTCGCACGGGAAGCGTTCGCACACGCCGAGATCGAACGGTTGGAGGAGCTCCGCCTCTCGGCGTCCGAGGGCGTATTCGAGTCGGAGCTCAGCAGGGGTCGCGGCGCGCGGATCGTCGGGGAGCTCGAGTCGAGGATCGCGGAGACCCCACTCCGAGAGCGCCTGCGTGAGCAACTCATGGTCGCGCTCTACCAGGCTGGAAGGCAGGCGGACGCATTGGCCGTCTATGCGGAGGCGCGACGCGCATTCGCGGAAGAGCTCGGGATCGAGCCTGGGCCAACGCTCCGCGAGCTCGAACGTCGAATCCTGAATCAGGATTCGACGCTTCGGCCGCGCCTCGACATCCTCCAGCGGAGGGTACGGCCGAAGGGTAGAGCTCTGGCGCTCCTCGGAGCGGCAGCGTTGGCGGCCGTCGCTGCGGCGGTCGCGATCGGCTTCGCGAGCCGGTCCTCCAACCCAGCCTTGACGCTTCCGCCTCGTTCGCTCGGCGTCCTCGATCCGAGGACGCTCGAGGTGAGAGCTGTTGTCGACCTGGATGCTGAGCTCGCCGACGTCGCGATCGGTCGTAAGGCCGTGTTCATTGCTTTGCCGGGCCGCCGCAGTGTGATGGCGCTCGATCCAGACACGAACGCATCGACGACGCTCGGCACGGCTGTTCGACCTGGTCGGCTGGCTGCCGGGAGGGACGGCCTCTGGCTCCTCGACACGCGCTCGCGAAGAGTCGCGCTGCTCGGCTCCACTCGCATCTACGAACTCGGCGAGGCGCCTTCGCCCGGAACGGCACCGCTCGACGCGATTGCGGCTGACCATCGCGACGTCTGGCTCGCCGAGCTAGACGCGGAATACGTCTACCGACTCGATCGACGGACTGGGCGCTCGAGCGCGATTGACAACGGCGGCTCCGACTCATTCTTCGACGGCGCCGCACAGCGCGCACTCGCGATCGGCGCCGGCTCCCTTTGGGCCTCGAATCCCGTCACCACGGCGTTCAGTAACGATCGGCTGGGGAGGATCTCGCGGATCGACCTTCGCACCGGCGAGGTGACGGCTCGCGTTCGTCTCCCGGCTCCTCCGCTCGCAATCGTCGCGGACGCGGATGCAGTGTGGGTTTCCCTGGAGCGTGGCCAAGATCTCTGGCGGATCGATCCACGCGACGAGATAGCAGCGGCGGCCGTCCGCCTCGCCGAACCCGTCGCAGCCCTAGCGCTCGGTGAAGGCGCCGTGTGGGCTCTGGGCGAAGGCGGAACCGTCAGCCGAATCGACCCGACAACCAACGCCGTGACAGAGCAGGTCGACCTGGGCCGGGGGATTGCGATCGCGGCCGGTCACGGCGGCGTCTGGGTCGTGTCTCGGTAGTAAGGCCGCCGTCCCCGCCGACCGCGGTCGTCTTCGACTGCGATGGGCTTCTGCTCGAGACCGAGTCGTGTTGGACTCGTGCGGAGGAGGAGCTCTTCGCCCGCTACGGCAAGTTCTTCCTGGAAGAGGAGAAGCGGGCGCTGATCGGCACCTCCTCCACGGCGGGATCGCGCATCCTGGAGCGGCTGCTCGAGCAGCCGGGCCGCGCCGTCGAGCTCAGCCGGGAGCTACTCGAGCTCGTCGAGCACCGGCTCCTCGAGGAAGCGGTCGCGTTTCCGGGCGCCGCCGCGCTGGTGCTCGAGACGAAAGCGCGCTATCCGATCGCCGTTGCCTCGAATACGCCTGGCTGGCTGCTGCACGGCGCTCTCGCCTGCGCCGGAATGGCGCGGCACTTCGAGGTCGTGGTCGCGGCCGACGATGTCGCCGAGCCGAAGCCCTCGCCCGATGTCTACCTCCGGGCGTGCGAGCTCCTGGGCGCCGAGCCGTCGCGGTCGATCGCACTCGAGGACTCGCCGACCGGAGTCGCGGCAGCCCGCGCGGCCGGGATGTTCGTGATCGGGATCCCTTCGTTCCCGGGCGTCGCCCTCGACAGCGCGGATCTCGTCGGCGAGTCGCTTGCAGATCGGCGCGTGCGCGAAGCGCTCGGCCTCGACTAGGATCTGCGAGCAATGACGATGGTGACGTACCGTGGCCGTCCGGCGGCGATCCCCACCAAGGGAAGCAGCCGGCCAGCACTTCCTTCGCAGTAGGCGGCTCGCCGCCGACCTCGTTCGCGGGGCGGAGGTCTCTCGCGGCGACCTGATCGTCGAGATCGGCGGCGGCACCGGCATCCTCAGCGGCGCACTCGCGCGAACGGGCGCGACCCTCGTCGTGATCGAGCGTGACCGCGCTCTGGGAGCCCAGCTTTGCTCGCGCTTCGATCGGCAGCCCGACGTCGTGGTGATCCAGGACGACATCGCCGGTTACAGCTGGCCGAATGAACCGTTCGCCGTCGTCGCGAACCTCCCCTTCGTGGGCTCGGGTGCCATCCTCGCTCGCCTCCTCGGCGACCCGACGATCCCGTTGCGACAGGCGGATGTGATCGTGCAGTGGGAGTTCGCTGCCAAACACGCCGCCGTGTGGCCCGCGACGTTTCGGTCGATCCACTGGCGAGCCTGGTACGAGGTGTCGATCGTCCGACGCCTTTCCCGAACGGCCTTCGCGCCGACACCGAGCGTCGATGCTGCGGTTCTCCAGCTCAGACGCCGCCACCGACCACGCGTGGCTCCCGAGCGGCACGAGGCGTACCGGGCCTTTCTCGCGGACGCCTTCGACGCTCGGGAACCGATTCGTCGGGGCGTTCGGCGGTCGCTCTCACCACTGCAGATCAAGCGGCTTGCGCCGGCGCTCGGGTTCTCCCCCGAAGCTCGTGCGTGGGATCTCGACGCCGAGCAGTGGGCGCAGCTCTTCGCATTCGCACACGGGCGAGGTAGACGACTCGCCTAGAAGACGCGGACAAGAACCACTCCGACGGCTCGGCCTCCGACTCTAGCCGCCGCCCTCTCTACGCTTGAGATGTGTCCGGGACCATCTACGCGCTCGCGAACCAGAAGGGCGGGGTCGGCAAGACGACGACCGCCGTCAACCTCGCGGCCTGTCTGGCCGAGGCGGGCGAGCAGGCGTTGCTCGTCGATCTCGACCCGCAGGCGAACGCTACCTCTGGACTTGGCGAGAAGGCGAACGGGAGTTCGAGCTACGACTTGCTCGACGGCGTGTCCGTCGCCGAGGTCGCCCGGCCTACCCGCTTCGCCAACCTCCAGCTCGTACCGGCGAAGCCCGAGCTCGCCGGCGCTGCGGTCGAGCTCGGCCGGCACGCCGAGGGCGAGCGCGACCGCCGGTCCTCGCTCGCCGGCGCGCGAGAGCGCTACCGCTTCGTCGTCCTCGACTGTCCGCCGTCCTTTGGGCCGCTCACCGTGAATGCGCTCGCGGCCGCCGACCGCGTGATCGTGCCGGTCCAGGCCGAGTACTACGCCCTCGAGGGGCTGTCGCAACTCCTCGGCTCGATCGAGCTCGTCAAGAAGCGCTTGAATCCGCGGCTCGGAATCGCCGGGATCCTGATTACGATGGTCGACGGCCGTACGAACCTCTCTGCCGAGGTCGAGACGGAGGTTCGTCGCCACTTCGGCGACCTCGTCTTCACGACGACCGTGCCTCGCTCGGTCCGCCTCGCCGAGGCGCCGAGCCACGGCCTCCCTGCGATCGCATACGACCGCCGCTCCGCCGGGGCGGAGGCGTACTGGAAGGTGGCGATGGAGCTTGTCGAGCGGTCCTAGTCAACGCCGGGGCCTCGGCCGGGGTCTCGAGGTCCTGATCGGCGGCGCCGAGGTCCAAGGGCCGCAGCTCGCGTATCTGCCGGTCGATGCGATTCACGCGAACCCGCGCCAGCCGCGCCGCCGCTTCGAGCCCGAGGCGACCGCCGGCCTCGCGAGCTCGCTCAAGCAGCAGGGGGTCCTGCAGCCGATCGTCGTTCGACCACGCAACGAGGGCGGCTACGAGCTGATCGCCGGCGAGCGGCGCTGGCGGGCGGCGCGCGAAGCGGGCCTCGCAACACTGCCGGCGCTCGTGCGAGAGGCGGACGACCGTGAGACGCTCCTGCTCGCGCTCGTCGAGAACGTCGCCCGCGAGCAGCTCTCGCCGGTCGAGGAAGCGCGCGCCTACGCCTCGCTCGTCGACGAGTTCGAGCTCTCCCTCGGCGAGGTCGCCGACCGCGTCGGCCGCTCCAAGCCGTCCGTCTCGAACCGGCTCCGGCTGCTGGAGCTGCCGGAGGAGGTGCTCTGGATGGTCGCCCGGGGTGAGCTGACCGAGGGCCACGCCCGCGCGGTGCTCTCGCTTCCGGATCACGACGAGCGCAAGCTCCTTGCGAAGCGGATCGTGCGGGAGGGCATGTCCGTCCGTGGAGCCGAAAAGGCCGCGCAGGATGGGGGCGCCGCCCGTCGGCCTCGCTCCGCGACCCGGATCGATCCGGCACTCGCGGAGCGGGCTCGTGCCGCCGCCGAGCGGCTTACCGGGCTCCCCGCCCGCGTCTCGGCCGGCAAGCTCGAGCTCCATTTCGGCGAGGAGCTCAGGCTTGAGGAACTTGTCGACGTCCTCGAGGCTCTCTAGCTCCGGCGAGGGAGGTGGGCGATCCTGGATTCGAACCAGGGACCTCCGCCTTATCAGAGCGGCGCTCTAACCAACTGAGCTAATCGCCCTCGCAGCCCCGGATGCTAGCCGCAGCTCCGGGGCAGGCAGCGCGGACATGACTAGTGAACGACGTCGGTACGACGCACGTAATCCTCGACGGCGAGCAGGAAGTGCTCGTCACTCGCGATCTCGGCGATCCTGCCCTTGGTTCCCTCGTCGAGCTCGTCGTCGTGACACATGGTCGCGATGAAGGGCTCGAGCGTGCCGTTCTTCGACATCGCCGCCATGCGCAGGCAGAGCAGCTTCGTGTGCTCGTCTTGTGCGACCGCCTCGAGCGATTCGATGTCGTGGAGCCAGAGATCGACCATGCGTGTGCAACGAGCGCATCACCCGACCGGTTACGGGCGCGCGGCGAGGCTCAGGAGCAGGCCTTTCGCCTCGAGGGCCTGGGCTACACTGCGCAGGAGGCCGACGGGATGCGCGAGATGCTGATCTACGGGGTGAGCTTCGACCTGGTCGGCAAGCAGCCGATCGTTCTCCTGAAGACCTCCGACGGGAACAAGTTCCTGCCGATCTGGATCGGCCATCCGGAGGCTGCGGCCATTCTCGTCAAGCTCCAGAACGCGTCGACGCCCCGGCCGATGACGCACGATCTCGTGACGGACATGCTCGCGCAGCTCGACGCCGAAGTCGTTGCCGTGACAGTCACGGAGATGCGTGAGAGCACCTATTTCGCCCGGATCACGCTGCGCCAGAACGGCTCGGAGATCGAGATCGACTCCCGCCCCTCGGACGCGATCGCGCTCGCCGTGCGAGCCGGCGCGAAGATCTTCGTCGCGGACGAGGTGATCGACGAGTCCGGGATCGAGTTCGAGGGTGAGCACGGCGAGCACGACGAGATCGCGGGAGTGACGCCGCTCGCAGAGCTCGATCCCGACGAGTTCCGGCGTTTCCTCGACACGGTCAGCCCGGACGAGTTCGCCAAAGAGGAGGACTAGACCGAAAGCGCGCTAGCGTTGCTCCATCTCGCGTCGCCCGACCTCGCGTTTCGTCAGCGCGAGCAGCTCCGTGACGAGCTCGTCCAGACCTTCGCTCGAGAGCGGACCGCGATTCGCGTCGCCCAGATGTGTCCGCAGCCAGCGCTCGCGCGCCGGATCGAGGAAGCCGACGCCACGCTCCTCCTTGACTTGCTTCAACTCGAGGACGAGTTCGAGACGTCGGTTGACCGCTTCCACGATCCGCTCGTCGAGCGCTGAAAGCTCGGCGCGAAGGGTGCGAATCGGATCGTCCTCGCTCATGGGCGCCCTTCCCAGTCGAGCTCGACGGGCTTGCCGCTGCGCTCGATCGTGATCAGGCGAAACGGGAACGCCAGCCTGGCCGCGCCTGGCCGCGCGAGCGTCGGCGCTCGCTCCCGGACCGTGACGACCACGCGCCGGCGTTGGGCGGTCACGCCGACGATGTCCAGAGCGTAGGCGCTACTGGAGCGAGGGCCTGCTGCCACGAGCACCGCCTCACGCGAGCCGAAGTCGATCGGCGGCACCGTTGCCGACGAACCAAGAGCAGCTCGAAGGTCGCGCGTGTTGCCGAACGCGCGTAGCTGCGAGCGCCCAGGCTCGCCGACCGTCCTGGCGGTGAGGTCGCGCCAGGGAAGCGCGCGAGTCCCACCGTGCGCCCAGAGCTCCTGCCAGCCGAGCCAGCCGGTCGCGGCGAGCGCCCCGACGACGAGCGCGCTAGAGGTAGACCGTGACCGTCGCACCGTGCGGGTTTCCGGCGAAGAGCTGCGGCGCGATCCACATCGGCACGCGGACGCAGCCGTGGGACGCCGGGTAGGCAGGCACGGACGGATAGCCGTGGATCGCGAAGCCGCGCAGGAAGTACATCGGGTACCAGAGCACCCAGTCGAAGCCTGTGACCTTGCGATAGACGTGCCATGTTCCGAGCGGGGTGTTTCCGGTGGCTCCGGTCGAGACATGGACGATTCGGGCGACCTGGCCCCCGCGCACGTCGAGGAGCACCTGCCGGGTCCTGTCGACCTCGATGTGGTCGAAGCCGCGCGACCGAGGCTCGGGGATTCCAGCCCGAAGGAGCAGAGTCCACAGGCCGGGATCGACGCGGCCCGTGCGTGCCAGTCGATGCACCTTCTGGAAGGCGGTGACGGCCTCGAGCGTGTCCGTCCCGTAGACGTCGTCCACACCTCGCAGGGCGTAGCGCAAATCCGCGAGCCGCTGCTCGAGCGCGAGAACGCTCGGGCCGCGAGCGCCGAGCGAGAGCACCGGTAGCACGATCTTCGCGGCAAGCGATCTCCGGGCCGGGAGGAAGCCCGGCGTCGGAACGATGCTGACGATCGCCGTCAGGCTTCCCGCGACAGCGGTGGGCACGACCAGACGCGAGACCTGGCCACCCTTCCTCGACGCGACGGGCCGGCCGCCTCGGCGCACCTCGATCCGCAGGGAACCAGCTGCCGCCGGCACGAGCCGTGCCGAGACGGAGAGCTTGCCGCCGACGGCGGCACTCGAGGCCAACGAGGCCTCGAGTCGGGGGCGGATCCTGATCAATCGGAGAGTCGAGCGCGCGCGCCGTAGCGGGCCTGGAGGGGGCCCGGCGACCGCAGTCGCACAAGCGCCTGGAAGCGCCCGTTCGCTCGGACGCGAGCCGTGGCGACATAGATGCGACCGCGGTAGATCTGGACGCGACCGCCGGGAACCGCGGGTCGGAGGACGCCGCCGAGCGCGACGCGCCCGCCGTAGTCGGCCGATCGCGGCGCGGAGAGCGAGACGGTACGCGCTCGAACCACGATCACGATCTGTGCCAGTGCCGCCTCGCCGCTCTCGCCTGTGACGGTCACGACGGCGAGGAAGCGCCCCGGAGGGTAGATGTGGCGCACGGTCTGGCCGGTCGCGGCCGTGCCGTCGCCCAGATCCCAGCTAGAGCTTCCCGGATCTCCCGCCACGGTCAGAGTCACGGCGAGTGGCCCGACGCCGGTGGCGGGAGTGGCGGAGGCGACGATCGCGGGAGGCGCCGCCGCAGCACCCGCCGCGAAGACGAAGCCGACCAGGATGACGAGCGCTGCGCGCACAAGATAGGACACTAACGGTCGCTCAGGTCGCGACGGCAACGATCAGGCTCGTCGCGTTGAAGGCGCAGTGGACGAGCATCGCGGGGTAGACGCTGTCGGTTCGCAGCCGGACGAAGCCGGTCACGAGCCCGAACACGACGAGCGCCGGCAGTGCCAGCACGAGCCCGTGGCCGACCCCGAAGCAGATCGCCGTCGCGACGACCGCGATCCCCGGGCCGAAGCGTAGGAGCAGGGAGAGCCCGGCGCCGCGGTAGACGAGCTCCTCGACGATCGGACCGACGAGAGCGACCGCGACGAAGTTGGCCGCGTAGGCGCCCGCGCGACTCGAGTCCCAGCCGTCCGGCGTCAGCCCTTGCTCGTCGCCGGCATCGAGACCGATCAACAGCAGGCCGGCACCGACGAAGATCGCGACGTATCCGGATAACGCCCAGCCGAGCGCGCGCGGCCACGAGCGGGGGCGACGCAGGGCAAAGAAGTCGGCCTTCGGAAGTCCGTTGCCGACGCCGAACACGACGATCGCGAGCAGGATCGCGTAGAGGATGACACTGCCGATCGCCGTCTCGTAGCGATAGAGGACGTCGCTCTCCGGCTTGCCGCCGGCGGCGCGACTCGCGTAGCCGAGCGTCGCGAGCGCCCCGACGAGCAGGAGCCAACCCGCAAGCCGCGAGCCCCATCGCGCGTCGTCTCTGCTGGTTTCGTCGCTCAGGCCACCCATTGCCACAGCGCCCATTGCACCACGGCGACGCCCAGCGATGCGGCGAACACCGCCGTCAGCGCGGAGTGCAAGCGCGGCCGGGCGGCCAGGACGGCGAGGACGAGGAGCAGCGGAAAGAGGACGAGTCCGAACCGCGAGATCGACAGGAGCGGCCAGCGGTCGGAGGGAAACGAGAGCGGGATCGCTAGGCTGACGAGCGCAAACAGGCCGTACGGGGCCCCGAAGCGACGCCAGGCCGCGACCGTGAGCGCGAGGAAGACGAGCGTGAACCCGAGCTGCTGGAGGTTGAGGGCCAGGTCGCGGCCCGGCCGGTCGGCGAAGAGCACGGCGACGCCCTCCCAAAGCCCGCCGAGCGGCCCGGCCCAGGAGAGCTCGCGCTGCCAGATCCCGTCCTGCGCGCGCAGGAAGGCGAACGGCTCGCCGATCCAGGCCGCCAGCAGAATCGGATAGGCGGCCGCTATCGGGATCGAGACCGCGAGCTGGAGAAGCGCGCGTCGCCGATCCTCAGCACGCCAGGCGAGAACAGCGAGCGCAGGCAGCAACGCGACCCCGACCGGCCGGGTCAGCATGGCGAGGCCGGCCACCGCGCCGGCGCCGAGGAAGCGGCTCCGCTCCGCGAGCAGAAACGCTCCCAGCACGAGCGCGAGATAGAGCGACTCGCTGTAGACGGCCTGGAGGAAGAGCGTCGTCGGAAAGATCGCCAGATAGAGCACCGCCCGCCGGGCTGCGTCCTCGCCGAGCCGTTCGCGCGCCAGTCGGTGCAACAGCACGAACGCGACCGCACAGGCGCCGAGCGAGAGCAGGACGCCGGCGAGGACGTAGTGCCCGGCGAGGAGCCGGCCGAGGAGCGCGACGAGCCCGGGATAGAGCGGAAAGAACGCGGCGGTGCTGGACGGCGCGTCGGAGTACCCGTGCTCGGCGACCCGGAGATACCAGTCGCTGTCCCACCGAGCCCACACGTCGATCCCGTCGCCCAACTCGTGCAGGCGCGGGCTGTCCCAGCGATCGGCCTCGGGATGACGGTTCGGCTCGAAGACGGCGAGCGCGAAGAGCGCGAAGAGCCAGACGGCGAGCCGGCTCCAGAGAAAGATCTCGAGCACGGGACTTCGCCGGGCAGACCGCAGCCGCTGACCCACGTCCACGAGGCTTCCGATGATAGGCAGCTTCTGAGGAACGAGCGCAGTCCCGTCGAATCAGAGGGCGATGGAGCTCTGGCAGCGCCTGCTCGTGATCGGGATCGTGCTCGGGGTCGCAGCCGTGCTCGCGCGGACGATCGATCGCCGGATCATGGGTCGCGACAGCAGCCCCGAGGCGCTGACCCGCTACCGGGTCCTCCGCCGCACGATCACCGTCTCGATCGTCACGATCGGACTCCTCTCGGCCCTGCTCGTGATCCCGCAAGTTCGGGCGATTGCAGGCGGGCTCCTTGCCTCGTCGGCGATTCTCGGCCTGATCGTCGGCTTTGCCTCGCAGCGCACGCTCGGAAATTTCGTCGCCGGGCTGATGATCGCGATCACCCAACCGCTGCGGCTCGGCGACTGGGTCGAGATCGGCGGCGTCGGCGGGAGCGTCGAGGAGATTGGGCTGATGTACACCTTCATCCGGACCGAGGACAACGCCCGGCTCGTCATTCCCAACGAGAAACTGGCGTCGGATACCATCCGCAACTCGACAATCCGCAGTCCCGCCAAGTACGCGCAGGTCACCGTGCAAGTTCCGCCAGCCAACGATCTCGCCTCGCTCGTCGACGCCCTCCGCCAGGAGGCGCCCGGTGAGCGCGACCAGGTCTTCGTCAGTGCCCTCGAGGGGTCTCCGACCCTGACGATTCGAGCGTGGACCGAGGACGAGGCTGCGGCAGAGCGGCTCGAGCACGACCTCCGCCTGCGGGTGCATGCGCGCCTGCGGGAGCACGGGATCTTCGCGTGACGCCGCCACCACGCGGAGGTCGGCGCAACAGCCGGCGCGTGCGGCTCCCGGACGATGACGCCGACCGCTACGGCGCCAAGCGCCGCAAGCGCCGTCGAGTCGAGCGGAAGCGCAGTCGTCGTCGTGCCGGGGTGCTCGCCGTCTTCGCGGTCCTGGCGCTGCTGATCGCCGTTGCGGGAAGCGCGGTCACCGGACTCGCAAGTTTCGGCTCCTCGTGCGACTTGAGCGCGTTGCGGCGGGTCGAGATCGGCCAGAACTCGTTCGTCTACGCGAGGGACAACTCGATTCTCGGCGGGATTCCCTCCGAGCGGAATCGACAGCCGGTGCGGCTTGGCCGGATCAGCCCCTGGATGCCGAAGGCGACGATCGCGATCGAGGATCGCCGCTTCTACGAGCACGGTGGCGTCGACCCCAGCGGGATCGCGCGCGCGGTCTGGGCCGACGTCCAAGCCGGAAAGGTTGTCCAGGGCGGCTCGACGATCACCCAGCAGCTCGTGCGCAACCTTTACATCAGTCGCGAGCAGACCTTCGAGCGCAAGCTCAAGGAGGCCTGTCTCGCGATCAAGCTGAACCGCGCCTGGTCGAAGAAGAAGATCCTCGCGACCTACCTGAACCAGGTCTACTACGGCAACCTCGCCTACGGGATCGAGGCTGCCGCGCAGACGTACTTCTCCAAGAACGCGCACCAGTTGTCGCTGCCCGAGGCCGCATTGCTCGCCGGGATGCCGCAGGCGCCGTCGGCCTACGACCCCTTCAATCGCACCGAGATCGCGACCGGGCGACGCAACCAGGTACTGCTCGCGATGCTCCAGGAGGGGACGATCGACCCCGCCCAGTACGACTGGGCCGTCAAGCGCGGGCTGGGACTGAAGGCCGGCAAGCTCTACCGGACGATTCGGGAGCCGTACTTCTTCAGCTACGTCCGCGACGAGCTGATCGCCGAGTACGGGGTCGCGACCGTCCGGTCCGGTGGGCTCAAGGTCTACACGACGATCGACCCACGTTTCCAGCGCGCCGCCCAAAAGGCGATCCGGGACACCCTCTACGAGAAGACCGACCCTGCGGCCGCGGTGATCTCGATCGATCCTCGGAGCGGCGCGATCCGGGCGATGACCGCGGTGACTCCGGGTCTGAGGGCGAACCAGTTCAACCTGCTCTCCCAGGCGAAGCGGCAGTCGGGATCCACGTTCAAGACCTTCGTGCTCGCGGCGGCGGTCGAGAAAGGAATCAACCCTGCGACGACGAGCTACCTCTCGGCGCCGTTCTTCTACCGTCCCAGCGCGAACGGGGACTGCGAAAGCGGCAGCTGGTGGTGTCCCGAGACCTACGACAAGACCTATACGGGGTGGACGTCGATCGAGCAGGCGACAATCCGTTCCGACAACACGGTCTACGCGCAGTTGACACTCGACGTCACCGCCGAGGCCGTCGCGAAGATGGCGACGAAGCTCGGCGTCCGCTCGAAGCTCACGACCTCCGACGGCGCCTACGTCCCGTCGATCGGTCTCGGCTCGATCGAGGTCTCGCCGCTCGACATGGCCTCGGCCTACGCGACGCTGGCTGCGGGCGGGATCTACTCGAAGCCGCGGGCGATCAGGCGGGTCGTGCTCGCGAACGGCAGGGAGGACGAGGAGGCTGGCTGGGGCAAGCCGAAACGAAAGCGCGTGATCTCGGACGGCGTCGCCTACACGGTGACGAAGATCCTGGAGAAAAACGTTCAGTACGGCACCGGCACTGCTGCGAACTACGGGCATCCTGCGGCCGGGAAGACCGGCACGACCGAAGAGCACTCCGACGCCTGGTTCGCGGGCTACACACCGCGACTCCAGACGACTGTCTGGATCGGCTATCCCAGGGGCAAGGTGCCGATGACGAACGTGCACGGGATCAGCGTCTCGGGCGGCAGTTTCCCGGCTCAGATCTGGCGCCTCTTCATGTCCTCGGCGATCGGCCGGCTCGAGCCGCTCTCGTTCTCGGAGCCGGTCGATTATCCGGAGTGGTCGTCGTTCGAGCGCGGCACGTTCGGCCGCTCGTTCGGCTACTCGAGCTCTTCCGATTCGGGCTCGTCGGGCAGCGACTACGTCGCCCCCACCCCCTCCGAGCCCGACCCCGAGCCCGAGCCCGTCGAGCCGGAACCGACGCCGGCGACGACGTCGGTCAGTCCGCCTCCTCCGCGGACCGTGGCGCCCCCGCCTCCTCCGACGCCCGTGGTGCCCCCGCCGCCACCTCCGACGACCGTGGTGCCCCCGCCGCCACCTCCGACCGAGCCGCCGCCACCCCCGCTCGAGCCCTGACCGCCCGAGCTGTGCCGCGTTCCGGCCGGCGCCCGCTCGTCCCTCGATCGCTGGTATTCCCTCTTACGGTGCTTGCGCTGGTCGGGGGCTGCGTCGCTGCGGCGTGGCTGGAAGGAGCGCCGCTCGTTCCGTCGGACGCCGGCAGGGGAGGTGGCGACGGCGACGGTTGGGCCTGGGTCTTCCTGGTGTGCCTGGCCGGAGCTTTCGCGCTCTATCTCGTCGCGTTGCTGGTGCTTCGGCGCGTAAGGCCGTCGCTTGGCGCAGTCGGCGTGGTGGCGGTCGCAATCCAGCTCGTGCCGCTCGGAGCTCCGCTCCTGCTCTCGACCGACGCCTGGACGTATTGGCAATACGGGGAGATCGCGACCGACGCCGGCAACCCCTATCGCGATCTGCCGAGTGAGTTCCCGGAAAATCCGGCCTACGGCCATGCGGGGTTCGCCTGGCGCGACACCACCTCCGTCTATGGGCCTGCGTTCACGCTGGGCTCCGAGCTCGTCGCGAGGGCGGTTGGCTCGAGCCCGGATGCGGCCGCCTGGACGTTCAAGGTGCTGGCCGCACTCGGGATGCTTGCGCTGACGGGCCTCGCAGCCATGCTTGCTCGCGACCGGATCGTCGCCGCTGCACTCGTCGGCTGGAATCCGCTCTTCGCGATCCACTTCGCCGGCGGCGGCCACAACGACTCGCTGATGCTCGCACTCGTGCTCGGTGCGCTCGCACTTGCCGCTTCGGGCCGGCGCTCTGCCGCGGGCGTCGCCTGGGTACTCGCGATCTTCGTCAAATGGATCCCACTCGCCTTCTTCGCCCTGCGCGCGCTCGAGTCTCGGGCAAGCGGGCGACGAGTCGGGCACGCAGGATTCGCGCTTGCGGCGATCCTGGTGAGCGCGCTCGCCTCGTGGCGGTACGGGCTCGATTGGCTGAGCGCGTTCGGCCCGCTGGCGCGCAACGCCGAAGGTCAGACGAGCTACGCGATTCCCCACCGGCTGGAGCAGCTCGGCCTACCTCACGCCGTCGCCCTTTCCCTCGCGCTGCTCGCCCTGGTCGCCGGCGGCGCCTGGCTCGCTCGGGAAGCGCTGCGCGGACGCATTCGCCTGGGCCGCGCGGGTTGCCTGATGCTCGCGACGACACCGTGGCTTGCGCCCTGGTACGTCGTGTGGGCGCTCCCGCTCGCCGCGGCCGAGGGCGACCGGAAAGCGCAGCTCGTCTCGCTCGGCTTCTGCGCCTATCTCCTACCGCAGACGATCATCTAGGTCTGTCGGCGGCGGAAGAGGACGATCCCGTCCTCGTCGAAGACGATCCGCCACCGGCGGTCGAGCCGCAGCCGTCGGAGCCGCTCGGTGGTCGCGAGCGGGGCGATGCGATCGGCGTAGCCGGGGCGCGTCTCGTCGGCGGCGATCCACTCTGCGCCGTCGAACACCGGAAAGCTGAGCACACGCCGGCGCTCGGAGAGATGCCCCCCGAGCGAGTTCGTGGCGCTGACGACGGCGTCGTCCGGGATCAGCCGGAGTGCTCGCTCCGCCACGCGATCGTGCGCCGTCACGCGGTGCTCGCGTGAGCCCAGCGACTCGCCGCCGGGAAACGCTCGCCAGACCGGAATCGCCCCGAGGACGTAGTTGGAAGCGACCCCCGCGACAACGACCGCGGTGACGAGCGAGCCCACGCGACCGGAGCCCAGACGGTTGCGAAGCCTGGCCGCGCCGAGCACGGACGCAACCATCAGGCCGGGGATGGCGGCCGCGGCGTAGTGAAAGTGGATCGAGGTCTGGGTGCGCGTCGAGGAGAGCAGGTTCGCGGCGAGCTCGGGAAGCGCGGTGAGCGCGGCCAGCGGCGCGAGTAGCGGCAGCGCGAGCAGCGGCAGAAGGAGCTCGAGGAGATAGGGAACGCCGTGGCCGCCGAGCGCTTGCTCGAGCAGCCTGAGCGGATCGGTGAACGCCGTCTCGACGATCCCGAGCGGCGAGCCACCGACCGCGCGGTAGCGCCCTTCGAACGGCGAGGAGCCGGAGGGAGCGAAACGAGGAACGACGATCCCGATCGCGACCGCCGCGGTCGCCGTCCCCGCCGCGGCGATCACGGCGCCTGCTCGCCGCCGCCCACGGGCAAGGGCGTACCAGACACCGAGGGCCGCGACTGCGAGCGGGATGTGCTCTTTCGTCAGACACGCCAGTCCCGCGACAACCGCGAACGCGACGAGCCGATCCTCGTCGAGGAACCAGAATCCGAAGAGCAGAAGCGGGGTCGCGAGCGCAACCGCGTGGAACTCGTTCAGGGCGAGCCACTGAGTCGGCGGGTAGAGCAGATACGCGAGCCCGAAGCCGAGCCCTGCCCGCTCGGAGCCGAGGTGCTTGCGTGCGAGCAGGAATACGGGCCAGGCGCCGAGTGCGATCGCGATCGCCTGGACGACGAGCAGCATCGTCGGGTCGGGCCAGAGCCACCAGAGCGGCGCGAACACGGCGAGGATCGGGTCGAAATGGGCGCCGAGCCGCGAGATCTGGTCTCCGCGTAGGTCGGTGACCGAGAGAACGTCTCCGTGGGCGGTTGCCCAAACGGCCTGAACCATGTTGCCGAGGTCGAACCGGCCCGTGTTGAACGCAAGGTGGCGCAGGACGGAGAGGGAGCCGAAGCCGGCCGCGAACGCTGCTGCCGACGCCCACAGGGCAACCGCCGGCCTGGCGTTCACCGCAGTCCGACGGCGCGCTCGAGCTGTGCCTCGATCAGTCCCCGCCAACGCTCACCGAGCACCTCCTCGCTCGCGTGCGCTCGGTAGGCCGCGAGGCCCCCCGCCCCGATCCGGCGGGCAAGCTCGTCGTCGCCCACAAGCAGCCGGATCGCCGCCGCGAGTGCCGGCGCGTCACCCGCCGGCACGAGCAGGGCGCTCTCGCCGTCGCGCAGCAGCTCGCGCGCCGCGGGTGTGTCCGCCGTGACGAGCGGAGTCCCGCATGCGAGCGCCTGGAAGGCCTTGTTCGGGATCACGCGCGCCGCTTTCTCGGATGTCCCGAAGACCCCGAGTGCGCAACCGGCGCTCTGGACTTCCTCCGGCAACGCCGCGTACTCGACCCATTCGACCCACTCGACGTTTGCGGGGCGATCGGCGAGGAGCGCGTCGAGCTGACCGCTGCCGACGATCCGGAACGGCACCTCGGGCACGAGCCGCGCTGCCTCCAGGATCGTCTCGAGCCCGTGCAGAGGGATCAGCTTGCCGACGAAGAGGACATGGAAGCGCCCTTCGCCGAGTGGACCGCGAATCTGCCGGCCCGGGCGGAAAAGGCGTTCTTCGGCACCGACGAAGCAGACTTCGAGCCGATCGCGCGGGATCTCCCCGAGCTCGGCGAGAAAGCGGGCATTCTGCGCTGTATCCGCCACGACGAGATCGGCGCGTCGGAGCGCGATCCGATCGACGTGGCGCAGCACGGACGCGGCCGGCGAGCCCCGGGAGAAGCGGCCCCGATCGTCGACGAGCGTCTCCGAAAGCGAGACGAGGGGATTGAAGACGAGCGGCCGGCCACGTGCGATCCGCCGCGCCACCGGCATGTCGAAGTGGCCCGGATAGCCGACGATCATCGCGTCAAAGCGCTCCCGGCTCCCCCGCAGGACGAGCCCGGCCTCCGCCAGACCCACCTTGAACGCCGAGCCGAGACCGAGCGACCACTTGTGCCGCTGCCGTTCCCAGACGCTCGCGTGCCGCTCGATCACCTCGACGCCAGCCCCGCGCAGACACGAGATCACCTGGGCGTTGCGCGGATAGTCCCGCTCATAGGTACCGAAGTACAGGACGCGCACAGCGAGAGCTAGCGCAGGATCTCGTCGACGTGCAGGTCCCTCGCGACTGTGTCCTCGGCGTGCCCGCGGGCCGCGCGCTCCTCGTGGTGGCTCGTGATCAGCTCGCTCAGCAGGCCGAGGGAGAGAAGCTGGATCCCGACGACGACGAGCAGGACGCCGAGCGTCAGGAGCGGCCGGTGTCCGATCGCGTGCCCGCCGAGCTTGAGCACGGTGAGGTAGGCGAGCACGACGCCGCCCAGCACGGAGAGGACGAGGCCGAGGCTGCCGAAGAGGTGGAGCGGGCGGTGCCGGTAGCGGCCCATGAAGGTGACGGTCAGGAGGTCGAGGAAGCCGCGCACGTAGCGCTCCATCCCGTAGCGCGAGCGTCCGTGCTCGCGCGGTCGATGATTCACCGGCACCTCGGCGACGCGGAAGCCGCGGTAGTGAGCGAGGACGGGAACGAAGCGGTGCAGCTCGCCGTAGAGCCGCAGGCCGCGCAGCACCTCGGCGCGATAGGCCTTGAGCCCACAGTTCAGGTCGTGCAGCCGAAGTCCCGACATGCGACCGCTGACAGCGTTGAAGATCCTCGAGGGGATCCGGCGACTCAGCGGATCGCGCCGCTTCGTCTTCCAGCCGGAGACCAGGTCGAAGCCCTCGTCCAGCTTCGCGAGCAGTCGCGGGATCTCGGCCGGATCGTCCTGGAGATCGCCGTCGATCGTCACGATCACGTCGCCACGGGCCTCCTCGAAGCCGGCTTGCAGGGCCGCCGCCTTGCCGAAGTTGCGACGGAGCCGGACGATGCGGACGTTGTCGCTCGCAGCGTGGAGCCGCGTCAGCGCCGAGAAGGTGCCGTCCGTCGAGCCGTCGTCGACGAAGACCGCCTCCCACGGCCGCCCGATCCCGTCGAGCGCCGACCCGAGCTCGTCGAGCAGGAGGGCAACGCTCCGCTCCTCGTTGTGCACCGGGACGACGACGGAGATCACGGCTGGAGCCTAGCCATGCCGTGCGGTTAGCGTACGGCACGATGCCGCCGCTTCTCTCGATCGACGAAGCACTCGCCCTCGTGGTCGAGCATGCGATCCCGCTCGACGCCGAGCTCGTGCCGATCGAGCGCGCCGCGCGCCGAGTGCTTGCGGAGGACGTCCACGCACTCGTCGACCTGCCGCCGTTCCGAAGCTCCGCGATGGACGGCTTCGCAGTCAGGGTCGCGGAGACGCCGGGCAGGCTTCCGGTCGTGGCGCGGATCCCGGCGGGACATCCCTCCGATCGGCCCTTGGGACTCGGTGAGGCGATGGGGATCGCGACCGGCGGCAGTGTCCCCGACGGCGCGGACGGGGTGGTGCCGCTCGAGCACGTCGAGGACGACGGCGCCGCGATCACGATTCATCGCATCGTTGGCGATCAAGACAACATTCGCCCGATCGGGAGCGATGTTCACGCCGGCGAGCTGCTCCTCTCCGCGGGCTCGTCGCTCGGTCCCGCGCAGATCGGTGCTCTCGCCGCGGTGGGCGTGGGCTCGGTGCGCTGCGGACGGCGTCCGCGCGTCGCGATCCTGAGCACCGGGAGCGAGCTGCGCCGTCCGGGAGAGACGCTGGATCCCGGCCAGATCTACGAATCGAACGCGCCGATGATCGGTGCGGCGCTCGAAGCCGCCGGGGCGGAGGTGACTCGGCTCGAGGCTGTCGCCGACGAGGCCGGGGCGCACAGAGCCGCGCTCCTCCAGGGCCTGGAGGCTGACGTGCTCGTCAGCTCAGGCGGCGTTTCCGTCGGTCCGCACGATCTCGTTCGCTCGATCGGCGCGGAGCTCGGCGTGGAAGAGGTCTTCTGGGGTGTCGCGGTGAAGCCCGGCAAGCCCGTCGCGTTCGGCGTGCGCGAAAGGACGCTCGTCTTCGGTCTCCCCGGAAATCCGGTCTCCGCACTGGTAGCGGTCGAGCTCTTCGTCCTGCCCGCCGTGCGTGCTCTGCAGGGAGCTGCCGACCCGGCTCCCGTGTACGCGAGCGGGCTGCTTTCGGCGCCGCTGCGCGCGAATCCTGCCCGCGACCAGCTCGTTCGTGCGCGCTCGCGGATCGAGGATGGGGTGACCGTGCTCGAGCCGCTTTCGGGCCAGGAGTCGCACATGATCGCCCGCGCCGCCGGCGCGGACACGCTCGTGCTCGTGCGTCGCGGCGAGCGCGATCCAGTCGCGGGCGACCGGCTTCCCTATCTCCGGCTGAGCTACTAGGAGGGTTTTACGAAATAGATGGCGGTCTCTAGTAGGCCTCGCCGCGCGTGCGAATCGCGTCCACGATGACGAGGCGGCCATTGTCCCGGATTCGGTAGATGATGCGGTATCCGCCTACACGCTTCCGCCAACGCCCGGCCCACCGCCCAAGCAGTTCGACGCCTTCCTCAGAGGGGTTGGCCTCGATTCGCCGCAGCGCCAGTTCGATTTCGTCCCGCACCTGCTCGGGAAGTGCCGCAAGCTGATCCTCTGCGACGCGCTTGAGCCTAAGCTGAGGCACGTCCGAGGTCGCGCGCGATCTCGTTGAAGGGGCGCGCCTCCTCGTCCGGCTGCTTATCCGCGCGGCGAAGATCGTCCAGTAGCGCCGGATCGGAAAGCACGTCAATCGTCGCTTCCACGCGTTCCACGACCCGCGCTTCCACGCGACTCTCTACCCGCGTGAACAGCTTGTCCAGGTAGCGGCTCAAGTGCTCCACCACCGCTTGCTGCTTGTCTTGCACTGCCATCTCTCTCGCACTGTAGTGCATTTGTAGAGATGTGCCCAGACGGCCGCAGAACGGCTTGTTCATGCGGTCCTCAGTCTCGGACCTCAGGGTCCTCAGTTCACGCGGCCTCAGGGACCTGAGGACCGCTGAGCGATGTCGTCCTGAGGCATGAATACCATCGTGCTCGTGAGCGTTGCACCGCACTTAGAGTCCTTGGAGGCCGAGTTCGGCGACGGCCTCGGCGAACTCGTCCAGGTTGGCCAAAAGCGGTTGCGCGAGCTGCATGGCGAGAGGGACCGCATCGAGCGCGAGATTGGAGCCGTAACTCGGAAGCTCCGTGTGTGGGAAAGCGCGCGCGACTCGATCCGGGGCGGCGAGGGACCAGGCCTTCGTCTCGTGGCTACCGACGCGCGCACGAAGCGCGAACTAGTCCTTGCGTTCCTCAACGAGCACCCCGACACCGAGTTCAAGCTCGTGGAGATTCGGCGCGCGCTCCAAGACCGTGGTTGGCTGGCCAACGACAAGAAGGCAATCCACGCCCTGGAAGTTGCGGTGCTCGGCATGGCTGAACGCGCCGAAATCCATCGCAACCGGGCACGCAAGGGCTTCTACCGGCTTCGTTCTCCAGCAGAGCCCACGGAGGACGATACGACTGACGAGAGCATCGGGGTCCAAACCTGATGGCCCAACTCACGTCAGCAGGTGAGAGGGGAGGTCGCGCCTCCCCTCTCGCCGCCCCACTCGAAGCGGCGCGAGCCGACTTCGAAGCTCCACGATCATCATGTCACGAGGACATGATGGAGAAGGGTGTCGTCCGACCGATCCACTAAACTTTACCTGCAAATCCCAATAAAAGTGCCCCCGCGAGATTGGCGTCTCCGGGGGCGTGACCACAAGAGGACTAGCTCAAGTGGCATCTGGCAAGGTAGCGCGTCGCACGGCTGTTGGCGACGTTGCGGAACTCCTGGACTCCCCCGAAGTAGCAGCGCTGATCGCGGCGCTCTCTCCGCGTGGGCGGGGTCGTAAGGGGTTCGGACCGCGTGCTCTTGTCGGCGCGTGCCTCGTCAAGACTCTGTTCGCGCTGCCGACCTGGACGCGCGTTGCCGCGATGATCGAGGAGCATCCCGGCCTGCAAGCGGCCCTCGGAGGCTGCCCGAGTCTGTCGTCCTGCTATCGCTTCGCGGTCAAGCTGCGCGCGAACCAGCCGGCCCTTGCCGACTGCCTTGACGCCATCGCCGCCGCCCTGCAAGACGAGTTCCCCGGCATCGGTGAGAACGTCGCCATCGACGCATCCGACATGCCCGCCTACGCGAACGGTCAGCGCTTCGTCCGACAGGGCGGACCGGAGCGCGAGCGGTTCAGCGACCCGGACGCCTCCTGGGGGCACCGCTCCGCTGTCTCTACGCGATCCGGCGGGGGCTTCTACGGGTTCAAGATTCAAATGCTCGCCTGTACCCGTACCGGGCTTCCGCTCGCGTGGCAGGTCGAGACGGCTCGCCACCACGAATCCAAGTTCGTCGCCCCGCTTCTCGACGCGGCCCATCGTCGCGGCTTCCGCGTTCAGACGGTCGCGATGGACAAGGGCTATGACGTCGAGCGCGTCCACGCCGAATGCGAGACACGCGGCTGTTCCCCGGTCGTCCCGCTCAAGGGGGCGCAAGCCACGCAGACCATCCTTCCGGTCGGCCCGGTCTGCCGCCTGAACCCGCGCATCCCACGGCACACTCAGCGGTTCCGCGACCTCTACGCAGGCCGCTCCGCGGTCGAGCGCGAGTTCGGACGCTTGAAGCACGACTACGGCCTCGCACCGCTCCGCGTCCGAGGCTTGGAACGGGTCGCGCTCCACGCCGACCTCGTGATGCTCGGACGGCTCGCGCAGGCGCTCAGTCGGGCGCGGGAAGTGGCGCTCGCGGCGTAGAGATACACTCGCCGGGTGTCGGAGGTCTTGGTCCGCGATTTTCACACGGGGGACGGCGAAGGCGTGGCACGGATCGGCATCGAGAACGGCGCTTACTACGCCGACCTCGCACCCGACTACTTCAAGACGCCCGACGAGGACGGGTTCGCCGACCTCTTCGACAGTGACTCTGAGTGGCGAGAAGAGGCAGACAATCTCGCCCTCGTCGCGGAGATAGAGGGGGACGTAGCGGGGTACCTTGAGGCAACCCTGCAACGGCCGATGGAGACGGCGCGGTGGCAGTCTCAGCGCGATCTGAGCGCGCCACGCCTGTTCATAGGTGTCGTCACTACCGCTGATCGGTTCAAGCGCCGTGGAGTAGCGACCCGGCTTGTCGAAGCGGCGGAGGATTGGGGTCGTTCCAAAGGTGCGGTCGTCGCGATCTGCGACACCTACATAGATAGCCCTCTGTCCGTGCCTTTCTGGGAAAAGCGGATGGGTTACACAAGACGAGCCATCGTTCTCCGAAAACCACTCGCGCCTGATAACGCCAATCCCTCCTAGTACCTGGACGGCTGCTTGGCGAGCACGCATGTTCGCGCCGGTTTATTTCGTAAAACCCTCCTAGGAGGGTTTGGCGTTTTGACTAGCGAAACTCGTGTTGTCGGCCTGCTGCCAAGCCTCTCGCATCATCGGCCGGTAGAAAACAAAGAGAGGCACCGCCACGATGAGCAAAACGGCCTCATCGACCGGTCCTGGTATGGGCAGAAGGCCAATCACGACCAGCCAGCGAAGCGGTCGGGGGATTCGACCGTCAGTGGCTAGCACCTTCACGGCGCGAATCGAGCGGGAAACGAATCTGACCGTCGCGCGCATCCGCGCTGCCAGTCTAGGCGGCGAGTGGTATCGCCCGTGCTCGGGCGAGCGCCTGGCCGAGCCTGGCGAGCATCGTCAAGTCGGCGTGAAGCTGAACGCGGGCCAAGCCTCGGACGCGGAGCGGCGCGAGTCCGTAGTCGTGCTTCAAGCGGCCGAACTCGCGCTCGACGGCCGAGCGGCCTCGGTAGAGACCGCGGTACCGCTGAGTGTGACGGGGGATGCGCGGGTTCACTCGGCAGATCGGGCCTACCGGCAGGACGTATTGCTTCGCCTTCGCGCCCTTGATCGGAATGACGGGGGCGACGCCGCGCGTCTCGCACTCGGCGTGGACGCGCTCGATGTCGTAGCCCTTGTCCATGGCGACGGTTTGCGGGCGGAGGGCGCGACGAACTTGGACTCATGGTGGCGGGCCGTCTCGACCTGCCACGCGAGCGGGAGGCCCGTCCGGGTGCAAACAGCCGCCTGGATCTTGTAGCCGTAGAAGCCGCCGCCCTTGCGAGTCGAGACAGCCGAACGGTGGCCCCAGGAGGCGTCCGGGTCGCTCCACGCCTGCCGCTCCGGGCCACCGTCGTACAGGTACCGCTGACCGTTCGCGTAGGCGGGCATATCCGAGGCGTCGATGGCAACGTCCACGCCGATTCCGGGAATCTCAGCTTGCAGTGCGGCGGTCACGGCGTCGAGGCAGTCGGCGAGCGCGGGCTGGTTCTCGCGCAGCTTGACCGTGAAGCGATAGCAGGCCCAACAGCTCGGAGCGCCGCCGAGAGCGGCGCAGGCCCGGATGCTCCGCGATCAGGGCGGCAACCCGCGTCCAGGTCGGCAGCGCGAACAAGGTCTTGACGAGGCAAGCGCCGACAAGGGTGCGCGGCCCGAACCCCTTACGACCCCGCCCACGTGGAGAGAGCGCCCGGATCAGCGCCGCTAATTCGGGGGAGTCCAGGAGTTCCGCAACGTCGCCAACAGCCGTGCGACGCGCTACCTTGCCAGATGCCATCGAAGCTTACCCTTCGGTGGTCGCGCCCCCGGCAGCGCTAACTGCGCGGGGGCACTTATGTTCGCATTTGCAGGACTAATTCTAGTCCTGGCACCGGACGACGCTCGGGCCGGACATGATTGAGCCGACCCGGAAAGACCTTCTCGCTCTGATCGCGTTACTGCGCGGTGAACTGCGGAATCAGTGGAGCGCCAACCACGCCGAGCGATGTCAGAACCGACTGGCCGCATGAGGGCGACTGTCACTGCCCTCCGCCGAAGGTGTTGGAGGAGAAATGGGGCTTCTGACTCTCAGCTTCCGCGTTTGGGAGGATGCGAATGGCCTCCCGCATGATCGTGGGAACATTCAGCGCGTTCCCCCAGAAGATCACGTCGCCGGTCGTTGGGTCATACCAGCGAAGCGTTTCGTTTTCGCCGAATCCGACGATAGCTCCGCGGGGCGCGACCATTGCGTTAACGATGTTGTGGCTCGGCGAATCCGTCCACCACTTCTCGATGCGCTCGTCCAAGTGCTCGTAGTTATTGCGAACGATTACATTGCGCAATGGCGAGTCGTCGGTAACAGACAGGCTTTCGCGAAGCGGCCGGCGTTCCTCATAGCGTCTCGCTCGCTCGGCCTTGCTTCCTGTCCCCCAGAAGGCTTTTGCGAGATTCCCTGCGCCCACGATCAGGTTCTGGATGCCATACCAGAGGCGTGCGTCCGCGGCTCCTGCGGCGGAGTCGATGTCGCGCGCTCCGAGGACAACGGAGTGACAGCAGTGGACGACGTGTTGCTGATAGACCCGGAGAAGAAGCAACTCCATCCGTCAGGAGTCAATGCCTTTACCGTCGCGCGGTCAAGGTGTTCTCATCTATTTCGCCAAACCCTCCTAGGAGAGACGGAAAGTTCCGCCCCGACCACGCGGCTCCGAGCAGCGTCAACGTCTGTGAGGCCAGGTCGACGATCGGCCACGACTCGCGTCGGGTTCGCGCCAGCGCTGTCGGCGACGTAGACGCCCCAGTTGAGATCGCGGTAGAACGGGCCGAACGCTACCGGTCCGGAGCCGTCACCCGGCTTCCTGTCGCCGGCCTCCGGCCCGCGCTCTCCGTGGAGTCGTCGCTGTAGACCAGGCGAGCTCCGTCAGCCGACCGGGAGAGCTGTCTCGGGGCTGAGTGCGTCCTTGTTACCGGCGCTGACCCTGTCCGTTCGAGTGCATCACGAAGACCTGCACGTGACGAGAGAACGCGATCCGCTCCCCGCGGGTGAGAACGCGGGCGCCGCGTCCAGGAGGCCGCGCGTCAAACGGAACGTCGTCGATCCTCGCAGGAGATAGATCCCGCCGCGTCTGGCGTCCCGCCGCGCGAACACGAATGGTCATCGTCTCCGACCGCGTCAGGAACCGAGGGAACCCTGACCGTCTCCACCGACCAGCGCCAGATCGAGATTCCGCGCGGCCCCCGCTCCGCACCAGATCGAAACGACGAGATCCTCGCTCCCGTACCGACACCGGCCCCGGCGCGCCCCCAAGAGACAGAGGAGACAGGCAAGCGCGGCGAGGAGGCGCTTCATGCGGCCAGCGTAGACCCCGTCTGTAAAGCACCTGCGTCGCTAGATCCTCTTCACGCCAGCGTGCAACCCGGCCCGAGCTTGTAGCCGGGCGGGCGATCGCTGTTGTCGAGCAGATGCTGCCGCGCCGCTGCTCTGGCGCGTGGCGTGTACGAGGAACCCTGTTGAATCCACTTCCAGGTCGAGCGGACGGCGTAGCATTCGGTGACTCGTTCGTTCTCGACTCCACGCGTGTGAAACCACTCGTGCGCCACGGTCTTGACCGCGTCGATCTCGACATTGCTGATGGTGGCGCTGAGCGGGCTCATCCGCGCGAGCGGAACGCAGACGTAACGCGTGCTCAGGTAGAGGACGTCGCCGCGCACCGTCGTCATGCCGAACACCGGCACCCCTCCGCTCTCCCCGAGGGCGCTCTGCGACACGCAACGGGCAACGACTCGCTCTTCCCTGGACTCCGAGAGCTCGAACAGCATGCGTGTGGCGGCAGCCACCGGCGTCAGGATCGCGTCGGCGCGTGCTTCCTTGACCATCGCGAAGAAGAGCACGGCGAGAACAACCGTGACGAGCGCGGTCATACGCGTTCGGGTTCGAGCCTGGGCCATGCCGATGCCTCCTTGTCAGGATGGATTCACCGGGGCCGGGTTCGCTACTGGCTCTCTGTCGGCTTACTTTCAGCGACCAAACGTCGCCGACAGGTCATCGCCTCCCGCAGTGCGTACTAAGAGATCCGCAGTACTCCCAGAGCTTACGAGACTGCGGGTGACGCCACAACCCCAAAAGGGTGAGACTGGATCCCTCGATCGAGGGAAATATGCGTCTGGAACTCGGGCTCATACCCAAATAGCGGTTGTAGCTTCGAGTAGTGCCCGCCGTTGAACGCCTGGACGTAGGCAGTGAGAGTTGATCGGGCACCTGCGGCATCGCACCGCGGAGCAATCTCCGCAGGGAGATCGCGGATGCGCCCCGATCATCCCCCTTCGAGGTGCGAAGGCGCGACAGGTCGTGCTCGACATAGGCGTTATCGACGGCCTCAGCCCGGGCGTCCCGCGTCACTCTGCACGCTAGGTCGGATCCGCGACGGAGCGCGGCGTGGTGACGGCGACCGGTTCCGCGTAGGCGATGTAGCGCTGGGAGGCGAAGAATCGGGGATGGCAGGCCTGGAGCGCAAGTTGCTCGCGTCCCTTCGACTCGAGCACCGAAAGCTCATTCGCCGCAACGATCCGTGAGCCGGTGATCGCGTACTCGAACGTGCCATAGGGCAGCTCGAGGAAGACCCTGTCGCCCTTGCGGAGCCGATCGATGCGCGCGAACGGCGCGCCGTAGGTCGTTCTGTGACCGGCGATGTACACGAGCTCCCCTTGACCCGGCATCGCCGAGCCGAGATACCGGCCCGGCCCGCGCTTGAGAGTTGCGGAATCGGTGCCGTTGACGACGACGGCGTTCAGCCCGAGCCGGGGAACCCGGATCCGCGCGACCGCGTCGCCCTCGCCCAGTGTCGTTCGCCACGCGCGGGCAGCGCGCGCACGCTCGCGGCGGCGCTCGACCGCTGAGACGGCGACGCCCTCCACGTCCGGCACCACGCGATCGAAGCTGCGCTCGAGGCTCTGTGCGAGCTCGCGCTGCTCCATGCGGTTGACGACCGCCGTGACCGGATCCTGCCACTGCCAGACCGTGACCGCCCACGCGAGCGTGCCGATTCCGGCGACGATCAGGAGTGTTCCGGTGATGCGGACGAGTCGTCTCATCAAGCCTCCGACACATCTTGCTCATCGGGAGGCACGCGGCGGGCTCGAGCGGCCGCAAGCGCCTGTCGGAGCGGCCGCCGGCCCGTGCGAGCCTGCGCATCCGGATACGGCGCGTACCGCCCCGCCGCGAGCGCGGCGAACTGCGCCGCAATCGCGATCCACGCGAGCGCAACCACGACGGCGAACCAGGGGACATAGCCGACCCCGGCAAGCGACAGCAGGTACCACGGTGCGTCCAGGCCGAGTGCGTAGCGCTGGGCGAACGCGAGCACGAGGAGTGCAGGCCCGAGCAGCCCGGCCGCGAAGAGCGCGAGCCGCGTGGCTGCCGACTGCGCCTGCGGCAGCCAGAGCCACGCGTAGAGCGACGGGAGGACAAAGACGAGAGCGAACGGGTTCGTGACGACGACGATCAGGGTGACGAGCGCGAGCCCGAGGAGCGCGGTCGTATAGCCGGCGAGCGTCTCTTCCGTCGAGGCCGCCCGCTGCGGGAGCAGCCGCTCACGTCCGACGAGCCAGCCTGCCAGGAGCAGCACAGCGAGCGTCGCGATGCCCGCGACAGGCGGCTCCAGGACTGCCGCGACGTCGATTGGGAGAGGGCGTGCCTCGGCATCGGGAAAGAGTCCAAGTCTCGACCCGAGGAGGAGGAGAAGCCCGACATAGGCCCAGAACGCGAGGCGGCTTCGCAGACTGCGCGCAGCGGATCCGAGCGGGATCCTCCGCCGGCGACAGCGGGCGAAGAGATCGACGGTCGCGATCAGGAACGGCATGAGCGCGGCGAAGAGCGCGAGCTCGACCGCCCAGCCGCGAACGAGCCGTCGGCCGAAGTAGACGTAGCTCGTCGTGCCCTGCGTCAACTCGAGTCCCGCGTCGAGCGAGCCGAGCAGGTTCTGGGACGCCCGCCCCATCTGTCCGAGCCGTTCCACGTTCAGCGGCTCGTCGGCGAACGCGGGCGCAGGACGCTCTCCGGCCGTCGTCAAGGTGATCGCGGGGATCCCGCCGGCGACCAGAGGCCCTTGCTCTCCCAGCGTGAAGGGAAAGCCCAGGTCGAGCAACTGCGCGAGTGCGCCCGGCCGCTGCGGCTCGTCGCCCGACTCCTCGAGGATCCGCGTGGCTGCCGTGCGGACGAGAACGGGTGCGGGCGAGCGCGGCTCGTCGCCGGCGATCAGGAACCGGGGGGAGCCGTTTCCGGCGATCGAAGCGAGGCTGACGACCGCGACGGCGTCTGTGCGGTAGCGCGATGTCTCTGCGAAGCGCGCCGCTCCCAGCGCGCCGTACGCACCGCCGTCGGTCGAGACGAAGACGAGCGTGTGCGCGGGCGTCGCTTGCGCTCCCGAAGGACCGGGAATCGGCGCGAACGCACGTGCCAGCTCGACGAGAGCCGCCGTACCGGAGGCGTTGTCGTTCGAGCCGCGGCCCTGACCCGTGTTGTCCCGATGCGCCATGAAGACGATCGCACCCGGCGACGGGCCGGGTGCGACCGCCACGATGTTCCGCAGCTCGACGCGACCGCGGCCCGGTACGTCGGCCTCAAACGTGTCCGTTTCGGTGCGAAACCCGTTCAGCCGGAGTTGCTCGACGAACCACAGCGCCGCCCCGAGTGCGCCGGCGGACCCGGGCGAGCGGTCGGGGTAATCCCGAGCGAGCTCGCGCGCGAGCGCGGCGGCGACCGGCGCGTCGAACGCCGCGGGCAGCGCCGGCGGCGGGAGTGGCTGCGGGCGTGCAACCGTGAACGCGGCCAGGAGTAGCGGTAACGCCACGAGCAGCCACGTTCCGCGGACGAGTCGTGCGTTGACGGGCCGCTCGACCGAGCCGACGCGTGCACGGGTTCGGGCAGCATGAGCGGGGGGCCCCCGACGCGAGCCCCCAGGAGCCGCCCTAGGAGCCGCGTTGTGGCGGGGCGGAGACATCGCCGAGTCAGTGTAGGCCAGCTCCCGGCCCGTACCATGCGCGGGTGCGATGGCAGACGCCTCGACCATCCTCCTCGTCGACGACGAGGACTCCGTCCAGAAGCTCCTGACCTATCCGTTGGAGCGCGACGGATTTCGCGTCGTCGTCGCTCGGGACGGCGAGGAGGCGTTGGCGCGCTTCGCGGAGGAGCCGATCGATCTGGTCGTACTCGACCTGATGCTGCCGAAGCTCGACGGGCTCGAGGTCTGCAAGCGCCTGCGCAGCGACAGCACCGTCCCGATCATCATGCTGACCGCTCGCGACGACGAGTTGGACAAGGTGCTCGGGCTCGAGCTCGGCGCCGATGACTACATCACGAAGCCCTTCTCGATCCGCGAGTTCCGCAGCCGCGTCCGTGCGCTTCTCCGGCGCGCCGCAGCCCCCCGCCCCGGCGAGCGCTCCGACGGCGAGGAGGTGATTGCGGAGGCGGAGGTGCGCATCGACGTTCCTCGCCGCTCCGTCGAGGTGCGGGGCGAGGAGGTGCAGCTGACCTTCGTCGAGTTCGAGCTCCTGCGCGTGCTCGCGGCTGCTCCGGGCCGAGTCTTCTCACGTCGGCAGTTGCTCGAGCGCCTGCGCGGCGGCGCCGACTACCGCGAACCCCGCACGATCGACGTGCACGTCCGGCACCTGCGGGAGAAGATCGAAGGCGATCCCCGCGAGCCGGAGCTGATCCTGACGGTGCGAGGCGTCGGCTACCGCTTCCGCGACCGCTGAGGGCCCGACCGTGATCAAGGGGATCCGACTCCGACTCGCGCTCGCGCTGCTCGGGGTCGTAGCGGGCGCACTGGCCGTCGCGTACCTGATCGTCGTCCCCACGCTCGAGAGCCGGCTCGTCGACACGAAGATCGACCAGCTCGAGCAGAACGCGGCCACCGTTGCCGACTGCATCGCGGCAACCGACTTCCCGTGGCAGGAGTGCGCCGATACCGGCTCCGCGGTGCTGAACGCCCGCGTCGTCATCTACGACGTGCTCCAGCGCGAGCCTCCCGCTCTCCAGATCCTCGCGGACTCGCAGCCGGCGTCCTCGCAGGACGTGGAGCACGACATCGTCGCCGAGTTCGCGACGACGACGGCCGAGGCGCAACGAGGCACGGTCGACCGGCGCGGGGATCAGTTCGCAGAGGCGGCGCTGCCCGTCACAGGCGACGGTCCGATCGTCCTCCTGAGCAGCTCCCTGGCCGACCCGCTCTCCAGCGTCGCGGTCGTCGAGCGGCGGCTGCTCGCGGCCGGGCTGATCGCCTTGCTCGTGGCCCTGGTGGTCGGTTACGCGGGGGCTTCGCTCCACGCGCGCCGGATCAGGCGGCTCGAGCGAGCAGCGGAGCGAATCGCCAGCGGCCGCTTCGACCAGCCGGTCGTCGACCGCGGGAACGACGAGGTGGGCGAGCTTGCGGCCGCCTTCGAGCGGATGCGGGAGAGGCTCGAGAACCTCGATCGTGCTCGGCGCGAGTTCATCGCGAACGCCTCGCACGAGCTGCGAACGCCGATCTTCTCGCTCGGCGGGTTTCTCGAGCTGATGACGGACGAGGACCTCGATGAGGAGACGCGGCAGGGGTTTCTCCTGACGATGCGCGAGCAGGTGGCGCGGCTGACGAAGCTCGCGACCGATCTGCTCGACCTTTCGAGGATGGACGCCGGCCGGATGCGAATCGAGACGGATCGAGTCGACCTCGCAGCCGTCGCGCGGGTGCTCTTAGAGGAGTTCCGTGCCGTCGCCGAGCGGCGGCGGCACGAGCTCGAGCTGGGTATGGCGGCCGAGTCGCTCGCCGTGGGGGACGAGCTTCGCGTACTCCAGATCGGCCGCGCCCTCGTCGGGAACGCACTCGTCCACACTCCTGCCGGAACGCGGGTATCGGTTTGCGCGTCGAGCGCCGACGGGCGTGCGACGCTGAGCGTGGTCGACGACGGACCGGGGATTCCTCCGGAACACCGCTCCCATGTCTTCGATCGCTTCTATCGCGCCGAGGGCGATGTGGCCTCGGGAAGCGGCCTCGGGCTCGCGATCGCGCGGGAGCTCGCGTCGCTGATGGGCGGCGACGTAGAGCTCGATTCTCGCCCGGGCCGAACGGTCGTCACGCTCGCGCTCGAGGCCGTCACGAGCCACCGCGCCGACGAGCCGGCGCGCGCTCCCGTTTTCACGTGAAAACGCAGCGGGCGGCTACAGTGGCCGCCATGCGTCCCGCTCTGATCGCCGTGGTCGCGCTGGTTTCGGCCGCTCTCGGCGCCTCCGGGGCCCTGGTCCTCGGCAAGGCAGTCGGTTGGGTGGACGACGACGCCGGCTCGGTACGGACGGTGCTGCTCTCGGCCGAGGACGCTTCGGGGACGAGCGAGTCCGCGAGCGCGACTCCGCTCGTCGGCAACCGCTTCGATCCCGCGGCGATCTTCGCCCGCAGCTCGCCCGGCGTCGTGACGATCTACTCGAACTTCCCGGGCGGCGGTCGCTCCCAAGGCTCGGGGTTCGTCGTCTCCGAAGATGGCCACGTCCTGACCAACTCGCACGTGATCACCAACGCCGGCGAGGGTGAGAGCACCGTCCGCGGAGCCGAGAAGGTCTTCGTCGTCTTTTCCGACGGCGACCGCTTGCCCGCCTCGATCGTCGGTTGGGATCTCTTCGACGACACCGGCTTGATCACCTTCGATCCGGGCGACCATGCGGTCTCGCCGATTCCGCTCGGCAACTCGGATGCCGTGGTCGTCGGCGAGCCGGTTGCCGCGATCGGAAGTCCCTTCGGAAACGAGAACTCACTGGCCGTCGGAGTCGTCTCGGCGGTTTCCCGCTCGATCCCCTCGCTCACCTCGCGCTACAACGTCTCGAATGCGATTCAGATCGACGCGCCGATCAATCACGGCAACTCGGGCGGGCCCCTACTGGACGGCCGCGGCCGGGTGATCGGGGTCAATGCGCAGATCCGCTCGGACTCGGGCAATGCCGAAGGTGTCGGCTTCGCGATCCCGATCAACGCCGCTCGGCGCTCGATGGAGCAGCTCATCGCCACCGGCCGGGTCGCCTATGCCTACATCGGGATCACGACGCTCGACGTTACCCCCGCGATTGCCCGCCGCTACGACCTGGGCGCGCAGCGCGGCGCTCTGATCGAGGAGGTGGTCGCCGACGCTCCGGCTGCGCGCGCAGGGCTCGAGGGGGCGAAGCGTCGCGTCGTCTTCAACGGCTCTCCGGTCAGTCTCGGCGGCGATCTGATCATCTCGATCGCCGGCCGGCGCGTTGTCCGCGCGGACGATATTGCGCGAATCGTGACGGAGCGCCTCCGTCCCGGCCAGCTCGTCCAGGTCACCGTCGTCCGCGGCGGCACCGGGGCGCGGGAGACGGTTCGGGTCAGGCTCGTCGAGCGTCCTGCCAATCCTCGAGGCTGACTCGTCGTTTAGCCGCGCAGCCTCTGCGGTACGAATCGGGTAGCCCGCGGGGTTTTTCGGCAAGTTTCGGTAGAACTACAACGAGGTGAGCGCGTGAACGAGCGACGGACACGACCGGCCGCCAATGTCGGAGAAAGCCGCGTCGTGACGCTGACGATTCCGGCGAAGCCTGAGTACGTCACCCTCTCGCGGCTGGCGTTGACCGGGCTCTCGCGCGTGCGACCGCTGTCGGAGGAGACGCTCGCCGACCTCAAACTCGCGCTGACCGAAGCGACGTCGAATTCGGTGCGACATGCCTATTCGAACGGCGAGGGCCAGGTTCGGATCAGCTTCGAGCTGTGCGAGGACAGGTTGATCGTCGAGGTCTCCGACGATGGTTCGGGGTTCGAGAGTCGACCCCACGAATCATCTTCGGAATCAACGGGGAACGGCGCCGGCCACGACGATCTGAGCGAGGGCGGGCTCGGAATCGCGATCATCCGCTCGATCGCCGACGAGCTCGAGCTCGGCTCCGGGCCGAACGGCGGCTCGCGGCTGCGCTTCACGAAGCTCTTCTAGTCGCCGGCTCCGGTGGCGGCCCGGCGCAAGCTGATCGTCGTCTCCAACCGCGGCCCGGTGGGGTACGAGCGCAGCGGATCTGGAGAGCGGGTCGCTCGGCGCGGCGCGGGTGGGCTCGTGACGGCGCTCAGCCCGCTCGTCTCCCGGCACGACGTCACCTGGATCGCGAGCGCGCTCTCCGAGGAGGATCGGGTCGTCGCCGCGGCCGGCCCCTTTGAAGAAACGTCGCCCGGCGGTTCGCGGTACCGGCTGCGGCTCGTCGCGCACGAGCCGACAGCCTACGAGCTCTACTACAACGTCGTCGCAAATCCGACGCTCTGGTTCGTCCAGCACGGGTTGTGGGCGTTGAAGGACAAGCCCGGCGCGGGGCTCGAGCGCGCGTGGACTTCCGGCTACGAGCCCGTGAACAGAGCGTTCGCGGACGCGGTCTGCGAGGAGCTCGCTCGGCAGCCGGAGGCAGCCGTCTTCTTCCACGACTATCACCTCTATCTCGCTCCCCGGCTTGTTCGCGAGGTCAGTCCGGACTCCGTCCTGGCTCACTTCACCCACATTCCGTGGGTCGGTCCGGACGAGTGGAGCGTCCTTCCGAGGCCCCTCGTCCGAGCGCTCCACGAAGGCCTGCTGGCGAGCGATGTCGTCGGCTTTCACACCGAGCGCTGGCGAGCCGCGTTCCTCGCGACCTGCGCCGCACTCGGACTCGAGACGGCAGGCAGCCTCGTGACTGCGCACCCGATCTCGGTCGACGTCTCGGAGCTCGAGTCTCTCGCGGGAAGCGCTCCGGTGCTCGAGCAAGAGCGCGAGCTCCTGGCCGGTCGGACGGAGCGGCTGATCGTCCGAGTCGACCGGACCGATCCGGCGAAGAACGTCGTTCGCGGACTCGAGGCATTCGAGCGGCTTCTCGGCCGGCGCCCCGATCTGATCGGCAGCGTCACTCTCCTCGCACTCCTCGACCCCTCCCGTCAGAGGATCCCGGAGTATGTGGCCGAGCGCGCCGCGATCGAGGCGATCGCAGCACGGCTGAAGGAGCGGTTTCCCGGGTCTCTTCGCGTCCAGATCGCCGACGACCTTCCGCACTCGATCGCGGCCTACAAGCAGTTCGACGTCCTTCTCGTGAACGCCGTCATGGACGGGCTCAACCTCGTTGTCAAGGAGGCCCCGCTCGTCAACGTCCGAGACGGTGTAGTTGTCTTATCGGTAAACGCCGGCGCGTTCGAAGAGCTTGGTGAGTGGGTGCTCGCCGTCGAGCCTTTCGACGTGGAGAGCCAGTCCCACGCGCTCGAGCGGGCGCTCGAGCTTCCCGCCGCCGAACGGCACGAGCGGCTTGAGTGCATCCGCGCGCACGTCCGCGAGCACGATCTGGCCCGTTGGATCGACGCCGTGCTCGCCGATCTGGAGCTCGCAACTAGCATGCGGCCGTGACCGATCTCTCGCATGTCGACGCCACCGGCTCCGTGCGCATGGTGGATGTCGGCGCCAAGCCACTCTCCCACCGGCGGGCGGTGGCGCGCGCGACGGTGCGCATGGCTTCGGAAACCGCTCGACAGCTTCGTGAGCTGCCGAAAGGAGACGCGATCGTGACAGCGCAGCTCGCCGGGATTATGGCCGCGAAGCGCACGAGCGAGTTGATCCCCCTCTGTCATCCGCTCCCGCTTTCGTCGATCGACGTGGCGGTCGAGGTCGGCGCGGAGTCCGTCGAGATCACCGCGAGTGCGGAGACGGTCGCGCAGACCGGCGTCGAGATGGAGGCGCTCGTTGCAGCATCGGTGGCGGCCCTGACCGTTTACGACATGGCCAAGGCAATCGACAAGAAAATGGTCGTCGCCGAGGTGGCACTCGTGGAGAAGGTCAAGGAGCCACTTCGGTGAAGGCTGCAGTGCTGACCGTCTCCGACGGTGTCGTTGCGGGGACGCGCGAGGATACGAGCGGAGATCTCCTCGCCGTGCTTCTCGAGGCAGACGGGTACGAGGTCAGCAGGCGCACGGTTCCCGACGAGACGGATGCGATCGCCGGCGCGCTGCTCGAGCTTGCGGACGAGGCGCGGCTCGTTCTGACGACGGGGGGAACCGGGGTCGCGCCACGCGATGTCACCCCCGAGGCGACGCGCTCGGTGATCGACCGCGATGCACCGGGGATCGCCGAGGCGATCCGGGCAGACTCGATCGCGAAGACGCCTCACGCCCTCCTCTCTCGCGGAGCCGCGGGCATCTCCGGGCGGACACTCGTCGTCAACCTGCCCGGCTCGCCAGGCGGTTGTCGTGACGGCTTCGCCGTTCTCCGCCCAGCCCTCGAGCACGCGCTCGAGCTGCTCGCAGGCGAGCAGACGGCACACCGGCAGACGTGAGCGAGACCGCGGTCGGCCTCCCGCGCCGTTTTGCGGCGCTCGTCAAGCTCGAGCACACCGTCTTTGCGTTGCCGTTCGCGTACGTTGGGATGCTGCTCGCCCTCAACGCGGTTCCGCCCGCGTCCGACTGGCTCTGGGTGACCGTCGCCATGGGCGGGGCACGGACGCTCGCGATGGGGCTCAATCGCTTGATCGACGCCGAGGGCGACGCGCGCAACCCGCGTACCGCTTCGCGCGAGCTGCCCTCGGGCGCGCTGACGCGTGCACAGGTTCTCGCGCTGTGCTCGCTCGCGTTCGCCGTCTTCCTCTTCGCGGTCTACCAACTCGACCCGCTCGTGCGCTGGCTGTGGCCGGTTCCGGTCGCGCTCTTCGTCGTCTACCCCTATCTCAAGCGGGTGACGTGGCTCTGCCATCTCTGGCTCGGGGTCTCGCTCGGGCTGGCGCCGGTCGGCGCCTGGGCGGCGGTAACCGGAGAGCTCCCCTGGCAGGCGTGGACCAGCGGCATGGCCGTCGCTCTCTGGGTCGCCGGCTTCGACCTATTCTACTCACTCTTCGACGCGGAGCACGACCGGCGCGAAGGGCTTGAATCGTGGGCGGTGCGCTTCGGCGAGCGAGGGGTCTTCACCGGCGCGCGACTGCACCACCTCGGCACGGTCGGCCTACTCACCCTCGCGGGAGCCGGGCTCGAGGTCGGGCTCCCTTACTGGCTCGGCGTCGGTGCCGTGGCGTTGCTGCTCGCGTATGAGCATTCTCTCGTTCGACCCGGCGAGCTCAGGCGGCTGGACGCGGCGTTCTTCACCGTGAACGGCGTGATCAGCGTCGTCTTCTTCGGCTTCGTGCTGCTGGATGCGATCGCTTCGTAGCTCCGCGGTGCTCGGCCGGCCGAGAGCTCGTTCAGCGTGCCGGTGTAAACGTCACACTCTCGGCACGATGTCGTCACACACCCGCGCAGAGATCCTCGCTAGCGTGAGCTCAGGGGGCTTCGCCGGCCCCCCTGGGGGTCGGTGGAGCGCGGGTCGGTGGAGCGCGGGTCGGTGGAGCGCGGGTCGGTGGTGTGCAGATAGGTGGGGCGGCTCGACGACGAGCTCGCTGCAGGCGTGAGCGCGGCCACGGTCGTTCACGCGCAAGCGCTGGAGCAGCGCTACGGGCGCAAACGCGCGCTGCGACCGACCGACCTCGTGCTCGGGCGTGGTGGCTTTCTCGTCGTCACTGGAGCGAACGGGTCGGGGAAGACGACGTTGCTCCGGCTCGTGGCCGGGCTCGCTGCACCCTCCCGCGGAACGCTCGCGGTCAACGTCGGCCGCTCCGCACTCGGCTACCTGGGGCACGAGGGCCTCCTCTATCGCGACCTGACCGCGGCCGAGAATCTCGACCTCTACGGTCGCCTCTACCGCGTACCCGAGCGGCGGGAACGGATCGGGATGCTGCTCGAGCGCTTCGGCCTCCGGGACGCGCGCGGCGAGCGCGCCGGCGCGTACTCGCGCGGAATGCTGCAGCGGCTCGCCCTTTGCCGCACGCTCCTCCACGAGCCCGAGCTGCTCATCCTCGACGAGCCCTTCACGGCGCTCGACAACGAAGGCGCCGGCTTGCTCGATGAGCAGCTCGCCGAGCTCCACAGCGAGCGGACGATCGTGCTTTCGACCCACGATCCCGCACGAGTCGAGTCGCTTGCTACCGCCCAGCTGGTGTTGGCATGACCTATCTGGCCGACGTGGTGACGCTGGCTCGCAAGGATCTGCGGCTCGAGTTGCGGGCGCGAGACACGTTGCCGGCAATGCTTCTCTTCGTCGTCTCGACTCTCGTCGTCTTTCATTTCGCGCTGCCGGAGGGCGCCGACGAGGTCGCGGCTCAGGGACTGCTGTGGGTGGCGCTCGTCTTCACGGCCCTGCTCGGCCTGGCGCGGGCCTGGGCGCCGGAACGCGAGAGCGGCGCCCTCGACGGGCTCGTGCTCGCGCCGTGCGATCGGAGCGCGATCTGGCTCGGCAAGGCGGTGGCCGTCTTCGCGTTCCTCTCGGCCGTCGAGCTCGTCGCGCTTCCCGCCTTCGCTCTTTTCTTCGGCTCGGTGGACGCGGCCACCGTCGCGGGCGTCGTGCTTGCGAGCATCGGGATCTGCGCGGTCGGAACGCTGCTCGCAGCGATGGCCGCTGCGAGCCGGACGCGCGAGCTCGTGCTTCCCCTGCTCTTCTTGCCGCTTGCGATCCCCCTCGTCGTCGGCGGCGTCGGTGCGAGCGTCTCGCCGGACGCCGGCCGCTACTTGGCCTTTCTCGCGCTGTACGACGCGATCTTCTCGATACTGTGCTGGGCGTCCTTTGAGTACGTCGTCTCCGAATAACCCGACCTCGAAGAGCGCCGTCCCCGCGCTCGCCGCGCTTGCTGCGGCGTTCGTCGGAATCGCGATTGCCTTCGCGTTCTTCGTCGCGCCCGAGGACGCCGACCAGGGGATCTCGCAGCGGATCTTCTACTTCCACGTGCCGATCGCCCTGACCGCCTACGCGTGCTTCGGCTGGGGCGCCTTCAAGGGCCTGCTCCTCCTCTGGCGCAGGGACGAGCGCTACGACCTCGAGAGCTACGTGGCGATCCACCAGGGCACGATCTTCGGCTCGCTGACGCTTCTGACGGGCTCGATCTGGGCGAAGGCGTCCTGGGGTCACTGGTGGCTCTGGAGCGAGAACCAGCTCGTGCTCTTCCTCGTCCTCTTCCTCTTCTACTCCGCCTATTTCATGCTGCGCTTCTCGATCGAGGAAGGCCCGCGGCGCGCGAACATCTCCGCGGTGTACGCGCTCTTCGGTGTGGTCCTGATCCCGGTCAGCTTCCTCGCGATCCGGCTCGCGGAGAACATCATCCACCCGACGGTGTTCACGCGCGACGGGCCGCAGATGACCGGGGTCATGTTCCTCACCTTCTGCATCGCCTGGCTTGCGATCTCCCTGCTCGCCTACACGCTCTACCGGCTCGAGCTCCTGGGCAAGCGGCTCGACTCCAATCTGCGCGAGCTCAGAGAGCTGTTGACGTGAGTCAGGGGGAGTACGTCGCGGCCGCGTACGGGGTCGTCTTCGTCGCGCTGCTCGTCTACGTGGCGATCATCGCGGCGAAGCTCGCGCGGCTCGAGCGGGAGACCGCGGCGCTCGCCGAGCTCGCACGGAATCGACCTGCCGATGTCTGAGCTGCTGATCGTCCCGGCGCTGCTCGCCTACGGGGAGGCCGCGGTCGCCTACGCGGGCGAGCTACGCGGCCCCGGACTCGCCGGGCGGCTCGCGACGTGGGGCGTCCGGCTCGGCTGGGTGGCCCAGACCGTATTGCTCGTCAGCCAGGCGACCTCGGCTGCCGGCTTCCCCTGGGGGACGTGGGCGGGCGCGCTGAACCTCTTCGTCTGGCTCGTCGTCGGCGCCTACCTGATCTGGGGCTGCCGGCCGCGCTACCGCCTGCTCGGCCTCGCGGTGATGCCCGTCGCGGCGATCCTGCTCGCACTTGCGTGGGTGGGCGGCGGCACCGCACTCGAGCAGGGAAACGATTCCGGCGTCGTGCTCGCGATCCACGTCGGCCTGATGCTCGCCGGCTTCGCGAGCCTGACCCTCTCGGCCGGGATGGCCGGGCTCTACGTTTGGCAGGAGCGGCGTCTGAAGCGTCACGCCCGGCGAGTCCTGCGGGTGCGCGTGCCGCCGCTCGATGCGCTCGACCGGCTCGCCGCGCGCGGCGTCCTGGCGGGGCTCGGGTTGCTCGCACTGGGGATCGGCGCCGGCGCCTCTCGATTCGAGCGCGGCGATCTCGATGCGGCAATGGTGGTGACGGCCGCGATCCTGGTCGTCTACGCCGCGCTGCTCGTGCTCCGCCACGAGGGGTGGCGCGGTCGCCGGGCCGCGCTCCTCAATCTCTGCGGCTTCGCGCTCGTCGCCGTCGTGCTCCCGCTGACCCATTTCGCCCAATGACGAGGCTCACCCTTGTCGGCGTCTCGCACCATCGGGCTCCGATCGAGCTTCGCGAGCGCGTCGCGCTCGATGCAGAACATGCCTCCGCACTCGCCGCGGAACTCGGGCAAGAGGCCGTCGTGCTCTCGACCTGCAACCGGACAGAGCTCTACCTCGCTCGCCCCGAGAACGCAGAGGAGGTAGCCGTCGCGACGCTCACCGAGCTCGCCGGGGACCGGGCCGAGGAGCTCGGCGCCGTCCTCTACCGGCTCGGCGACGAGGCTGCGGGAGTGCATCTCTTCCGTGTCGCCGCCGGACTCGACTCGCTGGTGCCGGGCGAAGGCGAGATCCTCGGCCAGGTGCGGAGCGCCTTCGAGGCCGGCTCGACCGGGCCGTTCCTCGACCGGCTCTTTCACCAGGCGCTTCATGCGGGTCGCCGCGTGCGGGTGGAGACGGCGATCGGCGAGAGCCCCGCGTCCGTGCCGGCCGCGGCCGCCGCGCTCGCCCAACAGGTCTTCGAGAATCTCGCCGGAAAGCGCGTGCTCCTGCTCGGCGCCGGAAAGATGAGCGAGCTGACCGCGCGCAATCTCGTGTCGCGCGGCGCGCACATCGGGGCTGTCGCCAACAGGACGCTGGAGCGCGCGCAGAACCTTGCGGACGCGTTCGAAGCGCGCGCTCTCGGTCTGGACGAGCTCAGCGAGGAGCTCGCGGCCGGCGACATCGTCGTCGCCTCAACCAGCTCGCCGGCGCCGGTGGTGCGCAAGGCTGACGTTGCAGCGGCGTTGCGCACCCGACGGGGTCGTCCGCTGCTGCTCGTCGATCTCGCAGTCCCACGCGACCTCGATCCGGCGATCAACGAGCTCGACAACTGCTTCCTCTACGACATCGACGACCTCGAGGCCGTCGTCGCCGAGACGATCACGGGGCGTCGCAGCGAGGCCGCCCGAGCCGAGCAGCTCGTGGCGGCCGAGGGCGAGCGCTTTCGCCGTTGGCACGCGTCGCTCGACGTCGTCCCGACGATCGCCTCGCTGCGCGCGCTCGCCGAGGAGATCCGCGACAGCGAGCTCGCGCGCGCCGGCTCGAAGCTCTCCGAGAGTGAGCGGAGGCACGTCGAATCGGTCACCTCGCAGATCCTCGCCAAGCTGCTGCACCTGCCCACGATCCGGATGAAGGAGGCGGCCGCGGCAGCCGATGGGGTGGTCTATGCTGACGTCGTGAGGCATCTTTTCGGTCTGGGTGAGGAGGAGCGGCGCGTATGACGACGCGGTTTCTCACCGGCCGCCCGCTGCCGCTCCAGGCGCCGACGGCGTTCGTCAGGATTCGGCCCGCAAGCACGCGTGCTTGCGGTGAGTCGAGGCCGGTTGCCCGGCACCGCTGTGCTCATCCGCGTCGGCTCCCGCGGCAGTAGGCTCGCGCTCACCCAGGCGGAGCGCGCCGCCGAGGCGCTGCGCGGGCCCCGGGGTGGAGGGCGGAGCACCGAGATCGCGCTCGTCCCGATCACGACAGCCGGGGATCGCGACCGCACGAAGCCCTTCGGGCAGATCGGCGAGCGCGGCGTCTTCGTCAAAGAGCTCGAGGAGGCGCTACTCGAGGGTCGGATCGATGTCGCCGTCCACTCGGCCAAGGACATGACCTCGACCGACACCGAGGGTCTTGCCGTCGGTGCCTACCCGCCGCGGGAGGATCCGCGCGATGCGCTCTGCGGCGCCGGCGAGATCAGGCCGGGGATGCGGATCGGGACGGCCTCCGTGCGTCGGCGGGCGCAGTTGCTCGCACTCGAGCCGACACTTTCGATCGAGCCCCTGCGCGGCAATATCGATACGCGGTTGCGGAAACGTGGCGAGCGCGGACTCGACGCGATCATGCTCGCGGCGTGCGGACTCGACCGGCTTGGGCTCGGGCGCGAGATCGGCCATCGCTTCGATCCTGAGCAGCTCCTGCCGGAGGCAGGGCAGGGCGCACTCGCGCTCCAGGTGCGGGCTGGCGAGGAGCATCTCGTCGCGCGCGCGGACGACTCCGAGACGCGCCGCCGGGTCGAGGCGGAGCGGCGCTGCGTAGCGCTCGTCGGCGGTGGGTGTCTCGCTCCGGTCGCCGCTCACCACGACGGCGCGATCCTGACCGCGCTCGTGGCCGACGACGATGGCGCCTGGATCGAGCGTCGCAGCGGCCTGGACGCCGAGGCAGTCGCGGCCGAGCTGCTCGCGTCCGTGCGGTGAGGATTCTCGTCACGCGTCCCGAGGGGCAGGAAGTGGAGCTCGTCCACCGGCTCGAGGCGCTCGGCCACGAGGCGATCGTCTGCCCACTGGTCGCGATCGAGCCGCTCGGCGACGAGGAGATCGATGTCTCTGCCTACGACTGGGTCGTCGTCACGAGCGTCAACGGTGCGCGCGAGCTGCGGCGGCGATTGCGGGGGAGTCCCGGGCGGGTCGCGGCGATCGGGGCCGCGACGGCCACGGCGTTCGGCGGCGCCGATCTCGTGCCTGCGGTCTCGACCCAGGAAGGGCTCCTCGCCGAGCTGCCGAGACCGGCCGGCCGCGTCCTCTTCGCCGGCGCCGAGGGAGCGCGGCGCCTACTCGCGGACGAGCTCGACGCGGATGTCGTACCGCTCTACCGCACCCGCGAGCTCGTGCCGGGCGATCTGCCTTCCGCCGACCTCGTCGTCCTCGCCTCCGCCTCGGCTGCGCGGGCGTTCGGGCGAACGGGCGCGGCGATCCCAGCCGTCTCGATCGGCCCCGAGACGACGGCCACAGCTCGCGCCGCCGGCGTGCAGATCGTCGCTCAGGCTGCCACACACGACCTCGGCGGCCTCCTTGCGGCGATCGCATCCGTGGCGCGTTAACCTCACCACGTGTTCGTCACGTTTCTGAGCGACTTTGGGCTTCAGGACGACTTCGTGGGGACATGCCACGGCGTGATCAAGAGGATCGCTCCGGAGACTCAGATCGTCGACATCACGCACGGGATTCCACGCCTCCAGATCCTCCAGGGCGCGCTCGTACTGGCGAACACCGTCCCGTACATGCCGGTGGGCGTCCATCTTGCGATCGTCGACCCCGGAGTGGGCAGCCAGCGGCGGGCGCTCGCGCTCCGCGACGAGGAAGGGCGGCTGTACGTCGGCCCCGACAACGGCCTGCTCGTGCCTGCCGCCGAGCGCGCCGGAATCGCGGCCGCGCACGAGCTCGCGAACCCGCGCTACGCGCTCGAGTCGATCTCGCGCACGTTCCACGGCCGGGACCTCTTCGCGCCGGCCGCAGCTCATCTCTCCATCGGAGTAACTCTCGAGGAGCTGGGCCCGCCGCTCGCGGTGGACGCGCTCGTCCGGCTCGACCTGCCCGAGCCGGAGATCGGCCGGTCACGCGTGGGCGCGTGCGTCCTCTACGTGGACAGCTTCGGCAACATCGCGCTGAACGTGACCCGCGAGCACGCGACCAGGGTCGGGATCGTGCCGGGCACGCAGGTCGAGCTCGAGCTCGGCGGCGAGCGTGTCTACGCGGTCGTCGCACGCACGTTCGCCGACGCCCGGCCCGGCGACCTCATCCTCTACGAGGACAGCTACCGGAACATGTCGATCGCGATCAGCGGCGGCAACGCGGGCGAGATGCTGCAGGCGCGGGCAGGGAAGTCGCTTCGGATCAACGTGACTCAACCCTGATTACCGGCCCCTCATTTTGGCGCAAGATGGGGCATCCACTCCCGCGGATGCCCCATCGCGCAAGTCCCCTGAAGGGTCGCTCCGCTCCCGGCTCGCTGCCCTTTATAACTGCTCGTGGCTGAGGGCAGGCCTTAGATCCAGTCGAAGGTCTCTTGGAGGAAGGGCACGAGGAAGTAGAGGAGGAACGCGGCCGAGGCGATCCACATGAACGGGTGGATCTCCCGGAGCCGGCCTTGCGCCGTTCGTACGGTCACGTAGGCGAGGAAGCCGATTCCGATCCCGTCCGTGATCGAGAACGTGAAGGGCATGATCATGATCGTCAGAGCTGCGGCAAGGCCTATTCCGAGGTCGCTGAAGTCGATCCCTGCGAGCTTCCGGCGATTGTCTGGCGGAATCCCTCGCTCCTCGTCCTCGGCCCGCTCTTCCATTTCGGTCAGCGCGGACATCATCAGGAAGCCGACGATGATCAATGCGGGAGCGGTCGCCTGCGGCGGCACCATCCCGATGATCGGCGCGAAGAACATGAACGGGAAGAAGAGTGCGCCGCAGACGACGCCGACCCAGCCCGTCCTTCCGCCGACGCCGACGCCGGACGCCGACTCGATGTAGGTCGTGGCCGACGAGGTCGAAGCCGCGCCACCCGCGACCGCCGCCAGCGAGTCGACGAGCAACGGCTTGCGGATCTCGGGCAGCCTGCCGTCCGCGTCCAGGTAGCCGGCTGGCTTGCCGACCCCGACGAGCGTGCCCATCGTGTCGAAGAAGTCTGCCAGGAAGAGCGAGAACGCCCAGACGATCGCCGAGATGAACGCGAGCTCGGTGAACGCGTCGAAGTTGAAGTTGCCGAGCAGCGACAGGTCGGGCCGCTCGTACACATCTCCCGGCCAGCTCGCTCCCGCCACGAAACCGGCGTCGTTGTCGGACGCCTCGTTGATCAAGGTCGCGAGGATCGTGGTCAGCACGATCCCGATCAGGAGGTCGCCGCGGACGCCGCGAGCCCGCAGGATGATCGTGACGATCAGGCCGAAGAACGTGACGAAGAGCGGCCAGGTCGTCAGCGGCGCGAGATCGACGACCGTGCCGGTGCCGCGCACGACGACGCCCGAGTTGACAAGGCCTATGAACGCGATGAAGAGGCCGATTCCAATTGCGATCGCCTTCTTCAGGTCGAGCGGGATCGCATCCATGATCTTCTCACGCGTTCCCGTCAGGACAAGGATCGTGACCGCAATTCCCTCGACCACCACGAGTCCCATCGCCGCCGGGAACGAAAGGCCCTCGCTTGCCACGAGGCTGAAGGCGACGACGGCGTTGAGGCCGAGGCCCGGCGCGATCGCGTAGGCCCGGTTCGTGTAGAGGCCCATCAGGATCGTCATCACGCCGGCGACGAGGCAGGTCGCGGCGAGCACCTGGTTGAACGGGAGCCCGATCGCCTCCAGCCCCTCGATCCCGGCGAAGCTAAGGATCTGCGGGTTCACGAAGATGATGTACGACATGACGATGAAGGTCGTCACGCCGGCCATCGTGTCTCGGCCGATCGTCGTTCCGTTTGCCGCGAACTTGAAGCGACGCTCGAGCAGGCCGGAGCCTCCGGAGTCGAGCGGCGCGGCGGTCTCTGACATTTCGTGTCTCCTTGGCTCGAAGGCCCCCGTCAGGAAGAGAATGAGCCGCAGGCCGGACAGATGCAACATTCGCGGCCGCGGAGCTTTGTCACCCAACCTCGGAGCGACGCAAGGTGGGCCTGCGAAGCAGGCCCCTTCAGGGGTCTTCGCGCAGGGCGAATCGGCTCCCGCCGATTCGTCCTGCTGCGGGAAAACATGGCGAGAGCCGGACTTGAACCGGCGACACCACGGTTTTCAGCCGTGTGCTCTACCAACTGAGCTACCTCGCCCCGCCCTGCGAGCTCAAGCGTAGCCGACGAGTCCCTTCGTCTAGCGCCGGTGGGGTGAGTAGGGTCTGCGGCCGTGACTGCGAAGCAGGTGGCGATCATCGGGGCCGCGCTCGACCTCGGCTCGGGCCGGCGGGGCGTCGACATGGGGCCCTCCGCGATCCGCTACGCCGGGATCGAGGAGCGCCTGACCGGGCTCGGCTACACGTGCGTCGACTGGGGGAACGTCGCGGCGGCCGTGCTCGAGGCGACGGCCGTCGCGGACGAGCGCGCGCGTTATCTCCCCGAGATCAAGGTCGCGTGCTTGCACGTCGCGGAACTCGTCGAGCTGGCGCTCGAGCAAGGGCGGCTACCGCTCGTGCTCGGTGGCGACCACTCGATCGCCCTCGGCACGCTCGGCGGTCTCGCCCGCGCGCACGGCTCCACCGGCGGCGTCCTCTGGATCGACGCGCACGGCGACCTGAATACACCCGCGAGCTCGCCGAGCGGAAACGTGCACGGGATGCCCCTGGCGGCCACGCTCGGGATGGCCGGCGAGTTGTTCGAAAGCACCGGCTGGACGATCCCGGCCGTGACCCCTGACCGCGTGGCACTTGTCGGCGTCCGCTCGCTCGACGACGGCGAGCGGCGGAGGATCCGCGATCTCGGCGTGAAGATCTACACCATGAGCGACGTCGACCGGATCGGGATCGAGCGCGCGATCCGGGAGTCGCTCGCGCACATCGCGGGGCCGGGCTTCGTCCACGTCTCGCTCGATATGGACGCGCTCGACCCGGAAGTCGCTCCCGGCGTCGGAACGCCCGTACGCGGTGGACTCTCCTACCGGGAGGCCCACCTCGCGCTCGAGCTCGTGGCCGAATCGCGGATCGCCGGCTCGATCGAGGTAGTCGAGGTGAATCCGATCCTCGATCGCGAGAACGCGACGGCGCAGCTCGCGGTCGAGCTAGTCGCGAGCGCACTCGGCAAGACGATCTTGTAGCCGTGGCGGCCGAGGAGTACGAACGACTCGTAGAGCGTGGGCGTCAGGACGAGGATGTGCTTGGACTCGTGCTCACCGGCTCGCGCGGGCGAGGCGCGTTCGTCCACGAAGGCTCGGACTGGGATGTCCGCCTCATCGTCCGCGACGAGAACGCCGAAGCCACGAACGAACGATTCTTCACTCCACGCGGCTCGCGCGTCGAGGTCGCGGTCTTCCCGCTTGCGGCGTTCGAGCGTGCCGGCGGGATCGGGACGCCGAACGAGTGGGATCGCTACAGCTATGTGCACGCGCAAGTCGTACTGGACAAGCTCGACGGCCGAATTGCCGAGTTTGCCGCCGAGAAAAGCGTGCTTCCCCCGAGCGGGCGAACGGAATCGCCGCGGACGCCCTCGACGCGTACGTGAACGCCTATTACCGTGGTGCGAAGAACGCTCAACAAGTTCCTCCGCTGGGAGCTCGAGCAGTTCCCGCCCGTCGGCGTTTTGTGGTCGGCCGAGACGTTTCTGCCGCGACTCGAGAGGATGCTCGACGGAGATCTCGGCGAGCAGCAGCGCCTGTACCGCGATGTCGAGAAGCTTGCTCGTGAGCACGGTCACGGAGCGGTGATCGACGGCTGGGAGCCGAACGTTCCATTCCTCCGGGGCGGAACCGGGACTTAGAGACGGAACACGTCCCCCGCGCGGGTCTACTTCGCGCTCGTCACCAACGCGAGACCCGGAAGGACGTAGCCCGTGTCCGTGCGGAAGCGCTCGATTCGCGCCTTCGCGGCCTGGTCGACCTCAGCTCGGAGGTCGCCGGGCAGAGTCGCGAGCGTCGTGCGCAAGGTGGCGGCGAGGCCCGTGACGACGCGACGGTAATCGTCCCAGTCCGCGAACCGGTACTCGACCGGCACCTCCTCGACTGCGACGTCGGCAAAGCCAGCGGCTCTCACGAGAGCCTCGATCTGCGCGGGCGCCGAAAGCGCGAACTGTCCCGGGTCGCCCGGCACCGGCGGCTCGGCCAGACCGCGCTCGACCAGCACCGGTCCGTACGCGGTGGCCCAGGGATTGCGCTTCGCCTCCGCCCACGTCGCGAAGGCGAGCCGGCCGCCGGAGTGGAGCACGCGGTGTGTCTCGCGCAGCGCGAGCGCGGGGTCCGGGACGAGCATGTAGCCGAAGCGACAGACCACTGCGTCGACGCTCGCGTCGGGGAGGTCGATCTCCTGCATGTCCATCGCGCGGTGATCGGCGCCCACGATGCCACGGCGGCGCGCAGCCTCGACCATTGCCGGTGAGAAGTCGGTCGAGATGACGAGCTCCACCCGGCCGGCCAGCGCCTCGGCCATGTCACCCGTGCCGCCAGCCAAGTCGAGGACTGTGTCGGTGGGGCGCGCATCGAGCGCCGCCACGAGCGCCGCGGTGACCGGGGCGTTGACGGCCGCGACCGTCTCGCGCTCGGCCTCCCAACCACCTGCGGCGGCATCCCAGCGCTGCCGCGCCTCGGCGCTCGTCTCTACGCCGCCACCCCGGAGAACTGCGGCAGGATCTCGCTGCCGTACGTCTCGAGCGTCTCCTCCTGACCCTCGGTCATCAGGTAGATGTTGAACTGGTCGACGCCGATCGACTCGAGCTCCTTGAGCTTCCTCGTCGCCTCCTCGACGCTGCCGAGCACGCAGAAGCGGTCGCAGATCTCGTCCGTCACGAACGCGCCGTGCTTCGCGCCGACGCGGGAGTGCTCGTCGTAGTCGTAGAACTTGCGCGCCTCCACATAGTCGGTGAGCGCCTGCGGAATCGTCGAGCCGTCGGTGCCGTAGCGGTCGATCAGATCCTGGACGTGATTCGAGACCATCGCGGGAAACCAGCGCACCTGCTCGCGCGCCTCTGCGATGTCGTCGGAGATGTGACTGGGCGCGCTGACGATGCACTTCAGCGCCGCCGGGTCGCGGCCCGCTTCCTCGGCCGCTTTCCGTGCGGTAGCCATGATCCACTGGATGATGTCCGGGTCGGCGAGCTGGATGATCACGCCGTCGCCTTGCCGACCCGCCACGGCGAGCGCCTTCGGCCCGTAGCCCGCGACGTGCATCTCGATCTCCGGGAGCTCGGGCCGGACCCACTTCAGCTGGAGCTCCTTCTCGTTCCAGGTGACCTCCTTGCCGTTCATGAACGGCTTCACCATCGTGAGAGCTTCCTCGAAGTCGGCCACCTTCATGGGCTTGCGACCGATGTAGCGGACGGCGGAGTCGCCGCGGCCGACGCCCATGATCATCCGGCCATTCGAGATGTCGTGCAGCGTGGCGTACGCGCTCGCGAGCACGGTCGGGTCGCGCGTCGCCGGATTCGTGACCATGTGGCCGAGCATGATCCGAGAGGTCTCCTTTGCGAGGAGCGCCATCACGGGCATCGACTCCTGCCAGAGCACGTGCGAGTCGTAGGTCCAGCCGTACTCGAACCCCTGCTCCTCGGCGAGCTTCGCCAGCTCGATCAGGCGCTGGTAGGGCGGATCGGGCAGGACGGTGACGCCGAAGCTGAGCATGGGGCTCTCCAGAGGTCGCGAAGCAGGGAAGGCGGCATTCTCCCCCGAATCCGGCCGCGTCGCAACGTGGCGCGTTCGCCGGACGTCGAGCCGACGCCCGCGCGCCTGAACTACGCGAGCGGACGCTTCTTCGCCATTCCCGGCCGACGCGGGAAGCCCGGCGGGGTGGGGCCGGTCTTGCTGAGCACCAGGAATCCGGGCGGACTTTCCTCGAGCACCCCTGCGAGCTTCTGGGCGACGGCGGCGACTCGTTCCGGCTCCGCGCTCGGGCCGACCCAGAGGATCACGGCACCTCCCTCCTTCACGAGCGGCAGGCACCACTCGGCCGCGACCGCCGGCTGAGCGAGCGCCTTCGCGACCGCGACCTTGTAACGGTCTGTTGCCTGGCTCTCCGCCCGGCCCCAGATCACGCTCAGATTCGGTAACTCAACAGTCCAGCGCTCGAGGAACTCGAACTTGCGTCGCTCAGCCTCGAGGAGCGTCACCTGGCGTTCCGGGAGCGAGAAAGCCAGCGGAATCCCGGGCGTTCCCCCTCCCGACCCGACGTCCACGATCGGTCCGTCGAGTCCTCCTACGAGTTCGAGGCCGGCCAGAGCATCCTCGAGCAACACGCGTCGAGCTTCGGCCGGATCCTTCAACGCAGTCAGGCCCGGCGTCTCGACGAGCGCCGCAAGCCAGCGCTCGAGCAGGTCGCTAGACGGCGAAGCCACGAGGAACGATGACGACGAACCGATTCGGCTCCGTGCCCTCGCTCAGCGTCTCGATCTCGGGATCGTCCTTCAGCCGCTCGTGCACGATCTTGCGCTCGACGGCAGTCATGGGCTCGAGCTCGACCCGCTGGCCCGTGGCAGTCGCCTGCTCGGCAAGCCGGAGCGCCAGCGCGTCGAGCGCGGTTTTCCGGCGGGCGCGATAGCCGGCCGCGTCGACCACGACGCGCTTGCGCTCGTCGTAGCGCCCGCGGTAGAGAACGGCGCTTGCGAGGTACTGGATCGCGTCGATCGTCTGGCCATGCTTGCCGATCAGCATCCCGAGCTCGGGCCCGTCGCAGGTCGCACGAAGCTCCTCGTCGGTCTCAGTGACCACGACCCGGCAGCGAGCGCCGATCTCCCGCGTGATCCGCTCGACAAGGTCGCGTAGGCGGGCGCCGTCCTCGCTTTCGCCCTCAACAGGCGCTGGAGGAGCGACCTCTTCGATCGCGGGCCCGTCGTCCTCGATGCTCGCGACGACCCGAGCGGGCTCGTAGCCGACTCCGAGCAGGCCGCGCTCGCCCTCGCTCACGACCTGGAAGCGGACGGCCGCCTTGTCGAGGCCCGGCCGCTTGCGCTCGAGAGCTCGCAGTGCCGACCATTTCGCCTCGCCGACCGTCTCTCCGGCCGCCTCGACCGAAACCTCCGTCATCTCGCGATCACCGACGGGCGCCGCCCTTCTTGCGCTTGACCTTCTTCACGCGAGGCGGGCCGACCGGCACGGGCTTTACCTGAGCCGGTGTCTCTGCCCGTGCCGCGAGCTCGCTCTTCGGCGGTGTCCGCGAGCTCTTCTTCGGCGGCGGTTCCTTCTTCGGAGTCAGCTTGCGCGTGATCAGCCCCTGCCCGGTCGTCCACAGGTTCGTCGTCAGCCAGTAGAGCATCAGGCCGGCCGGGAAGTTGAGCACGAAGGGGATGAATGCGATCGGCAGGATCAGCATCAATGCGCGCTGGGCCGGCTGCATCGTCGCCGACATCAAGTACGACGAGGTCAGCTGACTGATCGCGTACATGACGACGAGCAGCGGCCCCCACCCGACTTTCGTGTTGTCGATGATGTGGACGAGGTTGAGCCACTCGAGGTCGCCGGTGCCCTCTCCGAGCGCACGGTACTTCGGGAAGATCTCGCCCTCGAAGCCCCGGAGCACGAAGAAGAGGCCGATGAAGACCGGGATCTGAGCGACGATCGGCAGGCAGGAGGCGGCCGGGTTGATCTGGTTTTCCTTGTAGAAGGCCATCAGCTCCTGGTTCATCTTCTGACGGTCGTGCTTGTACTTCGTCTGGAGTGCCTTCATCTCCGGTGCGTGAGCCTGCAGGTTCTGCATCGAGTGGATCTGGCGGACGGTGAGCGGCACGAGCAGCATCCGTACGATCACGACGAGGGCGACGATCGACCAGGCCCACGGGAGTCCGACCGTGTCGTGGAGGTTCGTCAGCGCCCAGGTGAGCAGATCCTCGAGCGGGGTGAGGACGCCGGCGAGGATCATGCGTAGTCCACGCCGCCCTGACTCCAGGGATTGCAGCGGAGCAGCCGCCAGCCGGCCTTCGCCGCTCCCTTCACGAATCCGTGCTTCTCGAAGGCGTCGAGCGCGTACTGGGAACAGCTCGGGTGATACTTGCAAGTGCCCTCGGGCGTCAGTCGCCCGAAGGTCTGCCGCCAAAGCTGGACGACTGCGATCCCGAGGAACTTCACGTGTCGGCCTTCTCGAGCCCCGCCTTGGCCAAGACCTCGGTCACGCGCTCGACGAGCCATTTATGGCCACGAGTGTCGGCGGGTTCCGCCAAGCCCGGGCGGGCGACGAGGACATAGTCGTGACCCGGACTCGCCGTCGCGACGAGCTCCGCCCAGGTCTGCCGCAACTGGCGCTTGACCCGGTTGCGCACGACGGCATTGCCAACCGATTTCGGCACGGCGAGGCCCAGCCGGGGCTGGTCGTCGGCGTCGTCGGCGTCCCGCGGAAACCAGTGGAGAACGAGATAGCGCGTGGTCGTCGAGCGCCCCTGGCGATAAACGGCGTCGAAGTCCCGGGAACGGGAGAGGCGGTTGCGGCGCTGCGTCGTGTCTCTACTGATGGCGTTCGGGGATGGTGTCGACGAATCGGCTCAGGCGGAGAGGTTCTTGCGCCCTTTCGCCCTGCGGCGCTTCAGGATCGCCTGTCCCGCTTTGGTGGCCATCCGCGCACGAAACCCATGCTTGCGCTTACGCCGGCGAACATTGGGCTGGTAGGTGCGTTTCACGGTGAGGGTTTTGCCTCCGTCGGAAAAAAGCCGCCAGATCCGGCGGAGCGAAAGTATAGACGAGGGCTGCAGAAGCCGATTATCCACAGCCGCTCAGCGAGGTTGAAAGAGCCGCAAACGGGCTACACGACCGACGCTCGCCCACAGCTTCTCCACAGGTGTGGACAAACTCTTGAATACGACGAAAGGCCTGCTCACAGCGTTTTTCTCTCCACCCGGCCAGGATTGAGGCTGCCCACAGACGCTGCTATGCTCGCCGCTTGCCTACGAGCTGTGAGAGGAGTCGGACGTCGGCGTGGAGCACCAGATCGAGCTGACTGCCGACAGCCTGTGGGAGGCGGTCTCGGGCCGGCTCCGAGGAGCACTCAACGAAGCGACGTTCGGCACCTGGTTCGCCGAAGCGGCCGGTGCGGAGCTCTCCGACGACACGTTTACTCTGGCTGTTCCCAACGATTTCACGAGGGAGTGGATCGAGGGGAACTTTCTCGGCCTGATCCGCGCGGCCGTCAAGGACGCCACCGGTCACGAGCGCCGGGTCCGCCTGACGGTGCGCGATTTCGGCACAGCCTCGAGCGACGATGGCGTCGTCTCCGTAGAGGCCCCGGCCCGAGTCGCTCCCGAGCAGCCTGCCGCGAGCGGTGGGATGAACCAGAAGAACACCTTCGACCTCTTCGTGATCGGCTCCTCGAACCGTTTCGCCCACGCAGCCGCGCTCGCTGTCGCGGAATCGCCGGCTCAGGCCTACAACCCGCTCTTCATCTACGGCTCGACCGGGCTCGGCAAGACGCACCTCCTGCAGGCGATCGGCCAGTACGTCGGCGAGCACGGCAACGGGTTGACCGCGCGTTACGTGACGAGCGAGACGTTCATGAACGACTTCATCAACTCGTTGCGCGACAAACGGATCGAAGGCTTCAAGCAGCGCTACCGAACCTACGACGTACTCCTCGTCGACGATGTCCAGTTCCTCGAAGGCAAGGATCGGATGCAGGAGGAGTTCTTCCACACCTTCAACACGCTCTACGAGGCCGGTAAGCAGATCGTGCTCTCCTCCGACCGGCCGCCGAAAGAGATCGCCACACTCGAGGAGCGACTCCGGTCCCGCTTCGAATGGGGCCTGATTACGGACATCCAACCACCCGACCTCGAAACCCGGATCGCGATCCTCCGCAAGAAGGTCAAGACTGACCAGATCCACGTTCCCGACCCTGACGTCCTCACCTACGTCGCCGAGCGGGTGACGACGAACATCCGTGAGCTCGAGGGCGCGTTGACACGCGTCGTCGCGTTTTCGTCCCTCACCGGGCGACCGGGGACGGTCGAACTCGCCGAGGACGTGCTGAAGGACGTCTTCCCTCGAGGACAAGCAGCCGAAATCTCGATCCGACACATCCAGGAGACCGTCTCCGAGCGCTTCGGGATGACGATCGGAGAACTCTGTAGCGCCAAGCGCTCGCAGGCCATCGCCTATCCGCGTCAGGTCGCGATGTACCTCTCGCGAGCGCTCACCGATTCGTCTCTGCCGAAGATCGGCAAGGAATTCGGCGGGCGCGACCACACAACCGTGATGCATGCGAACGCGAAGATCGAGGGGATGATCCGCGAAGACCGCTCTGCGTACAACCTTGTGCAGGAGCTGACCGCGCGGATCAAGCAAGTCGGATGATTCTGTGGAAACCTTGCGAAACTGCGCTCAACCTGTGGGAACCTCCCTCTTCTCCACCGCCTGGACCCACCGCCCGAACCGTCTAAGGGAGCCAGACGATGCCGTCTTCCCCATCGTCCACACTCCCTATGACTACTGCGAAAGGATTTAAAGAAGAATGATGGATATAGAGGCGGCGACCGATCCCGACATCGACTCTGGCGTGGAAGTTCAAAGCCAGCACGACAGCACGGGCTTGAAGATCACGGTCTCACGGGACGAGCTCGTCGCGAAGCTCGGAGTCGTCTCGCGCGCCGTCTCGAGTCGGGGCACCGTTCAGGTGCTCTCGGGAATCCTGCTCTCGGCCGAAGCCGGGACGCTATCGCTGGCGGCCACCGACATGGAGCTCTCGCTCCGGACGACGCTCGACGGACGGGTCGAGGGAGACGGAGCGGTGGTCGTCCCCGGCAAGCTGCTCGTTGATCTAGCGCGGCTCCTACCCGACAACGAGGTGACACTCGAGTATTCGCCGGCCGAAGGGGTCGCCCACGTCACGTCCGGTTCCGCCTCCTATCGCCTCAACACCTACTCGGCGGAAGACTTCCCGCGGTTGCCGACCCTCGACGCGCAACTGCATGCGATCGACCGTGAGGCGCTGCTCGAGACCATTGCGCGAGTCGCCCGCTCCGCATCCCGCGACGAGTCGCGGCCGGTACTCACCGGGATCCTCGTCCGCTTCGAGGCGGGGAAGCTCGTGATGGTCGCGACCGACTCGTACCGGCTCTCCGTCAAGGAGACGGAGCTTGCGGCCGCCGCCCCCGAGCTCGAGGCGATCATCCCCGCCCGGGCACTCCAGGAGCTCTCACGGCTGGCCGGAGGTGAGACGGTCGAGCTCGGCGTCCACGAGAACCACGTCGTCTTCGGAACCGGCGACGCGTGGTTGACGACGCGGCGAATCGACGGCCAGTTCCCGAACTACCGCCAGCTCTTGCCGGAGACCTTCGAGGTGGAGCTGACGATTGCGCGCGCCGAGCTCGGCGACGTGGTTCGCCGCGTCTCGGTCATGGCGCAGCGGAACTCACCGCTGCGGCTCCGGTTCGCCGAGGGAGAGCTGACCGTCTCCGCCCAAACCCAGGATGTCGGCGAAGCGAAGGAGTCCCTCCCGGTGAGCTACACGGGCGAGGAGTTCGTGATCGGCTTCAACGCCGACTTCCTTCGCGACGGCGTCGACTCGATCATCGGCGACGACGTCCAGGTCAAGTTGATCAACCCACTGCGGCCGGCCATTCTCGTCGATCCCGCCGGCGATTTCACCTACCTGATCATGCCGATCCGGCTGGCGGGTTGAGAGCTGGGCCGGGCTGGGAGCTGGGCAGGCTGAGCTTCGGCCCGGTCGGCCGGCGCTGATCGTCTCCACGGTCTCCCTGCGCGACTTCCGCTCCTACGCCCGCCTCGAGCTCGAGTTGGAGCCCGGGCTGGTGCTCGTCACGGGTGCGAACGGGGCCGGCAAGACGAACCTGCTCGAGTCCCTCCACGTCGGTACGCAGGGGTTCTCACCGAGAACGCGAGCGGATGCACAGCTCGTCAGGCTCGGGTGCGAGGGCGCGCGAATCGCCCTCGGCGGCACCCGGGCCGGCCGGCCGCTCGACCTCGAGCTAACCGTGCAGTCCCAGCAGGGCAAGCGCGCGAAGCTGAACGGGGCTCCGCTTCGCTCGACCGAGCAGTTGCGCAGGGAGGTTTCCACGCTCGTCTTTACTCCGGACCGGCTCACGATCGTCAAGGGGGGTCCGGCCGCTCGGCGCGCCTATTTCGACCGCTCGCTCTCGCGCCTGCTCCCCGCACGAGCGTCTTTGCCCGTCGACTATGCAGTGGCCGTCGGGCAGCGAAACGCCGCTCTTCGTCGTGCGGCTGGAGGTTCGGGCACTCGAGCCGCGATCGACCCCTGGACGCACCAGGTCGCGACGCTTGGCGCAGCTCTCGTCGCGTCTCGCTTGGAAGCGATCGGCCTGTTGGCGCCCGCCTTCGCCGGGCGCGCCGAGGAGCTGGGCCTTCCAGGTGCTGCGCTCGACTACACCGGAGACCCGCCGTCGATTGCGGCCCTCGATGCGCGCCTCGACCGAGATCTCGAACGTGGAGTGACCGGAGCGGGTCCGCACCTGGACGACGTTATGGTGCGCTCCGGTCAACGCGAGCTCCGGAGCTTCGGCTCTCAGGGAGAGCAGCGGCTGGCCGTGCTCTCGCTTCTGCTCGCCGAGGCCGAGGTGTTGGCAGAGCTCCGTGGCGTGCCGCCGCTCGTGCTTCTCGACGACGTTCTCTCCGAGCTCGATGCGACTCGCAGGCTGACGCTCGCGGAGCGAATAGGACGCGTCGGCCAGACGGTCGTGACCGCCACGGGGGCGGACGCGCTGCCGCTCGTGCCCGCGCAGGTGCTCGAGGTGAGGCCGGGCGCGGTGAGCGTCCGCTGATGGAGCGCCTCGACGTCCAGATCCGCGCCGCGCTCGGACGTTTTGGTCCGAGCGACTCAGCTCGCGGCGGTGAATTGACCGCGATCGTGCGTGCGTGGCCGGCCGCCGTCGGCGAGGAGAACGCCCGGCGCGCGTGGCCGGCTCGGCTCGGACGCGACGGCACGCTCGTCGTCCACGCGGCCGATTCGGTCTGGGCTTTCCAGCTCGCGATGCTCGCCGGCGAGATCCTCGAGCGGCTCGGCTCAGCCCTCGCCGAAGCAGCCCCCGCGGCCTTGAGGTTCGTCCCGGGCCCAGTCCCCTCGGGTCCGGCCGGCCCCGCCGCGGGGCACGTTTCGAAGCCGCCCGAAGTGCGGCCGGAGGACACGGCGAAGGGTGCCAAGATCGCCGCCTCGATCAAGGACGAGGAGCTCCGCGAGATCGTGGCGAGAACCGCTGCTGCGAGCCTCGCAAGGGCCCGTTCCGACCGTCCTTTCTGATAGACTTCCACTTGCCCGCAAGATGGCTATTTGCAGGGCTTTTTTCATGACTGAAACAGACTACTCCGCAAAAGACATCACCGTTCTCGAAGGGCTCGAGCCTGTTCGGCTCCGGCCTGGGATGTACATCGGCTCCACCGGTCCCCGCGGCCTCCACCACCTCGTCTATGAGGTCGTCGACAACTCCGTCGACGAGGCGCTCGCCGGTCGCAACGAGCGGATCGAAGTGACCCTGCATCCGGACAACTCCGTCACGGTCAAGGACTGGGGCTCGGGCATCCCGGTCGACGCGATGGCGGACACCGGCGAGTCGGCGCTCACCGTCGTTCTGACGAAGCTTCACGCCGGTGGCAAGTTCGGCGGCGACGGCTACAAGGTCTCCGGTGGCCTCCACGGCGTCGGCGTCTCCGTCGTCAACGCGCTCTCGGAGCGGCTGGTCGCCGAGGTCCGTCGGGACGGGAAGCTGTATCGCCAGGAGTTCTCGCGCGGCGTCCCGCAGACCGATGTCGAGGTGGTCGGAGAGGCAGACGACACCGGCACGACCATCTCGTTCATGCCCGACGCCGAGATCTTCGAGGAGCTCGACCTTTCCACCCAGACGCTCGTCCAACGACTGCGCGAGACGGCGTTCCTGACGAAGGGGCTGCGGATCGCGCTCGTCGACGAGCGCGAGGGCGAGGACCGGCACGAGTTCTACGCCGAGGGTGGGATCAGGGATTTCGTTGCCTACGTGAACGAGGCGAAGGAGCCCGTCCACAAGCACATCGTCTACTTCGAGGGTGAGAACGCCGACGGGGCGATCGAGGTCGCGATGCAGTGGAATACCTCCTATGTCGAGTCGGTCTTCTCGTTCGCCAACAACATCAACACCCACGAGGGCGGCACCCATCTCTCGGGATTCCGCGCCGCCCTCACCGGCACGCTCAATCGGTATGCGCGGGAGAAGGGGCTGCTCAAGGAGAAGGAGGACAATCTCGAGGGCGAGGACGTCCGCGAAGGGCTCGCGGCGGTGATCTCGGTCAAGCTGCGCAATCCACAGTTCGAGGGCCAGACGAAGACGAAGCTCGGCAACCCGCCGATCGAGAGCCTCGTCAAGCAGGTCGTGAATCTGAAGCTCGCCCAGTTCCTGGAGGAGAACCCGCAAGACGCGCGCCAGATCGTGGTGAAGGTGATCTCGGCGCAGCGCGCTCGTCAGGCCGCCCGCAAGGCACGGGAGTTGACACGCCGTAAGAGCGCGCTCGAGAGCATGTCGCTGCCGGGCAAGCTCGCCGACTGCTCGATCAAGGATCCGGAGGCCGCAGAGCTCTTCATCGTCGAGGGCGATTCGGCCGGCGGCTCGGCCAAGATGGGCCGTGACCGCACCTATCAGGCGATTCTGCCGCTGCGGGGGAAGATCATCAACTCGGAGAAGAACCGGATCAACAAGGTGCTCTCGAACAACGAGATCCAGGCGATGATCACCGCGATCGGCACCTCGCTTGGCGACGAGTTCGACATCGCGAAGCTCCGCTACCACAAGGTGATCGTGATGACGGACGCCGACGTCGACGGCTCCCACATCCGGACGCTGATCCTGACGTTTCTCTATCGCCAGATGCCCGAGCTGATCGAGCGCGGGCATATCTACATCGCGGTGCCGCCGCTCTACAAGGTGAAGCTCGGGAACCAGGAGTTCTACTTCGAGAAGGACGCTCAGCTCGAGGAGTTGCTCGTGCGCGAGCGTGTCGGCGACCTCGAGATCTTCTCGCATGGCGGCGAGCCGCTGAAGCTCACCGAAGCTCGCTGGAGCCGCTTTGTCCGCGCACTCGTCGAGTTCGAGGGTTGGCTCGGGCGTCTGCGCGCCGACTATGGAGCCGGTCCGGCCGACTTCATGGTCACCCACCGGCTCGTCGCGAGCGAGTTCGGCTCGATCGGCGCTCTCGACGACGCGGTGATCGCCGCGGTCGACAACGGCTACGCGCTCTCGATCCGTGACCGAGCCGAAGGGTCGATCGAGGTCAAGGTGATCGAGACCGAGACGAGTGCAGCCACCCATGTCACCGTGCCCGCCGGGCTCGTCGCCTCCCCGATCTACGCCAACCTGCGCAAGGCGTACGCGAAGCTCGTGGAGGTGGTGGGTACACCGCCGTACACGCTTGCGGCCGGCAAGAAGCGACGGATCGCACAGACGTTCGCGGAGCTGCGAGGCGAGGCGCTCGAGCTGGCCAAGGAAGGACTGCAGCTCTCCCGCTTCAAGGGGCTCGGAGAGATGAACGAGGAGCAGCTGTGGGAGACGACGATGGATCCGCAGAAACGGCTGTTGATCCGGGTCGATGTCGAGGACGCCTCAGCCGCCGACCGGCTCTTCTCGACGTTGATGGGCGACCAGGTCGAGCCTCGCCGGGCATTCATCGAGGCGAACGCGCGCGACGTGCGCTTCCTCGATGTCTGACCTCGCCCCGGGAGGCATCGGCAGCGGCGGGCGCATCGAGCCGCGTGAGCTCGAGCAGGAGATGCGCTCGAGCTATCTCGACTATGCGATGAGCGTGATCGTCGGGCGCGCGCTCCCCGATGTGCGCGACGGTCTGAAGCCGGTGCACCGGCGCGTTCTCTTCGGGATGCACGAGGCTGGCCTGCAGCCGAACCGGCCCTACAAGAAGTCCGCCGCGACCGTAGGCGACGTGATGGGCAAGTACCACCCCCACGGCGACGCCTCGATCTACGACACGCTCGTTCGGATGGCGCAGCCGTTCAGCCTGCGCTACCCGCTCGTGGACGGTCAGGGCAACTTCGGCTCGGTCGACGACGATCCGCCGGCGGCGATGCGCTACACCGAAGCGCGGCTCGCGAAGATCGCCACGGAGATGCTGCGCGACATCGACGCCGACACCGTCGATTTCGTTCCCAGCTACGACGAGTCGCGTCGTGTCCCGGACGTGCTCCCCTCGCGCTTCCCGAACCTGCTCGTGAACGGCTCGGCCGGAATCGCCGTCGGGATGGCGACGAACATGCCGCCGCACCGACTGGGCGAGATCGTCGACGCGATCATCCAACTGCTCGACAAGCCCGACGCGAACGTCGAGGACCTGATGAAACACGTGAAGGGCCCCGACTTCCCGACCGGCGCGATCGTGGTGGGCCGCAGCGGGATTCGCGACGCGTACCGCACCGGGCGAGGCCGCATCGTGATGCGCGCACGCGCGCACGTCGAGGAGCTCCGCGGCGGCAAGAGCGCAATCGTCGTCACCGAGCTGCCCTACGGCGTCAAGAAGGGTGGCGACAGCGGCGTGATCAAGAAGATCGCCGATCTCGTCGGCGAGAAGGTGATCACGGAGGTCTCGGATCTCGCCGACCACTCCGACCGTACGGGGATGCGAATCCAGATCGAGCTGAAGCGCGACGCGATCCCCCAGGTCGTCCTGAACAAGCTCTACAAGCACACCTCGCTTCAGGCGACCTTCGGCTACAACGCGGTCGCGCTCGTCGACAACGTCCCAAAGACGCTCTCGCTGCTCGAGCTCGTCACGCACTACCTGAACTACCAGCGCGAGATCATCACCCGGCGCTCCAAGTTCGAGCTGCGCAAGGCGGAGGATCGCGCGCATGTCCTCCAGGGCTACCTGATCGCGCTCGACAACCTCGACGAGGTGATCCGGATCATCCGCGGCGCCGACGACACCGACGGTGCGCGTGCGGAGTTGATGTCCGCATTCGCGCTCTCCGAGATCCAGGCGACCGCGATCCTCGACCTGCGCCTGCGCGCGCTCACCGGCCTCGAGCGCAAGCGCGTGGAGGACGAGTTCAACGACCTCCAGGAGAAGATCGCGGAGCTGCGCGCGATCCTCGGCGACCCGGCCCGCATCGACGCGCTGATCCGCGAGGAGCTGCTGGAGATCAAGACGATCTACGGCAAGTCGGACGACCGGCGCACGGAGATCATCGCGGCCGAGGGCGAGTTCTCGCTCGAGGACATGATCGCCGAGGAGGACATGGTGATCGCGATCACGCAGTCCGGCTACATCAAGCGGCTACCGGTCACCACCTATCGCGAGCAGCGTCGCGGCGGCCAGGGCGTGATGGGAATGGATCTGAAGGACGAGGACTTCATAGAGCATCTCTTCGTCGCGTCGACTCACGACTACATCCTCTTCTTCACGAGCGTCGGCAAGGTCTACCGGCTGAAAGTGCACGAGCTTCCGCTCGGGTCGCGCCAGTCGAAGGGACGCGCGATCGTCAATCTCCTGCCGTTCCGCCAAGACGAGTCCGTGCGTGCGGTGATCGCCACCCGTGACTACAAGGAGTCGAAGTTCCTCGTCTTCGCGACGAGGAAGGGGGTCGTCAAGAAGACGGAGTTCCTCGAGTACAACACGCCGTTGAAGGCGGACGGGATCATCGCGATCAAGCTGCGCGACGCCGACGAGCTCGTCGGCGTCCGGCTCTCCGACGGGGACGACGACATCCTGATGGTCTCGCGCTTCGGCCAGGCGATCCGCTTCCACGAGGACGATGTGCGCTCGATGGGCCGCTCCGCCTCGGGCGTGCGCGGAATGAGCCTTCGGCGCAACGACGAGGTGATCGAGGTGAACGTGGCCGAAGACGACGCGGACCTTCTCGTCGTGACGGAGAACGGCTACGGCAAGCGCACCCCGCTGCACGAGTACCCGAAGAAGGGTCGCGGCGGGCTCGGAGTCAAGACGGTGCAGTTGACCGAGGCAAAGGGCAAGCTCGCCGGCGCCCGCGTCGTCCGGGACGGATACGCGGTGATGCTGATCTCGACGGGCGGAACCGTGATCCGGATGCCGGTCGAGGGAATTCGCCGCGCCGGCCGCTCGACGCAGGGCGTGATCGTAATGCGGTTGCGCGGCGACGAGATCGTCTCCAGCCTGGCCCCGGTGGTCGAGAGCGATGCGTCTGCAGAGGCGTCGATCGATGCGGCCGCCGACGCTGCCGTCGAGGCGGGAATCGAGCCCGCAGTCGACCCCCAGTTCGACGAGGACGGTTTCGCGCCGTCGGCCAACGACGACGATTCCTGAGCGACAACAGGCTTTCCAAACGACCGAGAACGGTGTATATCTCGTTCTTGAGGGGTCCCCGTCTCTGCCGATAAAGGGTTCGATATGACGTACAGCAATCAGCTCGACCTGTTTGAACCGATAAATCTCTCCGACCACCTGGAGAAGATGGAGCTCTATCTCGGCCAGGTCTGCCAGATCGCCGGGATCTCGAAGATGCAGCTCGACTACTGGACAAACAAGGCCCAGATCCCGACCAAGGGCAAGAAGCAGCGGATCTACGACATCGAGGCGCTCGAGACGGTGATGCTGATCAAGCAGGCGAAGGACAAGGGCTTGAACCTCGGTGCCGCGATCGACGCCGCTCGGCGGTTCCGCGAGACGAATCAGCAGCTCGTCTGATTTTTCTGCGCAGGCGAAGCATCCGCTCGCACGGACGCTCCGCGCGCGAAGATCCCTAAAGGGGCCGCTCGCGGCCCAAGGGCACTTACGCGCCGGGCTCTAGGTCGTCCCGCCGTCGGCCTTCTTCTGCGCCGCGCCCATGAAGGCCGTCAGCATGTCGATCGGGGCCGGGAAGACGATCGTCGAGGAGTTCGTCGCGCCGATCTCGAGCAGTGTCTGCAGGTAGCGCAACTGGAGCGCCATCGGGGACTTCGCCATCACATCGGCCGCCTCGGAGAGCTTCTGTGAGGCCTGGAACTCGCCCTCGGCGGCGATGATCTTCGCGCGCCGCTCTCGCTCGGCCTCGGCCTGACGCGCCATCGCGCGCTGCATGCTGGCCGGGATCTCGACGTCCTTGACCTCGACGATCGCGACCTTGACGCCCCACGGCGAGGTCGCCTCGTCGATGATGTTCTGGAGGATCACGTTGATCTTGTCGCGCTCGGAGAGCAGCTCGTCGAGCATGTGCTGGCCGAGCACCGAGCGGAGTGTGGTCTGCGCGATCTGCGAGGTCGCGACCATAAAATTCTCCACCTGCACGATCGCGTTCTTCGGCTCCACGATCCGGAAGTAGGCGACGGCGTTCACCCGCACCGGCACGTTGTCGCGGGTGATCACCTCCTGCGGTGGCACGTTCAGCGTGATCGTGCGGAGATCGACCTTGATCATCCGGTCGATCACCGGGATCAGCAGGAAGAGTCCTGGACCCTTCGGCTCCGGCAGCAGGCGCCCGAGTCGGAAGACGACGCCGCGCTCGTACTCCCGCGCGACCTTCACCGCCGCGAAGAGGAACATCAGGAGAATGAAGACGACGGCGGCGAGCGCGATCAGGGTGATCGACATCTAGGTCCTTTCGGGAACGGGGTCAGGGCTGGCGACGACGAGCTGAAGCTCCTCCTGCTGCACGGACTCTACGCGGACGTGCTCGCCCGGGCGCAGGGGCGAGCCGTCGGCGGTGCGCGCGCGCCAGAGTTCCCCGTCCACGAAGACGAGCCCTTCGCTGCGCACCTGCGCGGGCTCGCCGACGAGCCGGTGGGCGCCGACGGCGACCGGCGCGTTACGCGCGCTCGCGGCCTTCGTGATCCCGAAGCCGAAAAGGCCGGCGAGCGTCAGCGCAATCGCAAGCGCGACCTGGATCGACACCTGGTAGGTCTCGCCCGCCGGGTCGAAGAGCAGTAGCGCACCGATCACGAAGGTGACCGCGCCGGCCACCGAGAGCGCTCCGTGCGAGACGATGAAGGCCTCGGCGATGAAGAACGCAGCCGCCAGGATCATCATCAGCAGGCCGGCCGCCGAGACGGGCAGCACTTGCAGCCCGTAGAGCCCGACGACGAGCGAGATCGCGCCGACGGTGCCTGGGAAGACGAGACCGGGGTTCCAGAGTTCGACGACGATCCCGATCAGGCCGATCGAGAGCATCAGCGCGACGATGTTCGGGTCGATCAGGAGGTCCAGGATCCGCTTCCAGGTGGACATCTCGATCCGCTCGATCGTCGTGGCGGTTCCTGCCGAGATCGTCAGCTCGGGCTTGGTCGGAGGCTTCGTCCCGTCGATCTGTCGGAACAGCGATGCGTAGTCGCCTGCGATGACGTCGACCACGTTCAGCCGGAGCGCCTCGCGGGCGCCCAGGTTCGATGCCTCCGTCACCATCTCGCGCGCCTCGCCGACGTTGCGGCCGTTCTCGCGCGCGAGTTCGCCGATGTACGCAGCGGCATCGTTGACGATCTTCCGACGCAGATCCTTGGAGAAGTCCTCGCCGCCCGTCGTGATCGGCGTCGAGGAGCCGATGTTCGTCTGCGGCGCCATCGCAAGTACGTCGGCGGCCATTCCGATTACGGCCCCGGCGGAGTCGGCGCTCGAGCCCGCCGGCGCCACGTAGACGACCACCGGAACCTTCGCGGCGATGATGCCCTTGACGATCGCTCGCATCGACGACCCGAGCCCGCCGGGCGTGTCGAGCTCGATCACGACCGCCGCGTACCCCTCGCGCTCGCCACGCTCGATCGCGTCGAGTAGGTACTCCTGGGTGACGGGATTGACGTCGTTCTCGAACTCCGCGACCAGCACACGCGCGGCGGCGCCACCGCCGGCGGGCGCGGAGAGGACGAGCGCGGCGGTTGCGGCTGCGAACAGCGGACCCCGCGAGAGCAGAGCGTGCAAGGCACGCCGATTCTAGCCTGTAAGGATTCGGTCAAGCAGGGGTCGCGAGGCTTGTCGGCGAAGGGAGCAAGCGCCAGTCTCCTGGTGCACCCGTGAAGAAGCTTGGTTCTCTGTTCCTGCTAGGCGTCGCCTTCGCACTGCCCGCGCAAGCCCGGGCGGGCGACGCGACCATCGTCTCGCGCGATGTTCCGGTCGAAGCGGGGCGCCTTCTCGCGAGCAGCGCTCCCGCCCGTTTCAACCTCGTCGGCGTGCACTGGCGCGGGCCCGGGACCGTACAACTCCGGACGCGCTCGCTCGAGGGTCGCTGGAGCGAATGGGTGGACGCCGCGCCGGAGGCTGAGGACCGACCGGACGCGGGAGCGAAGGAACGCGCTCGGCGTGGCGGCTGGAAGCTCGGCAACCCCTGGTGGGTCGGCCCGTCCGACCGGATCGAGTACCGGCGCCTCGGAATCGTCAGCCGGCTGCGCGCGCACTTCGTCTGGAGTGAGGCGTCGTCCGTTCCGGCGCGCACGCTGCAACGAGCCGGGGCGCCGGCGATCGTGCCGCGCGCCGGCTGGAAGGCCGACGAGTCGATAGTTCGCTCGAAGCCGGTCATCGCGACGTCGCTCAAGGTCGCAATCGTCCATCACACAGCCGGTGCGAACGGCTATGGCGCGGCCCAATCCGCGGCGATCGTGCGGGCGATCCAGGTCTACCACGTCAAGGGAAACGGCTGGAACGACATCGGCTACAACTTCCTTGTCGATCGCTTCGGCAAGGTCTTCGAGGGTCGCGGTGGCGGGATCGAGAAGAACGTCGTCGGCGCGCACGCGGAGGGATTCAACACCGGCTCGGTCGGGGTCGCCGTGCTCGGCGAATACGGCTCGCTCGCAGTCGCCCAGGCGGCGCGTGACTCGCTTGCGCGGCTACTCGCTTGGCGCCTCGATGCCGCTCACGTCGACCCGCTCTCGACTCTCTCGTTCATCTCGAACGGGAACCAGCGCTTTCCCCCGGGCGTTCCCGTCTTCCTCCGGACCGTCTCCGGCCATCGGGACACCGGCTTCACGGACTGTCCCGGCTCGGCGCTCTACAACCTGCTGAACGGGGTTGCCGGCACTGTTCAGGCGATCGGGCTGCCGAAGGTCTACGCGCCGCTCGTCACCGGGACGGTGCCGGGCAAGGTGCGCTTCCGAGCAAGGCTCTCTTCGGCACTCCCATGGTCGGTAGACGTGGTCGACGCGAGCGGGATCTCGGTGGCGGGCACGTCGAGCCAGGGCGCGAACGTCGACTGGACCTGGGACGCATCGCTCGCGCCGCGAGGTCCATACGCCTATTCGATCGAATCGGCAACGGCGACGCCCGCCACGGGCTCGGTCGGCGGCGCGATCACGGGACCAACTGCCGACCCGACCGCGGAGCTGACGATCGCCGGCCTCGCAGCCGATCCGGAGACGATCTCGCCGAACGACGACGGCGCAGCCGACGCGACGAGCGTCACGTATACGCTGAGCGACGGGGCCAACGTGGTCGTCAGCGTTGCCAACGCCACGGGCGAGACGGTGCAGACGCTGCCGAAGACCTACCGCCGCGCCGCCGAGCACGTGGTTCGCTTCGACGCTCTCGACCTTCCGGACGGCGTCTACACGCTCTCGCTCGAGGCGAAGGGAACCGGCGGCAGGATCGCGGCCGCCTCCGTGGAGGTCGCGGTCACTCGTACGCTCGGCGGCTTTGCCTCGGCCCGCGCCGCCTTCTCCCCGAATGGCGACGGGCACGGCGACCGGCTCGCCTTCAGCTTCGTGCTCGCCGGCCCAGCTGAGGTGCGTCTGCGGGTGCTCCGCGCCGGTAAGTGGGTCGCGACGCCGTTCACAGGGCCTTTGCCGGCAGGCCGGCAAAGGCTCGAATGGGACGGAAGCAAGCGCGTCGGGCGGCTCCTCGACGGCGCCTACGACGCTGTGCTCGAGGCGACAGACCCGATCGGCACGGCTCGGGTCGCGGTTCCGGTCGTCTCGGACACTCGCGCGCCGGCTGTGAAGATCCTCCAGCGCTTCCCGCTCAGGGTGTCGCTGAGCGAGCCGGCCGAGCTGACACTCCGTGTCGGAGGGAAGTCGCTCACGCGCCAGGTGACCGAGGCCGGAAAGGTTCCTGTGTTCGGAGTCCCGCGGAGCGGGCTCGTTCGGATCGTCGCCCGGGATCCGGCCGGCAACTCGAGCCGCCCCGCCTCGGCCCGCTAGCGCATTAGCATAGGGCGGTGCAGCCGTCCCTTCGTCCAGCCGAGCCCATCGGCAGCAAGCTCCGACTTGAGGCGCCGCTCGTCTACGAGCGGCTCAGCGATCCGATTCTCGTGCGGCGTGCGAAGGACGGGGACAGCCGCGCTCTCGCGGCTCTTTGCGAGCGCCACGCGCCCAAAGTCGAGCGCCTCGCCCGGCATCTACTGCGCGATCCCGAGGACGCGCGCGACGCTGCGCAGGACGCGCTGGCGCGGCTCTGTCTGAAGCTGCCCCAGTTCCGCGGCGAATCGGCGTTCCCGACGTGGCTGCATCGGCTGACGGCGAACGCGTGTCACGACGTTGCTCAGCGCCAGGTCGCGCGCCGCTGCGAGCCGCTCGAGGAAGACCGCCGCGTCTCGCGCGATCGCGGGCCTGCGGGCGAGGTAGAGGCGTCCGAGTTGCGCGCCGAGCTTGGCGCTTGCCTTGCGCAACTCGCGCCCGCGCAGGCGCAGGTGGTCCTGTTGAAGGACGCGTTCGACTACAGCTTTGAGGAGATCGCCGACGCGTCGGGCATACCGGTCGGCACCGCGAAGTGCTACGCCCATCGCGGCCGCAACGGACTGCGTGTCCGGCTGGGCGATCGGCTGACGGCATGAGCGTCGTCTCCCTGGACAAGGCGGCGATCGAGGAGATCCTGCCGCACCGCGACCCGTTCCTCTTGCTCGACGAGGTGATCGAGCTCGATCCCGGCTCGCGGGTCGTCGCTCGCAAGCTCGTGACCGAGGAGGATTGCGCCGGCCACTTTCCCGGAAATCCGATCATGCCCGGCGTCAAGATGGTCGAGGCACTCGCTCAGGCCGGCGCTGTCGCCGTGCTCTCGGAACCGGAGAACAGGGGCCGGCTCGCTCTCTTCGCCGGGATCGACGGCGTTCGCTTCAAGCGCGTGGTGCGGCCGGGCGACGTGCTCGAGTTGACGTGCGACCTCGAGCAGGTGCGCGGCCCGATCGGCCGAGGCAAGGCCCGCGCGACCGTGAACGGCGAGCTCGCCGTGCGCGGCACGCTCACCTTTGCCGTGGATCGGTCTTCGTGATGTTGAACCGGCGACGAACCCGATTCGTGTTCTCGTGATCGGCTCGGCGAACGGGGCGCGGATCGGGATCACGGGGCTCGCCGCACACGTGCCCGAGCGCATCTACTCGAACGCGGACCTCGCGCAGTTTGTCGACACCACGGACGAGTGGATCGTCGAGCGCACGGGAATCCGGGAGCGGCGCTTCGCCGAGCAGCACGAGGCGCTGACCGATATCGCGCTTCCCGCTGCGCAGGAGGCGCTGGAAAAGGCCGGCGTCGAGGGGAAGGACATCGATCTTCTGATTTGCGCCACCGTGACGCCCGACATGATGTTTCCCACGAGCTCCGCGATCATGGCTGACCGGTTGGGGGCCAGCGAGGCCGGGGCCTACGACCTGTTGGCCGGGTGTACTGGCTTCATGTACGCGCTCGCCCAGGCGTACGGGATGCTCGCGTCGGGGCTCTCCAAGCGTGCGCTCGTCGTCGGCGGCGACGTGCTCTCGAAGATCCTCGACTGGAGCGACCGCTCGACGCTCGTTCTCTTCGGCGACGGAGCAGGGGCGGTCGTGATGGAGCCCGTGGGCACGGGTGGATTTCTCGGCTTCGAACTCGGTGCGGACGGTGGTGGCGGCGACAACCTCTGGCTTCCCGGCAGCGGCTCGCGCCACTTCGACGATCCCGAGTCGTTCGTGAAGATGAACGGACGTGAGGTCTTCAAGTTCGCGACGCGGGTGCTGGTCTCGTCGGCGCAGAAGATCCTCGCCGAGTGCGGCAAGACGGTCGCGGACATCGACGTCTATGTGCCGCACCAGGCGAACCGGAGGATCATCGATCACGCGGCCGGGAAGCTCGGGATCCCCGAGGAGAAAGTGGTCGTCAACGTCGATCGCTACGGCAACACCTCGTCGGGCTCGATCCCGCTCGCGCTCGCCGAGGCGGAGGCAGACGGGCGACTGCACGAGGGCGAGCTCGTACTGATGACGGGAATGGGCGCGGGTCTCACCTGGGGTTCTGCACTGATCGAATGGACGGAGAGGACGGCTGCATGAGCAAGATCGCTTTCTGCTTCCCGGGGCAGGGCTCCCTGGAGGCCGGGATGGGCAGGGAGGTCGCCGAGGCGGTGCCCGCCGCGATGGAGGTGTTTCGGGTCGGCAGCGAGGCGTCGGGTCTCGACCTCGCGCACCTCTGCTTCGAGGCCGCTCTGGAGAAGCTCGTCGACACGGAGGTGCAACAGCCGGCGCTCGTGGCGACGAGCCTAGCGGTGCTGGCGGCGCTGAAGGCCCGGGGGATCGAGCCGGACGTCGTGGTCGGCCACTCCGTCGGCGAGTTCGCGGCGCTCGCGTCCGTCGCTGCGATGTCGAATGGCGAGGCGATCGGCCTCGTTCGCGAACGGGGTCTCGCGATGGCCGAGGCTGCGCGCCGGCATCCAGGCTCGATGGCCGCGATCCTCGGGCTCGAAGACGAGGTCGTGGAGAACCTCTGCCGCAAGATCCTCGGGGTGTGGCCCGCGAACTACAACTGTCCCGGCCAGATCGTCGTTTCCGGCGAGGATGGGGCCGTCGAGGAGCTCTGCGCCGAAGCCGAGTCCCTCGGCGCTCGACGAGCGATCAAGCTGCGCGTCTCGGGCGCGTTCCACAGCCCGCTCGTGGCGCGGGCCGCCGACCGGCTTCGACCGGCGATCGACCGCATCGGCTTCCACGACCCGCTCGCGCCTTTCATGTCCACGGTGACGGCGAAGATCGAGCCGTGCGCGCGTTTTGGCACCCTGCTGATCGACCAGCTCACCGCACCGGTGCGCTTCACCCAGTCGGCGACAGAGCTGATCAAGGGCGGGGTCAGCACGTTCGTCGAGGTCGGTCCCGGCAACGTCCTCTCGGGCCTCATCAAGCGGATCGATCGGAGCGTGAAGGCGATCTCGGTCTCGAACCTCGCCGGGCTCGACAAGGTCGAGGAGGCACTCGAGACAGCGTGACGAAGTCGCGCTGCCAGGAGGGGGTTCGGGGGAACCGACGGGTTCCCCCGGAAGGGCGCGCCGCTGCGCAGCAGCGGCGGCAACGAGAAGGGGGCCCGTGGGGGAAACCGGGTTTCCCCCCCGCGACCGAGCCGCAGGCGAGGGAGGCTGCATGACGGGCTTCGCGTCGCTCGAGGGCAGGACCGCGCTCGTCACCGGGGCGTCGAAGGGAATCGGCAAGGCGATCGCAACGGAGCTCGCAACGGCAGGAGCGACCGTCGTCGTCGGCTACAGGACCGGTGAAGAGGAAGCGGAGGCGCTCGCGGCGGAGCTCGGGGGTCGCGCGATCCGGGCCGACGTCTCCGACCCCGCGGAAGCGAAGAGGCTCGTCCAGGAGGCCGGCGAGCTCGACATCCTCGTGAACAACGCGGGCCTCACACGCGACGGCCTGCTCGCGCGCATGTCCGACGACGACTGGCGCACGGTGCTCGAGACCAACCTCTCCTCGGTCTTCTACACCTGCCGCGCCGTGACGCGACCGATGATGAAGAGACGCGCGGGCGCGATCGTCAACGTCTCCTCGATCGTCGGCGTCCACGGGAACTGGGGCCAGACGAACTACGCGGCCTCGAAGGCGGGGATCATCGGTTTCACGAAGTCGCTCGCCCGCGAGCTCGGCTCCCGCAACGTGCGCGCGAACGTCGTCGCGCCCGGTTATGTGAAGACGCAGCTCACCGACGTGCTCCCGGACGAAGCGACCGCCGCGATGCTGACAAATACGCCGCTCGGGCGGCTCGGCGAGCCGGGCGACGTGGCCGGCGCGGTACGATTCCTCTGCTCCGATGCGGCCTCGTTCATCACGGGCGAAGTGCTGCTCGTCGACGGTGGCCTGGGAATGTGAGAGGAAGAAGTGAGCGCTGACAACGGCAGAAGACGCGTGGTCGTGACCGGACTCGGGATGGTGACGCCGCTTGGCAACGACGTCGAGACGACATGGGCGAACCTGATCGCAGGGAAGTCCGGCGCGGCGGACATCCAGCAGTTCGACGCGAGCGAGTTTCCGGTGCATTTCGCCTGCGAGGTCAAGGACTTCGATCCGGCGCAGTGGATCGAGCGGAAGCAGGCAAGACGGATGGATCGCTTCGCGCAGATGGTGCTCGCCGCAGCGCGTCAGGCCGAGGCCGACTCCGGGATCGAGATCGCGAAGGAAGCCGACCGGATCGGGGCCTCGATCGCAACCGGGATCGGCGGGCTGGGCGCCTTCCAGGATTGCTATCAGACGCTCATCGATCGGGGAGCAGACCGGGTCAATCCGTTCTCGATCACCGCGATCATCCCGAACATGGGCGCCGGCTGGGTGTCGATGGAGCTCGGCACCCGCGGCCCGCTCTCCTCGCAGTGCACGGCCTGCGCGGCCTCGAACATGGCGATCGGCGAGGGCGCCGACGCGATCCGGCTCGGCCGCGCCGACGTGATGTTCTGCGGCGGCACCGAAGCCGGAATCACGCGGGTCGGAATCGCCGGCTTCGGCGCGATGCGCGCTCTCTCGCGGCGCAACGACGATCCGCAGGGCGCCTCGCGGCCGTTCGACGCGGGTCGCGACGGCTTCGTGATGGGCGAAGCGGGCGCCGTCGTCGTCCTCGAGGAGCTCGAGCATGCGCGGGCGCGCGGCGCCACGATCTACGCCGAGCTGATGGGCTACGGCGTCTCGTCCGACGCGAACCACATCACCGAGCCGGATCCGACCGGCGAGAATCCGGCCCGGGCGATGCACATGGCCTTACGCGACGCCGGGATCGACGTAAGCGAGATCGGCTATATCAATGCGCACGGCACCTCCACGCCGCTCGGCGACGCCTCCGAGACCCGCGTGTTGAAGCTTGCGCTCGGGGAGGAGAACGCGCGGAGGATCCCGGTCTCCTCGACGAAGGGCGCGACCGGCCACTGCCTCGGCGCGGCGGGCGCGGTCGAGGCGATCTTCACGATCCTCGCGACGAACCGCGGGATCCTGCCGCCGACGATCAACTACGAGGTCGAGGATCCCACCTGCGACCTCGACTACATCCCGAACGAGGCACGGCAGGCCGAGATCAGCGTCGGGCTCTCGAACTCCTTCGGCTTCGGCGGCCACAACGCGTGTGTCGTCTTCCGCACGCTCGAGGATCGAGCCAAGTAACAGTCTGTTACTTGACTTAGAACTCATTTCTGAATGAAGGGACCCGTTCCCTGGTGGCGAATGCCGTCGGCATCTGTCGTCAGGGAGGGGTGCCGATGGCTGCTGCGCCGTGGATCGTCTCTGACGAGCTGTGGGGGCTTGTCGAGCCGCTGTTGCCGAGGCGGGAGCGACGCTTCCGTTATCCGGGCCGCAAGCGTTTGCCCGACCGGGAGGCGCTGCAGGGGATTCTGTTCGTGCTGCACACCGGAATCGCCTGGCAGCACTTGCCGGCCGAGCTTGGCTTCGGCTCGGGTGTGACTTGCTGGCGCCGTCTCGACGAGTGGCAGCGGGCGGGAGTGTGGGCGCAGCTGCACGCGCTCTTGTTGGCTCGGTTGCGCGCCGCGGGCGAGCTCGAGTGGTCGCGGGCGATCGCCGACTCGAGCCAGATCCAAGCGAAAAAGGGGGCTCCGAAACGGGCCCGAGCCCGGTCGACAGGGGCCGTCCCGGCTCCAAGCACCATCTCCTTGTCGATCAGACAGGGATCCCGCTCGCCTACGCGCTCACCGGCTCGAACCGCAACGACGTCACCCAGCTGATCCCGCTCCTCGACGCTGTGCCTGCGGTACGCGGCCTCGTTGGGCCGTCCTCGCCGGCGCCCGGACTGCGTGCTCGCCGACCGCGGCTACGACCATGACAAGTACCGCCGCCAGGTCTGGGAAGCGGAATCAAACCCGTGATCGCGCGCCGCCAGACCGAGCACGGCTCCAGGCTCGGCCGCTACCGCTGGGTCGTTGAGCGCACCTTCGCCTGGCTGCACAACTTCAAGCGCCTGCTCGTCCGCTACGAGCGCCGAGCCGAGATGCACGAGGCGATGCTCGCCCTCGGCTGCTGCCTCGTCTGCTTCCGACGGCTCAGGAGCTCAATCTGAAATGAGTTCTTAGAGGCGGAACTCGAGTAGGAGTACGTCGCGCCACTCGCCGTCGAGTCGGCCGATCCGCTCGCGGACTCCGACCTCGCGGAAGCCGAGTGAGCGGTGGAGCGCGAGGCTCGCCTCGTTCTCGGGGAAGATGCCGGCCTGGAGCGTCCAGAGACCGTCGCTGCGGGTGCTCGCGATGAGGGCTTCGAGGAGAGCACGACCGATCCTGCGGCCACGCGCGCGGGCGGCGACGTAGACGCTGACCTCGGCGACGCCGGCGTACGCGGCCCGGCGCGAGTAGGGCGAAAGGGCAACCCATCCGACGACGTCCATGTCGGAGAGCGCAACGAATCGATGTGCGCCGAGGTGGTCGTGATCCCATTCCTCCCAGGATGGCGTGACGGTCTCGAAGGTCGCGTTCCGCGTCGCGATTCCCTCGGCGAGGATCGCGGCGGCGGCTGGCCAGTGTTCCGGCCGCAGCGGACCGATCGCGATCGGCTTCATGCGATGAGCCTATTCGCCTAAGAGGCTCTAAGCTCCGGCCATGTCCCGTTGGGCGACCTTCGACTGCTACGGCACCCTGATCGACTGGAACGCCGGGATCGGCGGCGTCCTCGAGCGCCTCTACGGTGCGGAGCAGGCTCCCGAGCTCCTGCGCCGTTTCCACGAGCTCGAATCCGAGGTCCAAGCCGAGCGGTACCGCTCGTACGCCGAGGTGCTGACGCTGACGCTCGAGAGGCTCGCGAACGAGGTCGGCTACGGCATCCCAGAAGGCGAGAGCGGCGTCCTGCCCCAGTCGCTTCCCGACTGGCCGGCTTTTCCCGAGGTGCCGGAGGCGCTCGCCGAGCTGCGTCGTCGGGGATGGAGTCTCGCGATCCTCTCCAACTCGGATCGCGAGCTGATTGCGGCGTCGCAGCGACAGCTCGGCGTGCCCTTCGACCTCGTCGTCGTCGCCGAGGACGTTCAGTCCTACAAGCCCGAGCACGGCCACTGGCGGCGCTTCGACGAGCTCACCGCCGACCGCGAGCACCACGTCCATGTGGCGGCGAGCCTGTTCCACGACCTCGCGCCTGCGCGGGAGCTGGGGCTGAAGACCGTCTGGATCAACCGGCTGAACGAGACCGCGAAGCACGACCCTGACGTCGAGCTACCGGACCTTTCGAGGCTTCCGGACGCGCTCGACGAGCTCGTTCCCCGATGAACGTCCGCGCGCCGGATTCCGCCGATCTCGAGGCGGTGCTGGAACTCGTCCGCGCGGCCGACACGGCCGTGGCCGGCGACTCGGACTGGACTGCAAGCGACCTGGTCGCGACGTGGGCCGAGCTCGATCTCGCGTGCGACGCGTGGGTCTTGGAGCTGGACGGCAGGATCGCAGGCTACGCCGACTTCATCGCGAAGGGCTACCGCCTGAACGCGGACGGCTACGTCCATCCTGACCTCCGGGGGCGCGGGATCGGGACCGAGATCGTCCACGTCACGGAGGAGCGGGCGCAAGACGAGGCGCGAAACCTCCCCGCTGGCGAGCGCGTCTACCTCCAGAACGCGACTCTCGACCAGGACGAGGGAACCGTGCGCTTCTATCGCGAGCGAGGCTACGAGGCGGTACGCGGGTTCCGCGGGATGGTGATCGAGCTCGAGAACGAGCCCGAGGTCGTCGCGCTGCCCGGGATCGAGATTCGTCCGTACCGGCATCCCGACGAGGCCCGCGCGTTCCACGCCGCCCAGCAGGAAGCGTTCGCCGACCACTGGGAGCACCGTCCGACACCTTGGGAGGAGTGGGAGCAGAAGCGCTTCGGGCGCGAGACGTTCGACCCGACGCTCTGGTGGGTCGCGGCCGCCGACGACGAGATCGCGGGCGTCGTCTTCGGCGAGCAGAAACGCGATCCCGACCAGGGTTGGATCGATGTCCTCGGCGTGCGGAGCGCCTACCGGCGGCGCGGGATCGCGGAGGCACTCCTGAAGACGGTGTTCGCCGAGCTCTACCGCCGCGGCGAGCGCAAGGTCGGCCTGGGAGTCGATGCCGAGAGCCCCACCGGCGCGACCCGTGTCTACGAGCGCGCAGGGATGCGGACGCTCTGGCACGCGATCGTCTACGAGAAGGAGCTGCGTGCGGCTTCGTGAGCCGGCGCGGGAGGACGCGTCGGCGATTGCGGAACTGCTGGACGCGCACTCGGCCGCGCTCCACGGCGAGCGCGACCTCGCGCCGGCCCAGATCCTCGACTGGTTCGGCCTGCCCGAGATCTGGATGCGCCTGGCCGAGGTGGAGGGAAAGCCCGTCGGCTATGCGGATGTCTCCGAGGAGGGCGGTCGTTGGAGCATCGACATGCGCGCGCTCGATGTCGAAGCCGCACGCATCCTGCTCGAGGCCGCACGCGAGCACGCGGGTGCGGGCGCCCTCCTCCGAGGCTACACCCCCTCGGTGGACGCGCTCGCCGCGGGGGCGTATCGCGACGCCGGTTTTTCGATCGTCCGTCATTCGTTCCAGATGCGGGTGGAGCTCACCGCTCCGCCCGCGCCACCCGACCTACCGAAGGGGATCGTGGTTCGGCCGATGCGCGACGGCGAGGAGGAGCGGATCCACGCAGCGCACATGCGCGCCTTCGCCGACCACTGGGAGTTCCACGAGCAGAGCTTCGAGCAATGGCGTCGCTGGCACCGCGACCGCGACTCCTTCGACGCCACGCTCTGGTTCCTCGCCCTCGACGGAGACGAGGTCGCCGGTTTCGTCCTCTGCAGCCCACACTTCTCGGGCGAGCCGGACTTCGGCTGGGTCGAGCTTCTCGGCGTGCGACCCGCCTGGCGGCGGCGAGGGCTCGGCGAGGCGCTGCTCCTGCACGGGTTCCGGGCGCTCCGCGCGCGTGGCTTCACGAGGGTCGGGCTCGGAGTGGACGCCGAGAACACGACCGGAGCGGTGCGCCTGTACGAGCGCGTCGGAATGCGACCGGCGCGGCGCAGCGATACCTGGGAGCTCAGGACGTGAGCCGGCTCCGGGCGCGCTGTCCCGACTGCCGAACGCTCACCGCGGTCGCGGTCGGCCCGGAGTACCAGTGCCATTCGTGCGGCCGCGAGTTCGGCGCCGGGCTCGTCCGCGTCCCTCGTGCCTGGGGCAAGGGGGGCGAGGCGATGGCCGAGGCCGCATGGCTCGGGCTGCCCTATCCGGAAGCGGCCGTCGTCGAGGCATCTTCGCTTGCCCAGCAGACGCTGATGGTCGCCGCCGAGCTTCCGGATCGCCCGCTCGTCCTCGGCGGTTGCTGTTGCGCGCACCTGGGTGCGATCGAGCGGCTCGCCTCGGGCGACGAGAAGCTTGCCGTCGTCTGGATCGACGCGCACGGCGACCTGAACACTCCCGCGTCCTCGCCGTCCGGCAATGCCTGGGGGATGCCTTTGCGGATGCTGATCGACGAAGGCGTGATCGAGCCCGCGAATGTGGCGCTCGTCGGCGCGCGGAAGCTCGACCCGCCGGAGGTCGAGTTCATCGCGGCGTCCGGGGTGAAGACCGGCGAAGGGGCGATCGAGCGGGCGCTCGACGGCACGGACGCCGTCTACGTCGCGCTCGACTGCGATTCGGTCGAGCCGGACGAGCTCGCCGTCTTCATGCCCGAACCGGGCGGCCTCCGACTGGAGGAGCTCGAAAGGCTGCTGCGCTCGAGCGCCGGCCGCTCGCGCATCGCAGGTGCTGGCCTCTCCGGTCTTGTCGGCGACCCGGCGAATACCCCGAAGCTCGCTCGGCTCTGCGCGGCGCTGAGTTTGTGAGCGCTGGGTTTGTGAGCTCGGGCCTCTGACCGAACGCCGGTGCAACCTCGTGCGCAAGCAGCGGGTCTAAGATCAGGCATGGCCGAAGCGAGCAGGATCGCCGTCTCCATCGAGCACAAGCACGCTCCGGAGCCGCCGCCCAAGAAGCATCCGAATACCTGCCCCGCCTGCGGCTCGCATTATCGCGACGACGAGCTCGACGCGGCCCTGCGTGTCTGCACGCACTGCGATCACCACTTCCCGGTGAAGGCGCGCAAGCGGATCGAGCAGCTCGCCGATCGCGGCAGCTTCGTCGAGGAGGCCGCCGAGCTCCGTTCGGCCGATCCGCTCGAGTTCTTCGATCTGCGCGCCTACAAGGAGCGGCTCGCCGAGGCTGAGGTCGCGACGGGGCTCGGCGACGCGATGGTGATCGGCAGTGCCACGATCGAGGAGCAGGCGTGCGAGCTTGCCGTGATGGACTTCTCGTTCATGGGCGGCTCGATGGGCTCGGTGACGGGCGAGAAGTTCGCGCGCGCCTGCGAGAGCGCGGCGGCGGCCGGGATGCCGCTCGTCTCTATCTCGGCCTCGGGCGGTGCGCGCATGCAGGAGGGGATCCTGGCGCTGATGCAGCTTCCAAAGACGGTGTGCGCCGTCGAGGAGCTGCACGAGTCGGGATGCGCGTTGCTCAGCGTGATGGCCCACCCGACGACCGGAGGTCTGCTTGCAAGCTTCGCCAGCCTGGGTGACGTCCTGCTCGCGGAGCCGGGCGCGCTGATGTCCTTCGCCGGCCCGCGCGTCGTCGCCCAGACGACGCGGGAGAAGCTGCCGGACGACTTCGGTCTCGCCGAGTCCAATCTCCGGTTCGGACACGTCGATGCGATCGTGCCACGTTCCGAGCTGCGCCCGACGCTCGCGCGCCTGCTGCGGCTCTTCGGGGAGCGCTGATTTGGCGAATGACGCAGAGATCCGACTCAGGGACCGGTTGAGCAAGTTGAGCGGACTCGACCTCCTGCGCGGTGCCCGGCTCTCCGGCGAGCTCGAGCGCCTGCAGCGCCAGCTCGACCGGATCGAGGCCGAGCCGACGGATGAGGAGATCTGGAGCAAGGTCGAGCTCGCCCGGCACGAGGAGCGCCCGTACACGCTCGATTACGTGGAGCGGCTGTTCGACGACTGGTTCGAGCTGCACGGCGACCGCGGGCGCGCCGACGACGCCGCGCTCGTCGCCGGGCTCGGGAAGCTCGATGGTCGCACGGTCGCGCTCATCGGGCATCAAAAGGGCCGCGACATCAAGGAACGGACGAAGCGGAACTTCGGGATGGCCTATCCGGAGGGCTACCGGAAGGCGATGCGGGTGATGGAGACCGCCGAGCGTCACGGGTTTCCGCTTGCCTCGCTCGTCGACACGCCGGGCGCCTACCCGGGCGTGGCGGCCGAGCAGCACGGCCAGGGCGGCGCGATCGCGCGCTCGCAGGCCGTGATGGCGCGGCTGAAGGTGCCGACCGTCGCCTGCATCATCGGCGAGGGCGGCTCCGGCGGGGCGGTTGCGATCGCCCTCGCCGACACCGTGCTGATGCAGGAGAACGCGATCTACTCCGTGATCTCGCCTGAAGGCTGCGCCGCGATCCTCTGGCGAGACGCCGGCGAGCGCCAGAAGGCGGCGGCCGCATTCAAGCCCGACGCAGCCCACTGCCTCGAGCTCGGCGTGATCGACGGAATCGTTCCCGAGCCCGTGGGCGGCGCCCACGTGAGCCACGACGAGTCGGCCAGGCTGCTCGGAGCGGCGCTCGCCGACGCCTTCGACGAGCTGGAGAACATTCCCCAGGCCGAGCTGCGGACTCGGCGACGCCAGAAGTTCCGTTCGATGGGCGTGCTCGCCTGAATTATCCGGCTATCCACATCTTCCACAGGCTTTTCCCCTGGCCCGACTGACCCCACGCGTGGGGTAGCCAGTGCCGCCGCTCCGCGATTACCGGCGCAAGCGCAATCCGGCGACGACACCCGAGCCGTTCGCGCGAGGGGATTCCAATCCGGGGGAGCGGAGCGCCCCGCTCTTCGTCGTTCAGCGTCACGACGCGACCCGGCTTCACTACGACTTCCGGCTCGAGCGCGAGGGAGCGCTCGCGAGCTGGGCCGTCCCCAAGGGCGTTCCGCTCGAGCCCGGCACGCAGCACCTCGCGGTGCACGTCGAGGATCATCCGCTCGACTACGCGAGCTTCGAGGGCGAGATCCCGAAGGGGAATTACGGCGCCGGCACGGTCGAGATCTGGGATCGCGGCACCTACGAGCTCGTGGAGGAGAAGCGCGACGGCGGTCTGACCGTCCACTTGCGCGGCGAGCGACTGGAAGGGCTCTGGACGCTCGTGCCCGCGAAGCTGGGCGGCGATCCGAAGAACTGGCTACTCGTCAAGAAGAAGGAGCCCGCGGCGAGGGTGAAACGGCGCGAGTACAAGCCGATGCTTGCCACGCTCGCGAGTGAGGTTCCGGGCGGCGCCGGCTGGCTCTTCGAGGTCAAGTGGGACGGCTACCGGGCGATCGCGACGATGCGCGGCGGCGAGATCGAACTGCGGAGTCGCAATGGCAATCCGCTCGGCGAACGATTCCCGAGCGTCGTCAGCGCGCTCGAGCGCAGCCTGCGGACCCCCGACTGCGTCCTCGACGGCGAGGTGGTCGCCGTCGGCGCGGACGGTCGCGCGACCTTCTCGGCGATGCAGCAGGGGAAGGAGGGCACGGTCTACCTCTACGTCGCGTTCGACCTGCTCGAGGTGGAGGGCGAATCGCTCGTCGGCCTCCCGCTCGTGGAGCGGCGCGGCCGGCTCGCGGAGGTCGTCGATCCCCGGCGGGGCGGGGTGCAGCTCTCGGAGACCTTCGACGACGGCGAGGCCCTCTTCGGCGCTGCGCAGGAGCAGCGGTTCGAAGGGATCGTCGCCAAGCGCGCGGAGTCGCCATACGAACCGGGCAGGCGCTCACGCGCTTGGCTGAAGATCAAGACCCATCACCGTCAGGAATTCGTGATCGCCGGGTACACGAAGGGGCAGGGGCGACGCACCGGCCGTTTCGGGGCGCTGATCCTGGCTGTCTCCGAGGGAGGGGCGCTGCGGTATGCGGGCAACGTCGGCACCGGCTTCGACGATGCCGAGATCGAGCGGCTGGTTGCCCTGCTAGAACCGCTCGAGCGGTCGACGACACCGTTCGAACAGGCGCCGAAGCTGGCGAAAGTGCGGAAGTCGGACATCGTCTGGGTGGAGCCGGAGCTCGTCTGCGAGGTCGAGTTCGTCGAGTGGACGCACGACGAACGACTCCGCGCGCCGTCATATCAGGGACTCCGCGAGGACAAGCGGCCCGAGCAGGTCCGGCGCGAGCACGAGCCGATCGGCTCGGAGGTGAGCCGCGGCAAGCGCGTCCTGAAGCTCTCGAACCTCGACAAGCCGTTCTGGCCGGAGGAGGGAATCACGAAGGGCGATCTCCTCACCTACTACCGCGACATCGCACCCGTGCTCGTGCCGCACCTCCGGGACCGACCTTTCACGATGAAGCGCTATCCGGACGGCGCGTTCGGCAAGTTCTTCTTCCAGAAAGACGCCCCGAGCCACATGCCCGATTGGATCCCGACCAGGCACTTCGAGGTCTCGACGCGTGATTCACCGCGGACGAGGCGTGAGATCGACTTCGCGCTCGTGAACGACGAGCTGGCGCTCCTCTGGGTCGTGAACATGGGCTGCATCGACCTGAATACGTGGTATTCGCGTGTGGACAAGCCCTCGCGGCCCGACTGGGTGCTGTTCGACCTCGATCCCTCGCCCGACGTGGGGTTCGCAGAGACGATCGAGGTTGCGTTGCTCGTCAAGCAGGTGCTCGAGCTTGTCGGGCTCGTCTCGTTTCCGAAGACGAGCGGCTCGGAGGGAATCCACATCCTCGTTCCCCTCGAGCGGCGGCACACCTACGAGGAGACCCGCGAGTTCTCGGAGATCGTGGCGGGCGCGATCGCCCGAGCGCACCCGCGGCTCGCGACGACGCAGTGGTCGAAGGCGAAGCGGAGGGGCGTCCTGATCGACTCGAACCAGAACGGCGAGGGCAAGACGATCGCCTCGGTCTACTCCGTTAGGCCGAAGCCGGGTGCGCCGGTGTCGACCCCGCTGCGCTGGGCGGAGGTGAACGCGTCGCTCGATCCCGCGGCCTTCACGATGGACGCGGTGCTCGAGCGGGTCGCCCGAGACGGCGATCTCTTCGAGGGCGTGCTGACGACCAGGCAGTCTCTCGGCGCCGCGCTGAAGACGCTCCGCTAGCGCCCAAAAGCCGTCGGCCATCGGTGCGAACGCGACTTCGCTAGAGCCTGATCGCGCCGTCGTCGGCGAGCTGCCAGCCAGGGTTGTGCGCGATCTCCCAGGTGTGGCCGTCCGGATCGGCGAAGACGCCCGAGTAACCGCCCCAGTCGGTCGGTGCGCCGGGGCGCTTGAGCTCGGCGCCGGCTGCCTCCGCCTCGGCGAGGACGGCATCGACCTCGACGGGCGAGCGGACGTTGTGGGCGAGCGTGATCCCGGCCCAGCCGCCCCTGTCCTCGGCGACGCTGTCCTGCGCGAGCGCGGCGCGATCCCACAGCCCGACGATCATCCCGCCCGCCTGGAAGAAGAAGATCCCCTGCTCAGGATCCGAGTTGGTGCGCCAGCCGAGAGCCTCGTAGAAGGCGCGGGCGCGGTCGAGGTCGGCGACGCCGAGCGTGATCAAGGAGACGCGCTGTTCCATCACGTGGATCTTTCCACGAGATCGGCGAGCGTCGTCGTCTCGAGCACGTCACGCATGCTCGTGCGCAGCTCGATCCAGATCTCGCGCAGGGCGCTCGCTGCGCCGGTGTAGGCGACATCCTCCGGCCTTGCCCCCCGCACAGTTGCGATCGGCCCCTCGACCGCGCGGATCACGTCCGCGACCGTCACTTCGGCGGCCGGCTTCGCGAGCCAGTAACCGCCCTCGGCGCCGCGCTGGCTCGCGACGATTCCGCTGCGGCGCAGCTCGAGCAGGATGTTCTCGAGGAAGTTGAGCGGGATCTGCTGCGCGTTCGCGAGCCGCTCGCCCTTGACCGGTCCCGGCGGTGCGGCCGCGAGCTCCGCCATCGCCCGGAGTGCGTAGTCGACCTTTGCCGAGACTCGCATGGGGCGATCGTCTAAATCCTATTGGAGGCTTCGGCGAGCCAGGCGTCGCAGATCGCGCCGACGTGGCGATGATCGGTCCCACAGCAACCGCCGAGGACGTTCACGCGCGGCAGGCGCGACCTCAGCGCCCCGTGTCGCGCCGCCAGGTCGGCGGGATCGCCCTCGTCGAGCTCCTCGGCCTCGTCCAACTCGGCGTGGCTCTTGGTTGAGGCGTTCGTGCGCAGACCGTGAATCCGCTCGCTCCATGCCGCTCCCGGATCGAGCACGTGCTCGAAGTGCGTCGGATGGGCGCAGTTGATCATGTAGTAAGCGGGAGTCCTGCCGGTCGCGTCGTCGACCTGCTGGATCGCTTCGCCGAGCGCCTGGCCGCTCGGGAGGCGGCCGTCGGTCTCGAGGGTGAACGAGATCGCGCTCGGGAGTCCGACCGCCGCAGCGGCGCGGGCGACGCCGATCGCTTCCTCGACGTAGGTCATGGTGATCGCCGTAACCATGTCCGCCGCCGTGTCGGCGAATGTCCCGATCTGGACCGCGTGGTAGCCCTCTGCCGCGTCCGGCGTCAGCATCGAGTCGGGGGCGTAGCCATCGCCCTGCGGGCCGACGCAGCCCGAGATCACGATCGGCTGCTCGCCCGCGTACTCGGCACGCAGCTCCTCCATCAGCGCGACCGCCTTCCGGTTGAGCTCGTCGAGCCGCTCGAGCGAGTAGCCGAGCTCGCGAGCCCAGTCCGGATTCGCGCGCCACGTCGGGCTCTCGAGAACGAGGCCGACGCCGTGCTCTCGGGCGAGAAGGGCGTAGGGTGCGTAGTAGCGACGGAGCTCGTCGGTGCCCTCGTCGTCCTCGAGCAGGCTGAAGGCTGCGAAGGCCGGTAATTCGAGGTCGTGGTGGAAGATCAGTGTCGTCTCGATGCCGCCGTCGGTGAGGAAGACGCCGCCGTCGAGCTGGGGAAGGCGCTCTCGAATCATGCAGCCGAAACTACCACCTCGGCGAGGCGTCTTTCCAGGAAAGCGCGGTCGGCGGTGTTCATCTCGAGCGCGAGCGCTTCGGCATAGGCGGAGGCTGCTTCCTCCCGGCGGTCGAGGCGGCGAAAGAGATCGGCGCGGGTCGCGGGCGGGAGGTGGTAGCCGGGAGCTCGATCGCGTCGATCAGCTCCAAGCCCCGCTCGGGACCCTCGGCCATTGCGACGGCGACGGTGCGGTTCAACGCGACGTTCGGTGAGGCATCGCTTCGCGTCAGCGCCTTGTAGAGCCCGGCGATCTGCTCCCAGTCCGTCTCCTCGGGCCGGCGAGCCGCGACGTGGAACGCCCCGATCGCGGCCTGGAGCTGGTTGGGCCGGGGTTGCGGAGCGACATCGCCCGTTCGAGCACGCGAACTCCCTCCGCGATCCGCTCGGCGTTCCAGCGGGCACGATCCTGCTCTGCGAGCAGGACGATTGCCTCGGCGGCGAGCGCGGGTGGCAGCAGGTGAAGACGAGCGCGAGACGATCGTCGGGAATCGAGCTCACGTCGTCCTCCTCGGCGGGTAGCGACTCCAGCCGCGCCAGCAGCTCTGCTTTCCGTGCGAAGACCTGATCCCGCTCCAGCGCGATCGCGAACGCATTCTGCACCGCGTCCTCGGCGAAGGAGAGGTCGCCGAGGTCGCGGGTGAGGATGGAGACGGCACGACCCCACTCCTCGCGGAAGACCGCCTCGATCAACTGACGCCAGTCACCCTTCGACGACTGGGCGGATCTCCACCGAGGCTCGCTCGACGACCGGAACCTTCGCGGCGATCCAGATCGCCTCGTCGAGATCGTCGGCCTCGATCACCATCAGGCCCCCGATCTGCTCCTTCGTCTCGGCGAACGGCCCGTCCGTGACGCCGCGCTCACCGTTTCGCACCCGCACCGTCTTGGCGGTTCCTGGATCGTCGAGCTCGCTCCCGGAGAGGAGCTTCCCGCTTGCCCCGAGCTCGCCGAAGAGCGCGTTCCACTTCGGCACCTCGGCGGCGCGGGCGGCCCGCGCCTCCTCCTCGGGCATCGTGGCCCAGCGCTCGCGATCCTCCTCGCTGTTTGTAAGTAGCAGCGCGTACTTCATGTCACGGCCTCCTCGGATTCGTCGACGTAGCAGGGCCGGACTTCGATTGCGCCGTGGTCCGCGCCGGGAATGCGGGCGGCCCAGTCGACGGCGTCGTCGATCGAGGCGCGCTCGAGCAGGAAATAGCCGCCGAGCGCCTCCTTCGCCTCCACGAAGGGGCCGTCGGTGACGAGCGTCTCCCCGTCCCGGACGCGAACCGTGGTGGCGCTCGCCGTCGCCTTGAGCTCGGCGCCGTCGACCAGCACTCCCGCTGCGCCGGCCTCCTCGGCGAAGGCGGTGTAGCGGGCGTAGGTTGCGGTTCGCTCCTCGTCGGAGAGAGCCTCCCACCGGCCGGCATCGCCGTAGATCATCGCCAGATACTGCATCGAGCCTCCTTTGCGGTCGATTTCATCATGGAGACGAATGAGGTGTCGCGGAATCGACAGTTGGAGAAGAAGGCGCCGTGGGTCTCTTCTCCCCGAAGGAGTACAAGGGTGCTCGGGTCAAGGTCTACGGCTGCTCGCCGGGCTGCCTCGCCGTTTCGATCGGCATCTCGCTCTTCCTGACGCTCGCCGTCAACGGCTGCATTCACCTGCTCGGCTAGCGACCTGCCCGTACGTGCCCCCAGGGGCAGCGGGTGCCCCTGACGAAACGTTATCGAGGATTTCGTCACGAAGTTGCGTCGTCTCCGTGTCGAGTCTGTGTCAGTTTCCGAGCATCCGTGTCAGCAGCAAGAGCGCTCCGGCCTTGTCGAGGAACTCGTTCAGGTTGCCGCATTTGGGACTCTGGACGCAGCTCGGGCAGCCGGCGGAGCACGGGCAGCCGGCGAGCATCCGGGCCGTGTCCTCGACCCAGCCCTCGAAGCGCTCGAAGCCGCGCTCGGTGATCCCGACCCCGCCCGCGTGGCCGTCGTAGACGAAGATCGTCGGTAGCCCGGTCTGGAAGTGGATGTTCGTCGAGAGCCCGCCGATGTCCCAGCGGTCGCACATCGCCCAGAGCGGCAGGAGCGCGATCAGCGAGTGCTCGGCGGCGTGCAGGGAGGAGAGGAGCTTCGGCATCTCCTCCAACCCCTCGAGCTGCGCGGGAGTCGGTGCGAACCAGATCGCCTCCGTCTCGAAGCTCGTCTCCGGCAGCTCGAGCGGCACCGTCTCGAGCGTGTCACCTCCGCTGATCGACGTGCGCTGGTAGGCGACGACCTGCTCGCTCACGGAAACCCGGCCGAAGTGGAGGTCGAGGCCGAGGCGTCGCTCGACCCGAAGCGGCTCGACGATCGCGGTCTGCGTCTCCTTCTTCGCCTGCGTGTACCAATCGACCGAGGCCGAGGTGACGAGCGCAGTACGTGCTTCCAGGTCGAGCTCGCGGACGAGGTGTTGCTCGCCGAGGTGGAGGTAGACGGCCCCCTCGTGCACGGTCGAGTAGGCGCGCGAGCGCTCGACGAGTCCTAGCACCGAGCCCGTCTCGCGGTCGACCACGGTGAACGACTCCGGCTCGCCGGACCGGAGCCCGACCCGAGCGGCGGGATAATCCGTGCCCGCCCAGATCCAGCCCGCGGCCGTGTGCTTGAGCTCGGGCAGGAGGGCCGCGCGTTCGAGCGCCTCCGGTCCGAGTGTCTGCGCGTCGGCCTCGTCGATCGGGCCCTCGAAGGCGGCCGAGAGGACGTGTCCGTCCAGTACGCGCGGGTTCGCGTGGTCGAGGATCGCGGCCTCGATGGTGCGGGAGAGGAGCGCCTCGGGATCGCGCATGAAGAACGACCGAAACCGCGCAGTCGAGTGCGCCGATGTCGATCCCGAGCTCGAGCGCGTCGGTCGCGGTGACCCCGAGCAGCTCGCCGGCCATCAGGCGACCTTCGATCTCGCGTCGCTGCGCGGATGTATAGCCGGCGCGGTATGGCGCGAGCCGCTGGGCCGTGGCGCCGTCCACGCGCTCGACTGTGAAGCGATGGATCAGCTCGACGGCCTTGCGGCTCTTCGCGAAGCAGATCGTCCGTAGGCCGCGCTGCGTGAAGCCGGCGAGGAGGCGAGAGGCCTCGCCCAGCGAGCTCGCCCGCAACCCGAGCTCCGGATCCGTTAGGAGCGGGTTCCAGAGCGCGATCGTCCGCTCCGCCCTCGGCGCCGCATCCCCCTCGATCACCGTGGTCGGCTCCCCGAGCAGCGAGGCAGCCAGCTCACCCGGGTTGGCGATCGTCGCCGAGGCGAGCACGAACTGTGGCTCGGCACCGTAAGCGCGCGCCAGGCGTCGCAGCCGTCGCAGCACGTTCGCGACGTGCGAGCCGAAGACGCCGCGATAGACATGGGCCTCGTCGACGACCACGAAGCGAAGGTTCGAAAGCACGTCTCCCCAGCGGTCGTGCCGCGGAAGGATCCCGACGTGGAGCATGTCCGGGTTCGTCAGCAGGATGTTCGCCCACTTGCGGATCTGCCAGCGCTTCTCGGTCTCGGTGTCGCCGTCGTAGATCGCCGGCTTCACGCCTTTCAGCTCGAATGCTTGGAGCGCCCTGGCCTGATCCTGCGCGAGCGCCTTCGTGGGATAGAGGTAGAGCGCGCGACTCTTCGGCTCCCGCGCCAGCAGGTCGAGGACAGGGAGGTTGAAGGCGAGGCTCTTGCCGCTCGCGGTGCCGGTCGTGACGATCAGGTTCCCGCCCGCTCGAGCCGCCTCCCACGCTTCCGCCTGGTGCCGCCAGAGCGACGTGATCCCGAGCGCGACGAGCGCGGAGGCGACGCGCGGATCGAGATCATCCGGGAACGACTCGGAGCTGCCCGCCCGTGCGGGTTCGGTGCTGAGATAGGCGAGCTCCTCGCCCGCCAGAATCTGCAACCAGGCGGGCTGAGCTAATTTGCCCTGGGCTACCGACGCCAACGCAGCGCCAGCGTGTACGGGTACTCGCGATCCCCCGGCTCCTCGATCCGCTCGAGGCGAAGGTCCGCGTCCACGAAGGCTTGCAGAAAGAGTGCGAGGGGCAGATGCGCCGCACCGACCCGTGCCCGGATCCCGTCCGGTCTTTGGGCGTTGTCGTAGCGGCCTGTCTCGCGATAGCCCGGTTGGAGTTCGGGAAGCCCCTCGTCGACGACGAAGCGCGCGTGCGGCCCGACGAAGCATGGGTGGGCGCCGAAGTAGACGAACGGCGCTCCAGGTCGTAGCACGCGCGCGATCTCCCGCGCCTCCGCGCCGAAGTCGTCCACGTCGGTGTGCGTCCACATAGAGACGGCGGCGTCGAAGCTCGCGTCTGCGAACGGCAGCTCCTCCGCGCGTCCCAGCCGCGTGTCGACTCCGCGGGCTCGCGCGAGCCGTAGTTGATCCTCTGAAACGTCGACGCCAGTGACGATCCAGTCGAGCTCCGCGAACGCGACAGCGTGCGAGCCGCCGCCGCAGCCGACGTCGATCAGCGCACCAGGGCCCGAACCCAGTAGCTCGATCACGGTTCGGCGGCTGAAGAGGCCGAGCTCGGACGTCGCGATCACATCGAACCACTCCGCGTGTCCGTCGTAGCGCGCTTCACCCATCGTCCGATGCTAGCCCTGCGCGAGCTCGTTGGGCTCTGCCGAAATTCTCTTGCGCCACGAGCCGCGAATCGTGAAGCTGTGACGACGGTGCTCGGCTACCTGATCAGGCGCCTCGGCTGGGCCGTGGTGCTCTTCCTGATCGTGACGTTGTACACCTACGTCCTCTTCTTCATCCTCCCGGGGAACAACCAGACGGTGCGCCGCGGCTTCCGCGCGGTCTCGACGCCGAGCTCGCTGCGGAACGACACCTCCGGCGACGAGCAGCTCTCGCTGATGAACGAATACGGGGCGTTCGTCTGGCGGCTCGCCCACGGCGATCTCGGCAACTCGCGCGTCACCCGGGAGCCCGTGATCGAGATGATCGGCCGCGCCGCACCGGTGACCGGCTCGCTCGTGCTCGGCGGCGCTGTCGTTTGGCTCCTGTTCGCGTTCCCGATCGGGATCCTCTCCGCCCTCCGGCCGCGGTCGTTGCTCGACAGAGCCGGGATGGTCTTCGTCCTTATCGGGATCTCGGCGCATCCGCTCTGGATCAGCCTGGTCCTCTCCTACATCTTCGGCTTCCAGCTCGCCTTCACCCCGATAGGCGGCTACTGCTCGGTCTTCACGGCCACCGAGACGTGCGGCGGGCCGGTGCAGTGGGCATATCACCTGATCCTGCCGTGGATCGCGTTCGGCGTCGTCTTCGCCGCGATCTACGCGCGGATGATCCGGGCGAGCATCATCGAGACCCTCGACGCCGAGCACGTTCGCACTGCCCGCGCCTTCGGGATGGGCGAGTGGAGGATCCTCAAGACGCAGGTGCTGCGGAACGCGATGTTGCCGATCGTGACGATGCTCGGAATGGATATCGGAATCGCCTTCAGCGGCGCGATCTTCGTCGAGCGGGCGTTCGGGCTCCCCGGAATCGGGCCGCTGCTCTTCGGATCGCTCGCGCGGCGCGACCTGCCCGTGATCCTCGGGATCGTCGTGCTCGTGACGACGGCGATCCTTGTCTTCAACCTGATCGTCGACCTGCTCTACCCGCTGCTCGACCCGCGCGTTCGTCACATCCAGACTTCGACGGAGCGGGTGCCGCGCCGGGCGAAGCGGCAACGCCAGCCGGAGCGCGCTCCCGCTACGGCGCCGTAAGCCAGTCCACCCAGACTTTCTCGAAGTGGGAGCGGGAGCGCGCCCCGATCACCGTCGAGCGCGGCTCGCCGCCCTCGAACAGGATCACCGTCGGAAGCGAGAGGACGCCGTACCGCGAAGGCACGCCAAGGTGCTCGTCGATGTTCAGCCCCACGAGACCCAGCCCGTGCTCGGCGGCGAGCGCCTCCAGGATCGGCTCGAGCGCCTTGCACGGCTTGCACCAGGGCGCCCAGAAGTCCACGATCACCGGTCCGCTCGCCGCGACCACGTCGTTGGCGAAACTCGTGTCGGTCGCCTGTCTCACCGTGTCTCCCGGAGGAGGCGTCCCCGGAGTGACGCGAGCCGTAGCGCCGGCACCTTCCAGATTGCCTCGGCGACGATCGCCCGCGTCATCTTGGAGTCGCCGACCTCGCGATCGGAGAAGACGATCGGGATCTCGACGATCCGGAAGCCTGCGCGACGGGCTCGGAAGGTCGTCTCGATCTGGAACATGTAGCCGCGCGAGCTGATCGCGTCGAGCTCCAGCCGCTCGAGCACCTCGCGCCGGAAGCACTTGAAGCCGCCGGTCGCGTCCTTGATCGGCATCAGGAGAAGACGGGTGTAAACGGATGCACCTCTCGAGATCAGCCTGCGGACGAGGCCCCAGTCGCGAACGCCCCCGCCGGGCACGTAGCGCGAGCCGAGCACGACGTCAGCACCGCCGGCCGCCGCGATCAGGCGCGGGACGTCCCTGGGGTCGTGCGAGAAGTCGCAGTCCATCTCGAGCACGAGCTCGGCGCCGCGGTCGAGAGCGATCCGGAAGCCGTCGATGTACGCGCGTCCGAGCCCTTCCTTCTGCTCGCGGTGGAGCACGTCGACGAAGGGAAGCTCCGCGGCCAGCCGGTCGGCGAGCTCGCCGGTGCCATCGGGGGAGTTGTCGTCGATCACGAGCACGCGGTCGTCCGGCCCGAGCACCTCCCCGAGCGCGCGCAGCATGGGCTCGAGGTTCTCGTGCTCGTCGTAGGTGGGGAGGCAAAGCATGGCTCTCACCTCCGTATCATCGCGGGAAGTGGCCATGAGCTCCCTGCCGAGGAACGACGAGCTTGCCGATCAGCTCGAGTTGCTGGCCGATCTGAGCGAGCTCGAGGGAGAAAGCTCGTTCCGGGTGCTCGCCTACCGGCGAGCGGCGACGCGGATCCGCGAGACCGGGGGACCGGTTGCCCAGCTCGCGCTCGACGGCAAGGCCAAGAGCCTGACCGGGATCGGCGCCACGATCGAGGGGAAGATCGTCGAGGTGATCGAGCTCGGCGAGATGAAGGCGCTGACGAAGCGGAAGGCGCTCGTCCCCGAGGAGGTCGTCAAGTTCATGCGGCTGCCGGGGCTCGGTCCTAAGACAGCGCGGCGGATCTGGCAGGAGCTCGGCGTGACGACGCTCGAGGAGCTGAAGGCGGCAGCGCAGGGCGAGCGGCTGCGCGAGCTCGCGGGACTCGGCGCGACCACCGAGGCCAAGATCTTGAAGGCGCTCGCCGAGACGCCGCAGGATCCGCGCGAGTCGCGCCGGCTGCTCGGCGCGGGTCTGCCGGCCGTGCTCGCGGTCGTCTCCGTCCTGCGTGAGCATCCGGCGGCCGTGAAGGTCTCCGAGGCGGGGTCGGTGCGCCGCCGCCGCGAGACGTTCCGCGACCTCGACATCATCGCCACCTCGACCGACGCGCCGGCGCTGATCGATTACTTCACGAAGCTGCTTTGGGTCGCGGACGTCGTCGCGAAGGGTGCAACGAAGGCGACGGTGATCTCGAACGACGGCCTGCGATTCGACCTCCGCGTCGTCCCGCCCGAGTCCTACGGCAACCTGCTCCAGCATTTCACCGGCTCCAAGGAGCACAACGTCGCGCTGCGCGAGGACGCAGTCCGTCGCGGCTTCTCGGTCTCCGAGTACGGGATCACCACGACCGAGACCGGCGAGATCTTCAGCGCCGAGGACGAGAAGGCCGTCTACGAGCACCTCGGCTACGCCTTCATCGCCCCCGAGCTCCGCGAGAACGGCGGCGAGCTTGCCGCCGCACGCGAGGGCACGTTGCCTGCGCTCGTCGAGCGTGCCGACCTCCGTGGTGATCTCCACTCGCACTCGACCTGGTCGGACGGGAAGGCGACGGTCGAGGAGATGGCGCTCGCCGCGCAGGAGCTCGGGCACGACTATCTGGCGATGTGCGATCACTCGCAACGGTTGCGCGAGAGCCGCCTCGAGCACCAGTGGGAGGAGATCGACGCGCTCAACGAGCGGTTGGCGCCCTTCCGGATCCTGAAGGGGATCGAGGTGAACATCCGCGCGAACGGTGAGCTCGATCTCGCGGACGAGTTGCTCGCTCAGCTCGACTGGGTGATGGCATCGGTGCACTCGAGCTTCGAGAACGATCCGACCGGGCGCGTGCTCGCCGCGATGGAGAACCCTCACGTCGACTGCATCGGCCATCTGACGAGCCGGAAGATCGGCAAGCGCAATCCCTCGACGATTGCGGTCGAGCGCGTCGTCGAAGGGGCGCTCGCGACCGGAACCTTTCTCGAGCTCAACTCGCAGCCCGACCGGCTCGACCTGCGCGACGCGAACGCGAGGCTCGCCGGCGAGGCCGGGCTGACGCTCGTCGTCTCGAGCGACGGCCATTCCACCGGCGCGCTCGGCTACGTCGAGCTCGGGATCGCGCAGGCCCGCCGTGCGTGGCTGACGAAGGAGCAGATCCTGAACACGCGACCGTGGACCGAGATCGAGCAGCTCCTGAAGTGAGCTTCCGGGAGGACGGCGCGGCTGCGCTCGACTGGGTCGCCTCCTACCTCGAGGGTGTGCGCGAGCTTCCCGTGCTCGCGCAGGTGGAGCCGGGTGAGATCCGCGCGCGCCTGCCTGCCTCGCCACCCGAGACGGCCGAACCGTTCGCGAACGTCCTGCGCGACCTCGACGACGTGCTCCTGCCGGGGCTGACGCACTGGCAGAGCCCGCGCTTCTTCGCCTACTTCGCGAACACCGGCTCCGAGCCGGGGATCCTCGCGGAACTTCTCGCCGCCGGGCTCAACCAGGTCGGCATCCTCTGGCGCACCTCACCGGCGCTGCAGGAGCTCGAGGAGCTGACCCTCGACTGGCTCGCCCAGCTCCTGGGGCTCCCCGACGGCCTGCACGGTCACATCGAGGACACGGCCTCGACCTGCACGATGGTCGCGCTCGCGGCGGCGCGGCACGCCAGGCCCGACGCCCGTGCCGTGCTCCACTCCGATCATGCGCACTCATCCGTCGCAAAAGCCTGCCGACTGCTCGAGCTGGAGCCGCGAGCGGTGCCGGTGGATGCGGAGTTCCGGCTCAGGCCCGAAGCGCTCGAGCTCGAGGGCGCCTGTGCCGTCGTCGCCACGATCGGGACGACCTCGACGAGCTCGGTCGATCCGGTGCCTGCGATTGCGGACGCGTGCGAGCGCGGCAGCGTCTGGCTCCACGTGGACGCGGCCTATGCAGGCTCGGCGGCCGTGTGTCCCGAGCTTCGTCACCACTTCGAGGGCTGGGAGCGCGCCGATTCGATCGTCGTCAACCCGCATAAATGGCTGCTGACCCCGATGGACTGCTCGACCTTCTGGACACGTCGACCCGACGATCTCCGGGCCGCGTTCAGTCTCGTCCCCGAGTACCTGAGGGTGAGCGAGGAGGTGGCGAGCCTCTCCGAGTACAGCCCCGTGCTCGGCCGACGTTTCCGCGCCCTCAAGCTCTGGGCGGTTCTCCGCTGCTACGGCCGGGAGGGGTTGCAGGACCGGATCCGAGAGGCGATCCGGCTCGCCGAGCTTTTCGAGGGCTGGGTGCGAGCCGAGCCGGGCTGGGAGATCACGGCGCCACGCCCGTTCTCGCTCGTCTGCTTCCGACGCGACGGCTCCGACGCCGAGAACGAGGCGTTGCTCGAGCGCGTCAACGCGACCGGCGAGGCCTTTCTCTCGCACACGAAGCTCGAAGGTCGCTACACGCTCAGACTGGCCGTCGGCAACGCCCGCACGACCGAGGCGGACGTGCGGCTGGCGTGGGACGTACTCCGACGCAGCACCTGACCGACGCCTCCGGGCGCCCTCTCTCGCTCTCTCTCTGGGTCAATCACCAATTTCTGGAACTGGCTTCGATGCAGGCTTTATCGAGGAGTGAAACGCGGCGTTTCGATGGCTCTGACCATGATGTCGGAGGTGGCAGACCAACACCTCGTCGGACCGCGCGATTTGCCCTGCAAATAAGCCGTTTGTCGGGACCATGAGAAGAAGTCCCGTCCGTGAGTCCAATTGGGCGGCGCGGTCGGTTGCTCCCTACCATCAGAGGGATGCCAAGCAGACGACCGCGCCACCGCCGTTTTGACCGGGTCGAGCTCGACATCGTTTGGGCGTACGAATCGGACGAGCGACGCGTCGGCGCCAAGGACCTCCTCCTGCACTGCGTCTAACAACTGGTGAAGGGCGGCGGCGGGAACGTTCGGGAGTAGCTTCGGGCCAGTATTGTTGCTCCATCCCAACTAGTCGTAAGGCCCTTCGCGGGGATTGCGTGCCGCAAAAGACTTCCCCGATGGCCAACGCGGGGTAGCGGGCCTGGGCATCGAATTGAACACCGGCAGAGGATATCCCGCTCGCCGTGGAATTTCGGCGGCGGTCCGGTGATGTGATTCTCTCAAGAGGGTATCCGGTTAGCCGCCCCTTCCCCGAATCGTGAGCGGGCGTCGACGCGTTTCCCCGCGCTCCGACAGCTAAACCCGCCCGCCCTGGCGACCTTTAGTCGAGCGAGTCGAGGGCGAGCGCGACTGCCTCGTCCGCCGTCAGCGTCCGACCTTGCTCCCACGCCTCGGCGAACGCCGCTTCGTCGAGGTGAGTGCGGATCGATGTGATCGTCCTCTCGTTCATCCTCCCGACCCAGGCTTCGCTGACGCCGATCTGCTCTCGCAGGCCCTCGAAGCAGGAGAGCAGCCGGGCAGAGGTGTCCGCTTTCCCGCCGAACACGGCTAGAACTTCGGCCGCGCGACAAAGACCCTGCGCCACGTCCTGGAGAGAGCCGATCTCGCGGCAGGCAAGAAGGTTTTCCTTCACCAGAGCGAATGCATCCTCGACCCGGCCCTGGTCGACGGCGATGATCGCCAGGGAGCCCAACGTCCCCGCCTCCGTCCCCTTGAAACCGCGTGCTCGGGCCCGGTGAAGGTTCTCCTCGTGCAGCGTGCGTGCTCGCTCGATGTCGCCGCGGCTGTAGTACGTGAACGCGAGGGTGCGAGTCGCCGCGGCCGCAAATTCGTCGTCGCCAACTTGGACAAAGAGATCCAGGCTCTCTTCGCCGAACTGCTGCGCCCGCTCGAAGTCTCCCTCCTCGATGCAGGCTACGCAGAGCGCGTTGAGAGCCTCGGCCGCGCCCCGCATGTCGCCAAGCTGGCGATAGAGCGCCAGCGCCCTCTCGGCGATCGATTTGGCCGCCGCCGCATCTCCGCCCCCGTACACCATGAAGGCTGCTCCGTTGAGAGCCCTGGCACGGGCCGCGGTCGGACGCTCCTCGACAGAGAGCGCGCTCTCGAGGCGATGCCTGCCCTCGGCGACGTGCCCACCGTGGTGCCAGAAGTCGGACAGAGCTCCTGCAAGTTGCAGGACGAGTTCGCTCTCCCCTGAAGCCGCAAGGTAGTCGAGCGCTGCGCGGAGATTGTCGTGCTCGTGCTCCAGCCGCTCGATCCACTCCGCGGAGTACATGCGTGTGTTGGGCGCCGCTTCTTCCGCGAGCGCGAGGAAGTAGTCCGCGTGGCGCCGCCGCAGGTGATCGCCTTCGCCGGAAGCTTCAAGCCGTTCCGTTGCGTACTCGCGGATCGTCTCCAGCATCCAGAAGCGCTCGCCCTCGCGGACGCGGACAAGGCTCTTGTCGACGAGCGACTGGAGCGTGTCGAGGTCGGCGTCGCACACGGCCTCTGCGGTCTCGAGCGTGCAACCGCCCGCGAAGACGGCGAGGCGGGCGAGCAGCCGCTGCTCCTCCTCGTCGAGCAGGTCGTGGCTCCACTCGATCGTTGCTCGCAGCGTCTGCTGGCGCGGGTCGACGCCGCGGCCTGCCTTGAGCAGGTCGAGCCGCCCGGCGAGCCGGTCGAGCAGCTGCTCGGGGGAGAGGACGCGGACGCGCGCCGCCGCCAGCTCGAGCGCGAGCGGCAGCTGCTCGAGCCGCGCACAGAGCTCCGGCACCGCCGCGCTCGAAGCAAAGCCCGGGTCGGCGGCGCGGGCCCTGGCAAGGAAGAGCTCGGTCCCGTCCTGCGGCTCGAGCGGGGGGACCGGGTACGCCTGCTCACCGGGAACGCGCAGCAGCTCGCGGCTGGTCACGAGCAGGTGCAGGTTGGGGCAGGCGGCGAGCAGCTCGGAGAGGCCGGGGGCTGCCTCGACGACCTGCTCGAAGTTGTCGAAGAGCAGCAGTAGCGATTTGTCGGAGATGTGCTCCGCGAGGCCGTCCTTGGCACCGAGCGCCTGCGCAGCCTGCTCGAGCACGAGCTCGGGGTCGCGCAGCGGGGCAAGCGGAACCCAGAAGACGCCGTCCGGGTAGCGTTCGGAACCCTCGGCGGCAACCTGCAGGCCGAGCCGTGTCTTGCCGGTGCCGCCAGGCCCGGTCAGGGTGAGCAGGCGCACGTCCTCGCGCGACAGCAGCGCGAGCACGTCCCCAAGCTCCTGCTCGCGGCCGAGGAACGGCGTCGCCGGGACGGGGAGGTTCGTCCGGTACAGCGTCTTCAGGGGCGGGAACTCGTCCTCGCCGAGCTGGTAAATCCGCTCCGGAGCGGTCAGGTCCTTCAGCCGATGCGCGCCGAGTTCGCGGAGGTCGTCGTTGCCAAGGAGCCGCGCCGTCTGCTCGGAGACGAGCACCTGGCCGCCGTGTCCGGCGGCAGCGATGCGGGCGCCCTTGTGCACATCCATCCCGATGTAGCCCCCGTCGGTGACGATCGGCTCGCCGGTGTGGATTCCGATCCGGACGCGCACTGGCGTCGGCTCGAGCGTCGCCCGCGTCTCTCGTGCAGCGGCAAGCGCGTCGGACGCGCGCGAGAAGGCGACGAAGAAAGCGTCCCCCTGCGTGTCGACCTCGACGCCGCCGTGGCGCGTGAACGCCTCCCGCAGGATGCGGCGGTGCTCGGCGAGGGCTTCGGCGTAGCCCTCCGCTCCGAGCTCGTGCAGCAGCTTGGTCGAGCCCTCGACGTCGGTGAAGAGGAAGGTGACGGTTCCGGTCGGAAGGTCGCGCTGCATAGCATCATCATGAATCAGCGCGGCGGCGAACTCACGCTGCGACACACCCGCGGTTCGAATTACGCCCGCATGGGCCTCTGTGCCGGTCAAGAAGGGGGCAGCTGACCGGAAACCACTTTTCTCTCAAGCGAGCGTGACGGCGACCATTAGCAGGGCGAGCGCCGTCTCCCGGTCGCCGTCGAGGATCGCCTCGTGCCTCGGCCCGCTCCACACCTGTGTTCCCAGCGCCGGGCGCAGGCAGGGACCTTCTCACTTGAAAAGCATAAAACTCTCTCTATTCGCCGCCCGGCCGACGTTCCCTTCCAGCATGACCTCACCGGCCAGGGGACCTGAACGCTTACAAAAAAGAGCCTATCTGCAGGGAAAATAACTGGCTGAATTAATTGGGTATTCGCCCCTCTGCTCTCTCTCAGGCGACGATCCGGTAGACCTGAAAGACCTCGGCGTACTCGCGGTTCACGTTGATCCCGTGCACGCGCGCCAGGTTCCAGACGTACTCGGCGTTCGCGTACCGGCGGTGCTGCTGGGAGGCGTAGCAGGCGAGCGCCGCGACCTTCCGCTCCACGTGAGTCTTGTCGAGCGTGAGATAGGCGCCGTAGGAAAAGTCAAAGTTGTTCCACGGGATCTCGTAGCCGAGCACCGTCGTCCGCTTGAACGCCCGCAGGCCCTCCTGGGCGATCGTCTGGTGATCCTGGTGGACGTCGTGGTGCGAAGGCTGGAAAACGGCGTCTGGGCGCAACTCCTCCCAGAGACCGACGAGCAGCTCGAGAATGTCCTGGCGCCGGTCGGGAAACGTGCGCACGTCGAAGTCGTGAACGTGAAGTTGGGCCTCGGGGATGCCGAGCTCGACCGTCGCCTCGCGCACCTCGCGAGCGAGTGTGTCGGGTGCGAAGCCGTCCGGCAGCGAGCGGGTTGCGATCGAGAAGGCGACGTAGTGCACCTCGGCGCCTGCTTCGACGAGCCTCGCCATCGTGCCGCCGCAGCCGAACTCGCCGTCGTCGGTGTGCGGCGCGAGCACGAGCACGCGCTTCCAGCCCTCGATCACGCTTCCTCCCGCCGGCGCGCGAACGTCAGCGCGGCAAGGCCGAGCAGTCCCCACGTCATCGGGTCCTCGAAGAGCGCGTTGTAGAAGAGGCTGTGCACGGCGATCGCCCCAAGCGTAAGCCCGACGGCGAGAGCCGCGCGGCCGGCATCGTTTCGGTGCGCGCCGAGCAGGGCCGCGCCGAGGGCGGCAGCGCCGAGCCAGCCGAGCAGCAGCAGGCCTGGGATTCCGGTCTCGGCAGCGACGGTTACCGGCGTCGAATGCGAGGCCGCCTTTCGCGGCTCGCGACCGCGCAGGCCGGTTCGATCGGCGTAGGCGCGCTTGAAGCTGCCGACCCCGACCCCCGTGAACGGATGGTCGGCGGCGATTCGGATCCCGTTCGTGACGAGATTCGCCCGGCCGCTGGTTGCGTTGTTGAGTCCGGCCCGCGACTCCTTCAAGAGCTTCGTTCGCACCTGCGGCGTCGCGAAGCCCACGCTCAGGAGGACGGCTGCAACGAGGCCTACCGCGGCGGCCGCGCGCCAGCGCCAAACCACCGTCGCTGCCGCCAGCACGCCCCCGACCAGGGCGGCGAAGCTGGACTGCGAGAACGAGAAGAGCAGCCCGATCCAGATCGTCGCGACCGCGCCGATTGCTCCCGCCAGCAGGCGCCCGCGCAGTCCGAGCAGGACGAAGCCGAGCGTCGCCAGAATCGCGACCACGAGATAGCGCCCGTAGATCGACGGGTCGTAGAAGACCGAGTTGACGCGATAGAACGGCGCGTAGGCGTTGCCGACGATCACGGTCGGGTTCCAGAAGACGTCGCGCGTCGCCCACTGGAAGAGGCCGATCCCGGCGTACGAGAGCGCCGTCGCGACCAGGGCGCCGTAGAGGGTGAGCAGGCCGGTCCGGCTCCACGGGAGCCGCGCGAAGCCGAGAGCGAGCAACGCGAAGGGAAGGAGGAACGCGAGGAGGAAGATCGCTCCCTGCCGGAGATCGTCCGACCAGAGGAGCGAGACTCCCGTCCAGGTGACGAAAGCCGCGAGCGGGAGCGTCACGGCGCCTAGCTCTCGCGAGCGCAAGTCGCCGCGCACGAGCTGCCAGGCGAGGCCAACCGCGACCGCACCGACGACGGCATAGAGCGGCAGGAGCAAATTCGCCTCCTCGCCGCCGAGCTCGAGCGGGATCCGGATCGGGACGCAGATGAGCGTTGCGAGCGGCAGCACCCACGGCCGGCGCAGGAGCAGGGCGGCACCGGCGGCCGCGACGACGACGCCTGCAGGACCGGCCGCGAGCAGCAACGCAGTCCGTCCGTCCGGCGCGAGGTAGGCGGTGAGACCGGCGGCGCCGAGAGCCCAGGCCGCGAGGCCGACGAGACGCAGATCGCGCCGAGGCGCCACGAGCAGGAGCGCGAGCCCGAGACAGCCGACCGGGCCGGCGAGTCTGGCGAGCTCGCTCATCGCAGCGGTTCCCGGACGAAGACAGCGGCTCCCGCGGAATGGCCGTTTGCAGAGACGCGCAACGTGTATCGCCCCTTTTGCCGCGGCACGCGCAGCCGCAGCGTCCCCGGTCGGGCGAGGCCGCTTCGTCGTCCGAGCGTCCACCGGACCCGCCGCGCGTCGGAGGAGACCCTGATCGCGAATCGTGCTCCTGCCGTGACCTCGATCCGATCGCGCCCGAGCGTGACGTAGCGTACCGTGACGCTCGGAAGGCCGACCCTTTCGCTCAGGTTCCCGGCCGGATCGCTGGCACGCAGTGCGAGCTCGTACCGGCCTGCGGGGACAGCACGGCCGTCCACGCGCCCGAACCAGGCGAGGCTGTCTCGTTCGCGCGGAAAGCGCGTTTCGACCCGCTTGCCGCCGTTGACGAAGAGGAGCGCCTTGGCGGGCTCGCTGAGCACATAGGTGACGGTCAGGCGGTCGGCACGGCGGTCGCCGTCCGGCGAGAGCACGCGAGGGGTCGTTCCCGAACCCACGATCGTCGGTGCGGTCAGGTCGATCTCGATCGGGTTCGGGAGTACGATCGTCCGCCGCTCCTCGCGGAGACGCACGCGCGGTCGGTACCCACCCTCGGGCAGCGGCTCTCCGTTCCCGTCGAGGCCGTCCCACTGCACGACCACCCGGCCGCGATCGAACCGCTGTGATCGAACAGGCGTGGCGACGATGTCTCCGTCGGAATCGATGAGCGCGACGTCTAGCCGATCCGCTTCGCGCAGCCGGAACGAGATCATGGCCCGCGCGCTTTCGCAGTCGCAGATTGGGGAGAAGATCTTGTCGACGTCCGTGCCGAGGATCGGGCTTCGTTGTCCCTTGAGACCTTGCGTGAGTACAAACGCCGTCGCGGTGGCCGCGAGCAGCGCGACCACGAGCACGGTCGAGGCGAGGCGGGCCACGACGGCTGATTCTATTCGGCCATCCACTTCCCGTGGGCGTGGCCGGAAGAGTCATCTTGGGCGGTGTGCTTCGAGTGCGCACGATGTTCCCTGTGGAGCAGGAACCGCTCATCCATCGCGAAGAGCTCACGGCTACTGCTGTTTGCGATCGCGGATCTCAACCACAATGTGGCTGAGATCCTGGAGATTCTCAAGGAGGAGGACGATGGCGAAGAAACGGAGGAGACCCGCTGAGGTGATCGCGGCACAGGAAGAGCGGTCGCGCCACTTCTCTGCGCTCCTCGAGCGGCGGAAGGCCCGCGACGACGAGTTGAAAGCCGAGCGGGAGAAGGCGGATCCGCCCCGGGGGTGAGTGGAATTAGAGGCGAGCCGGAGCGGGCGGACGCCGGACTGCGCGCCGGGCGGCCGCGCCGACCAGGAGCAGGGCGGCGACGCCGAGTACGACGAGGATCACGATCTCCGCGCCCGGCGCCTCGACGAGCTTCAGGCCAGCCAGCGTGAGCGTCGTCGCGAGACCGAGGCGGAGCGCCCGGTCCGGAAGCTTCACGGAGACGTTGCTGCCGAGCAGCACGCCGGGGATCGAGCCGACGAGGAGCGAGCCGGTGGCGGCGAGGTCGACGTTGCCGGCAACGAGGTGTCCCGCGCCCGCGACCCAGAGGAGCGCGGCCGCGTGGAAGATGTCCGTGCCGACGACCTTCGAGGCTGTCAGCGGGAAGACGAGCAGCATCACAAGTCCGAAGAAGGTGCCGCTGCCGACCGAGGTGAGGCCGACGATGAAGCCACCGCTCGCACCCAGCACGAGCGCAATCCGGCGGTCGCTGCGCGCGAGAAGGAACGGTGCGTCGGTCTTCTCCCGGCCGGTCACGAACGTCTTGATCGCGAAGCCGAGACCGCCGGCGATAAGCGCTGCCCCGAGGATGACTCCCGCGGCGTCCTCGAACCCATCGCCGTAGCGGTGCTTCAGCCACGTCGAGAGGCCGACCCCGAGGAGCGAGAAGGGCGCCGAGCCTGCGAGCATCCAGAGTGTCAGCCGCGCGTGCACGGTGCCGAGCTGCCGGTGACGAGCGGCGCCGAACGTCTTGAAGATCGCTCCGTGGACGATGTCGGTGCCGATCGCGACCGTCGGCTTGAAGCCGAAGAGGAAGACGAGCATGGGCGTCATCAGCGAGCCGCCGCCCATCCCGGTCATGCCGACAAGTAGGCCGACGAAGAGCCCGGCGAGCGAGAGCTTCGGATCCACGCGGCCACCTTACCGCTTCTCTACTAATACTGTCGATTAGCTTGGTTTATGCGCATGCGCTAAGCTCAGCCGCGATGATCGACCCCTTTGCCCAACTCGAGCCGATCGAGGAACTCGCCGAGCGCTCCGAGGCGCTGACCGCGGAGGAGCTGCTCACGGCGATGATCGAGCGCTTCCATCCCCGGCTCTCGTTCGCCTGCTCCTTCCAGAAGGAGGAGAGCGTGCTGCTCGACATGCTCTTCGGCATCGAGCCGAAGGTGCGCGTCTTCGCGATCGACACCCACTACCTCTTCCCGGAGACGTATGAGCTCTGGCGCGAGGTCGAGCGGCGGTACGACACGAAGGTCGAGGTGTTCGAGGGCCCGAGCGCCGAGGAGCTCACGGCGACTCACGGCGAGAAGCTCTGGGAGCGCAAGCCCGAGCTCTATCTCGCGGTCGCCAAGGGTGAGCCGCTCCATCGCGCGCTCGGAGACCTCGACTGCTGGATCACCGGCATCCGCCGCGACCAGTCGCCGACACGCGCAAACGCGCCGAAGCTCGGCTGGGACGCCGCGCACGAGCTGTGGAAGGCGAACCCGCTCGCCGACTGGAGCGACGACGACTGTTGGGCGTACATCCGGGAGCGCGGGCTCCCCCACAACGCGTTGCACGACCGCGGCTACGCATCCCTCGGCGACACCCACTCGACGCTCCCCGGCGACGGCCGCGAGGGCCGCTGGGCCGGCAGCGACCGAACCGAGTGCGGGCTGCACGATTCCCGCTCCGGCACCGGCAAAGCCGGCACCTCCGCTCGCTGGGGCGGCTCCGTCGAGCCTACGCCGCCGTCGTGATCACGCCGATCCACCTCTCCCACCTCGACGAGCTCGAGGCGGAGGCCGTCCACATCATGCGCGAGGTCGCCGCCGAGCTGGAGCGACCAGTTCTCCTCTTCTCGGGCGGCAAGGACTCGATCGTGCTCTTGCGGCTCGCCGAGAAAGCCTTCCGCCCCGGCAAGTTCCCGTTCCCGGTCATGCACGTCGACACGGGTCACAACTTCCCCGAGGTGATCGAATATCGCGACCGACGCGTTGCCGAGCTCGGCGAGACGCTCATCGTCGCCTCGGTCCAGGAGTCGATCGACAAGGGCCGCGTCGTCGAGGAGACGGGGCCGCGGGCCTCGCGCAACCAGCTCCAGACGACGACGCTCCTCGATGCGATCGAGGAGCACCGCTTCGACGCTGCGATCGGCGGCGCCCGACGCGACGAGGAGCGCGCCCGCGCGAAAGAGAGGATCTTCAGCTTCCGCGACGACTTTGGCCAGTGGAACCCACGCGCGCAGCGGCCCGAGCTCTGGAACCTCTACAACGGCCGCCTGCGCCGCGGCGAGCAGGTGCGCGTCTTCCCGATCTCGAACTGGACGGAGCTCGATGTCTGGCAGTACATCGCCCGCGAGGACCTCGAGCTGCCGCCGATCTACTTCGCCCACGAGCGCGAGGTCTTCCGCCGAGACGGGATGCTCTACGCGGTCAGCGAGTACGTCGAGCGGCTGGACGGCGAGGACCCGTTCACCGTATCCGTCCGCTTCCGCACGGTCGGCGACATGAGCTGCACCGGCGCCGTCGCCTCCGAGGCGCGCTCGCTCGAGGACGTCGTCGCCGAGATCGCGGCGACACGCGTGACCGAGCGGGGCGAGACCCGTGCCGACGACCGCGCCTCCGAGGCCGCGATGGAGGATCGCAAGCGTGTCGGCTACTTCTAGGGCGATGCTCGATACCGAGCTCGTCCGCCTCGTCACGGCGGGATCGGTCGACGACGGCAAGTCGACCCTGATCGGGCGGCTGCTCTACGACACGAAGCAGATCCTGGCCGACCAGCTCGAGCACATCGAGGAGACCTCGCAGCGCCGCGGCGACGGCTACGTCAACCTCGCGCTGCTCACCGACGGCCTCCGCGCCGAGCGCGAGCAGGGGATCACGATCGACGTCGCCTACCGCTCGTTCGTGACCCCGCGCCGCCGCTTCCAGCTTGCGGATGCGCCCGGCCACGTCCAGTACACGCGCAACATGGTCACCGGCGCCTCGACCGCCGACGTCGCGATCATCCTCGTCGACGCACGCAAGGGCGTGATCGAGCAGACGCGCCGCCACTCCTATATCGCCGCGATCCTCGGCACCCCGCACGTCGTCGTCGCCGTGAACAAGATGGATCTCGTGGGCTTCTCCGAGGAGCGCTTCCGCGAGATCGAGCAGGAGCTGCGCGAGACGAGCGAGCGGCTGGGGTTGCGCGACGTCCGCGTGATCCCGATGAGCGCGCTTCGCGGCGACAACGTCGTCGAGCTCGGCGACGGGATGCCCTGGTACGAGGGGCCGACGCTCCTCGGCCACCTCGAGACCGTCGAGATCGCCGGCGACCGCGACCTCGCGCACCGCCGCTTCCCGGTTCAGTGGGTGATTCGGCCGATCTCGGACTCCCACCACGACTATCGCGGCTACGGCGGCCAGGTCGCCGGCGGTGTCTGGGCAGCCGGCGACGATCTCGTCGTGCTGCCGTCGGGCCGGCGCTCACGGGTGGCGGCGGTCGAGAGTCTGGACGGGCCGCTCGAGCTGGCCGTTCCGGGTATGTCCGTCACGATCCGGCTCGAGGACGACCTCGACGTCTCGCGTGGCGACATGCTGGCCGACCCGGCCGAGGCACCGACGGTCGCGCGCGAGCTCGAGGCGACTGTGTGCTGGATGGCCGAGCGCCCGCTCGAGCCGCGCACGCGCCTCGTCGTCAAGCACACGACGCGCACCGTGCGCGCGATCGCCGACGAGTTGCTCTCCGTGGTCGACATCCACACGCTCGAGGACCAGCCCTCGCCGGAGCGCCTGGAGCTGAACGACATCGCCCGCGTCCGCTTCCGGCTGGCCGAGCCGCTGGCCGTCGATCCCTACGCCGAGAACCGCACGACGGGCGCATTCATCCTGATCGACGAGTCGACGAACGACACCGTCGGCGCCGGAATGATCCTCTCCGCCTCGAGCTAACCGGCTGGCTTCAGGTGAGAGCACGCTCACGCAATAAGTCGTCGACATGTGTCGCGAGCGTCCTAGCCCTCAGTCCGGTCAGAAAAGGGGAGGCCCGCCATTGCGGGCCTCCCCTCCTACTCGCTGTCCGGGGTTCCGAGCGGGCGGAACCTCCGGGTCGTCCGTCAGACGCTACGGACAGGTGACCGGCGCAGTGGGAACGGACAACGGGTCGCCATGGCCGACCATGAACGTCGCCGTGAACCTGGCATAACCCACGCCTACTACGCGGGCAGTGGTATTCGGAATCTCGATGAACGTGTCACCGGCCGCGTACGTCTTCTTGACGCAGTTAGCCCCGGTGTACGACAACGATCCTTGTTCGACCTGAACGATGACGACTCCCGGATGGATGTGCCACAACGAGTCGAAGTTGGACGTCGAAAAGTGTTGGACTCGCATGCGAATGTTGTTGGTGTCCTTAGACACCGAAATGCTCCACACGTCCGCCAGGCCCGCGCCCGCAAACACGGCGGCCCCCAGCAATGAAGCTACGAGGACGGTGCTCTCCTTCGAGCGGAACATGCCCTTCACCGCTCTTTTCGCCTTTGCCTTGAAGCTGTACCGCACCAGAGCCTCCTTCTTGTTGCGAAGTCGGGACCCCTGAAAACTCAGACTGTCATATCGCAACAGCAGTTACAAGACCGGCCCGGGTGCGAATCACGCCTGACCGCACCCTCCGCGGGCTCGGAGCGGGCGATGATCCCGACGCCGTTGCGTTAGTCCCGCTCGGGGTTATAGGCTCACCTCATGAAGATCCTCTATCTCGCAACCGCTGGGGCCGCCGACTCGACCCGGGCATCGTTGCCGCTCCACATCGCGGCCAACGGCTCCGTCGGTGAAGGTCAGGAGTGCGCGGTCGTGCTGGCGGGCGACGCGACGGAGCTCGTCTCGCGCGGGACGGCGGAACAGATCGAGGGCGTCGGCATACCGCCGGCGAAGGAGCTTCTGCAGAAGCTCCTCGACAATCAGGTGCCCATCTACGTCTGAAAGGGCTGCGCCGTCGCCCGTGGGGCGACCGACGAAGATTTGGAGTGGCTGCATGCGCGCTGGCTCACGCCACCCGAACTCGCTCGGATGATCGCCGAGTACGACCGAGTTGTGAGTCTCTAGCCGCTCCCTAAAGCAGACCCAGTGCTTGTTGAGACCGGATGGATTCTACGGGCACACGACGCGCTGAGGTCGCGTCGTGCGAAATGATTGAATCGCCGCACTAGCGGCCCGAACGAGGAGTAAAGGCCATGGACACGTACGTGATTCTTCGGCGCAATGGTTGGCGCTCGACCGAAGATCTCGGCGAAGCAGGCGCACGCTCCACCCAGGTGGGAGACGAAGAGATGTCGGAGGACATCCGCTGGATTCGCAGTTACGTCTTGAAAGAAGAAGACGGCTCAGTCGGAACTGTCTGCATCTACCAGGCGACGAGCGAAGAGAAGATCCGCGAACACGCTGCTCGCGCTGATCTGCCCGCCGACGAAATCATCAAGGTCGCTGACACCGTGCTCGTACGACCTGACCCCGAGCCCGCGACAGCGTAGACCGATCGCGTGCTGGGGCTCACGCCGTGCGCCCCAGCACCTGCGGTTTCTCGCGAACGACTCGCTCTGACTCTTTCGGATGCCGTCACCCCAGAGGCGACGGGGCCTTCCCGACACTGGCCCAGGTCGCCTTCCTGGTCTCAGTCGCCGCGTGAGGGAAGATGGATAGCCCGGCGTCCGTCGGGCGAAAGCCGCACGCATCGAAGTAGAACGGTGCCAGGTCGGCCTCAAAGTCGACGTGTAGCCACTCGCATCCTGCGGCCTTGGCGTGCCGCGCTGCGAAGTTGACGGTGCGCGTTCCTATGCCCTTGCGTTGGTGAGCGCCGTGCGTCTTTGTGTCGATGACAAAGGCGTGGTCTCCACCGTCTGATACCACGTTGACGAAGCCAACGAGGCGGCCGCCGGCGTCGCGGGCAGTGACTCAGCCCAGACTGTGTGGACGGATTCGATTCCACCAGCCGACCTCGGCGTTTCCGCCGTGGGCGTGGATGAGTTCAACCATTTCCGCGTCCGTCAACGGGCCGCGCCAGCGGTACGTGACGCTGTCGGAGCTGAACTCTGGTCGAAGAGCGGGCGCGAAGCCACGAAGAGATCAGACTATCCAGTGCCGTCCCTGCCCCCTCGGGCGACACTTTCCCCACGCTGGTACAGCCGATGCGCTTGACGTCCGAGGTTGTAGTCCTCAGTCGCTGGCGGGCTCGTGTTCGCTGAGCGGTCTCTCCCCGCGTCGCGCCATGTCGTCGATTCGCGCGTCTCCCTGCCCATGTGGCGTTCGAGCATCTCGAACTCCTGGGGCGCGAGCAGATCCGTGACGAACACCGTGTAGACCAGCATGTGGCCGTCCTGCTTGAGCACGCGGGCGGCCCCCTTGAGGGCGGGCACGAGGAGGTCGAGTTGCTGGACGACGTCGCGGCACCAGACGAGGTCGAAGTGGCCATCGGGATGCGGGAGTGCTTCCATCACGCCTTGAACGATCTCGACACGTGAGCCGAGCTCCGCAGCCGCCACCGCTGCGTGCGCCCGCGCGACGTGGTTCTCGACGGGATCGACGCCGACCCCGGTCGCGTCATGTGCCTGGACAAGTCGAATCAGGTCCGCCGCATCGCGGCAGCCGGCGTCGAGGATCACCGCTCCCGGCACGAGGTACTCGGCGGCGAGATCGTGCAGCGAGTCGGGCCCGCGCAGCTCGAGGCTTCGATCCAGTAGGCCGTACACGCTCCACGTCTCCTCGCTGTAAACGCGAGACATCTGCTCAAAGTGAGTCGGCATCTCTGACACTGCGCCTACTCGCCATGCGCCGGCGCGTCGGCTCGGTGTCCACGGTTGGAGTCCCCGAGGGCCGCCACGTAAATGGTGATGAAGTGGCGCATCTCTGGGAGCGTAGTTCGGGTCCCGACCTTGCTTGCGCGCTCTGGCGTCATCCCCTCACGCCGGCCCAGGCGGATGTTACTCGCCAGTAGCTGGGTGGTAGCACAGCCAGCAACGATGACATAAAGGGGGTCTTATGAGTGGTTACGCGGTTGCTCATCTCGACGAGATCGACGAGATCAAGGATGGGCGCCGTTCATTTCGATCCGTCCGGCATCACTTTGGCATCACGGGCTTCGGAGCCACGGCGTGGACTGGCCGTGAGGCGGGCGAGCGGATCATCAACGAGCACGACGAGTCCGACTCGGACGAGGAGCTCTACCTCGTCTTGAAGGGGCGCGCCGTGTTCGAGCTCGACGGCGATCGGGTGGACGCTCCCGCCGGCACCTTCGTCTTTGTTCGCCCCACTGTGACGCGGACGGCGTTCGCCGAGGAGCCCGGGACGACGATCGTCGCGCTCGGCGGCACCCCGGGGAAGGCCTACGAGGCCAGAGGCTGGGAGCTCTGGGCGCCGTTCTGGCCCCTCTACGAGAGGGGCGAGCACGCCGAGGTTGCTGATCGCCTCCGCGAAGTTGTCGACGCAAATCCGCAGTACGCCTTGCTGTTCTACAACCTCGCCTGCTGCGAGAGCATGTCCGGCCGCACGACGGGCGCCGTCGATCACCTCCGGCGCGCGATCGAGATGTCTGAGCAGTTTCGCACCGTCGCACAGGATGATTCGGACTTCGACCCGATCCGCGAAGAGCCCGCCTTCAAGGAACTGATCGGCCGCTAGGTATCGACCTGGCCGTGCACCGACTCACCAAGGCGCAGGCCCGGCGCATCGCGGTGCGCGCCCAACTGCTCGACGCACGCCGACCGACGGACCTGCTCACGGTCGTGCAACAGCTGACGCTGCTGCAGATCGATCCGACCGCGGTGATCGCGCCAAACGCGGACCTCGTCGCCTGGAGCCGCCTTGGCTCGGCGTACGAGCCCGCCCACCTTCGGCAGGCCCTGGAGCAGGACCGCACGCTGTTCGAGCACAACGCGCTGGTGCGGCCGATGAGCGACGTGAGCCTGTACCTCGCGGGCGCGGCCGACTGGCCCAGCTACGAGCGCACGCGTGCCTGGATCCGCGACAACGACCCCTTCCGGCGGGCGATCCTGAACTTGCTCGGCGATTCCGGTCCGATGACGTCACGGGATATCCCGGACACGTGCGTGGTGCCGTGGGTCTCGACCGGGTGGACCAACAACCGCAACGTCACCCAGATGCTGGAGTCCCTGATGATGCGCGGTGAGATCGCGATCGCCGGGCGCGTCGGGCGGGAGCGGCTGTGGGACCTGGCCGAGCGGGTGTATCCGGCCGACGTCGTCGTCCCGTCGGTCGAGGAGGCCCACCGGGTCAAGAACGAGCGGCGGCTCGCCTCGCTCGGCATCGCCCGTCAGAAGAGCGTCGCCATGCCGATGGAGCCGGCCGATGTCGGCGAGGCCGGCGAGCCGGCCGTCGTCGAGGACACCTCGAGCGAGTGGCGCGTCGACCCCGCCGCGCTCGACCAGGACTTCGAGGGGCGCACGGCGCTGCTCTCGCCGTTCGACAGGCTCGTCCACAACCGGGTCCGCGCCCAGGAGTTGTTCGACTTCGAGTACACCCTCGAGATGTACAAGCCCGCGGCCAAGCGCCGCTGGGGCTACTTCGCCCTCCCGGTACTCCACGACGATCGGCTGGTCGGGAAGGTCGACGCCACCGCCGACCGCAAGGCCCCGGTGCTGCGGGTGCACGCGATCCACGAGGACGTGAAGTTCACCCGCGTCATGAGCAAAGCCGTGCAGTCCGAGCTGGAAGACCTGGCTTCGTGGCTCGGGCTGGGTGCAGTCGAAACTGCGTAGACCGAACCTGGTCGGTCACGTCTAGGGACGCTCCCGAACGCCGGCCAGGCGGCCCCGCCGCTACCGCGTCGAGATCGCCGGCTGCGGTTATCCGCCCGAAAGCAGTGCGCCGGGATAGCGCGTCTCCTGTTCCGCAGGAAAACGCGCGTAGGCGACGCTGCCATCCTGCGTCTCCTCTGGAGAAGACGCGTTGTAGCGAGCGGCCGCCTCGTCGACCGAATAGAAGCCCCACGGTCCGTCCTCTGGAATTGGCGCGACGACGCCGCGAGGATTGCGCACGGGCCGTCGCCCGCCGACGAACACGTGCCGCGTCGTTCCTATCGCTTCTCAGGTAGCGAACGTGCGCACGTCATGCCGACTTCGACCCATCTTGCGAGCTCGCATCTGGCGCGAAGGTGCTCCGGAGCCACTCGTAACCAGCCTCGCATCGGTCTGCCTCGCATCACCATGTGCTGAGCATCCGTCGTCTCCACGAGCGTCTCTGACTCCTGTGGGTCTACGCGAACCATGATGCCTCCTCGGCCACTCGCTGCTACAGCCATGTTCCCGCTGATCAGGAACGCGAGCCCACCGAACATCTTCTTCTCGGTCAGACCGGGTTCATCGGCAACCAGCTCGCGAATCTGGGCGGCGAGGGTTTCGTCGTAGGCCATCTCGGAGCATGATGGCGGACCCAATCGTCAGCGGTGCTCGTCCTGCACTGGCCGGCCCGACCGCGGCTATGGCGGGCGGCGAACGAGTGTCCGGCCGTCACGAAGCCTCGCCGTGCGAACCGTCCTTCGATACGCCCGCTACCAACAAACGCGTCAGCTCTTCGGGCCGCGACGCCATCGGGGAGTGGCTGCCCGGGAGCTCGCGACTGCGCTCGAACCTCTCCCGGGCGACAGGCTCGGGGCAGTCGTGGCACGACGTTGCGGTAGTACGCGTCGAAGTCGACCCACCTGCTGAGCCCCCCTCGTCCGGTCCCTCGACGCCGGCCGCGTACTCGCGCAGCAGCATCCTGTCGCCGTGTCCGAACTGGTGGGACAAGCTCACGCCGGGCTCGGGAACCATGGCGGCGAGGTAGACGAGCTCGCGAACCGGCCGCGCGGCAGCGACGAGCGCTGCTGTGTGGTCGCCGAGCGAGAATCCCACCACCACGACGTCGTCGCCCCGGACATCCTCGAGCGCACCGAGGACGATCGCAGCGTCGTCGTCGAACGTCGCGCCGGGTTCGTCGCATGAAAGGTCGGGCGCGACCGCCTCGTGGCCCATCCTCCACAGCTCGTCGGGTACCCCGGCCCATGCCACCCGGTCCCAGGCGCCGTGGATGAGCGCGAACGTCGTCACCGCGTCTGCCGGTTGAGGTGCCAGCGGCGCCACAATCGCCCTCGCCGACGTCGCTGGCGCCACAGATTCAGGGATCGGAGCCCTCGGCCGCGAGCTCCTCCGCATAGCGGGCGACAGATCGGTTGTACCGCGGTAGGTACTCGGAGAGGGCGGTGAGGGCAGTAGCGACGGCTTCGCGCTCGCGGCCCACATCGACGAGGGCGAGCGCCAGGAAGGCGCGGACTGCGCCGTCCAGGGCATCGGTCGGGGCGTCCAGCTCGGCCGACAGCAAGGCGACAGCTTCCTCCGGGTTCCCGACGTTCCGGGTCGAGCTCGCCATCTGAATGATCGCCCGCCGCCGACGCTCACCGGAAAGCCCCGCTTCGAGAGCGGCGCTATAGAGCGGCACCGCCAGATCCGAGTGGCCGGTGGAATCGAACGCCGAAGCGCGCTCGAAGAACCCGATCGCGCTTCCCTGGGGCAGCACGGCAACCAGGCCGTCGACCAGAGCGACGAACTCCTCCGGTTCGTGGTCCTCCAGCTCCGTCCACAGATCCGAGATCCGTTTCTCCCACGCTGCATCGACGCCGCTCACAGGCGGAGTGTAAGGAGGCCCGAGCCCCGTACCGCGCACACGCGAGCTGGCCTACGATGCGGCCGTGCCGGGCGATGAGACGTTCACCGACGTGCTCGCCGCGAACGCTGCCTACGCGCGGGACTTTCGGCTGGGAGGGCTCGAGGCGCGAGCGGCTAGAGGTCTCGCGGTGCTCACCTGCTTCGACTCGCGAATCGAGCCGCTGGCGCTGCTCGGCCTACGCCCGGGCGACGCAAAGATCCTGCGGAACGCCGGTGCCCGGGTCACCGACGACGTCCTCCGCACGCTCGTGCTCGCGTCGTACCTGCTCGGCGTCGACCGGGCCATGATCGTCGCCCACACGAAGTGCCGAATGGCGGCTGGCGAGGAGGACGAGGTGCACGCCGCGGTGAGCGACGCCGGCGGGCCCGACACGCGGAGCCTCGCCTTCCTCGTGTCGAACGACCAAGAGGCAACCGTCCGCGCCGACGTCCAGCGGGTGCAATCGTGGCCCTACCTCACGTGCCTCCGGGTGGGCGGGTTCCTCTACGACGTCGATACCGGGCGCATCGCCCAGCTCTGCTGATCGTGGCACGCGAGCTGGTCACGAACATGTAGTACCGGGCTGAGTCAGCGGTCGTCGGGCAGCCAGCCGTCGCTGTATGGAACCCATCTCGATCTGGGCAGATCGGCGTGAGCTTCGGCGTAGGCCTCGGCAGAGCTCGTCGTCTCGCGATCCACGCTGGCTCCGTAGCGGCCCGCCGCCTTCGACACTCGGTAGACGACGCCGCCGCCGACACCTCGGCCACGCGCTCCGACGGCCAGCACGACCGCGCTCTGCTCGCTCGTCGCGACGATGACATGCTCGGTTCCGGGCGCACAGTAGAAGAAGTCCCACGTCGTCAGAGGCCGACGTTTCCCTTCGACGATCAGCGTGCATTCGCCGGCCAACACGAGGAATCCCTCCTGGGCATTCTCGCGGTGGTACATCGCCATCGCCTCACCGGGTTCCAGGACGCTGATGTTGATGCCGAAGTGGGGAAACCGCCGCTTCCCTTCGAACGTGCAGTAGGAGCCGAGGGGACCTTCGTCGCGCCAGCGGGACTCGCGCGCGTTGATGACGAACCAGCCCTCGCCGTCCGTCACGAGTCCATTCTTGCTCTGCCGCAGAGAAGCCTCGGGAACCACGACCGGGAGTGTGGCATGTCCGTACGGCTCGTCGGCTGTCAGCGCACGAACAGCTTCGGCTCGAGGCCGTAGAACGTGCCGACCCGCTCGGCTTCCGCCTCCACACCGACAAGTTGCGCCTTCGTCAGCTTCCCGAACGGCTCGACGTGCACCTCGATCCTCGCGCCGGCGCGCTTCCGCGACCAGGTGCCCGCCACGGCGCCGTCCACGAGCAGCCACGAGAGCGCGCCCGGGCCCTCGAGACGGCCCTTGCCGTGCGCCTTCGTCCGCGCCACCGCGTCGGGCGGGAAGAGGTGCTCCCGCTCGCGAAAGCCCATCACGTACGCGTCGTACTCCGGGATCAAGCGGATGCCTTCCGCTCGTACCGGTCGTCGTGCGTCGTCGGCCAGCAGCCAGGCTGGTCTCTCCTCGATCTCGACCTCGACGAGCTCGCCTGCGATCGAGTCGAGCAGCGCCTTCGCGTCCTTCGCCTTGAGGTGCGAGCCGGCGATCCATTGAGCGAAATCCCTGTGCGTCGCCGGCCCGAACGCGGCGAGATAGCGGCGCAGATTCTCGGCGAGCGCGGCCGGCGGCTCCCACTCGTGCTGTGTCGCGAGCCATTGGTCCGGTCGCACGAAGGTCACGCGGGTTCCCCGCGGCGGCCCGTGGACGAGCGTCCCGTTCAGAGCCGCCGGCCCGAGGACCGTGCCCCAGCCCGAGCCGATGTGCTCGCGCGCCCAGCCGCTCACGTGCGGAGTAACCGCCTCGACGAGCTCCTCGCGCGTGAGACATCGTCCGTCGAGCGCGTCGGCGAGCGCCGCGAGGATCTGCTTCGCCTCCCTCGGTCGTACCTCGTTGGCGAAGTACCAGTCGCCGACGACCGCTCTCCGAGCGGCGAGCCAGAGGCCTAGCTCGTCCGCGGGGTGGAGGTGGAGCGTGCCGCGCAGCGTCCAGGTCTTCACGAGGGTGCGCTCCTCCCAGAGAGCGCGTGCAACGTGTTCCTGCGTCAGCCCCCGAACTCGCACCGAAAGCGCGAGCTCGGCCGCGGACATCACCTGCGCATGAATCCCACCGATGCCGCCCCAGCCGCCGCGCCCGTACCTGCTCCCACGTGTACGAGGTCACGCGCGGAGGCTACGCCGTGACGCCGTCTCCGAGCAGGATCTCCTTCAGCGTGTCGCCACGGAGCCCTAGTCGAAGCGTCTCGAGCGGGATCACTTCCTCCGGCGCGATGTTGCCGAGATTGACCTCCGGGCCGAACTGCTTCACGAACCATGCCTGCGCGCCTGTCGCGGGGGCCTCGAAGATCAGATCGTGAAAGTCGATCGAATGCGCGATCTCGTCGATCAGCCCGGTGCGCATCTCGCCGTCCTTGCGGAAGACTCCTGCGGTGCCGCCCTCGCGGGCCTCGGTGATCACCTTCCAGGCACCGGCTTCGAGCTCTTCCTTGATCCATTCGGCCCATTGATAGGGAGCGAAGACGACGTTCGAGTCCTTCGAACCGACCTCGGAGAGCACCGTGAAGTCGCGACCGAAATCGGCGATCAGCTCGAGCTTGCGCTCGCGCGGGATGTCGAGCGTTCCGTCCGAGATCTCGACGTGCGAGAAGCGGAAGTGCTCGAGCCAGCGCTTGAAGCCGTCGAGCTTGTCGCGCGCGTAGACGGCTTCGAAGAGCGTCCCGCCGCAGACGATCGGTGTCTCGAAGGAGCGGTAGAGCGCGATCTTCTTCTCGAGGTTCCGGGTCACGTAGCTCGTGCCCCAGCCGAGCTTGACGATGTCGACGTAGTCGCCCGCGGTGTCGAAGAGCCCCTCGATCTCGCGGATGTTGAGACCCTTGTCCATCACATGGGTCAGCCCGCTCTCACGCGGCTTCGCGGTCCGCGAGGGCAGGTCGAGGAAGTCCTCAAAGGCGGGCATAGAGCTCCTTCAGCTTTTCCTGGGCGGCAGTCTGGACGTCGTGGAAGAGGGAGTTGCCGTGGGCGTCGATTCCGACGATGAGCGGCCCGAAGTCCTTGACGCGGAACTTCCAGAGGCACTCGGGCATCAGCTCCTCCCAGAACACGTCCTCGATCTCCTCGATCTGTGTCGTCTCGAGCGCAGCCGCGCCGCCGACGATCGCGAAGTAGACCATCCCGAGCTCGTGCATCGGCGCGATCGCCTCGTCAGGGAGACCGCCCTTGCCGCAGATCGCGCGCACGCCGTACTGACGGCCGAGCGGCTCGGTGAAGCGCACCATGCGGGCGCTCGTCGTCGTGCCGATGCAGACCTTCTCGTAACGGCCGTTCTCGAGCTTGCGGACGCCCGGCGCCGTATGGAGGAGGAAGGCGCCGGAGAGATCCAGCGGCGGCTCGATGCCCTGGTCGAAGATCCGGATCTGGGTGCGGTCGCGGATCCCGATGATGTGGCCCTGGACGGTCACCTCGTCGCCGGCGCGCAGCTTCAGGATCTCCTGCGGATCGGTGACCGGGAACGTGACGGTGTGGTTCGCCATTGCCTAGAACTCCCGGTCGTAGTCGAGGTTGCCCTGCGCGTTGACGTGGACGGAGGCGCGCCGCGCAGCCCAGCACTGGTAGTTGACCGCGACCGGATTCAGCGTCATGTGCGTGTCGGCGTGCTCGATGTGGCATTGGAGCACGGTCACGTCGCCGCCGAGCCCCATCGGCCCGATCCCGGTCTCGTTCAGCAGGCCGTAGAGCTCGTCCTCGAGCTCGGCCACGAGCGGGTCGGGGTTCCGCGTCCCGACCGGCCGGGTGATCGCCTCCTTCGCGAGGTACATCGCGTAGTCGGCGGTGCCGCCGATCCCGACCCCGACGATCCCGGGCGGGCACGGCTTGCCGCCGGCGCCCACGATCGACTCGAGCACGAACTCCTTGATCCCCTTCACCCCGTCGGCGGGGACACACATCTTCAGGAAGCTCATGTTCTCCGAGCCCGAGCCCTTGGGGACGCACTTGACGTCGAGCCCGTCCCAGTCGGGGATGAACTCCCAGTGGACGATCGGCAGGCGGTACCCGATGTTCGGGCCGGTGTTCTCGCGCGTGATCGTGTGCACGGCGTTCGAGCGGAGCGGATGCTCGACGGTCGCGCGGCCGGTTCCGTCGCGGAGCGCCTCGTAGATCCGGGTCGGATGGAGCGGGAAGTGCTCGCCGACGCGGCAGGTGTAGACCGCGATCCCGGTGTCTTGACAGACGAGGTTCTTCTGGTCGTCGGCGATGTTCACGTTGCGGTGGATCGTCTGGAGGACGCGCTGGCCGGTGACCGAGGTCTCCCGCTCCAGCGCAGCCGCCAGCGCGTCGCGCAGGTCCTGGGGGATGTCCTTCAGCGCCCAGACGTAGAGGTGGGCGGCGGCGTCCTCGACGGCGTGCTGGAGATCGGTGGTCATCGTGGTGCTCATGTGCTCGCCTTCTCTGCGGCTGCCCGGCCGGCGCGGCGCCCGAAGACGCAGCACTCGAGCAGCGAGTTTCCCATCATCCGGTTGCGGCCGTGGGTGCCACCGGCGATCTCGCCGCACGCGTAGAGGCCCTCGACGGTCGTCTGCGCGTCGGTGTCGATCACGAGGCCGCCGTTCTGGTAGTGGAGCACCGGGTAGGTCAGGATCTTCTCCTCGAGCGGATCGATGCCGGCGCCACGGTACCGCCGCAGCATGTACGGCAGGGAGATCTCCGCGTCGTCCTGCGCGATCCGGGTCGTATCGAGATAGACCGCGGGCCGGCCGTCCTCCGTCTCCACCCCCTTGCCGCTCGCGACCTCGGCGAAGATCGGCTGGCTGCCGACGTCCCGGGTGCCGAGGGAGTCGGTGAACTCCTCGCCGTCCGCGTTCAGGAGCACGGCGCCGTAGGCGCGCGTCGTCTCCGGGATCGAGTAGCCCTGCATCGTCTCCGGCCACGCGCCGCCGTTCGGGTGGTACTGGAGCTCGTCGAGGTCGCGAGCCTCGGCGCCGAGGTCGACTGCGAGGCGCGTCACCTCGCCCGTCGCGTTCGGATGGTTGGTCGAGAGCTCGCCCCGCTCCTCGGCCACCTTGAAGCAGCGCCCGCCGGCCGCGAGCACGACCGTCGCCGCATCGAGCTCGTGTTCGCCGCAGCGCGCTCGCCAGCCGTTCGCGAGAGGTTCGAGGCTCTGGAGCGGACTGTTCGCAAAGAGCGTGCCGGCACCGGCTTCGAAGGCCTCGCGCAGCGCCTTCGTGATTGCATGGCCGGTGCGGTCGCCGACCTGGAGTAGGCGCTTCGCGGATGCGCCGCCGCACCGAGCGAGCCGGTAGCCGCCACGTCGCCCCGCAGGGGCGCCGTTGACACTGTCCCTGGTGAATTCGACACCGAGGTCCTCGAGCCAGTGGATCGCGCTCCGCGCGTCACCGGTCAGCGCCTCGACGAGTCGCATGTCGGCGCTCTCGTGGGAGCTCTTCCAGACGTCGGCGGCATGCTGCTCGGGCGAGTCGTCCTCCCCGAACGATGCCTGGATCCCGCCTTGTGCCTTCGCCGAGTTGCAGGCTTGGATCGATCCCTTGGTCGCGAGGGCGACGCGCGCACCCGCCCGCTCCGACGAGACCGCAGCGGCGAGTCCGGAGGCGCCGCTGCCGATCACCAGCACGTCGAATTGGGGCGTGGCGAGCACGTGCGGATGGTACCAGTGCCGATAATCCGTCGCATTAGTCGATCTTATTTCACGGCTGCACGAAATCGGAACACATCTGTTGCAGAGCTGTGACAAAGAGCCCCGTCCGAATCGGCATGCTCGCAGAGACCGGACTCCCGCAGACGGCGCCTCTCCAGCCCCGACGAGAAAGGACAAGCCAATGTTCAGCCGCCTCACCGCCGAGCTTCTCGAGCTCACCGCGGAGACCAGAGGAGCGGGCAACGCATCGCTCGCCCTCAACATCGACATCAGCTGCTGCAGCTGCTCCTGCTGCGCGTGCGTTGCGTTCTGTCCCTGACGGATGGAGCGCCTTGCCGTCCCGGAGCGGCCGCTGCTGAAGCCGTGGTACCGGCTCGCGACAACGGAGAACGCTCTGCTTCTCGAGCACTCCGGCACCGTCGTCCGGTTCTCCGGAGCCGCGGCCAGAACCCTGCTGCCTCGACTCCTGCCGCTCCTCGACGGCAACCGGACGACCGACGAGCTGATCGACATCGTCGGTCGTCCGGTCTCGCAAGCAGTCACAGGCGCGCTCGAGCTCCTCGCCGAGAACCGGTTGCTCGTCGAAGGTCCCGACGAAGGTCGCCTGGCCGATGCGGAGGCCCTGGCCGAGATCTCGTCCCTCCCGGTATCGATCCTGCGGGCGCGGCTCGACACCGCGGCGGTCGCAATCGTCGGTGCGGCGGCTCTGGCCGAACCTCTCGCTCGCGTGCTGCGCGCATCCGGAATCGGAACTGTGTGTTCGCCCCCGGGTCGCTCGGTGGACCTCACCGTCGTACTCGCCACGCCCGCGGAGCGATCGACGTTCGAGGCGTGGAACCGCCGTGCGCTCGATGAGGGCGGCGTGTGGCTTCCGGCCGGGGACTACGACGGAGCGACCGCGACGATCGGCCCACTCGTAATCCCACACGAGACGGCGTGCCACGAGTGCCTTCTCCTTCGTCGTAACTCGACGAGCGGCTGTGCCGACGACCTCGCAGAGCTACGACCTGTTCGCCGCGCCTGTCTTCTCCCGGCAGCGCTCGAAGCGCTCGTCGTTGCTGCGACGGCCCACGTCGTCGTCCGCTGGATCGCGCTACGCGATCCAGCGCTCCCCGGATCCGTGCTGACGATCGAGACGACCGGCACCTTCGAAGTACGTGCCCATGCGCTCCTGCGCGTTCCTCGCTGTCCCGCCTGTTCCCCGGCGAACCGCTCCGCGTCGCCGCTCCCCTGGTACGAAGCGAATCCGGTGATCCGATGAACCCGCTGCTCGAAGCTGTACCGGCTCGGATGCGGCCGCTCGTCTCACCCCGAGTCGGGGTGATCTGCCGGCTCGACGAGACTCTCGCAGGCACCGACGAGCCACCTCTGTTCCGGGTCTCCACGGTGCCGGCTACCGCCGACGAGCTGATCGGTTGCTCGCTCGATCACGTCGTCTCCGCGAACGGCACCGGCCGCTCGCGGCGCGAGGCGGTGGCGGCGGCGATCGGTGAAAGCGTCGAGCGTTACAGCGCCAGCTACCTGCCGTACGAGCGCTTCGTCGTCGCCACGGCGGACGAGTTGAGCGGCGTAGCCGTTCACCCTGGGTCCTTCGGCCTCTTCAGCGCGGAGCAGTACGCCCGGCCGAGGTTCCCCTTCGTCCCCTTCGGGAGCGGGACGCGGCTCCGTTGGGTCGACGGCGTCGATCTCGCGAGTGGCCAACCTGCCTGGCTGCCCGTCGAGCTCGTGTTCCTCGCCGACGCCGTCCGCACTGGCGAGTCTCGGATCGGCTACGCGACGAGCAGCGGACTCGCCTGCGCCACCTCGGAGATCGAAGCCACCGAACGCGGGCTCCTCGAGCTGCTGGAGCGAGACGCCTTCATGCTCGTGTGGGCGAACCGGTTGTCGCCGCCTCTCCTCGACTGGCGCGACGACCCGCGGCTCGTGGAGCTCGCCGATCGTTACTTCGAGCCGACCGGCCTCGAGTATCGCGCGGTCGACCTCTCAAGCTTTCACGGTCTGCCGATCGTGCTCGGTGTTGTGCTGGCGCCAGGCTCGGGAGCGGCTCTCGGCGTCGGTGCGGCTGCCGCTCCGACGCTCGAGCAGGCGTGGTTCAAGGCGCTCGCCGAGGCGTTCGCGACACGCTCGGCGGCACGCAAGCTCGCGCTCGTCGAGCCGGAGCGGACGTTCGCGGCAGATGCGACCGACGTGCTGACGCTCGAGGACCACATCCGGTTCTACGCTGACGACGCGCATGCCGCGGCCGCTGAGTTCCTGACCTCCGGGTCTCTGCACCGAAGCTCGGAGGTGCCGAGACTCGACGCTTCTTCGGCTGAGGAGCGAGTCGAGGAACTGGTCGAACGGATCGCCGCCGCAGGCTCCAGAGCGTACGCCGTCGATGTGACCGCCCCCGATGTCCGCGAGACCGGCCTGAGGGTGATCAAGACAGTGGCGCCGGGCCTCTGCGCGCTCGATGTGCCTCACGTCGCCCGCTTCCAGGGCGCGACGCGCCTCCTCCACCTGTCCACAAAGGACACGTTGACGCGACCGGGTCGATTCTTGGACGATCTGAACCCCTGGCCCCATCCTTTTCCGTGACCTCTCGAGTGCCCACCATCCAGCTCGCTTCGGTCGTGTACGGCGACGGCGTTGCGCTGGACGATCCCGCGGAGACGTATCACGAGGCAGCAAAGCTCTATCCCTCGTCGGCCGGAGCGAGTGCCCGCGGCATCCGTCTGCTCGAGCAACACCCCGACCTGCAGCTCTCGGTCGCTCGCGCCGGCCGGCGGCACAGCCAGCGTCCTCGGCTGCTGCTTCCCGAGCCGGTGTGGCCGCGTGCCGAGCTCGGTCAGGCTCTCGTCACGCGCCGCTCGCGTGCACCCGCGCCCGACTCTCGCCTCTCGCTCGTCGAGTTGGCGACGCTGACTTGCGCGCTCAACGGATGCCTGAGCCATGGGCGCCGCACGATTCCATCTGGCGGCGCCCTCTACCCGCTCGAGCTCTACGTCTTTGCGAACCGCGTCGACGGCGTGCCGGCGAGCGTTCATCATTTCGATCCATTCGGGCGATGCCTCGAGCGGCTCCCGGCTGACGCCGCCTGCCTTGCTGCGGCTCTCGTCGATCCGGCGCTCGCCCGCGCCCCTCTGGTGATGGCGATCGCGGGCGTGTTCTGGCGCTGCCGCTTCAAGTACGGGCAGCGTGGCTATCGCTTCACGCTCGTCGAGGCGGGTCACGCGATGCAGAACGCGCTGCTCACCGCCGCCGCGCTCGGGCTCGCGGCGCTGCCGATCGGCGGCTACTACGACTCCGTCGTCGACGGGATTCTGGGTCTGAACGGGGTCGACGAGTCGACGGTCTATCTCCTCGCCGTGGGTCGCGCGGAGACGGAGGGTACGGAATGACTCCTGCCGGTCTGTGGTCGCGGATCGCGCTCGGGGCGACGCTCGCGCTTGCTCTCCCCCTCGTAATCGACATTCCCGCTCCGACGGAACTCCGGATATCGCCCGCCCTCGCAACTGCCGCGGGTCTCACGCTCGGGACGGCGCTCTACTCGGTCACCGCGCGGCGCCGCCCCGTCGCGGTCGGCTCGGCCGGGGCGTCGCGGACGGGCTTCATCGTCGGCTGGGCGACGGTCGAGGAAGTTCTCTGGAGATGGCTGTTCCTAGGAGGTCTGGCACTGACGATTCCCGTGTTCGCCGCGTTCGCCGCTGCCACAGCCGCCTTCGCTCTCGCCCACGCCCACGGCCGGCGAGTCCATGTCGTCACGGGAGCGACCTTCGGCGGCCTCTACCTCCTGACGGGAACGCTCCTAGCGCCTGTGGCCGCGCACGTCATCTACAACCTGCTCGTCGCGGGCGCCCTTCGGGCCGCCCGGGCCGAGACCCAGCCAGGATGAGCGTCGCTGCACGGCTCGAGGGCGCCTCGAAGTCCTTCGGAGAGATCCGGGCGCTCGACAACGTCTCCTACGAGGCGGCCCGCGGTGAGATCGTAGCCCTGCTCGGGCCGAATGGGGCCGGCAAGACGACGTCGCTCTCGCTGCTCCTCGGCCTCCGCCGCCCCGATCGAGGTGTCGCCACGCTCTTCGGCCGCGATCCGCGGATTCCGACGACTCGCTGTCGTCTCGGGACGACGCCGCAAGAGATGGCATTCCCGGGGACGCTCCGCGTCGGCGAGATCGTCGACCTCGTCTGCGCCCACTACCCGAAGCCGCGAAGCGCCGCCTCCCTGCTGGATCGTTTTGGGCTGAGCAAGCTCGCCCGTCGCCAGACCGGGGGTCTGTCGGGAGGCGAGCGCCGGCGACTTGCCGTAGCGCTGGCGTTTGCCGGCAATCCTGAGCTCGTCGTCCTCGACGAGCCCACCACCGGACTCGATCTCGAGGCGCGCACAGCGGTGTGGGAGGCAATTCGCGAGTTCGTCTCCTCCGATGGCGCCGTTCTCCTCACGACCCACTACCTCGAGGAGGCGGAAGCGCTCGCGACGACCGTCGTGGTGATCGACCGGGGCCGTGTTGCCGCCAGCGGGTCGGTGGACGAGATCCGAGCTCGCGCAGGCGCCGGCCGGATCAGCTTTCGCCGGGAGCCGCTTCCTCCCGATCTCGTGGGTGAGGTCAGCGAGAACGGCAGTCGCGTCGTTATCCACGCACCGGAGCCCGAGCAGGTGCTTCGTCAATTGGTGTACGCGGGCGCGCGCCTCGAAGACCTCGAGGTTCGACCCCTGCCGCTCGAGGAGGCGTTGCGCCTCCTGCCCCGGGACGACCAGTGAAGGTGGCGGCTCTCCACGCCCGAGCTTCATTACGCGAGCTCATGCGTATGCCCGCCTACGTCGTGCCGACGCTCGGCTTCCCGACCATGTTCTTCCTCTTCTTCGCGGCCCCGAACTCGAACGACGACGCGACCGCTCTGATGGTCATTTTCGCCGGCTTCGCTGTGCTCGGCGTCGCGTTCTTCCAGTTCGGTGTCGGGATCGCGACGGAGCGCGCAACCCCGTGGGAGCGGTACGTGCGCACGCTCCCCGTCTCGCCGGCAGAGCGCTTCGGGGGCAGGATCATCTCCGCTCTCCTCTTCGCGGCGGCGGCGGCGATCCTCGTTCTCGTCGCGGCTGTGATGACCACGTCGGCGGATCTGCGCGCAGCGCAATGGGCACAGCTCGCCGTCACGTTGCTCCTCGGCTCGATTCCATTCGCTCTCTTCGGGATCGCACTCGGCTATCTCGCCCCGCCGCGCGCCGCACTCCCGATTGCGAACGTCGTCTATCTCAGCCTCTCGTATTGCGGGGGTCTCTGGACGACCCCGGACGAGCTACCGGATGCCGTCGCTCGCGTCTCGCCGTACCTGCCGACGCGAGCTTTGGCGGATGCGCTCGTCGGCATCGCACGGAACGACGCGATTCAATGGAGCGCCTGGCTCGTGCTCGCGCTCTTTACCGGCGCCCTCTTCGGCCTGGCAGCGTGGGCGTATCGTCGCGACGAGGGGGAGCGCTACAGATGAGCGTGGATTGAAGCGGCTGACCGCAAGCTTCACCAGATCGAGCGAAGCAGCGCCTCGGCCTCGGCTGCCGAGACCGGCCGCGGATTCGATTTCGCTCCGGCTCGGACGACCACCGCCTCGGCGATCTCGCCGAGCTCCTCCTCCGGCACCTCGAAATCACGCAGACGCGCGAAGCCCGCCAGGCTTGCGAGCTCCTCGACGCGCCGCGCCGGATCGTCCGTCCCGAGCGCGCGGCCGAATCTCGCGACGGCGTCGGGTGCAACCTCGGCGTTGAACCGAAGCGCCGGCGGCAGACAGAGTGCGTTCATGGCACCGTGCGGCAGCCCATAGCGTCCGCCGAGCGCCTGTGCCAGCGCATGGCCCAGACCCAGCATCGACCCGCCGAGTGCCGCGCCTGCCTCGCACGCCCCGCGCAGGAGCTCGGTCCGCGCCTCCAGTCGATCGCGCTCGCCGGCGACGACGCGCGGCAGCCAGCTCGAGATCAACCGTGCGCCCTCGAGCGCGTGCCGGTCGGCTTCGTCGTTCCGCTCCTTGACGTAGAGCGCCTCGGCGCAATGGGCGAGCGCGTTCAGCGCCGTGCCGACAGTCTCGGCGCGAGGGAGCTCGAGTGTCAGCTCCGGCTCGTAGACGATTCCCGCGAGCTGCGCGCCGCCGCCGCCGCCACGCATTCGCCTGTCAGCGTCACGGACGCCGTAGAACGCCGTCCACTCGGCGCCGGCGTACGTCGTGGGGATCGAGACGAGGGGCAGCGAGGTCTCCGAGGAAACCGCCTTCGCGGTGTCGATCGTGCTCCCACCGCCGAGTGCGACAAGGACGTCCGCGCCCCTTGCGCCGGCGGCAGCGTCGGCGATCCGATCCGTCGGCAGCTCGCTCCAGCGACCAAGTCCGCGCAGCGGCAACTCGGTGAAGCGTTTGCTCGCGAAGACGAAAGGCCGTGCGACCCCGAGCTCGACGAGCAGCCCGTCCAGCTCGGCGATCCCCCAGCGGACGATCACTCGAGCCGACCGCGTGCGAACGAGACGAACGTGTCGGCTGCGCGGGTGGCTGTCCGACCGGTGGCGCGCACGAGCGAGATCTCCCGCGTCGCGTGGATGCCCTGCACACGGGCCGCCACCAACGTTCCCGTCGCGAGCTCGGACTCGACCGCGGAACGGGAGATGAACGCGATCCCGTACCCCGCCTGAACCGCGCTCCGGACCGACTCCTGGAGACCGAGCTCGAGCCGCACATCGAGGTCGCGGAGCCGGGTTCCAAGCGCTCGAAGCTCGTCCTCGACGATCTGCCTGACCCCGGCGCCTTCCTGCATCACGATCAGCTGCTCGGATCGCAGCTCGTCGAGGTCGACCGTGCGTCCGGCGAAGCGGTGCCCAGGCGGGCAGGCGAGAATCACCTCGTCCTTGAAGAACGGCTCGAAACTGACCGACCGATGCCTTCGGGCTGCGCCGACGATCCCCAGCTCGAGCTCCCGCTCGGCGACGAGGTCGACAATCGACTGCGTGTCGTGTACGGCGAGCGAGACCTTGAGCTGAGGGTTCTCGCGCTGGAACTCGCAGAGGAGCAGCGGCACGACGATCGCGGCGGGCCCGGTGGAAGCGCCGAGACGAAGGTCTCCGGCGAGCTCGCCCGCAGCTCCGCCAGCGACCTCGTCGACGAGTTGCTCTTCGAGGGCAAGGAGTCGCTGAGCGCCGCGGTAGAGCCGCAGCCCCGCCTCGGTGGGCTCCACGCGCCGACCCGAGCGATCGAGCAGCTGCGCGCCGAGCCGCTTCTCGAGCGCGCGAACCTGAAGCGACACAGCCGGCTGGGTGACCCCGAGCCGCTCCGCAGCCTGCGAGAAGCTCTTGCGCTCGACCACGGCGCAAAACGCCGCGAGCTGGCGAGTGTCCATAAGCCAAGCTTATCTTGCGGTTGTTCGTCTTACGCTGCGGCTGCGAGCTCGATCCAGAAGCGCAGCGCCTCGACGCAGGACGCGTCGAGCTTGCTCCCGGCGTCTGCAGCGAGCGTCTCCAGGACGACCGAGAGCGCCAACGGCTCGCGGTACGGACGTGCGGCCGTCATCGCCTCGAAGATGTCGGCGACGGCGAGAATCCGCGCCGTCTGGCTCAGCTCGTCGCCTCGCAGGCCGCGCGGATAGCCGCTGCCGTCGAGCTTCTCGTGATGGTCGCCGGCGTCGTCGGCGAGCTCGCGAAACGGCGCGACACGCTCCAAGAGCTCACGCGTGTGGATGGGGTGCAGCTCGACCTCGGCACGCTCGGCTTCGGTCAGCCGTCCCGGCTTGTCGAGGATCAGATTGGAAATGCCGAGCTTGCCGATGTCGTGCAGAAGCGCGGCGCGACGCAGTCGGCGCAGCTCGATATCGCTCACCCCGAGTGCGGAGCCGATCCCGACCGCGATCTGGGCCACACGTTCGGAGTGGCGCGCCGTGAACGGCGACTTGGCGTCGATCACGCGGGCGAAGGCGCCTGCGATCCGGTCGAGCCCGGCCTCGTCGACGTGAACCACGTGGTCCGCGGGCTCGTGCTCGTCGACGAGCGCCTGGACGTCCTCCGAGGCGAGCCCAGCCCAGAACTCGACGTCCGCCTCGACCGGCTCGAGCGCTCGGACGAGCGCGGGATCGAACCAGGTGCCGCTCCTCTCGCGTGCCATCTCGAAGGCCTCGGCGAGTCCGTGAGTGACCACGAAGACGTCCAGCGACTGCGCGAGACAGACGATTCGCCCGAGCAGCGAGATCTCCTCGCCGCGAAGCCCCTGAGGCTGGCCGCGTCCATCCCAATGCTCGTCGAGGGTGCGGATGGCTTCGGCGGCCGGCTCCGGGAAACCGAGCTCGAGCGCGACCTCCGCACCACGCTCGCAGCGCGTCTCGAAGATGTCCTTCTGCGTGCCCTGCTTCAATCCGAGCCGCACAAGCGCCGCCGCACGCGCAAGCGGAGAGCTCTCGGGAGCCACGTTTCGAATCGCCCAGAGGAAGTTCTCCGAGAAGCTCGTCCACTCGACGGTCTTGACGTCGCCCTTCAAACGCAGGTCGTCCGTCCGAAAAAGCGAGCAGATCTTGGCGGCGTTCGAGGAGCAACCCGCGTCCTTGAGCAGCAGGGCGTAGTAGAGGTCTGAACGCGGTTGCGGGTCGAGGCCAAGTTCGTTCGCCAGACGCATGCCGATCAGACACGAGCGGACGGCGTGCCCGGCCGGCTGGCCCTCGGTGATGTCGAGGGCATACGAGAGCGCCGAGATCACCTCGGACATCCGCAGCTTGGCTCGCAGGACTGCCACGATCCTACTATCGGCTGCGGCCGGCGTCGCTTGATCCCCCGTCGAGTCACGCATCTACACTCGGACCGGTGCGGGTCTGGATCGACATCACGAACTCGCCGCACGTGCCGATCTTCCGCCCCCTGATCCGCCTGCTCGAAGGACGCGGCCACGAGGTCGAGGTCACCGCGCGCGAGTACGCGCAGACGATCCAGCTGCTCGAGCTGCACGGGATCGAGCACCACGTCGTCGGCCCGCGACATGGAGGTGGAGCGCGGCTCGGGAAAGCGCGGGCGCTCGTCGGCCGCCTCCACGCTTTGCGGCGCTTTGCGCGCGTACGCAGCTTCGACGTGGCGCTCACGCACGGCTCGCACGAGCTCGCGCTGACGGCTCGGCACCTCGGTATTCCGAGTACGACCGCGTTCGACTACGAGTTCGCGTGGCTCCAGCACCAGCTCGGCTGCCGCGCCGCGACGCGGGTGGTCGTTCCGGACGCGATCCCGCTCGAGCGGCTCACCCGGTACGGCGTCCGGCCGCCGAAGCTCCTTCGTTACGAAGGGCTGAAAGAGGAGTACTACCTGGCCGACTTCGAGCCCGTCGCGGAGCCGATCGAAGGGCTCGACCCGGACCGCGTGCTCGTGGTCGTCCGTACGCCGCCGGAGGTCTCGCTCTATCACCGGCACGGCAGCCCGCTCTTTGCGAGCGTGCTCGAGCGGTTGGGCCGCGACGAGGCGGTGCAGGCCGTCGTGCTCCCGCGCACGGCCGAACAGCGGGCCACGATCGGAAATCTCGGACTACCGTCGCTCCTCGTTCCCGAACGAGCCGTCGACGCGCAGAGCCTGATCGCGCGCGCCGACCTCGTCGTCTCGGCCGGCGGAACCATGAACCGCGAGGCGGTGGCGCTCGGGATCCCCGTCTACACCACGTTCGCGGGTCGGCTCGGCGGCGTGGACGAGCGCCTGATCGCCCACGGGCGGCTCCTACGCCTCACCGATCCGCGTGCGCTCGTTCTACGCAAGCGCGTCCCGGGAGAGCGCGAGCGCGTCCGGCGCGACCCGAACGTCTTCCTCGACCTGATGCTCGGCGCGCGGGAGCACTAGACCCGCTCGGCGGCGCATGGTAGGACTTTCACCGCACGTTCACATTCCAGGGGGAGAAGGGGAAACTTGATGAGGAACTTTCGGAGAGCGACGACGCTGCTCGTGCTTTCGGTCGGGCTCGCGGCGGTTGTCGGTACGACAGCGGCGCGCAGCGGCAGTCCCGGCTTCAAGACGGCCCAGGGGCCGATGATCGATGCCGTCGTCGCGGGTGCGTCGTACGAGCCGTTCATCAGCGTCGGCGACAGGCTCTCGAGCGGCTATATGTTCGAGTCGATCCCGGACGGGATCTCGTTCTCGAAGAACGGCAAGGGCACGGTCGACCTCTTCGTGAACCACGAGACGTCCACGGTTCCGTTCCCGTACACGCCGGCGACCGGGGTCGGATTCACCGACTTCACGAACGCGATGGTCAGCGAGTTGCGGCTCAGCCAGAACGGCGGGGGCGTGCTCCGCGGCCGCTATGTGATTCCGTCGGAGGCGAACTACCAGCGCTTCTGCTCGAACTTCCTCGCCACCGCCGAGCACGGTTTCGAGCGGGACATCCTGTTCACGAACGAGGAGGCGACCGACTTCGTCTACAGAACCGGCCAGGCCTGGCCCGTCGCGGCCGGCGACCCTGCGGCCGAGCAGGCGGGGCTCGTCGTCGCCTACGACGTGCGGGGCGACAGGTATAAGCCGATCTACGGAATGGGCCGCCACAACCACGAGAACGCAGTGGCGATTCCCGGCTACGGCCATCCGGTCGTCCTCTCCGGTGACGACACCTTCACGAGCAATCCCGCGCAGTCGCAGCTCTACTCCTACATCGCCGAGGACGCGGACGCGGTGTGGAACGACGAGGGCGACCTCTACGGCCTCGTACTCGACACCGCGGCGATCAACGACTACTACGACTACCCGGTCGGCTCGACGATGTCGCAGAGCGGCACGTTCAAGAAGATCGCCAAGGCTGACGCGATCGGCGACCAGACCAAGCTGGAGAGGGCCTCCGACGCGCTCAACGTCTTCCAGTTCGTGCGGGTCGAGGACATCGCCTACGACCGGACGAACGAGAACGTGATCTACGTCGCCGACAGCGGCCGCGGGCTAGCGGGCGCTACCGGGCCTGGAATCTCGACGAACGGACGGGTCTGGAAGCTCGTCCTCGATCCGGCGGACCCGAAAAAGGTGCTGAGCCTCTCGATCCTGATCGAGGGCGACGACGCACCGGTTAAGGCGTCCGGCGAGATCCATCAGCCGGACAACCTCGAGACCACGGCCAAGAGCCTCCTCGTCACCGAGGATCCCGGCTCGAGCCAGCAGTTCTTCCCGAACGAGGCCAACGCGACCACGGCCCGGATCTGGAAGCACGACCTGGCGACGGGCACGAAGACGATCGTGGCGAAGGTCAACCAGTCGGCGGACGAGAACAGCGCCGCCGATGCGATCCCGAACGACCTGGACGCGGCAGCGGTGGGCAAGCTCGGCGCTTGGGAGTCGAGCGGGATCATCGACGCCTCGAGCATCTTCGGTCCCGGCGCGTTCCTCGTCGACGTGCAGGCGAGCTCGTACGTGATCGACCAGGAGGTGCGCGGCGGCCTCACGTATCAGCGTGACGGCGGCCAGCTCGGCCTCCTCCGGATCCCCGGCGCCTAGCTCGCTAGAGGAGCTCGGAACGTGCGGGCGCTGCTTCGGCGGCGCCCGCACCGAGCTCCGAGGTACCGAGACGCTGCGGCTCGCGGACGATCGCGGCGAGGCGGCCGACGAGCTCCAACGTGTCGCCGTCCTCGACGAGCCGCTCGAGCTCGTCGAGCTGGCTCTCGAGCCAGTCGCGCTCGACCGGGGAGACGTCGAGCGCGACGATCTTCGGGTGCACGGTCGGCTGCCAGGTCTCGCCCTCGGCGAAGAGCTCCTCGTGGATCTTCTCGCCGGGACGGGCGCCGATGAAGACGATCTGGATATCTCGATCTGGCTGCTTGCCCGAGAGGCGGATCATGTTGCGCGCCAGATCGAGGATCCGGACCGGCTCGCCCATCTCGAGCACGAAGATCCGCCCGCGTCCGCCGATCGAGCCGGCCTGGACGACGAGCGCCACGGCCTCGGGAATCGTCATGAAGAAGCGCGTCATCTCCGGGTCTGTGACCGTGACCGGCCCGCCCCGCTCGATCTGGCGCCGGAAGCGCGGTATTACCGAGCCCGCCGAGTTGAGGACATTGCCGAAGCGCACCGCGACGAAGCGCGTGGAGACGTCATCGCGCTCGCCGTGCGCGCCGACGATCCATTCGCAGAGCGTCTTCGACTGCCCATAGACGCTATTGGGGTTGAGCGCCTTGTCGGTCGAGATCAAGAGGAACCGCTCGGCGCCGTACGCCACCGCAGCGTCCGCGACGACGCGGGTGCCGAGCACGTTGTTGCGCACCGATTCGAGCGGGTTCGCCTCCATCAGCGGCACATGCTTGTACGCGGCGGCGTGGAAGACGACCTCCGGCCGGTAGCGCTCGAAGACCTGGCCCATCCGGTTGCGGTTACGGACGTCTGCGAGCACGGGCACGCCGGCCGTGAAGCTGCGCTCGTCGACGAGCTCGCGCTCGATGTCGTGGAGGGCGCTCTCGGCCTGCTCGACCATCACGATCCGCCTCGGCCCGGCCCGGGCGATCTGGCGGCAGAGCTCCGAGCCGATCGAGCCGCCGGCGCCGGTGACGAGCACCGTCTTGCCCGCGAGGTACGAGGAGATGGCGGCGACGTCGACCTCGACCGGCTCGCGCCCGAGTAAGTCCTCGACCTGGACGGGTCGGATTTGGTTCGCGAGATCGACGTCACCCGAGATCAGCTCGTAGAGACCCGGCAGCGTCTTGACGGCGACGCCTTCCACCTGGGCGACGTCGACGATCCGCTGGCGCACCTCGCCCGAGGCGGACGGGATCGCGATCAGCAGCTCGTCGGGGCGCCGGTCCCGGAGGATGTGCGTCAGCTCGTCGGTCGTCCCGAGCACTCGGATCCCGTGCAGGCGGAGGTTCTTCTTGCGCGGGTCGTCGTCGATCAGGCCGATCGGCGTGTAGCCCATCGCCGGCGTGCGCAGCATCTCCTTGATCATGAGCTGCGCGGCGTCGCCTGCTCCGACGACGACCACCTCCTTGCCGCGGGCGACGAGGGACGAGGTCTGCGGCCGCTCGATGATCGTCCGCGCGAGCATCCGCGAGGCCGCGACGAAGGCGAGGCAGATCAGCCAGTCGAGAACCCAGACGACGCGCGGCACCGAGACGAGGTGCACGTCGAAGAAGCTGAAGACGAGGAAGGTGACGAGCGAGGCCGCGGTGACGCCTCGGAAGGCGCCCCACATGTCGCGCGTCGAGACGTAGCGCCACCAGCGGTTGTAGAAGCCGGAGAGCGCGAAGACGGAGAGCTTGATCGCGACGATGAGCGCGAGGATCGCGACGTCCAGGTATCGGTCGTAGTAGACCGGGATGCTCGGGTCGAAGCGGAGTTGGAAGGCGAGGAACCAGGCCGCGACGACGATGGCGAGGTCCGCCGCGAGCTGCGGCAGGCGGTGTCTCGTGATCGGAAATCTCATGCCGTTGCGGTTGCGCCGACGGCGCTGCGGACGACGTCGACCACGCGCTCCTGCTGCTCGGCGGCGATCCCTGCCCAGAGCGGGACCGAGAAGTTCTCGCGCGCGACCCGCTCGGTCACCGGCAGGTCGCCCTCCGAATAACCGAGGTAGCGGAGCGCGGGCTGGAGGTGGAGCGGCGGCAGGTAGTACTGCGCGTTCCCGATCCCTGCCTCGCCGAGCGCGGCGCGGATCTCGTCGCGACGCTCGGAACGACAGACGAAGAGGTGGTAGACGTGACCCGGCTCGTCCTCGGGCACCTCGCAGAGCTCGCCGATCCCGAGCTCGTGGTACCGCTCTGCTGCTTCACGTCGCAGCTCGGTCCAGCGGTCCAGCTCCCGGAGGAAGATTCGCAGAACCGCAGCCTGGATCTCGTCGAGGCGGGAGTTGCGGCCGATGAACTCGAAGGTCGTCTTCGACTTCGAGCCGTGGAACCGGAGCATCCGGATCCGCTCGGCGAGCTCCGAGTCGTCCACCGCTACGAGACCACCATCGCCGAGCCCGAAGAGGTTCTTCGTCGGATAGAAGCTGAATGTGGAGGCGATTCCGTGACCCGCGACAGCCGGCGAGCCGAATGCCTGCGCCGCGTCCTCGATCAATGGAAACCCGAACGCGGCGAGCGCGTCGAGAGGCGCCGGCCGACCGAAGAGGTGAACCGGCATGATCGCCTTCGTCCGCGGCCCGAGCTTCCGCTCCACCTCGGCGGGATCGAGGTTGAGCGTCTCGCTGTCGATGTCGGCGAAGACGGGGGTCGCGCCGGAGCGGGCGATCGCCTCGGCAGTCGCGTAGAAGGTGAAGGCGGGGCAGATCACCTCATCGCCGGGCTCCACCTCGAGCGCGTTCAGCACGAGCTCGAGCGCGTCGGTCCCGTTGCCGACTCCGATCGTCTCGCGCGTGCCGAGGTACGCGGCGGCCTCCTCCTCGAACGCGGCCACGTTCGGGCCGAAGACGAACGTCCCATGCTCGAGAACAGCGTCGAAGGCTTCCCGGATCCGGGGCACGAGTGGCGCGTACTGCGCCTTCACGTCGACGAGTGGAATCTTCACGACAGGCGAGTCTAGCGGGCGTCCGGCGCGGGCCTGCGGCGCCTCGAGACGAGCTTCCAGGCCAGGTAGCCGATCCCTGCCGCTACGAGCACGGCAACCGCGATGTCGACGTAGCGGAACGCGTGATGGAAGTCCTCCCAACGTGAGCCGAGCGCCCAGCCGACGCCGGCGAAGGCGAAGGCCCAGAGTGCCGAGCCGAGCAGCGTCAGGAGCGTGTAGCGGAGAAGCGGCGCACGGAAGACGCCGGCCGGGATCGAGACGAAAGAGCGCACAACGGGTGTGATCCGCCCGAGGAAGACACCCCAGCTCTCCCAGCGGTCGAACCAGCGCTCGGCCCGGTCGAGCTTCGCGGCGTTCAGATGCAGCCAACGGCCGTGTCGCTCGAGGTAGGGCCTGCCGGCGCGTTTGCCGATCCACCAGCCGCCGACGGAGCCCACCGTGTAGCCGATGGTTCCGGCGAGCGCCATGCCAAGGTAGGCGGAGAGGCCCGAGCCGAGCCGCTCGCCGAAGAGCACGACGTCCTGACCCGCGAATGCTCCGGCCGCGACTGCGCCTGCGTAGACCATCACCGCCTCGCTCGCTGCCGGCAGCACCGCGTCGATCAGCATCAGGCCGAAGACGGCGTAGAGACCGTGATCGCCGATCAGCGTCGTCAGCAGGTCGGTGAGCCCGCTCAGGATGGAAGCGACCAACACCGCCGGAGCCTACTTGCGCAGCTTCGGCGTCTTCTTCTTCGGCAGCGGCGCGGCGCGTGTGACGCGAAGCGGCTTGCTCACGAGCTCGACGGTGCCGAGCTTGTTCGTCGCGGCGAAACGGATGACGTAGAGACCTCCGTAGACGAGCGCGCGACCGCCGCTCGTTGTCCCGTTCCACTGCACGAGGAAGCGGCCCGGCTGCGCGGCGCGGCTCGCGATCGTCGCGACGCGCACACCGGAACGGGTCTCGACGAAAGCGGTGATCCGGGCGACGCGGGTGACGTCGACCCCGGCCTGGATCCGACGAGTGCCGCCGAGCCGGGCAACGAGGCTCGTCGCGGACAGGCGCACCGCACCGAGCGTGTTGTTGACGGCGAACGCCTGCCGCGCGGTGGACGTCTGTCCCCGATCGTCGGCTGCTGTGACGTCGAGGCGCCACGTCCCTTCGGCGGGCGGAACAGGCGACGTAGCCGGATCGAGTGGAACGGGCGGGAACGCGACCGGATACGTCGCAGGCTCGCGCGCGCCGCTCTCCGAGAAGGCGACGGCGCCGTCCGGCGCCGTCAGGGTCGCCGTCACCGTCGAGGGCCGCACGAGCTTGTATGCGAGGGCCTGAGTGTCGGCGGCGCCGTCTCCGTTCGGCGAGACGACCGGCTCGACCGCCGGCGCGTAGACGCCGTAGTACATGAGCTGGAGCGAGGTCGAGACGTCGCGCTCGCCGCGCGGGTCGGAGGGCCGGTTGAGCAGCGCTCCGTCGAAGGCGAGCGTCGTCGAGCCGCCCGCGTCGAGCGCAGAACCGGTCACCGCGCCAAGTCGAGCCAGAGTCTGCGCGAGCTCGAAGTTCGTCATCCCGACGCTGTAGCCCGGCTGCCGCCCGTCCGAGGCGACGAGCATGATGCGGCCGTCGGCGAGCTGGGCGACGGCGCTACGCGGGGTGCGCGGCACGAGCTGGTCGACCGAGAAGGCCTCGAGGGCGCGGAACACGGGCTTGCCGCTGCGGACGAGGATCGGTCCGCCGCCGAGCGCCTGGGTGATTCCGGTCCATTCCGGCCGGAAGATGATGCGCACCGCGAGAGTCGTCCCGAGCGGCGACTCCTCGGTCAGCTTTTGTGCGGCGGTTCCTCGCGCGACGAGCACCGCGCCGCCCGGCGGGATCGGCGTGCCGCTGCCGGCAAGCTGGATCACGGGCCCGCTGAGATCGGTATTCGGGGTGACAGCCGGAAAGGGCGAGATCACTGCTGCGACCGCGCCGAGCTGGGCAGGCACCGCCTGACCGTAGCTCGATGTGAAGAGCGAGACCCCATTTGGGCCGGGAAGCTGGTTGAGGTCGTTGATCGCACGGCGCTGGCCGAGCCCCTTCCAGGTGCCGAAGAATTCGATCCTGCGTACGTCGAGCGTCCCCTCGGCAGAGAGGCCGACGCTCGAGCGGTCGCCGAAGGGAGGACTGTCGACGATCCCGTCGCGGAGGAGCACGCCGCTCGGTCGGCCTGACGCGAGGTTGAAGAAGTCGCCGTTGATCCCGACCATGGTCGCGCCGGCGGAGAGCCGCTTCTGCATGGCGGTGACACGCTCCGTGCCCGAGATCGCCTCGTTCGAGAGCACAGGGCGCAACGCGTAGAGCCCGGTCGGCCGCGGCCCGACGACGACGTGCAACGCGACCGGCCCGTGCGGGGTGAACTGGACGGCTCGCTCGTAGGTCACCCCCGGCATCAGCGTCTGGATCTGCGCGGCGGCAGGGGGCGTCCGGACAAGTGCCAGCAAGGCGAGTGCCAGCAAGCCTCCGATGATGAGCGTCCTGCGCAGCACGAGCCTGCCCGAGCCTACCGGAGCGTCCTCGGGGCTTTGCAGGGATTTACCGAATCCGTACAGCGGGTGCGTGATCAGACGGCGCCGGTGCATCGAGCACGGAGCGGACCAAGCTCGTGAGCTCGGCGACGGAGAACGGCTTCCGGAGGAACGTGCCGCCCTCGACGAGATCCTCCCGCAGCGTCGCGTCATCGATATAGCCGGAGGTGAAGATCACGCGGAGTCCTGGGAGGAGCGCGCGCAGCCGGTCGGCGAGCTCCCGGCCGCCCATCCTCGGCATGACGACGTCGGTCAGCACGAGGTCGATTGTCTCCTCGATCTCGCCGCACAGCTCGAGAGCCGCCTGGCCGTCCGCCGCCTCGAGGACCCGATAGCCGCTCCCCTCGAGCGCTGCGCGCGCGACGTCGCGCACGACGCCGCTGTCGTCGACGAGCAGCACTGTCTCGGAGCCCCGAGACCCACCCCGGATCTGCTCGGGGACAGGAAGAGTGAGTGGGGACGAGATCCGAGGAAGGTAGACACGGAAGATCGCCCCCTGACCGGGCGCGCTGTCGACGAAGACGTAGCCGCCGCTCTGCTTGACGATCCCGTAGACCGTCGACAGGCCCAGGCCGGTGCCACGGCCCGGATCCTTCGTCGTGAAGAAGGGCTCGAAGAGACGATCCTGGATCGCGAGCTCGATCCCGGCGCCGGTGTCCGACACCGTCAGCACTACATAGGATCCCGAATCGACCTCGAGGCGTTCTCGGGAGGTGGCGATCTCGGCTGACTCGACCTCCGCGGTCTCGACCGTGATCGTGCCCCCACGAGGCATGGCGTCGCGGGCGTTGAGCACGAGATTCATGATCATTTGCTCGAGTTGGGCGGGGTCGGCCTCCACCGGCCCCAGTGGTCGCGCCAGCGCGACGACGAGCTCGATCTCCTCACCGATCAGCCGCGTCAGCAGCTTCTGCGCGCAGCGGACGATCTCGTTCAGGTCGAGTACCTTCGGCTGGATCACCTGCTTCCGGCTGAAGGCGAGCAGCTGGCCGGTCAACGCCGCCGCCTGCTCGCCGGTCTGCTTGATCGCTCCGAGCGGCTCGTAGGAGGGATCCGCCGGTGTCGTCTCCGCAAGCAGGAGCTCCGAGTAGCCGATGATTCCCGTCAGCAGGTTGTTGAAATCATGCGCGATCCCACCCGCGAGCTGGCCGATCGCCTCGAGCTTCCGCGACTGCAGCAGCTGTTGCTCGAGCAGCGCGCGCTCAGTGACGTCCTCGGCGGTCACGACGGCGCCGGTCGTACGGCTGCCGTCCCCGAGCCCGGTGAAGCTCAGGTTGACGAGCCGATACATCCCGTCTTTCCTTTGCAGCTCGACGCCATCCACGCGGGCCGGGTCCGCCTGCCCGACCACCGCCGTCATCGCGGTACGTACCCTGATCCCGTCTGCGGGCGAGAGCAGGTCGGTCATCAGCTCTTTGGTCGTTCGCCCGATCAGGTCGTCCGGCTCGAGCCCGGTCAGCTCGCAGGCGCGTCTGTTGACGAGCGTCAGTCGTCCCTCGAGATCGAGCGAGAAGATTCCGTCGGTCACCGCGTCCATGACACCCCTCCGGAACGCGGTTTCAGCGTGCAGAGCCCCGATCATCCGGTTGAAGCCGTCACCGACCTCCCGCAACTCGCGCGCTCCGGCCGGAATCACCCGCACCTCCTCTCCGCCTCGCCAGATCTCGTTGATCGCCGCTCGAAGACTTCGCAGCGGCTGGCTGACGGCGCGATTGAGCAGCGTCCTGATGAGCAGGATCAGGCCGAGGATGAAGGCGAACCCTATCCCCGCAGCGGCCAGGAAGGCGGAGCGAGTTGCGCGCGCGAGATCGGCGCCCGAGACGAAGACGTGGAGGGTGGCCCTCGAGTCGCCCAGTTCCACCAGATACGAGTAGGCATGCGCGCCGGCCACATCCGCGGGAGCTGCGGGGTGGGTACCCGAGCGGGACACGGCGAGCGTGGCGTCGAGGGGCTTCGCGATCTCCGCCAGCGCGGCCGGGCCGAGCCGCTGCGCGATGAGTACGAGTCCCACTATCCCTCGTGCCGAGCGAACCGGGACGGCTGCGTACACGATCACGGCACCGTCAACGGTGACAGTGACGGTACTCCCCGGGATGCCCAACGCCCCACGTCGAACGAGCATTCGGGCCGGCGCTCGCCGAGTCAGCGAGGTACTGCCGTTGACGAAGACGTCCTCGCCACTTGGAGCCACGATCGCGACCATGTCGTAGCCCTTCTCGATCGCGAACGGAATCGTTTCCCGGGAGAAATCGGCATGCCGTCGCCGTTCGAGTGCCATCGCGACAGCCGGGCGCTCCGCGAGGAGCGACGCGTCCTGGCGCGTGCGGTTGGCTGCCCGCTGCATCGCCGCGTCGAACGTTCGCCGGACGCGGATCGCCTGGCTCTCGAGCTCTTCCGTGACACCCTTTCGCGTCTCCAGGACGGCACTCGCCCCGACGGCCGCGCAGAGCATGAGGGCGCCTACGGCGAAGGGAAGGAGAATCAGCTGTTTGAGCGACCGACCGCTAACCGAGTGGCGCATAGCCGAGCTTTCGCAAACCCCCCGCGACGTCGCCACCGGTGATCTCGGCGACGAAAGCCGAGGTCGACGGGCCCTCGCGGAAGACGATTCCGAGCTTGCGAACGAAGGGGTAACGATCGCGCTCGAACGCCTGAACGCTTGGAAGCGCCCCCTCGAACTTGAGCGGCTTCAGTCCGGTTCGCGTCGAGACCAGCGATCCATACGACGTGAAACCGAGGGCGCCAGGCGTCCGCCCGAGCGCCTCGTTCATGTCGCCCGTGGACGAGAGCAACGTCGCGTTCCTCGCGAAGCGGAAGCCTTCACCGAAGAGCTCGGCCCGGAGATGCTGCGTCACGGACTCGTCCTCGTCGCGGACGAGCAGGACGATTGGCAGGTTTGCGCCGCCGAGCTCGCGCCAGTTCGTGACTTCGCCCGCGAAAGCGCGCAGGAGCTGTCTACGCGTCAGCGAGGATGTCCGCCCTCCCTTGGCGACGAAGGCAATTCCGTCCTTCGCGAACGGTCGGTAGAGGAGCCCGCGAGCGAGCTCGCCGGGCTTCGGAGCCCGCGAAACGGCACCGATGGCCACAGCCCCCGCCGCCACGGCCGCGATTCCGCCGCCGCTGTCGGTTCCCTCGAGGAACGTGAGCGGGATCCGGCCGAAGCTGCCGTTCCGGTGGAGAAGCTCCAGCACAGTCAATGTCGAGCCCGAGCCGGAGAGGCTCAGGGCGCGGGGCGGCTCGGCCGGCTGGGCGCTACCGCCGCAACCTGCTGCTGAGGCCATCAGCACCAGCGGGAGGATGAGATGTCGGATGATCCGCACGGGTCGGATATCGGCCGCCTGGGGAGAAAACTGAAGCGGCGCGTCAGAGAAGCCATGACCGCTAGTTTCCCTGTGTGAGCACCACAGCCTCCGACTCCCGGACTGAGCTCGTGGAGCGGCTGATGGCCCGGTTCTCGCACATCCCGCCCGAGGCGGTGCTGAAGGAGGATCTGCTTCGCACGGGGATCGCGTTCGACGGCTCGGCGCTGACGGACAACCTCGAGGGCGAGGTGAAGCCGAAGTCGTACTTCATCTTCTCGTTCGACCAGAAACCGCTGGCGGAGCTCGGCGAGGCCGCGGCGCGCCGCCCGCCCGAGGAGATCGCGCTGACCGGAGGCCCGTACGGGCTGCGTCGCACGATCGTCTCCGTCCGCGTCAACCCGACCTCGCCGTACGGCGTCTCCCGCGACGAGGAGGGCGGGCTGAAGCTCTCGCTCGACGGTCGGGAGATCGCGGAGGTGGGACTGCCGCCGATGCCCGAGTACTACCGCCACGCGCTCGCGAACGGGAAAACGGTCATGGAGACCGCACCGACGATCCAGTGGGGCTACCTGATCTATCTCACGGTGCTGCGGCTCTGCCAGTACTTCGGCGCCAAAGAGGAGTGCGGTTTCTGCGACATCAACCACAACTGGCGCCAGCACAAGCGGGAGGGTCGGCCCTATACGGGTGTGAAGCCGGTCGAGGACGTCCTCGAGGCGCTCGCGCTGATCGACCGCTACGACACCGACAAGGTCAGCAAGGCCTACACGCTCACCGGCGGCTCGGTGACGAGCACCGTCGACGGTCTCGCCGAGGCCGATTTCTACGGCCGCTACGCACAGGCGATCGAGGAGCGCTTTCCTGGCCGCTGGATCGGCAAGGTCGTCGCGCAGGCGCTTCCGCGCGCGGAGGTGCAGCGCTACAAGGACTACGGAATCACGATCTACCACCCGAACTACGAGGTCTGGGACAAGCGGCTGTTCGAGCTCATCTCACCGGGCAAGGAGCGCTACGTCGGC